>JAJZBI010000029.1 GCA_021798985.1 Actinomycetes bacterium
CTTCGGCCGTCCCCTCGCTGCCATGTCGCCTCCCATCGTCGCAGGAACGATGGGGAGAACGCGCGGGCGAGGAAGAAATTCCCGGATTCAGGATATTTCTTGCGAATCTCTGGCTCAGGACACTAGCAATCCGGCGCGCATTGGAGCAGTCCATTGGGAGTGCGCAGACTTCACTGGCGACGGCTGGCTCCTCGGTCGGCCCGTACGCCAAGGTTGTCCCGGACGGTCGCGGCGCTCTTGCGCGGTTGCTTCGCCGTCACTGGGATCTCCGTGGTGGCCGAACGTGCCGTCCGCTGCGGGGTGCTCCAGGTCCCCGAGAATCGCATCGAGCAGACCGGACGGACGATCCCCATCCGTGTCGCTGTGCTTCCGGCGGCGCTGCCTTCCGCCCGGCGTGCGGATCCGGTGGTCTACTTCGCGGGAGGCCCGGGAGGGTCCGCGATCACCTCGCTCCCGAGCGAGGTGCAAGAGCTCGCGCTGCTCCACGCCCGCCACGACTTCATCTTCGTCGACCAGCGGGGCACGGGGTCCTCCAATCCGCTGCGCTGTCGCGCCTTCCCCTCGCTCGGAGACGCCAAGGTGCTTCGGCGCGCGGTGTCCACCTGCCTTGCGAGCCTGCATGCCGACCTGGCCTACTACACGACGGCGATGGCGATCGATGACGTTGCCGACGTGCTGCGAGCGCTCCATATCGCGAGGGCCGACCTCGTGGGCGGATCGTACGGTGCCACCGCCGCGCAGGTGTTCCTCCTCCGCCACCCCGCACTGGTGCGGACGATGACGCTCATCGGTGGCACGCTGCTCCCCCTTCCGATCTATGAGCGGATGCCGTCGGCCGCGCAGTCGGCGCTCGCTGCGGTCTTTGGCCGCTGCACGCACGAGCGCGCGTGCCAGCGCGCCTTCCCGCACCTGGCGGCCGACTGGGCGCGCCTGCAGGCGTGGGCGGCAACGTCGCCCCGAGTCGTGCTCCGCGCCCCCGGCACAGCGGCGGCCTCGATGCGCTTCGACACGGCGACGCTCGCCGACGCCGTCCACCAGGTGCTGATCTCTGCCTCGACGGCGGCACGGCTCCCGCTGCTCGTGCACCTCATCGCCTCCGCCAAGGATCCCGCCGCCGAGGTCGCCAAGGTGGCGAGCGCGCTGGCCAGTGAGCCAAGTGCGCCGTCGTCGATGATCACCTACCCCATCCGCTGCGGCGAGCCCTGGGCTGCCGATCGACCGTCCCAACTCTCGGGCACCACGAGCTTTGAGTACGGATCCGACCAGGAGAGCGCTCGATGGTGGCGCGCCGTCTGCGCGCTCATGCCGCGACCGCCCGAGGGCACCATCTACGGCGCGCTGGGACGGAGCGACGTGCCGGTGCTCATGTTCAACGGCAGCGCGGATCCCCAAGACCCCCCCGCCAATATGACCGGCGCCCGCCGCTACTGGCCAGAGAGCCGGCTGCTCGTCATGCCGGGACAGTCGCACCGCCTCGACCTGCCCACCTGGCATGCGATGCGGCGCATCGCTCCTGGAGCGCTTCGTCAGCCGCGCGGATGCGATCCACCTCGACGCAAGCTGCCTGCGGCACCTCGTGCCGCCGCCCTTTGACCTCGAGCCCCGCGACCTCGGGCTGTAGGAACGACGAGCACGACGAACGCCGTCCCCGCCGCCTTCGGGCCACCGGGCCGGCAACTCGAGGAGCTCGGCACGATTCCATGCGCCCCGTGGACGAGCCAGAAGGCGACCCAGCGGCCCCCTCGGGCGGGCGCCCCGATGCGTCAGCCGATGAGCTCGCAGAAGCGCCGCGTGTCGACATTGCCACCCGAGAGGATCACCCCGACGCGCACCGCGCCGGCGGCCACCTCATCGATGCGCCCCGTGAGCACGGCGGCGAGCCCGGTCGCTCCGCTTGGCTCCACCACCAGCTTGAGCCGGTCGAACGCGAAGCGCATCGCGTCGAGGATCTCAGCGTCGCTCACGAGCGCCACGGCGTGGAGCAGGCGGCGGTTGATGGAGAAGGTGAGCGCGCCGGGGATCTCGGCGGCCTGGCCGTCCGCGATCGTGCGCGGCACCGGGATCTTGATGCGTTCGCCGGCCTCGAGCGAGCGTTTCGTGTCGTCCCCGGCGATCGGCTCGACGCCAACGACCCGGATCTTCGGGCACATGGCGTGCGCGATGGTTGCGCAACCCGCTACGAGTCCGCCACCGCCCACCGGCACGACGAGCACGTCGAGGTCGCCGACCTCCTCGAGCAGCTCGAGCGCTGCTGTGCCTTGGCCCGCGATGACATCGGGATGCTCGTAGGGAGGGATGAGGCCCATGGCCCGCTCTAGGGCGAGTTGCTCGCCGATCGCCACGCGGTCGCCGTGGTAGCGGTCATAGGTCACAATCTCGGCGCCGTAACCGGCGACCGCCTCGGCCTTCGAGCGCGGCGCGTCCTCGGGCATGACGACGACCGCCTTGGTCCCGAGCTCGCGGGCAGCGAGCGCCACGGCCTGGGCATGGTTGCCCGACGAATAGGTCACGATTCCGGACGATCGGACCTCGGGAGAAAGGCGGGCGGCGGCGTGGTACGCGCCGCGGAACTTGAAGGCGCCGACGCGCTGAAGGTTCTCGCACTTGAAGAAGACGGCACGGCCCGTCGACGCGTCGAGCGTGCGCGATCGGACGACCGGCGTGCGGTGGGCGACGCCGTCGAGAACGCTCGCCGCGTCGCGCACGTCCTCGGCGCTCACCGCTGCATCTGGCCTCGTCATGCGTGCTTGTCCTCTCGCGTCGCTCCACTTCGGCGGCTCCCGCCCCCTGCAGGCGAAGAGCCCACCCCTACTCTCGCGTGTGGGCTGGACGAACGCCCAGCCCGCCCCGCGGCAAGGACGCCGGGACGAGATCTGCACCAGTGCCACCCCGCTCGAAGCGCGGCCCGTCGCGCCGGTGAGCGTGCGGGCTCGTCGCGCTAGGACCAGCTGACGTGCACGCGCTGGCACCAGGCATCGAGCAGGGACTCCGCCCCGACCAGATCGGGGCGGTTCGGCGGGGGCCGGTTCCAGACCAGCAGGTAGAGCTCAGTGACGGCGCCCCGCACCGTGAGATCGCGCGCCGATGCTCCGCGGGAGGTCTCGATGCCGCCGTGGGCCAGCCGGATGCTCCACTGCGCGGGCCAGTCCGTCGCCTCGAGGCCGATCGTTCCCTCCACGCCGCTCGGGGGAGAGATGCGACGGCGACGGCCGAGAAATCCAAAGAGCAGCTCGTCGATCCCGTCGGCGGCGAACTCGGACGAGACCGGCGTCGGCCGGCGGTCGGCGGCGAGCTCGGCGTCGACCCGGTGAATCGCCGTCTCGTGGGCCTGGCGGCGCGCCCACATGGCAAGCGGCGATGGCGCCGGCAGGAAGGTCCAGCACTCGAGGCTCAACGGTGCCGCGGCCAGCGCCTCGACGAGCCGGCGGTGCCCTTCTTGGACGCTCGTGAGCAGCACATCATCTCGTGGCGCCGCGGCGAGAACCCCTGGCTCGTCGAGCTCGGGCACCATTTCCTGGGAGGCGTCGGCGACATAGTCGGCGGCCCAGCGGTGGATGTAGTGCAGGTGGGCGAGCAACTCACGGACGCACCAGCCCGGACAGCTCGGCACCGCCGCGTCGAGCCCGGCATTTCCTGCCGCCTCGATGAGCCAGTGCCCCTCCCGCTCGAGCGCCGAGATGTACTCCTCGATCTGCACGGGATTCTCCTAGCACGCGAGCGCGAGCCGATGCCCCACAGCGTGCCAGCGCTTGAGTCGCGGCGCGCACCTTGGTGATCAGTGCACCGGCCCGCGCCACTGCCACCAAGGCACCACGCTCGCCGGGAAGCGAGCTCCGCCGGCCCATCGATGTGCGCACCGACGGGGGGACCGGCGGTATGGCGGGGTCCCCTTGCGGTCCCGGGCCCGCCGATCTCCCGGGCGACGCGCCGAGTGTCACCGTGCCCCATAGCTCTCAGCGCGCCACGCGCTTTGCCTGCCCGTGCCCTCGGGCAAGACGATGGGCCGCGTCGCCGGTGACCGCTCGCCAAGTGGAGGCGGTGGCTCCTGGCTCGCCCGCCTCCTCAGGCGGCCGGAGGGTGCTCGCCGCAGCGGGCGAGACGCCGGTGGGACCACCGGCGCACGCCACCGGGCCCGAGGCTGCGCACGGGCGCCTCCCTCGCCGCACCCGGCTCGCTGGCAAGACGCGCGATCACGCGCACGGCGGCGTGCACCGCCATCTCGGCGGCGTACTCGACGCCGCGCCGGTCATGCCCAGCGCGCCAGTCCAGGAGCACCAGGCGGCCGTCGCGTCCGAGCTCGGCCACATCGGCGCGCGCCCGCTCGGTCCCCGGGGCGATGGACACCACGACGACAAAGGTCCGCTCGCCGACGCGCTCGACGTCCGCGACGAGCGGGAGGGTACGAGCGCCATCGCCGAGCGACGCGGCTCGCGCCCTCGTAGCCTTCGCGACTGACCTCGCGCTCACCTTGGCAGTAACGGCGGGAAGGATGCACGCCTTGAGCCAACAGGGCGCCACGACAAAGCGGCGGCGGCCCGGTCGACCGGGCCACCGCCGCCTCGCTGGTGCGTCGTGACGCCTAGTGCTTGAAGTACCAGTACTGCGGCTCGATGAAGCCGGCGGCGCCGTCGAACTCGCTCGTCAGGCCGTATCCGGCGAGGTTGGCTGCCGTGGCGTCGATCGAGTCGGTCATCGGCTGCCAGATCCAGGGCTCTTGCGTGGCGATCAGGTCCTCGGCGGCAAAGAAGTCCGACAGCGAGCTCGCGCTCGTGGACTTGGCGACGAGGGCGTCGAGCTTCGCGTTGGAGTACTGGCCGGCATTGAATGACCCGCCGGTGGTGAGCACGCCCTCGAGCGCCGGGAAGGTCGACTGGCCGAGGTAGCCGAACTCACCGAGCTGCCAGTCGCACTGGGGGGTCCCCTTGTCCTTGGGGAGCATGCACGGTGCCACGTTGGCGATGACCGTGTTGAAGTCCTCGGTGCGCAGGGAGACCTGCACGCCTGCCTTGGCGGCGTCGGACTGCAAGAGGGCGGCCTCCTCGGCTCGGATCGTCGATCCGCCGGCGATCAACAAGTTGAGGGCGAGGCGCTGGCCACGCGCGATCCCCGCACCGCAGCCGCTGGCGCCGCCGCGCTCGCACACGTCCACCCCACCGGGGTGCACCTTCCAACCGTGCGCCTTCAAGAGCGCGACCGCGGCGTGGACTGAGTACGGGTAGGGGTTGTGCTGCTCCTGCTTGCTGAGGAACGGGTTGTGCGCGGCCGCGACTGGGACGACCCCATAGCTTGGCACGCCATAGCCGTCCATGAAGTGTTGGATCATCGTCTTCTGGTCGGTCAGCCGCGCGAGCACCTGGCGGACGTAGCCCTGGCTCAAGACGGCGCCGACCTGCGGGTTCTTCGTGTTCGGAATGATGAAGGAAAACCCCCACACCGGCACGGCCTTGACGTTGAAGCCCGAGGGCTTGAGCGACGCCGCGGCGGGGATGTCCTGTACCGGCACCGTGCCGTAGCTGAGGGTGCCCGTGCCGGACTTGAGCGAGGTGAACTCGGCGCTGTCGCTCGTGAAGGGGATCTCCTCGAACTCCGCGACGCGGGGCTTGGCCCCGCTGTAGTGCGGATTGGGGACAAAGACGTCCGGTGAGCTCGCGCCGCCGAAGCTACGCAGCAGCCAGGCGCCGTCGACGACCTTCCACAGCGGGTTCGTCGAGTACATGCTCGTCTTGGCCGCCTCGCCCTGCAAGAAGGAGAGCACCTTCTTCGCCCCCGCCGGCGTGAGGTCATAGTTGCCGACCTTGCCGTTCGCCGACGTCTTGTCCCAAGCGTGCTGGGGGATCGGGATCAGATAGGCGAGGCCGTCGTCCTCGTAGTAGGTGGGGTTGACGGGCGCATCGAGCACGAGCCGAAGCGTGCGCTCGCCGAGCGCCGTGTAGCTCTTCAAGTTGGCGGGGAACTGCGTCGGGCCGGCGTAATTGCCATACGACGCGCCCTCGGCGCGCGCCAGGTTGATCGAGAAGATGACGTCACGCGCCGTCACCGGCGCGCCGTCGGACCAGCGGTAGGGCTTCAGCTGCAAGGTGACGGTGGTGTCGTGCGCCGACCAGATCGGGGCCTTGGCAATCGAGTGCGAGTAGTCGAAGGTCGGCGCGTCGGGGCTCGGCGAGTACAGCGGCGGGTACAGCAAGTTGTCGAACTGATCGATGTTGTAGCCGCTCTGGTACTGCACCGTGGCAATCGGGAAGATGTAGTTTGGCGAGGCCGTGGGTGACTCGGCAAAGCGGATGACGCCGCCCGCCTTGGCTACGCGGTGCGCTCGCGGCGTGCGCGTGGCCGATGCGATGCTGGGGCCAACGCCGACCGCTCCGATGACGAGCGCAGCGCTCGTCCCTGCGATTGCGGCGCTCAAGCGCCGATTCCGGATCGTTCTCATAGCCCTGTTCTCTTCGGCGCCCCGACCGGGACACTTGAACGCCACGGCCCGTCGCGTGGTGCTGGTGTGACAGGAGCGAGAATCCCGGGACTAGCTCATGACCACACCGGGCGCGACGCTGATCACCGTGCGCGACCACCGCCCCCACCCGCCGCACCGCCAGTCCGCCGTCGCGATGCTCGGCGGGAGCGACGAGCCGCCGATGCCGGTCCGCCTGGTCGGCGAGCTCGACGTCGCGCGGGCGGAGTGGGTGCTCGACCTGCTCACCGGGCTCGATCGGGCGATCGTCACGGTCGACCTGTCTGGGCTCAGCTTCATCGACGCCGCCGGGCTCGGCGCCTTCGTACGCGCCCGCCAGGCGCTCGCGCTACGCGGCCAGCTGCTCGAGCTGATCGGCGCCCCGGCCCTGGTGCGCGGGGTCTTCCAGCTCGCCGGGCTCGGGGCGCTGCTCGACTGAGGAAGGCTCAGTCCTCCTCGCGGGGTGCGACGGGCGCACTCGGCACGAGGATCCGGCCGCACTGGTCGCAGTGGAAGATCGTCCCTGGGGGGGCGTGGCGGATGCGGTCGATCTCGGTCGCCGGCAGCTGGAGCCGGCAGCCGTCGCACATGTTGTGCACGAGCCGCGCCACCGCCACGCCACCAAGGCGCGGGGCGAGGCGCTCGTACTCGGCGCGCAGCGCGCTCGGCACGGCGTCCGCCAGTCCGCCGCGGCGCTGCTGCACGACGTCGAGCTCATGCTGGAGCACGCCGGCCGCTTCCGACAGGCGCTTGCGGCAGCCATCGGCCTCGCGGACGAGCTCGGCGCGGCTGGACTCCAGGCGGGCAAGGTCGGACTCGACCGGCTCGATGGCCTCCATGGCCTCGAGCTCGTCGTCTTCGAGCTGGCGCCGGCGACGCCGCAGCGAATCGATCTCGCTCGCCATGGCCTCCTGGTCACGGAACGACCCGCCGCTCGCGGCGCGCTGCTCGATCACCTCGATGCGCCTTCCCACCTCCTCGGCCTCGTGCTCGAGGCCGTCCCGGCGGCCGGCCAGCTCCTCGCGCTGGGCCGACGCCCCGGCGAGCTCGACGTCGAGGCGGGCGATCCGCCCCTCGAGCTCGGCGAGCTCGGCCGCCTCGGGGAGGTGGCGCATCTGATGGCGGAGCTGCGCCGCGCGCACATCCTCGTCCTGGAGCGCCAAAAGCGCCGTGAGCCCGTCCGCTTCAGTGTCCGCCATCTGGGGGAGGTTACCCAGCCTCGGCGCCGGCGGCCGGGCGAGCGGCGCGCAGCGCCGCGTAGAGCTCGGGCGTTCCGGCGGCGATCGGGGTCCGCCGCTCGCCGTGCTCGCGCACGACGAGCTCGCGCCCGTGCGCGTCGCCGACGACGGCGCCCGCCTCCTCGCAGATGAGCACGCCCGCGAGGTAGTCCCACGAGCCGTGCGCCGCCTCGGCGCAGTCGACATAGCCGTCGAGGGTCCCATCGGCCACCGCGCACAGGTCGAGCGCCACCGCCCCGAGGGCGCGGAACTGGCGCCACCCGAAATAGCGCGCCGGGTAACCCGACAGGCCGATCACGGCGCAACCAAGCTCGCGCCGGGTGCTCGGGGCGATCGCGATCCCGTCCCGGGTCGCGCCGCCCCCCCGGGTCGCGCCATAGCAGGTGCCCGTCGCCTGGTTGACGACGAGCGCCGCCAAGGGGCCGTCGCGGTCGAGCACGCAGCAGCTCGTCGCGTACCACGGGATCCCCCGTGAGGCGTTCGTCGAGCCGTCGAGAGGATCGAGCACGGCCAGCAGCGGCGCATCCCCGTCATGGATCCCCGACTCCTCCGACAGCACGCCGAGCCCGGCGCCGCGCAGCACCGCGAGCGCCGCCTCGTCGGCGACGAGGTCACTTCGGTACTGGCCCGGCCGCGTCCCCGCCGGGCCCCAGTCCGCGAGCTCCTCGAGCGCTCGGCGCACCGCAGCAGCCACCTCGCCCAACAGCGCGAGGAGCTCGGGAGCGGCCACGAAGCTTGACCCTATCGGGCGCACCCGGGCGCCTCCGCCCCCCGGGTCGGGTGCGGGCGCGGGCGCGACCGGCGCCTACACTCCGCCTGGATGGCCGTCATCGACGTCGCGGGCTACGTGGCAGACCTCAAAGATCACGCCGTTGAGCACGGCTTTCACGTCCACGACGAGCGCCACTTCGTCGAGACCTACTCCCTTCGCCAGTTCTGGGAGGTCGACCTGCACCCCGAGGAGGGCTGCGGCGGGCCGATCGACCTCCACCTCGCCCTCGAGGTCGACCCCCGCGTCTTGCTCGACTTCGAAGACGCCGTCGTCGCCCTCCCCGAGGAGGTCGAGCCGCCGGACAAGTGGTCGTTCCCGCTCAATTTCACCTGGGGCGTACCGCCGCTGCCGCATCCGCCGGACCTCTTGCGCCTGGCGATCGACCTCGCCGGGGTGGGCGACGTCGACCTGCCGCTCGAGATCTCCGCGACGGACTCCTTCGGCTCGGTGACCGACCCGCCAGTGCGGCGCCTGGCGATCGTGGCCAAGCAGCAGGTCTCCCTCGCCCGCGTCCTCGCCGGGGAGGAGCTGCTGTGCAGCACCTTCGACCGGGCGCTCGCGGTCAGCCGCTTCCTGCTCGACGCCGCGCCCACCTGGCTCGGCGAGTAGATGCCCACCCGCCGATGGCGCATCGCCGTGGTAGCCGCCTTCCCCCTCGCCGGGCTGGTCGCCTCCGCCTGCGGCGGCGGGGGCGCGGCCCTCGCCCAGCAGGCCTGCACCCACGTCCAGCGCTCCCTCGACCTCTATGCCAGCGCCAAGCACGCGCCGAGCCCAACGCTCGCCCACCACGAGCGGCGCGCGGCGCTGACCCAGCTGCGCCTCGCCCTGCGGCCGGCCTCGCTCGCCGGCAGCGCCGGGGGCGCCTACCAAGCGCTCCAGGCCACGCTCGAGGAGTCGAGCCGGGTCCCCGAGTCCTACCTCGTGCGCGCGCTCTCGGCGCAGTGCGCGAACATCACCTCGGGCTCTTGACCCGCTCTGGTCACCCTCGTCGCTGAGCCGCTGCGTCCCGAGCCTGCCGGCCGGAGGCCGGCGCGCGCGTCGGCGCCGCCCGCCGGAATAGCGCGGGGTGAGGAGGCGTTGGCCGACAGCGAGCGCACCGGTGCCTCCCGGTGCGCACCCCCCGCCTCCCTGCCCTGGAGCCTTACGTGACGCTGCCCCGCATCAACCAGAAGATCGCCGTCGCCGTCGTCTTCGTGGCGGCGATGTTCATCTCGATCCTCGACACGACCATCGTCAACGTCGCGCTCCCCGCGATCGGCCGCAGCTTCCACGTCGCTGCCACGTCAGTGGACAGCGTCTCGATCTTCTTCCTCGTCAGCCTCGCCGTCTTCATCCCGGCCTCGGGCTGGCTCGGCGACCGCTTCGGGGGAAAGCGCATCCTGCTCGGGGCGATCGCCGTCTTCACCGCCGCCTCGGCGCTGTGCGGCCTGGCGACGAACATGACCGAGCTCGTCCTGTTCCGGGTGCTCCAGGGCGTCGGCGGCGGGATGCTCATGCCGGTCGGGATGGCGATGCTCTACCGGGCCTTCCCACCCGAAGAGCGCGTCCGCGCCTCGAGCGTGCTCACCTTCCCGACCGCGCTGGCACCAGCGAGCGGCCCGGTGCTCGGCGGCCTTTTGGTCTCCGACGTCTCCTGGCGGTGGGTCTTCTACGTGAACGTGCCGATCGGCCTGGCCGCCATCGCCTTCGGCCTGCTCTTTTTGGACTCGACCCCCGAGTCGCACCCCGGCCGCTTCGACCTCGCCGGCTTCCTGCTCGCCGGGCTCGGGCTCGCCTCGTTGATGTACGGCCTGTCCGAGGGGCCCGTGAAGTCCTGGCACTCCCCCGACGTCCTCGGCACGATCGCGCTCGGCCTCGTGCTCCTCGGCGTGCTCGTCCCCCACGAGCTCAAGACGCCCCGGCCGATGGTCGACCTTCGCCTGCTCTCCAACTCGCTCTTGCGCGCCGGGACGGTGGCGATCCTCGCCATCACCGGCTCCTTGCTCGGGATGTTGTACGTGATCACCCTCTTCTACCAAGACGGGCGCCACCTCTCGGCGCTCGCGGCGGGCCTCAGCACGTTCCCCGAGGCGCTCGGCGTGATGGTCGGCGCCCAGCTGGCGAGCCGCGTCGTCTATCCGCGCCTCGGGCCGCGCCGCCACGCCGCGCTCGGGGCGACCGGGATGGCGCTGTTCATCGCCGCGCTGGGCCTCGTCGGCGCCACGACGAGCCTGTGGATGCCCCGCGCCCTGCTGTTCGGCATGGGGCTCTGCCTCGCCCAGGTCTTCGTGCCGGTCCAGGCCGCCGCGTTCGCCACGATCACGCCGGCGGCCACCGGGCGCGCCTCGACGATGTTCAACGCGCTGCGCCAGCTCGGCGGGGCCGTCGGGGTCGCCGTGTTCACCTCGGTGATCGTGGCGATCGGGGCGGTGCACGTCGTGGCCCACCACGTCGTGGCCAACCTCGCCTCCTACCACGCCGCGCTCTACACCGCCGCCGCCTTCGCGCTCTTGGGCGCGCTCGCGGCACTCCGGATCTGCGACGAGGAGGCGGCGGCGACGATCCGGCCGAGCGGGTCGGGCGAGCCGGCGAAGGACGAGCGCGAGCTGGTGGCGATCGAGTACTGAGCGCCACGGCGGCTCACAAGCCGCCGTGGCGCTCCCATAAACGGATGCCCCCGAGGATGCCGGCGACGTTGTCGACGATCTCATAGGGCTCGCCGAGGTGCCCGACCAGGCGGCGCGAGTTGCCGCCACCGATGTAGCAGCGGTCGAAATTGACCAGCCGGTTGAAGTTGTCAAGCGCGCGCAGCACCCGCTTGCGCCACTTCTTCGCCCCGATGCGCTCGAGCGTCGCCTCGCCGAGCTGGTCGTTGTAGGTCTCGCCCTTGCGGAACGGCTGGTGCGCGAGCTCGAGGTGCGGGGCGAGCACGCCGTCTAAGAACAGCGCGGTGCCCACCCCGGTGCCGAAGGTGACCACGAGCTCGAGCCCTTTGCCCTTCACCACGGCGAGGCCCTGCAGGTCGGCGTCGTTGGCAAGGCGGGTTGGTTTGCCGAGCCGGGCACCGAGGCGCTCGGCGGCCGGGAAGCCCGACCAGGCGGCAAGCAGGTCCGCCACGACGGCGCTGCCGGGACCCTTGGCCGTGACGAAGTGGGGCGCCGTGAGGATCACGCCGCGGCGCACCACGCCGGGGAAGCCGACTGAGACCCGGTCGAAAGCCGGGAGCGGCTGGACGAGCTCGGCGACGCGCTCGACGAAGTCGTCCGGCGACATCGGGTAGGCGGTCGCCACGCGCACGCGGTCGGCGACCATGCGGTCCGCCGCATCGAGCACGGAGGCCTTGATGCCCGTCCCGCCCACGTCGATCGACAACGTGAGCGGCCCGGCGGGCTCGCGCGTCCACCCGGCAACGGGCGCGTGCACGGTGCTCGTTCGGGTCGGTGCCGCCTCGACAGGGCGCGCCTTCGCGTCGTCGGGGACGGCCCCGGCGCCGACCGGCTGGTCGGTGGCAAGCGGGGCCGATCCGCCGTCCTCGCCCGCCGAAGGCACCGTGGCCCGTGCTTGCTCGTCGGTCGGTCCCGCCCCCTCGCCCATGACGCTCCCTTTCGCCGCCTTGGCGCGAAGGCTACTGGGCGGCGCGCCGGACCGGCCCGTCAGGGGAGCTCGACGCGTGACACCGGGTCGGCCTCGGCCACGCCGCCGACCGGCTCGTAGTGCTCGAGCAGCTCGATCAGGGTCCGCACCCCGAAGCCGGTCCCGCCTTTTTGCAGGTATCCGCCGTCTTCTTCGGCACGCGCCGGCCCGGCGATGTCGAGGTGCGCCCAGGGCAGCGAGCCGACGAACTCTTGGAGGATGAGGCCCGCCGTCAGCGTGCCGGCCTGGCCCGGGGATCCCTGGTTCTGCAGGTCAGCGACCTCGGAGTCGACGAGGGCCCGGTACTCGGCGGGAAGCGGCAGGGGCCAGGCGGGCTCGCCGGCCTGCAGGCCGGCGTGGCGCACCGCCTCGGCGAGTCGGCGGTCGTTGCTCAACAAGCCAGCGATCTTGCGCCCGAGCGCCACGACGCACGCCCCCGTCAGCGTGGCGAGATCGATGATGGCGTCGGGGCGGTCCTCGACCGCCAGGCTGAGCGCGTCGGCAAGGACGAGGCGCCCCTCGGCGTCGGTGTTGAGCACCTCAATCGTCTTGCCGTTGCGGATGCGCAGTACGTCGCCCGGGCGCGTGGCGCTGCCGCTCGGCATGTTGTCGGCGAGCGCCAGGTAGCCGACGACCTCGACCGCGACGGCCAGGCGGCGGCAGGCGACCATGGTGGCGAGCACGGCGGCGGCCCCGGACATGTCCGTCTTCATCGTCAGCATCTGCTGCGGTGTCTTGAGCGACAGCCCGCCGCTATCGAAGGTAATCCCCTTGCCGACGAGCGCGAGGCGCGGCGGCGCGGCGGCTCCGCGGGCTTGCTCGACGGCTTCGGGGCGGTAGCGCAGGCGACACAGCCGCGGCGGGCGGACCGAGCCGGCGCCGACGCCGAGCAGGCCGCCGAGCCCGGCCTCGCGGGCGTCCGCCTCGTCGTAGATTTGGCACTCGAGCCCCTCGGTCTCCGCGAGCGCGGCGGCGCGGGCGGAGAAGTCCTCGGGGCCGAGGTCGGCTGCGGCGGTGTTGACGAGGTCACGCGCCAGGCCCACCGCCTCGCTCACGACCTCGGCGCGCGCCGCGCCGCGGCGCGCCCCTTCGAGGTCGTCGGCGCCCGGCACCAACACGATCTCCTCGGGCGCGTTCGCCTCCGGCTCGCTCGAGCGGTAGCGGGTGAAGCGGTGGGCGGCGAGCGCCGCGCCCTCGGCGAGCGAGCGGGCGGCGAGCTCGGGCCCGAGCGTCGCGCACAGCGCCGCCACGAGTGGGAAGGCGACGCTCTTCGCGCCCGGCAGCGCCCGCACCGCCGCCGCGCCGGCGCGGCGCAGCGCCTCGCGCCCGAACGCCTCGCGAGCGCCCAGGCCGACGAGGACCTCGACCGCCCCCTCGCGGCCCGTCAGCACCGCGCGCTCGTCGCGCTCGCCGCGAAAGCCGACGAGCTGGCAGCGCGCCCGGTCAAGGGCCTCGCCGTCGGCGGCCTCGAGCCCGGCGAACACCGCCCGCGCGACCACCTGGTCGGCGGCTGGTTCGACCTCGCCGACACGAACGCGAAGCGCCATCATTCCTCCTTTGGCGAGCGGCCGGGTCGGCCGCGATGGACGGTGCGGTGCTCGGCCTCGCACGCCCGGGCGAGCGCCCAGCACAGGTCCGAGAGCCGGTTGAGGTAGGCGGCGGCGAGCGAGCCGGTGAGCTCGAGGCCGACCACGAGGCGTTCGGCGCGGCGCACGACGGTGCGGGCGACGTCCAAGCAGGCCGACAGGCGGTTCTCGCCCGGGAGCGTGAAGGCGCGCTCGACCTCCATCGCGGCGACGAAAGCGTCGATGCGCGCCTCGAGGCGGTCGATCATCGCCTGGTCAACGGCGCTCTCGCCCGCCACGAGGCGCGCCCGGCCGGCGGGCGCGGTGGCGAGCTCGGCCATCAGCACCCACAGGTCCCGCTCGCACTCGAGCAGGGTCGTCCCGACCGCACTGGCCGGGTCGGCCTCGGCGCGCGCCAGGCCGAGGAAGGCCTGGGCCTCGTCGACGGCACCGTTGGCGACGATGTGGGGGTGGTCCTTTCGCACCCGCTCCCCGCTCCACAGCGCGGTGGTGCCCCCGTCGCCGTTCCTTGTGTAGAGCCGCATCGCCCCCGGGGTCCCCGCGGCCTCAGGCAGCGGCCGCGAGCAGCGGCACGAGCACCTCGTCGGCCGTCAGCGAGCCGTGCCGGGAGATGAGGCGCAGCTCGCCGCTGTCGGCCGGGTCGTAGAAGGCGACGGGCGCCGAGGCGACGAGCGCGACGTCGCCTAACAGCGCCGCGACCTCGGGCGCGAGCTCGCCACCGAACCAGCCCTCGGTCACGAGCTCCTCGCGGTGGCGCACCCAGGCGAGCTCGCCGTAGCGCGCCTGGCACGCCGCGAGCAAGGCGCCGTCACGCCCGGGGCGGGCGTGCAGCCAGCGGAACCGCCCCTCGCCCGACAACAGGGCGATCTCGCAGACGAGGTCCTCGTCAAGGACGACGGGCTGGCGCGCCACCTCGACCTGGCCGTGGTCCGCCGTCACCACGAGCGCCGCCCCGGGGGCGAGCGCTGCGATGGCGTCGGCGACGAGGCGGTCGGTGAAACGGAGCTCGGCGTCGTAGTGCTCGCGCAGGCCGTGCTCGTGCGCGATCTTGTCGACGCCGTCGTAGTACGCGTAGACGAACTCGGCGCCGCCACGCAGCGCCCGGGCGATCTCGACGCCGATCGACGACGGCGCCCTCCAGCCGACGAGTGGCACGCCGTGCAGGTGCGCCTCAGTAAACCCGCTGCCGGCGAACTCGGCACGGGTGATCACCGGTGGCGTGCGGCCACCGAAGGGGGCGGTGCGGCGGAACCGGGCCGGGGGGAGGCTGGCGCGGGCGTCCTTGCCGCCGGCCGTCCAGCGCAAGACGTTCAAGATCCCCGCCGGGGTGGCGAGGCGGTAGCCGATGATGCCGTGGCGCGCCGGCGCGCTGCCGGTGGCGATCGAGGTGAGGGCGGTCGCCGTCGTCGTGGGCGCGACCGAGGTGATCGGCCCGCCCGCCATCGAGGTGAGCGTCGGGGCCAGCTGGCGGCGCTCGACCAGCTGGCGCCAGCCGAGCCCGTCGAGCACCAACAGCACGACCTGGCGGGCTTCGGCGACCGCGGAGGGGAGCCAGGCGGGCAGCTCACCGGCCTCGGCGAGCTCACGCCGGCGGTACAGGACGGGGACCACCTCGCTCAGACAGGCGCCACCGTAGTCGGGCAGCATCGGCTGAAGGCGCGCCGGTTGCACGACCGAACTGTCCGCTGCCAGCTCCACCGCAAGCAAGCTAGTGGCTGGTCGGCGCCACCCGCCCACATCGGCGCGCGAACCTGCGGCGCTCGCCCGCCTGGCAGCCAGGACCGCCGTAGCATGGACGCCATGAGGGTTTCGACTCGCGGCGACTATGCGAGCCGGGCCCTGTTGTCGCTGGCGCTGCACGGCGACGGCACCACCCCGACCTCGGTGCGCGACCTCGCCGAGCGGACGGGCCTGCCCCAGCCCTAC
Source organism: Actinomycetes bacterium (assembly GCA_021798985.1). Classification (GTDB taxonomy): domain Bacteria; phylum Actinomycetota; class Acidimicrobiia; order Acidimicrobiales; family Bog-793; genus JAKABX01. Next base: position 15,583 of record JAJZBI010000029.1, read on the forward strand.
CTCGAGCAGATCCTCCTCGCACTGAAAGGCGCCGGCCTGGTGCGCTCGAAGCGCGGGGTGGGTGGCGGCTACGTGCTCGCCCGCGCCCCGGAGGAGATCACCCTCGGCGCCATCGTCTCGGCCGTCGACGGCCCGATCGCGCTCGGCGACTTCGGCGCCCCGCACGAGAACGGGGCCTGCGACCACGAGGGCCAGTGCGCGCTGTTGTCGGTGTGGGCCGAGGTCGGCATGCACATGCGCCAGCACCTCGACTCTTTCAGTCTCGCCGACATGGTCGAGCGCGCCCGCACCGGCGCCGGAGCGCTCGCCGCGCTCGACTGACGCCGCCCGTCCTTCGCCGGTCGCTCAGGCGTTCCAGCGCTCGACGACGCGCCACTCGTGCTCGTAGCCAAGGATCGAGATGCTGGCGGTGTCGAGCGCCACGAGCTGGGCGTCTTCGGGTGGCAGGCCGAGCCAGCGGGCGGCGAGGACGCGCAGCAGGTGGCCGTGGGAGAAACAGACAGCCTCGTTCCCCGCGCAGCGCGGGTCGTCCGCCAGGCGCTCGAGCACCCGATCCGCGCGCGCACCGACGGCCGCCGCCGCCTCGCCGTGGGGGCAGCCGTCGCGAAATAGCTGCCAGCCGGGGCGCGCGGCGCGGATCTCGGCCGTGGTCCGGCCCTCGTAGTCGCCGTAGTCCCACTCGGCCAGGTCCTCGTCGACCTCGGCGCGCTCGCCGAGCCCGGCGAGCTCGCAGGTCTGCCGGGCGCGCTGGAGCGGGCTCGTGAGCACGACGGCGAAGTCCTGCTCGCCAAGCCGCTCGCCGAGCGCCTTGGCCTGGTCGCGGCCCGTCGGGTCGAGCTCGAGGTCGGTCCGGCCGGTGTGGCGCCCGGTGCGGCTCCACTCCGTCGAGCCGTGGCGAACGAGCCACAGCCGCGTCGGTGCGAGCTTCGCGACGGCGTCCCCGGTGTTGTGCACCCGCGCTCTCCGATCTCTTTCCCCACGTCGACGGTGCGATCCACGGCGCAGCGCCGCGGGCGGGCCCGGTGGTTAGAACCCGCGCCCCCTTGGGGTAGTCAACCACGCGACTGTCTGGCGGGCGGAATGCCGGGCCGTCGCGCGTTGTTGCAATTGCTCGCTGAGGAAGCCACGTCGGAGCCCGTCACTGGGGTCCCCGACAACGAGGAGGACGAAACCATCCCCACCACGATGATCAGCGACGAGTCCAGCGAGCGTACCGGGGGCGGCCCTGATCTCATGCGCCTGTATCTCGACGACGTTGGGCGGTTCCCCCTACTCAGCGCCGAGCAGCAGGTCGCGCTCGCGCAACGCATCGAGCACGGCGACGAAGAGGCACGCGCCCAGATGATCGCCGCCAACCTGCGCCTCGTGGTCCACTGGGCCCGCCGCTACCAAGGGCGCGGCATCGATCTCGTCGACTTGGTTCAAGAGGGAGCCTTCGGGCTGATGCGTGCCGTCGAGAAGTTCGACTGGCGTCGGGGCTTCAAGTTCTCGACCTACGCCACGTGGTGGATCCGCCAGTCGCTCCAGCGCGCGGTGCAGGCCAAGGGGCGTGCCATCCGGCTGCCCGAGGACGCCGTGGCGGCCGAGGCGGCCGCTGAGCGCGAGGGCGACGACAGCCAGCCCCACCTGCCCCGTGTCGTCGCCAGCCTGGACCAGCCACTCGCCAGCGAGGCGACGGCGACGCTCGGCGACGTCATCGCCGGCGACCAGGAGGCAGTCGACGACGAGGTGACGCGGACGGTCTCCCTCCAGCGCCTCGAGGAGGCGATCTCGCGCCTCCCTGAGCTCGAGCGCTCGGTGGTGCGCCTGCGCTTCGGCCTGACCGGCCAGCCGCCCGCCTCGCTCGAGACGACGGCACGCACGCTCGGCATCGGCGTGCGCCGGGTCCGAAGCGTCGAGGCGGCCGCGCTCCGCTTCCTCGCCGAGCAGCCCGAGATCGGCGCGCTGCACCCGGCTGCCTGACCAAACGCGACTGCAAGCCCTGGGCGCCGGCCGGCTCACCGGCGCGCCCGCGGGCTCACGAGCAGCGCGACAAGACGGCCTGAAGGTCTTCGGGCAGCGCCGCGGTGAAGACCATGGCCTCGCCGCTTCGCGGATGAATGAGCGAGAGCCGGGCGGCGTGCAGGAAAGGCCGCAGCAGGCTGAGTGATCGGGTCGTGCCCCCATAGCGGGCGTCCCCGGCCACTGGGTGGCCAATCGCGCCCAGGTGGACGCGGATCTGGTGTGTCCTCCCGGTCTCCAGGCGCACCTCGAGCAGGCTCAAGGGGGCGGGCTCGTCGTAGCGGGCGAGCACGCGGTAGTGCGTGCGCGCCGGGCGGCCGTCGACCCGCACCGCCACCTTGGTGGGCACGCGCGTCGAGCGCCCGAGCGGTGCGTCGATCGTCCCCTCGTCGGCGCGCAGCTGGCCGAGCGCGAGCGCCTGGTAGGTCCGGCCCATCTCGCGGCGCTTCAGCTGGCCGGCGAGCGCCGCGTAGGCGTCGGCCGTGCGGGCCACGACGAGGAGGCCCGAGGTGTCCTTGTCGAGCCGGTGCACGAGCCCGGGCCGCTCCGGCGGCCAGAGACCGGCGGCGCTGAGGGCGCCGAGCTCGGGGAATCGGGCGAGCAGCCCTGCCGCGAGCGTGTGGTGGGGCTGGCCGGCGCCCGGATGCACGACGACGCCGGCGGGCTTGTCCACGACGACGAGGTCGTCGTCGGCGTAGACCACCGAAAAAGGGACCTCAGGGTCCGGCGCGAGCGACGCCGGCTCCGGTGAGGCGGGCGGAGCGTCGATCGCGAGCAGCTCGCCCTCGACGAGCCGCCGGCTGCGGCCGACGACGGCCCCGCCGACGCGCACGGCGCCTTGGGCGACGAGCGCCGCGGCCTCGGCACGCGAGCGCCCGGTGAGGAGCGCGACCGCCCGGTCGACGCGCTCGCCGGCGAGGCTGCCCGGCACTTCGACGGCACCGCGGTCGGTCATCGGGCCCCCCGGGTATGGCTGAACTCGCTGCGGGCAAGGCCGATGACGAGGACGACGCAACCACAGACGATCGAGGAGTCCGCGACGTTGAAGGTCGGCCAGAAGCCGAGGTGGATGAAGTCGACCACGGCACCGTGGCGACCGCGAAAGAGCCGGTCGGCGAGGTTGCCGACGGCGCCGCCCAGCACGAGGCCGAGCCCGGTGGCAATGGTGTTGGACGGAGCGCCGCGAAGGAACCAGAAGACGACGACGATCAGGCCGATGGCGACGAGGATGATCGGCAGGGTGTCCCCGGTCCCGAGCGAGAAGGCCACGCCCGAGTTGAAGGCGAGCTCAAGGGAGAGCGGGCCGATCAGGTGCACCGGGCCAGAGCTCAGGTGGTCGACGGCAAGCGTCTTGGTCACCTGGTCAATGGCGACGATGACGGCGGCCACCGCCAGCGCGATCACCAGCCTCCGGCGCCGGGCCGACGCCTCGACGACGGGGCCGGGAGCGCTCAACGGCGAGAGAGCCCGCCGTTCTTGCAGGCGATGCAGAGGCGGGCGAAGGGCAGCGCCTCGAGGCGGGGCTTGGTGATGAGCTCGCCGCAGTTCTCGCAGATCCCGTAGGTGCCCTGCTCGATCTTGGCGAGCGCGCGGTCGATCTCCTCGACGGCCGCGAGCGCCTGGGCCGACAGAGCGAGGTCGCGCTCGCGGTCCACCGTCGTCGTCCCACCCTCGCCGGACTCCTCGTCGAACTGCACGTCGCCCGGCTCGGCCTCGGCGACGAGCGCCTCCGCCTCCGCGCGCAGCGCGCGCGCCTGCTCGGCGTAGGTGCTGCGCTCGGCGAGCAGCGCCTCACGCTGTTGGGCAAGGAACTCGGTGTCCTTGGCGTAGGTCTCGCCGCTGCCGGCCCCGCCCTCACCTGCTGAGCGGCCACCGAGACGGCCGCCACCGAGACGGCCGCCGAGGCCTTTCGGCGCCGGAGGAACTGGCACGGGCTCGGACAAGGCGGAGCTGGCGGGGGCCGCGCCCACCGGAGCGGTGGCTGCCAGCTCGGGCCGGTGCTGGTCCTCGGGGCCTTCGGCCGGGACGAGCTTCTCCGCGGGCTCTGGGACTGGGGCCTTCTCGGACGCGTGCTGGTCTGCGGCTGCCTTGGCCGGGGCGTGCTGGTCTGCGGCTGCCTTGGCCGGGGCGTGCTTGTCGGCGGCTGCCTTGGCCGGGGCGTGCTGGTCGGCGGCCGACTTGGCCGCGGCGTGCTTCTCGGGCGCCGCCGCCTTGGCCGGCGCGTGCTTGTCCGCGGCCGCCTTGGCCGGCGCGTGCTTGTCCGCGGCCGCCTTGGCCGGGGCGTGCTTGTCGGCGGCCGCCTTGGCCGGCGCGTGCTTGTCCGCGGCGTGCTTCTCGGGCGCGGCCGCCTTGGCCGGCGCGTGCTTGTCCGCGGCGTGCTTGTCGGGCGCCGCCGCCTTGGCCGGCGCGTGCTTGTCCGCGGCGTGCTTGTCGGCGGCCGCCTTGGCCGGGGCCGCCTTGGCTCCGCTTGCCGTCGCCTTCACCGCCGCGGCCTTCGTGCTCGCCTTGGTGGCGGCCGCCTTCGACCCGGCAGTCTTCGCCGGGGTCGCGGCGCCGCTCGTGGTGCTGGTGCGAGGCATCCTTCGGTGGTCTCCTTCCCGAGGAAGTGCGCGACGATAGCCGATGACCCTGAACGTCGGCGCGTCAGGGGCCTATTCCCGCGAGCGTCAGCTCAGCGCTGGCGACGCCCGTGGAGGTCGCGTCCCCCAACGCTCGCGCCGGCGCGCTCGATGGCCTCCTCGATCACCCGCGCCACGTGCGCCGGGTCGACCTCGCGGATACGGATGCGCTTGTCCCGGCGCATCTGCCCGCTCACGAGCTCGATGCGCGACCCGGGGACGTTGAAGAGCTCGGCGACGAGCGCGCACACCGCCGCGTTGGCGCGACCCTGCAACGGCGGCGCCGCCACCTTCACCTTGAGGGCATCGCCGTGCCGGCCCGTCACGGCGGCCCGGCCGGCACCCGGCTGGACGTGCAGGCGCAGGAGCACGTCGGCGGGCGCGGTGGCGTCGGCGCGCGCCTCGAGCTCGAACAGTTCTCCCGACATGCCGGAATACTGTAGGGCAATGCGTGCTCCCGGCGACCCGCCCAGCTATCCCGTCGTCCCCGCCCAGGCGCGCTATCCCGAGATCGAGGAGCGGGTCCTCGCGTTCTGGGAGCGCGACGACACCTTCCATGCCTCCATCGCCCAGCGCAAGGACGCCCGCGAGCTGGTCTTTTATGACGGTCCGCCCTTTGCCAACGGGCTCCCCCACTACGGGCACCTGCTGACCGGCTTCGTGAAAGACGCCATGCCGCGCTTTCACACGATGCGCGGGCTTCGCGTCGAGCGGCGTTTTGGCTGGGACTGCCACGGCCTGCCGGCCGAGACGGGCGCCGAGAAGGAACTCGGCGTCTCCGGGCGCGGGCCGATCACCGAGTTCGGCATCGACCGCTTCAACGACCACTGCCGCACCTCGGTCCTGCAGTACACCAAGGCGTGGGAGCGCTACGTCACCCGCCAGGGTCGCTGGGTCGACTTCGCAGACGACTACAAGACCATGGACACCAGCTTCATGGAGAGCGTCCTGTGGGCCTTCAAGACCCTCTTTGACCGCGGACTGATCTACGAGGCCTTCCGCGTCCTGCCCTACTGCTGGGAGTGCGAGACTCCGCTGTCGAACTCCGAGACGCGCCAGGACGACGCGTACCGCGAGCGGCAGGATCCGGCGGTGACGGTCGGCTTCGACCTCCTCCCCGACGCGTCCGCGCCCGAGCTCGTCCGCGGCCCCGTCCGCCTGCTCGCTTGGACGACCACCCCCTGGACGCTGCCGTCGAACCTCGCCGTCGCGGTCCACCCCGAGCTCTCCTACGCCGTCCTCGAGCGCGACGGCCGCCGGCTCGCGCTCGCCGAGAGCCGGCTCGCCGCCTACGCCGAGGCGCTCGAGGACGCCGAGCTGCTCGGGACGGTGCACGGGGCCGAACTGCTCGGCCGGCACTTCACGCCGATCTTCGACTACTTCGCCGCGCTCACGACGACCGTGCCCGCCGCCTTCTCGGTGATCGCTGGGGATTTCGTCACGACTGATGAAGGGACTGGGATCGTCCAGATGGCGCCGGGCTTCGGCGAGGACGACCAGCGCGTCTGCGAGGCGGCGGGCATCCCCGTCGTCTGCCCGGTCGACTCGCGAGGGTGCTTCGACGAGACGATGGGCGAGCTCGCCGGCCAGCAGGTCTTTGCCGCCAACGCCGGGCTCGTCGCGCGTCTCGAGGCGCAGGGCGCGCTCTTTGCGAAAGAGGACTACCGCCACAGCTACCCGCACTGCTGGCGGACCGACACGCCGCTCATCTACCGCGCCATCACCTCCTATTTCGTCAACGTCGGCGCGGTAAAGGAGCGTCTGCTGGCCCTGAACCAGGAGATCACCTGGGTACCCGCCCACGTGCGCGACGGCTCGTTCGGCAAATGGCTCGAGGGCGCCCGGGACTGGTCGATCACCCGCAACCGCTTTTGGGGCGCGCCGATCCCGGTGTGGAAGAGCGACGACCCCAACTACCCCCGCGTCGACGTCTACGGCAGCCTCGACGAACTCGAGCGCGACTTCGGCGTGCGACCGACCGACCTGCACCGTCCCGCCATCGACGAGCTGACGCGCCCGAACCCCGACGACCCGAGCGGCAAGGCGACGATGCGGCGCGTCGAGGACGTGCTCGACTGCTGGTTCGAGTCCGGATCGATGCCCTTCGCCCAGCTCCACTACCCCTTCGAGCACGAGCAGCGCTTCGAGGAGAACTTCCCCGCCGGCTTCATCTGCGAATACGTCGGCCAGACGCGCGGCTGGTTCTACACCTTGCACGTCATCGCCACGGCCCTGTTCGACCGGCCGGCGTTCTCGACCTGTCTCGCCCACGGCGTCCTGCTCGGCGACGACGGCCGCAAACTCTCCAAGCGCCTGCGCAACTACCCCGACCCCGAGGAGTTCTTCGCTAGCTCGGGTGCCGACACGATGCGCTGGTACCTGCTCTCCTCACCGGTCCTGCGCGGCCAGGACGTGATCATCGAAGAGCAGGCGATGACCGAGCCGATCCGCCAGGTCCTGAACCCGATCTGGAACTGCTGGCACTTCCTCTCCCTGTACGGGCGCGCCGACCACATCGTCGGGACGAGGCGCAGCGACCAGGCGGGCGTGCTCGACCGCTACATCCTCGCCAAGCTGCGCGTCCTGGTCGAGGAGATGACCGGGGCGCTCGAGCGCTACGAGCTCGCCTCGGCCTGCGCGTCGGTGACGTCCTTCCTCGACGCCCTCACGAACTGGTACGTGCGGCGCTCGCGCGAGCGGTTCTGGCGCCCGGCCGCGGCCCACGGCGCCACGGCGGCGGGCGAGGTCGACCCGGACAAGCGGGATGCCTATGACACCTTGCACACGGTGCTCGAGACGCTGTGCCGCCTCGTCGCGCCCCTGGCCCCCTTCCTTGCCGAAGAGGTCTGGCAGGGCCTGACGGGTGGTCGCAGCGTGCATCTGTGCGACTGGCCCGCGCCCGACAAGCTGCCCGAGGACCCCGAGCTCGTCGCCGCCATGGACCTCGTGCGCGCCGTCGCCTCGGCGGCGCACTCGCTGCGCAAAGAGCACGGGCGGCGCGCCCGCCTGCCGCTCGCCTCGCTCCGCGTCGTGACCGAGCGCCCCGAGCGCCTCACGCCCTACCTCGAGCTGCTCGCCGACGAGGCGAACGTGAAGGCGGTCGAGCTGAGCGCCGATCTCGAGGCGCACGCGGCGAGCGTGCTGAGCGTCGTGCCCGCCGCGCTCGGCCCGCGCCTTGGCGCCAAGACCCAGCAGGTGATCGCAGCGGTGCGCCGTGGCGAGTGGCGCGCGACCCCAGACGGCGGCGTCGAGGTGGCCGGCGAGCGGCTGCACGAGGGCGAGTACCGCCTGGCGCTGCGACCGCTCGATGCGGCCGGCCGCGTCCTTCCCGGCGAGGCCGGCGTCGTCGTGCTCGACCTCGAGGTCACCGAGGCGCTCGCCACCGAGGGACTCGTGCGCGATCTCGTGCGCGTCGTCCAGACCGCCCGCAAGGACGCCGGGCTCCAGGTCGTCGACCGCATCCGGCTCGCCCTCATGATCGACGCGGCGGTCGAGGCGCGCCTTTCGGCCTGGCGCGGGCCACAGGGCAGCGATGCCGAGGGCGCCTGGCGCGACATGCTCGCCCAAGAGGTGCTCGCCAGCGAGGTGACGACCGTGCCGGTGGACGGGGACCTCGAGGCGGGGGCCCGCCACGGTGACGAGGCGGTCTATTTCGTCGAGGAGTTCGACCTGCCCGAGGCCGGCACCGTGGTGGTGCGCCTCGTGCGCCAGGCCCCGCGCTGAGCCGAGGACGCCGCGCCCCGGGCGCGCTCAGGCACTCAGGCCACCGCCGGAGGGTCCCGGCAAGCCCCCGGGGCCGGGGAGGTCCGGAGGGTCGGGCACGAGGCCGAGGTCGCGCCCGTGCGCCCAGCGCTGCCACAGCTCCTCGGCGGGTGCCTCCTCGCCCTCGCCAGGCAGCGGCCGCACCTTGCCCGTGCTCGGCCCGGGGAAGCTGCCGCCGTACGCGCTGGCGGCGTCCTCGGCGATCTCCGCCTCGACGTCCGGCAGTGCCGTGCCCTGCTCGGCGCCAAGCGCCGGGCCGCCGGCCGGCGGGGCCGCCTGATCGAGTTCGGCCGGATCGGCCGGATTGTCGCTGCGCCGGTCGCCGGTGCTCGGCTCGGCGCGGCGGCCACCCAGCTGCTCAGAGACCGTGAGCGTGTCGCCGACCAGCTGGAGGGCGGAGGAGAGCGCCTCGGTGAGCCGCGCCCGCTCGCTCTCGACGAGGCGAGCCAGGGTCGCCACCTCGCCCTCGAGGCGCTCGCGCTCGGTCCCGAGCTGGGCGATGCGGGTGTGCAGGTCCTGCTCGGCGTCGTCGCGGGTCCGGCGGGCGTGCTCCTCGGCCTGGCCGACGAGCGTCTCGGCCTCCCCGCGCGCCTCGGCGAGGATCTTTCCTGCTTCCTCGCGGGCCTCGGCGATGGCGAGGTCCGCGGTGCGCTGGGCGAGCACGAGGGTGCGGCGGATGGCGTCGTCGTCGAGCGCGTACTCATTGGGCGCGGGTGGCGGCGCGGGCGGAGGCGGCGGGGCGACCTCGGGCGGTGCCTGCTCGGCACGTGCCGCCCGCTCAGTGAGGCGCGCCATCTCGGCGCGCAGCTCATCGACGGCGACGGCGACCTTCTCGAGGAACTCGTCGACCTCGTCGGTGTCATAGCCGCGCAGGCGGTCCCGGAACTCGACCTCGCGCAGGACCTTGCCGGAGATCTCCATGGGTCGCGATGCTAGCCCTGCCCCTCGAGAAGTCCGCGGATCCCGCCGCGCCGTGTCGGCGCGCTCAGATCACGCGGAGCACGCTGATCAGGATCTCGAGGGCGACGAAGACGACGATGGGCGATAGGTCGATCGCCGAGGCGCCCCCCAAGGTGAGCGGCGGCAGCATCCGGCGGACTGGCACGAGCACCGGGTCCGTGATCGCCGCCAGGACGCGCACGACCCGGGCCATCGGCGACCAGGGGTTGATCGGGAACCAGGTGAGGACGATCCGGATCAGCAAGACGACGATGTAGGCCTGCAAGATGTCGACGATGATGCGGACGATCATCGCCGGCCCCCTCTCAGCGTCGCGGCACCCACTCCGGCGGGCCTAGGAGTGGAACAGCCCGCGCTCTTGCAGGCGCTGGCGCTCTTCGGCGGACACCTCGACGTTCGAGGGTGTGAGGAGGAAGACCTGGTCGGCGACCTTCTCCATCGCGCCGCCGAGAGCGTAGGTGAGCCCGGAGCAGAAGTCGATCATCCGCCGGGCGAGGTCGCGCTCGCTCGCTTGGAGGTTGACGATCACCGGGTTGGACTGCTTGATCAGGTCGCCGATCTCCTGGGCGTCGGCGAAGCGGGCGGGGATCACGACCTGGGGCTTGGCGTTACGGCTCGGCACGAGCGGGCGGACGATCGCCCGCTGGGTTGCCTCCGGGCGCGGCTCTTCGCGCGGCAGCGGCCGCAGGGTGCTCGACGGCGGGGGGTCGAAGTCGTGCTCGACGTAGCCGCCGGCGACCGCCCGCGGCGCGGGGAGGTCGTCGGCGTCCTCGTACTCGTCGTAGAGCTCGTCCTCATCGACGTCTTTCAGCCCGAGATAGGCGAGCATCTTGTCTACGAACGTTGCCATCCAAGCCTCCTTCGGCGTCCCTATTCTGGCATCTCAGCGGCCGAAGGGCGGGCATCCCCACGCGCCGCTGGGTCGCGGGGCGGTCGCGGGCCGAACAGCGCCGTGCCGAGGCGCACCGTCGTCGCCCCGGCGGCCACGGCGAGCTCGAAGTCCCCGCTCATGCCCATCGAGCGCTCGGCGAGCCCGAGGTCGTCGGCGAGCCGAGCCACCTGGGCAAAGGCGGCCGCGCTCGCCGCCCGGTCGTCCTGCACGCCGATCGTCATCAGGCCCTCGACCCGAAGCTCGAGGCGCGACAGGGCGCGCACGAGCTCGGGCACGGCCGATGGCGCCACCCCGCCGCGCTCGGCCCGCCCGGTGAAGTCCACCTCGACCAGCACGCGGGCACCCGGAGCGAGGCGGGCGATCCGCTCGCCCTCGGCCAGGCGGTCCACGCCCTCGAAGCGGGCGACCAAGGGGGCGAGGCGCCCGACCTTGTTCTGCTGGATTGCCCCGAGGAAATGCCAGGACACCGCCGCCGTCGGATCGAGCCCAGCCAGGCGGTTGGCCTTGGCGACGAGCTCGTCGGCGTAGTTCTCCCCGATCGCGACGAGGCCGAGCGCGAGCGCGACCCGCACCGCGGCGAGCCCGAGGCCCTTGGTGACCGCCATCACCGACACCCGCGCCGCGTCGTCGCCCGCCGCCGCCAGGCGGCGGCGAAGCGCGGCGAGGCGCGCCGCCACGACAGCGAGCTCCTCCTCGCGCACGTCCTCGCCGCAAAAGGGCGCCGTAGCGCTCACTCGCGCCAGCACACGAGCGCGTGGCGCTCGGTCGCGGCCTGCGCCCGGTGCGAGTACCAGCGCCCACCGCAGGCGCTGCAGCCTCCGAGCGGCCGCGGCGCGTCCACGCCGACGCGTCCAAGCGCCGCGGAGAGCGCCACGGACAGATCAAGGGCGTCCTCGCCGCTCGCGCTCGTCCCGAGCACCGCCGCGCCGTAGCGCGAGGCGAGCGGCGCCGCGTCGCTGCGGTGGAAGGGGTAGCACTCGACGTGGACGAAGGCGGACACGACCGCGTCGAGGTGGCTGGCGCCGAGGTCACCGAGCCGCTCGACGGTCGCCTCGACGATACCGGCGACGAGGCCCCGCCAGCCGGCGTGGACGACGCCGAACACGCCCTCGGGGCTCGACAGGCCGAGCAGTGGGCAGTCAGCCCCGAGCACGGCGAGCGCCACGTCCCCGCGGCACGACACCAGGGCGTCCGCCTCCTCATCGAGCGGGCCGGCCGGGGCGTCGATCACGAGCACCCGCGCCCCGTGCACCTGGCGCACCATGGTCCAGGGCCGCGCGACGAGCTCGAGGTGGCGCGCCGGCGTCGCCGCCGGCCGCGCGCCGCGCACCGACAGGTCCCCCTCGGCCGTGCTGGTCGCCAGGGCGACGACGCCCCCGGCGAGGTGGGCCCGGCCGGACCCAAGCGCGCTCAGCGGCTCAGCGGAGGAACGAGGGGACGTCGAAGTCGTCGTCACCAAGGTCGAGGTCGTCGCCGCCGACGGAGAAGACATCGACCTCCGGTGCCCGCTCGGACTCGCCGCCCTGGGCGGCCGCCGGCTCGCTTCCCGGCTCGTCGCGCCGGCGCGCGGCTGGGCGCTCTGCGCCCTCGAAGCGGTCGAAGCCGGCCGCGATCACCGTCACGCGCACGCTCTCGCCGAGCGACTCGTCGATGACGCTGCCGAAGATGATGTTGGCGTCAGGGTGGGCGTGGGAGTGGATCTCCTCGGCCGCCTCGTTCACCTCGAGCAGGCCGAGGCTCGGGCCGCCGGCGATGTTGAGCAGGATGCCCCGGGCCCCCTCGATCGACGCCTCGAGCAGCGGGCTCGTGATGGCGTGGCGAGCGGCGTTCAGCGCCCGGTTGTCCCCCGAGGCCGTGCCGATGCCCATGATCGCCGTCCCGGCGTTCTGCATCACCGTCTTCACGTCGGCGAAGTCGGTGTTGATGATGCCCGGCACGTTGATGAGGTCGGTGATCCCCTGGACTCCGTGCAGGAGCACCTCGTCGGCCATCTTGAAGGCGTCGACCATCGAGGTCTTGGCGTCCGCCAGGGTCAACAGGCGTTCGTTGGGGATGATGATCAGGGTGTCGACCTTCTCCTTCAGGCGCTGGATGCCGCCCTCGGCCTGCACCGAGCGCCGCCGGCCCTCGAAGGCGAACGGGCGCGTCACGACCCCGATGGTGAGCGCACCGAGGCCCTTCGCGATCTCGGCGATCACCGGTGCCGCGCCGGTCCCGGTCCCGCCGCCCTTGCCGGCGGTGATGAAGACCATGTCGGCGCCCTTCAGGACCTCTTCGATCTCCTCGAGGTGCTCCTCAGCCGCCGCCCGGCCGACCTCGGGATCGCTCCCGGCGCCGAGGCCACGGGTCAGCTGGCGGCCGATGTCGAGCTTGATGTCGGCCTCGCTCATCAACAAGGCCTGGGCATCGGTGTTGACCGCGACGAACTCGACGCCCTTCAGACCGGCGTCGATCATGCGGTTCACCGCGTTCACCCCGGCGCCACCGACGCCGACCACCTTGATGAGAGCGATGAAGTTCTGCGCTGCGGCCGTCATTGCTGCCCTTGCCTTCCTAGGCGATACCACGGTGCCGGGAGCGGGCGTCGGCCGGACTCGCCCGGGCACGGGAGACTGTTGACAAGTCGGTGCGACACGGCCCCCCGCTGGGACCCGGTAGCGACTGCACGACTCACCAAGGCAAGCTCCCGGGCACCGGGACGGGCCGCTGAACTCCGGGCGACCAGAACGTGACGAACATAGGACCAGTGCCTCAGTGGGTCAAGACCGGGGACGCTGCGACGCGCAGGTCAATGGTCGCAAAACCCGCTACTTGCGCCCGATCGAGCAGCGTCACGAGGCTGATCATTTTTTCCCTTAGCGCGCTCGGCGCGCCGATGATCACGAGGGGCGCGTGGCGCAGCTGGATCACGAGGCCGTCTCCGGGGCGCTCGCCCAACCAGGCGACGCGGCTCAACAAGGCGACCGGCAGCGCCCGGGCGAGGGTGAGCACCGCCTGCTCGCTCGGCGCGAGGTAGCCGCCCGGCGCGGGCACGACCCCGACGCCCGACAGCGGCGCGAGGTCCGGCGTGCTGGCCGTCGTGTCGGCGAGCACCCGGCCGCTGCGGTCGATCAGGGCGTAGCTCGTCGGGCCGAGCTCGACCTCGGCGAGGGGACGGCGCTCGGTGATCGCGATCGAGACGGCGCTCGGCCAGTGGCGGGTGACGGTGGCGCGCGCCACCCAGGGCAGGCGCTCGATCGCCGCCTCCTCGGCGGCGAGGTTGAGGTCAATGAGCGGCGGGTGCCGATCGAGGCCAGTGACCGCCAAGAGCTCGCTTTGCCGCTCGTGGCTCGCCCCGCTGATCGAGATCGCGCGCGCCGAGAGGAGGGGCGAGTGCAGGACCACGAGCGTGGCGACGACGAGCGCCACGGCCGCCAAGAAGCCGCCGAGGATCGCGAGGCGGCGATGCCCGGCCTGGCGGGCGACGGCGATCTTGCGCGCCCGCAGGCGGGGGTCGCTGAGCACGGCGCGCGCGCTCACCTGAATTCCCCCACCGTCCGCAGCTCCAAGGACAGCTCCACGCCCAAGCGCTCGAGCACGAGACGACGAACCTCGCTGATCAGGCGGAAGACGTCGTCGGCTGACCCGTTGGTATCTGACTGCACGAAGTTGGCATGTTTCTCGGACACCTGGGCGGAGCCGACCCGCAAGCCCTTCAGGCCCGCTGCCTCGATGAGGCGCCCGGCGGAATCCCCCGGCGGGTTGGAGAACGTCGAGCCGGCGTTGCGACCGCCCGGCTGATGGGCGCGCCGCCAGGCGACGATCTCGCTGATCGCGCCCGCAGCGCGCTCGGGGTCCCCCGCGGCGAGCTGGTAGGTCGCCGACAAGACGAGATGGTGGGCGTGCAGCGCGGAGTGGCGGTAGCTGAACGCGAGGGCGGAGCTCGACCACTCGGCGGCCTCACCAGTCCTGAGGTCGACGACGAGCGCGCCGACGAGGCGGTCCTTGGTCTCCGCGCCATGCCCTCCGGCATTCATCGCCACGGCGCCACCGACCGACCCGGGGATGCCGACCGCCCATTCCATGCCCGTCCAGCCGGCCACGGCGCTGCGGCGGGCGAGGACCGGGTAGTCGACCCCCGCGCCCGCGCGCGCCAGGCCGTCGTCGCGTAGCTCGAGGCCGGCGTAGTCGCCTGCGAGGGCGACGCACAGCCCGGCAAAGCCCGAGTCGGCGACGAGGAGGTTCGAGCCGCGCCCGAGCGCCAGCACCGCGACCCCGCTCGTCGCCACGGCGCGCGCCACCGCCTCGAGGGCGGCCGGGCCCGAGATCTCGACGTACAGCGCCGCCGCGCCGCCGGTGCGATAGGTGGTCTTCGGCCCGATGGGCTCGTCGCGAAGCGCCAGTCCCTTCAGCTCGGCGGCCGCAGCCTCGATGCGGGCCGCCTGCTCGCCGGTCGTGCCGGTCACTGCCGCCCTCACCACGCCGGCCCGGACAACAGCTCGTCGGGAAGGCTCGTGAGGTCGCCGGCCGACAGCGACAGGCAGCAGTCGCCGGGCCGCAGCAGCCCCCGCAGGCGGGCGGCCACATCGCCACGTGCCGGCACGTACTCGATGGCGGCGTCGGGGTGGGCGCGACCGATCGCGTCGGCGACGAGCGCCCCACTGACGCCCGGCAGCGGCTGCTCGCCCGCCGCGTAGACGCCGGTGACGACGAGGACGTCGGCATCGACGAAGGCGTCCGCGAACGAGGTGGCGAGCGCCGCAGTGCGCGAGTAGCGGTGCGGCTGGAAGACGCAGACGACCCGCCCGAAGCCCCCGCGGCGCGCCGCAGCGAGGGTGGCGACCACCTCACCGGGCAGGTGCGCATAGTCGTCGACGAACACGACGCCGTTGCGCTCGCCCCGGAACTCAAAGCGCCGCGCCACGCCGCCAAAGCGCGCGAGGGCACGGCTCGACTCCTCGAAGTCCACGCCCACGAGCTCGGCGGCGACGAGCGCGGCGGCGGCGTTCAGCGCGTTGTGCCGCCCCGGCACGGGCAGTTCGACCTCGCCGAGCAGCTCGCCGTCGCGCGAGCAGCTGAAGGCGATCTCGCTGCGACCGCCCCGCAGCCCACTCAGTTGGAACTCGGCACCGGGAAGAAAGCCATAGCTGTGCGCGCCCGGCGGGGCGATCCGGCGCAGCACCGGGTCGTCGGAGCAGACCACCTGGTGCCGGGCCGTGGCGAGGAAGGCGCCGAAGGCCTCCTCGAGCGCCGCGACCGAGCCGAAGTGGTCCAGGTGGTCAGGCTCGACGTTGGTCACCACCGCCGTCTCCACCGCGAGCTCGAGGAAGGTGCCGTCGCTCTCGTCGGCCTCGACGACGAGCCACTCCCCGCTCCCCCACGCCGCGTTGGTGCCGATCTGAGGCAGGTCGCCGCCGATCAAGAACGAGGGGGAGCGCCCAGCGTCGACGAGGCAGAGGGCGAGCATCGACGACGTCGTCGTCTTGCCGTGCGTTCCCGCCACGGCGACGCAGCGCCGCTCGGTCGAGAGCGCGGCGAGCGCCTCGGCGCGCGAGTGCACCGGCACGCCGAGCTGGCGCGCGGCGCGCACCTCGGGGTTGTGCTCGCCGACGGCGGTCGAGATCGCCAGCACCTCGGCGCCGTCCACGTGGCGCGCGTCGTGGCCGACCAGGGCCCGCACCCCGCTCGCGCGCAGGCGCTCGAGGACCGGACCAGCGCGCAGGTCGCTGCCGGAGACCTCGTGGCCCATCTCAGCCAGCACGACGGCGATCGCGCTCATGCCGGCCCCGCCGACGCCGACGAGGTGGATCCGCCGGGGGCGGCTCAGATCGAGGCGACCGGCGGTCATCGTTTGCTCCCGACTCGTCGTGGCGCGCGCCGCGCCGCCTCTTCTACTAACGAGGCCACTCGTTCGGCGGCATCGGGGCGGCCGAGCCGGCGCGCCGCCTCACCCATCGCACGACGGCGCTCGTCCTCGCCGAGGAGCGCGTCGAGTACCCGGGCGAGCTCCTCCGCGCTTGCGGCCGCGTCCTCGACGAGCAGCGCCGCCCCCGCTTCGGCGAGGCGCTCGGCGTTCAGGCGTTGGTGGTCCCCCGGTGCCCCCGGCAGCGGCACGAGGACGCTCGGGGTGCCGATCACGGTCAGCTCGGCGATCGTCGACGCGCCGGCGCGGGCGACCACCACGTCGGCCGCTGCGAACAGCGCCGGGAGGCGCTCCTCGTAGCCGACGAGGCGGTATTCGAGGCCGTTGGCGCCGGCAAGGTCGCGGGCCTGCACGCGCGCCCAGTCGAGGTCGCGCTCACCCGCCACGTGCACGACGACGAGGTCATGGCGCGCGGCCCAGGCGCGGGCGAGGCCGATCGCCGCGAGGTTGAGGCGGCGCGCCCCGAGAGAGCCGCCGGTGAACGCGACGACGAGACGGTCCTCGGGAAGGCCGAGCGCGCGCCGGGCGGCCGAGCGCCCCTCCGGCGTGCGGTCCACCGCCAGCACCTCGGGGCGCACCGGGGCGCCGGTCAGCACGGCGCGGGGCAGCGGCGTCCCGGGCAGCGCGATCGCGCACGCCGTCGCGAAGCGCCCGGTCAGCCGGTTGGTGGCGCCGGGCACGGCATCGACGTTGACGACAACGAGCGGCACGCGCAACGCCGCGGCGCCGAGCGCGCACGGCAGGGCCGCGTAGCCGCCGATGCTCACGACGGCCTCGGGCCGCCTGCGGGCGACGAGCGCGAGGCCCCGGGCACAGCCGAGCGCCAGCATCGCCGCCGCCTGCACGCTCCGGCGCGAGATCCGGCGCTCAATCCCCCGTCCAGGCAGCGTCACGAGCGAGAAACCGGCCGCCGGGACGAGACGGGCTTCCATCCCCCGCGCTGCGCCGACGTAGGTGATCTCGGCCGGCTGGCGGCCGCCGGCGACGAGCGCCCGCGCGACGGCGAGCGCCGGCAGCACGTGACCGGCGGTGCCGCCGCCGGTGACGATGATCCCGCCGCGGCTCACCGCAGCCCCGCCCGGCTCCCCGTCATCACCCCGGCGCGGCGCGGCGCGCCGGCGCGAAGCGGCACGGCGGCGTGGCGTGCCGCAGCGCTCGCCGGACGGCGCACCGTTGCCGCCTGGCGCGATCCCCCAGCGCGGCGCGGCGAAGGGGTCCGCGCGCTGGCCGCCGCCCGGGGAGCGCGCTCGGCTGGCCGGCGGGTCGCCGAGCGCGGCGCGTGGGAGGGCGCGCTCGGCTGGCGCGACCTCGTGGCGTCGGCTCGCGGCCGAGTCCGGGTGCCGCTCGCCGGCCGGGCCGGTGCGGTGACGAGCTCGGTGCTCACCTTCGGCTGGCGGGCGATGTTGGCGAGCAGGCCACAGGCGAACAGCGCGACGATGAGCGAGGACCCGCCTGCCGACAAGAAGGGCAGCGGGATGCCGGTGTCGGGCAGCAGGCCGGTCACGCCGCCCATGTTCACGAAGGCTTGGAAGACGATCCAGCCGGTGATCGCCGTGGCGAGCAGCGCCCGGTAGCGGTCCTCGGCGCGCATGGCGATGCGGATCCCGAGCCAGCCAAAGCACGCGAAGCCGCACACGACGGCGAGGCAGCCGAGCAGGCCGAAGTCGTTGCCGATGGCGGCGAAGATGAAGTCGCTCGACGCGTTGGGCAGCAGCCACGGGCTGACCGCAGTCGCCATCGGGTGCCCGGCGAGGTGCCCCGAGCCGAGCGCGGCGAGGGACTGGACGAGCTGGTAGCCGACGGTCGAGGCGTGCCCGAAGGGGTTGAGGAAGGCGAGCAGGCGCGCCCGGCGGTAGGGGGCGGCGAGGGCGAGGATCGATCCGAGGACGGCGAGCACGCCGACGACCGAGGCGAGCAGCCGGCCGCGCACCCCCCCTGCGTACCACAGCGTCGCGGCGATCCCGACCACGACGATCGCCGTGCCGAGGTCGGGCTGCTTCAAGATCAGCGCGCCCAAGATGGCGGCGATGAGCGCGAGCGGCAGCACGAGCTCGTGCAGCTGGTCGCGGCAACGCTCGCGCCGGGCCACGAGGTCGGCGGCGAACAGCGCGAAGGCGAGTTTGGCAATCTCGGAGGGCTGGAGGGTGATCGGCCCCGCCCCGAGCCAGCGGCTGGACCCTCCCGCCCCCTTGCCGAGGTGCGGCACGAGCACCGCGAGCAGCAAGCAGAACGCCGCGACGAGGATCGGGCGGACCCGGCGCCGCAGCCGGGCAAGGTTCTGGCGGCGGGCGACGACGAAGGCGACGAGGCCGATCAGCGCCCACATCACCTGGCGCTCGACCAAGGAGAAGACCGAGCCGTAGCTGTAGAGCGACTCGATCGGCGAGACACCGGCCACCGAAACGAGGCCGAAGACCGTGAGCGAGACGGCGAGCAGCTCAAGGCGGCGAGCGTCCTTGCGCCCGAGGTCTTCGAGGGAGGTCGCGCGGCGGCCGGCGGCCGCCACGGGCGGCGCGTCACGGCCGCCATCGAGGACGCGAAGGCGCGGCGTCCGCTCGAGCAACTGGGCGATCGCCATCAGGCCTCCCCGCCGATCTCTTCGCGCACGAGGCGCGCGAAGTCCGCCCCACGCTCCTCATAGGAGCGGTACCAGTCGAACGAGGCGCAGCCCGGTGAGAGCAGCACCACCTCGCCCGGGCGGGCGAGGGCGCGCGCCACGCGCACCGCCGCGCGCATCGAGTCGGCGCGCTCTACGGGATAGCCCGAGAAGGCCGCCGCCACCTCTTCGGCGGCCTCGCCGATCGCGACGACGGCCCGGATCCGGCGCCGACCCCCGGCCTCGGCCGCGAGCCGCATCGCCGAGAGATCGAGGCCCTTGTTGCGACCCCCGGCGATGAGCACCACCGCACCGAAGCCGCGCAACGCCGCGGCGACGGCCGAGGGCGTGGTGGCCTTGGAGTCGTCGTAGTAGGCGACCCCGGCGTGCTCGGCCACGAGCTCGACGCGGTGCGCGAGCACCGTGGTCATCCGGAGCGCCTGGCGGCACGCGGCGGCATCGGCACCCGTGCCGAGCGCGATCGCGAGCGCGGCCAGGGCGTTCTGCACGTCGTGGGGAAGGGCGCGCGGCAGCTCCGCCAAGGTGGCGTAGGCGGTCCCGTCCGGGCCGACGAGCCGCTCGCCGTCGAGGTGGTAGTCGCCGCGCTCGAGCCCGAAGGTCACGACCCGGCCGCGCCCGGCGCGCGCCGCCTGCATCACCACCTCGTCCTCGGCGTTCGCGACGGCCACGTCGCCGGGGCCCTGGCGGGAGAAGATCTTGGCCTTGGCCGCCGCGTACGCCGCGACGTCGCCGTGCCAGTCGAGATGGTCCTCGGCGAAGTTCAAGTAGGCGGCGACGATCGGGCGCAGGTCTCGGGTGTAGAGGAGCTGGAAGGAGGAGACCTCCGCCACCACCAGCTCGACGCCCGGCGCGAGCACGGCGTCGATGAGCGGGCGCCCGATGTTGCCCGCCGCCGGCGCGTTCCGGCCGGACGCCGCCAGCATGGCGGCGACGAGCGAGGTGACCGTCGTCTTGCCGTTCGTCCCGGTGATCGCGACGAGAGGCACCGGCGACAGGCGCGCCGCCAGCTCAATCTCGGAGACGAGCCGGTCGGCCGGTGCCGCTCCGAGCGCCGGGTGGCTCGGGGGCACGCCGGGGCTCGCGACGACGAGATCGGCGTCCCCGATCAGGCGGGCCAGCGCGAGCGGCCCGGGCGACTCGACGAGCTCGATGCCAAGGCGCGCCGCCTCCTCGCGGGCAGCCGGGTCGGGACGGTCGTCGAGCACGCGCAACGAGAGGTTGCGGGAACGCAGCACCCGCGCCACGGCCTGGCCGGTGCGCGCGAAGCCGACGATCAGCACCGTCTGCACGCCGGCGAGCGCGTCGACCGAGGGCGGCACGAGCTCGGACATAGTCACTTCACCGTTCCCAGGCTGAGGAAGTCGGCGTAGAAGATGCCGAGGCCGAGCACCGCGCACAGTGCCGAGAAGATCCAAAAGCGGATGATCACGGTCGTCTCAGGCCAGCCCATCAGCTCGAAGTGATGATGCAGCGGTGCCATCCGGAACACCCGCGTGTGGAAGACCCGGTAGCTGATGATCTGGATGACCACGGACAGCATGATCACGAGGTACAGGCCGCCAATGATCGGCAGCAGCAGCTGCAAGTTGAGCAACAGCGCCAGCACCGCGAGGCCCGTCCCGATGGCGAGCGAGCCCGTGTCGCCCATGAAGATCCGCGCCGGGGCGGCGTTCCACCACAAAAAGCCCACGCAGGCACCGGCCATCGCCACGGCGACGAGCGCGAGGTCGAGGCCGTCGGGGACCCGGTAGAGCTGGGGGTGGGTATGGCGGATCTCCCAGTAGCCCACCAGCGCGAAGCAGAAGTAGGTGAACGACGCCGACCCCGCCGCCAGGCCGTCGAGCCCGTCGGTGAGGTTGACGGCGTTCGCCTCGGCGACGATCACGAAGATCGACCAGATCACCCAGCCGACCGTGCCGAGCTCCAGGCCCGGCAGGTCATAGCGGGTGAACGAGAGCGTGGTGTGCACGCCCGCGAGCTCGGCAGCGGCGATCGAGAAGGCGGCCGCCACCACGATCAACAACCCGAGCTTCCAGCGCTTGTTGAGGCCGAGGCTGCGTCGGCGGCGGACCTTCAGCCAGTCGTCGCTCAGCCCGACCAGGCCGGCGAGGACGATCGCGCCCACCGCGAGCAGGCCCTCGCGACTGAAAGGGACGTGGGTGCCGAGGTGCCCGAGCAGGTAGCCCGCGACCACCGCCGCCAAGATGGCGATCCCCCCCATCGTCGGCGTCCCCGCCTTCACAAGGTGGATCGCCGGGCCGTCCTCGCGGATCTGCTGGCCGATGCGGCGCCGGCGCAACCAGCGCAGCAGGATCGGCGTGCCGAACCCGGCGACCAAGAGCGCGATGCCGCCCGAGGTGAAGATCGCGATCACGCGGTCTGCCCAAACGCTGCGGGCGCGCCGCTCACCTCGCGACCAAGGCGAGCCAGCTCCTCTCGCACGACGACCCGGTCATCAAAGGCGATCGGCCCGTCGGCGAACTGCATCGTCGTCTCATGGCCCTTGCCGGCGACGACAACGGTGTCGCCGCCCGAGGCCTGCGACAGCGCGGCGGCGATCGCCCGTCGCCGGTCGAGCTCGACCACGCAGCGGCGCCGATCGCCGACGCCCGCCAGCACCTCCGCGGCGATCGCCTCGGGGTCCTCGCTGCGCGGGTTGTCGGTGGTGAGGATCACGGCGTCGGCGAGGCGCGAGGCGACCTCGCCCATGACCGGGCGCTTGCCGCGGTCGCGATCGCCACCGCAGCCGAAGACCACGATCAACCGCCCGTGCGTCGCCGCGCGGGTCGCCTGCAGCACCGCTTCAAGGCCCGCTGGCGTGTGCGCGTAGTCGACGACGACGCTCAGGCCATCGGGGCTCGTCATGGTCTCGAAGCGACCCGGCACACCATCGGCCTCCTCGAGCCCGGCGCAGATCGCGTCGAGCTCCACGCCGACAAGGCGCGCTGCGGCGGCGGCCCCAAGCGCGTTGCGCACGTTGAACAGGCCGCCGAGGGGAAGGCGCACGAGGCGCCCCCCGAGGCGAAACGTGCTCGACGACAGCCCGAGCTCGAGCTCGGACACGTCGTGCATCGAGTACGAGACCGTCTCGATCTGGGGGCGGTCGAGCAACCGGCGGCCGTAGGGATCGTCGGCACAGATCACCGCGGCGCGGGCGTGCTCGGGCGTGAACAGCGTCGCCTTCGCCTGGAAGTAGGCCTCCATCGAGCCGTGGTAGTCGAGGTGGTCCTGGCTGAGGTTCGTGAACACCCCGACCTCGAAGCGGGTCCCGTCGACGCGGTGCTGCACGAGCGCGTGCGAGCTCACCTCGACCGCGCAGGACTGCGCGCCGCCGTCTCGCAGCTCGGCAAAGAGCCGCTGCAGCTCCGTCGCCTCCGGGGTCGTTCGCGCGCCGCCGAGCGTGCCGATCACCCCGCACCGCCAGCCGTGCGCCGCGAAGATCGACCGCAACAGGTACGTCGTCGTGGTCTTGCCGTTGGTTCCCGTAACGCCGATGGCGTGGAGCGCGCTCGCCGGATCGCCGTAGAAGGCGCACGCTGCCTGTGCGGTGGCAGCACGCGCCGCTCCCGGCGCGACGACGAGCTGGACCGCCGCGCCGGCGGCCTGGCCGAGCGAGCGCTCGCAGATGAACGCTGCGGCGCCGGCGGCGCGGGCCGCGGCGACGAAGTCGTGGCCGTCATGGTGCGCCCCCGGCAGGCAGCAGAACAGCGCGCCGGGGTGGACCTTGCGGTGGTCGATCTCGACGGCGCGGATCGGCAGGCCGTTCGGGTCGCCGAGCACCGCGAGGGGGCGCACCCGCTCGACGATGCGCTCGAGCGACACCGGGGGTCCCATGACCTTGTCCACGCTGACGAGTCTCACGCGCCCGAGGTCGCGCTGCAGGTCAAGGGGCTCGGCGTCGGTGCCCCGTGGGGCGCGATGTCGTAGCGGCGCAGGGCGTACTCCATGACCTTGGCGAACACCGGCGCCGATGCCGAGCCGCCGTAGGGGTCGGCGGAGTGGTTGAGCCAGACAATGCCAGAGAGCTGAGGTGCCTGGGCGGGCACGAATCCCACGAAGGTGGCGTTGAAGTCGCCCGGGACATAGCCGGTGCCCCCGGTGGCGACCTGCTGGGCAGTCCCGGTCTTGCCCGCGACGGCGTAGCCCGGCACCGCAGCGCACACCGCCGTGCCGTCTTGGACGACGCCTTCGAGCATCGGGATGAGCTCGTGTGCGATCGCCGCGGGCAGCACTCGCCGGCTCGAGGTCGCCGTGGCGTGCTCGACGCCGCTGCCAGAGATCGTCGCCTGCACGAGGTGGGGAGTCTCGCGCACCCCACCGTTCGCCACGGAGCTGTACGCGTCGAGGATCTGCAGCGGCGTGACCGCCTCGCCGAGGCCGATCGGCACCGAGCCGGTGTCTGAGCCCACCCAGCTCGAGGAGGGCCCGACGATGCCGTAGGACTCGCCCGGCCAGTTCAGCCCGGTGGGCTTGCCGAATCCGAGGTCCGCCAGCGCGTGGCCGAGCCGGGTCATGCCGAGCAGCGAGGCGATGTGGATCGTGCCGACGTTGGAGGACTGGGCGAGGATCTGGGAGGCCGTGAGCGTCTCGGTCGGGTGGTACTCGGCATCCGCGAAGACATATCCGCCGATCGTCTTGGTCATTGGGACGATGAATGGCGTCGAGGGCGTGATGATCCCGTCTTTCAGCGCGTAGGAGAACGTGGCGATCTTCATCACCGAGCCGGGCTCGTACACCGAGGTCACCGCCAGGTTCTGGCTGGCGGGCTCGATCACGCCCTTCGGCGTGGCGACGAGGTCGACCATCGCCAAGATCGCGCCGGTCTTCACCGATTC
Source organism: Actinomycetes bacterium (assembly GCA_021798985.1). Taxonomy (GTDB): domain Bacteria; phylum Actinomycetota; class Acidimicrobiia; order Acidimicrobiales; family Bog-793; genus JAKABX01. The sequence continues at coordinate 39,170 of JAJZBI010000029.1, forward strand.
GATGACCGCCACGCCACTGCGGGCGTGCTGCAGCTTCATCTCGGCGGTGAGGTCCTTGGTGACCTCGACCTGCAGCGGCTCATCGATGGTGAGGACGACGCTCTCGCCCTGACGGGGCGGCACCACATGGCTGGTCGAGCTGGGCAGCGCCACGCCGCCGGGCGCGATGCCCACCAGCTCGCTGCCCGCCTTGCCGCTCAAGGTGGCGTTCTCCTCCTCCTCAAGCCCGCTGACGCCGGCACCGTTCGCGCCGAGGAATCCGAGCAAGGGCTCAAAGAGGCTGGCATCGGGGGCCGTCCGCTGGGTGTCGGGCAAGAAGCTGATGCCGGCGAGCCCGAGCGGGGCGATCTTGGTCTCAAGGGACGGCGCGGCCTCACGCGCGAGGACGACGTAGCCGTTGTGCTCGGACAGATCGGCGATGAGCGTCGACACGGACTGGCCGAGCAGGGGGGCGAGGGCGCGCGCCTCCGTCGTCGGGTGGCTGATCTGGAAGTCGTCGGCGACCACGTCGACGGTGGGCACCGAGGCGGCCAGCAGGTTGCCGTTGCGGTCGTAGATGGCCCCGCGCGTGGCTGGCAGCACCACCTTCTGCGCGGTCTCGCCAGCCGCGTACGCGGCATAGCGCGAGCTGTCGAAGAACTGGACCATGGTGAGCCGCGCGACCACGGCGACGAGCGCCACGGCGCTGGCAAGCCAGAGCAGGCGGAGGCGGTGACGCTGGCGGCTCGCGCTGCGCTTTCGACCGCCGACGCTCGACGCGGCGTGGCCCGCCACTCGGGACCCGGCGGCGACCGGGCGGCGCGCGGGCGGTCGGTGCCGCGATGCCGGCGCCGCGGGTGCGGTCCGCCGTGGCGGGCGGGGTGGTGGCGCGCTCATCCTGCCCGGTGCACCTGGGAGGTCGAGCGGCCGTTCGCCCGCGACGGCGACCCGCCGAGCGTCGCCCCGATCGAGACCGGCGCGAGGTAGCTGACCGAGCTCGGGGCGATCATGTGGAGCTGGTGCTCGGCGATCTGCAGGACCCTCGCCGGCGACTCGAGCTGTGCGCGGCGAAGCTGCAGCTGCTGCTCGTCAGCGACCGACTGCGCCAGCTGCTGGCGGGCGAGGTCGAGGCGGACCTGCTGAGAGGCCACGAGATCCTGGCCGATCGCCACGGTCGCGAGCGAGGCGGCGAGGACCGCCCCGGCGACCAGCGCGATCACCCGGGCGCGACGCAGCCGTGAACGCTCGGCCAGCGTGCGCGCATCCAAGACGGTGAGCTGCTCGCGTTCTTGGCGCGCCACCTCGGGGCGCGAGGTGGCGCGGCGCGCGGCGCCGGTGATCGCGATGCTGCTCACGCGTGGGACTCCTCGGTCTCAGCGAGCCGCTCCACGGCGCGCAGGCGCGCCGCGTCGGCCCGGGGGTTTGCCGCCTTCTCCTCGCTCGATGCCTGCCGCGACGAGCGCGTCAAGAGCCGGACGAGGGGGCGGGCGCCGCAGCCGCACGGCAGGCCGGGCGGGCAGACACAACCCCCCGTGGCCGCCTCGCGGAAGCGCTCCTTGACGATGCGGTCCTCGCCCGAGTGGTAGGCCAACACCACGCAGCGCCCGCCGGAGGCAAGGGCAGCGATCGCGTCGTCGATCGCGCCCGGCAGCTGCTCGAGCTCCTCGTTGACGGCGACGCGCAACGCCTGGAAGACCCGGCGAGCGGGGTGGCCGCGCCGGCGCGCCGCAGCGGGGAGGGCGCTCGCCACGACCTCGGCGAGTGCGTCGGTGCGATGAATCGGCCGGGCGGCGATCACAGCCCGGGCAATGCGCCGGGCGAAGCGCTCCTCGCCGTGCTCGGCGAACAGCGCCGCAAGGCGAGCCTCGTCCCAGGAGTTCACGACGTCCTGCGCCGATGGGCCCGCCTCAGGATCCATGCGCATGTCGAGCGGGCCACCATGGCGGTAGGAGAAGCCGCGCTCGGCCACGTCGAGCTGGTGGGATGAGACGCCGAGGTCGAAGAGCACCGCGACGAGGGGGAGCTGCGCACGGTCGGCGCCGCGGCGGGCGCGCTCGGCTGCCAGCGCGTCGCCGAGGTGATCGAAGCGGGCGCGCTCCACCCGGGCGCGCTCGCCGAATCGGGCGAGCCGTTCGCGGGCTACCACCACGGCCTCCGGGTCGCGGTCGAGCCCGAGCAGGCACAGATCGTCGCGCTGGTCGAGGATCGCCTGCGCGTGGCCGGCACCGCCGACGGTGGCGTCGATCACGAGTCCGCTGCCAAGGGGGCCGAGGAGCGCCAGCACCTCGGCGAGCATCACGGGCTCGTGGGCAAAGGGGGTGGTCGGCGCGTCGCCTTGTCCTCGAGCCGGCGCCGCGTGCTGCAGCCCCCCGGATGCCGCGCCAGCGCAAGGTGCGCCGTCGTCGCCGCGGGCATTGGCGGAGAGGGATGACCCGAAGGCGAGCTTCGCGGCACCCGGGGGGAAACCGATGGCCACCGCGGGGCGAGATGGGCTGAGCACCGCGCTCATCGCTGCAACGCCCCGCCTTCTTGCTGCTCACGGCTCGCCCATGAGGCGGGCGACCAGAGCTCGACGCGGTTGATCATGCCGATCACGAGCACCTCTTGCTCGAGCCCGGCGTACGAGCGCAGGTGCGGCGGCACGGCCATGCGCCCTTGGCGGTCGATCTCGGCCTCAAAGACCGCTGCCGCCCAGTCGCGCACGGCATTGCGCGCTCCCGCCTCGCCGTCGGCGAGCGCCAGGCGCACCTCGACTTCCTTCTCGAATTCCTCGTCGGTCCACAGCGCGAGGCACCCCTCGAGGTGGGGGGTCAAAAAGCCGTGCTGGCCCAGGTGCGTGCGCAGCTTGGCAGGCAGGATCAGCCGCCCCTTGGCATCCAGGGCGTGCTCATACCTCCCAAAGAACCGTGCTGTGAGCGCCACCCCGGCGATGTCCCTTCACTGCGCAAGACCCGGAGGGCGAGGGCACCCAACCCCTCCCTTTCCCTCCACTTCGCGCCACTCTACGTACTATTCGCTCCCCGGTCAATCATCAGCCCAGGCAGAAGGCCATGCATGGGTGCCGCCACCGAATCGGGACCGGCGGCGCCACAGATCAGGAACGCGCCGCCAACGAAGTGAGAACGGCCCGCCAGCGAGGTGAGAACGCCGCCAGCGCACCGGGGGGTATGGGCGTGTGTTGGGTGGGTCCGCTGGCGTGTGCGAGCAGCGCGCTCACGGGCGGTCCAGGCGCCCGCCATCCCGCCCGCGCGGCGTCAGCAACTGAAACCAAACTGTAACGCAGCAAGGAGTGACGACGCGGAACTCCTGGTCAGCGTGCTGCTTACGTGTCCGCCGCGATGCGGTACGCCGTAGCGCGCACGATCGAATCCCTGATGAGGGCGGTGCTCGAGGAACTGTCCCGGGCGCGGGCTTGAGCACACGAAGTACCGAGCCCCCTGTCGGCGAGACAGACGACCGCTAGAATCACAATACCGTAGTTTCTCTTCTGGGATTAGTGGCGGATACCGCCGGGAGCAGCCGTGAAGGTCGAGGAGTGCATCACAAGCAACGAGCTTCGGCAGGGCGCGTCACCGTCGCCGCTATGGGAGTCGATCATCGTCGACGCGACGCTCAAAGAGAGGCTCCGTCGATCGGCAATCCTCGCTCTACGGCTACGCCCTGTTCTGCCGTTCACGACGACTGCCCTGCATGGGCTGGTCTTGCTGTACGGCCCGCCCGGGACGGGGAAGACGACCCTTGCGCGGGGCCTCGCCGACGAGCTCGGCGCCGTGCACCCGGGTGGAGTGCGACTCGTCGAAGTCAACCCTCACGGCTTGATGAGCGCTGAACACGGACAGAGCCAACAGCTCGTCACCCAGCTGCTGTGCGAGCACATCCCCGCACTCGCCGCTGACGGCCGGGCGACGGTCATCCTCTTGGATGAGGTCGAGTCGATGGCGGTCGCTCGGAGCGCGGCATCGTTGTCGGCTAACCCCGCTGATGTCCACCGCGCCACAGACGCCGTGCTTACGGCCCTCGACCGCAACACGACAGATCATCACCACATCGTCACCGTCGCGACCAGCAACTTCGACAAGGCGCTCGACGAGGCATTCAAGTCCCGAGCTGATGAGAGCATCCTCGTACCACTGCCCTCCGCGGATGGAATCGTCGCCATTCTGCGAGCGACGCTGCAGGGCTTCGGTGCCGTATTCCCTGGGGTCGGAGCTCTGGCTGGCGCGAACGAGCTCTCCGTGATCGCACATCGGCTCGAAGGGCTTGACGGCCGCCGGGTCCGCAAAGTCGTCACCGATGCGATGAAGATGCGCAGCGAGACCGTCCTCGATCCGAACCTGCTGAGCATCGAGGACCTCGCGGCCGCGGCTACTCGTGCCGGCATTGAGGGGGGCGCCAATGCAGCGGCGTAGGGACATAGCTGCTAGCCCGGTGCGGCGCGCTGCGGAGACGTGGACCACCATCACCGACCTCGTCGCTGACACGCTTGATCACTCGCCTGCCATCAAGCGCTCCGAGGTCGTCGCCGTGCTCTCCGCCGTGGCGGACGTCGGCCAGCGCCTTGTCGCCGGCGGCCATCTCTCCGAATACCCCATCGTCCTCGTCGCCGAGCACGTGCACCTGAGCATCTTCACGGTCTCCGGTGCCGATGCGATTGGGCTCGACGAGAATCTCAATGCGGTGCCCGGCGCTGCGCAAGCGACCGACTGGATGCTCCACATACCTGCCCCTCCGCCCTTGACCGACGTCGTCACCGCCGCTGTGGCTGGAACCGAGAAGCTCACGACTGACGCGGCGGTGGCGGCGAAGGCTGCCAGCCGTGCGGACCCGCTCGACATGGACGCTCTCGCTCGCATGGCCGCGGAGGGAAAGCTGTGACGACGGCAACGTCGACCTCGACCAACACCTACACTCGCACGCACACCGCGGCCTACCTCGCCGAGGCGATCCTCGGGACCATCTCAGAGGTTCTAGCGCATCTCGGAATCCCCACGTCGCAGGGTTCGTGGGACCTTGAGCGCGACGAGCGGGCCATCGCCGCGTGGTACGAGGAGGGCTCGCTGAAGCTCGTCGCCCTCGAGTGCCACCAACCGGACGGCACAGTCGCCCCCGTTTTCGAGTTCCCGGTCACGTACTCGGCGCACCCTCTGAGCGAGTTGAAGGCCTTTCAGACTGATGCGGTATCCCTCGCCAACTTCCGGCAGAAGATCAACGCGACGCCGCGGGGAACGACCTTCCGGTTGTTCTGCAGCTTCAACGGCACGCATTCGGACCAGAAAGGCTGGAGCGCCGCGGCGAGGGCGAGTACCGACGGGCTCAGGAGTAGCAGCTTCGGCACCATCGCGTCCGGGCCGCACGGCTCGGCCGAGATGCGCTACCTGCGATAAAGAGGGAGAGGCCGATGGGCTACCTCGACGAGGCATTCACCAAGATGAAGCACGCGCTCGAGATCACGCAGACCGAGCAGGACCAGGCCAAGCGGCGTCATGAAGCCGCCCGGGATCACGTCCGTTCCGCGTGGAAGCTAAGCGCCGATTTCCTGACAGGCAGCTACGTGCGTGACACGAAGACAAAGAAGCTGAAGGACGTCGATGTGTTCGTCGTGATCGACGCGGCGGGCCCTCAGGGCACTCTGCGTAGCCTCCCCCCAAGCTCCGTGCTGAGCCAACTGGCGGATGTGCTCAGGTCGAAGTATCCCGACGCCTACGCCGACCAGATCGCCTGCGTCATTCCGTTTGGCAGCGACGACGAGGTGATGTCGCTAGACATCGTTCCTGCATTCGAACGGAGTGGCGGCGGTTATCAAATCCCCGATGTGCATACGGGCGGGTGGATTGACACCGACCCGAACGTGCACTGGAACCTCAGCATCGCGAAGAACAAGGTCTGCGATGGCAAGTTTGTGCCGTTCGTCAAGATGATCAAGGGCATGAACCGGGAGCTGGGCGAGCCGGTGCGGTCGTTCCTCCTCGAAGTGATGGCACAGTCGCTCGTCGAGCCGCCGTTCACCGACTATCCAAGCGAGATCCGCTTCTTTTTGGCGTCAGCTCGGGAGCAGATCCACAACGCATGGCCGGACCCGGCCGGGCTCGGACCCGACGTCAACACCTTGAGCAGCTTCGAGCGGATGGCCGCGGCGACGGCACTCAGTGGGGCTCTGCAGGTAGCCGAGCGCGCAATCCATCTCGGGGACAGTGGCCAGGAACGCGCCGCGGTCGAGGCGTGGCGCGAGCTGTTCGGCTGGCGCATGCCGCGGCCCTAGTTCGACGTGCGCGTGACCAGCTCCATCAGCGAGCGCCAGCAGGAAGAGAAAGCTCTCGACCTAGTGTGCGCGGCGAACTGGCACTACCGGCGAGCCAAGGCGTGGCACTTCGTGCGCGTACTCGGCACGATCTGCTTGGCGCTCCTGGCTCCCATAGTCACGTTCTGGGTGCCGAGCATCGCGACGCCGCTTGCGACGGCTGCGGCAGCATGGGTGTTCGTTGCACGGGTCGCCCTGGCGCGCTGGGAGGACAACCAGGTGCGCCTAGGTGCGACCGCGCAGGAACAGTTCGACTGTCACGTCTTTGGCCTCCCTTGGCATGAGGCGCTCGCCGGACGTCCGCTTGCGACCCAGGACGTGCTCGCCGCCGCCAGGCGCGTCAAGCCGACGAAGCGCGAGGAACTGCGCAACTGGTACTCCCCCAAGGCGGATATGGCGCCGTGGCCGCTCAATGCGGTGCTCTGCCAGAGCGCGAGTGCGACGTGGAGCCGGCGCGCCCATGAGCACTACGCCCGCGTGCTGCTAGTGTCCTGAGCCAGAGATTCGCAAGAAATATCCTGAATCCGGGAATTTCTTCCTCGCCCGCGCGTTCTCCCCATCGTTCCTGCGACGATGGGAGGCGACATGGCAGCGAGGGGA
>JAJZBI010000007.1 GCA_021798985.1 Actinomycetes bacterium
GGATGGAGATAGGCATCGGCGCGCCGGCGGGCGGGCGCATCGAGCCCTTGGAGGACACCAAGGGCGCACAGCGCCCCGCCGGCCGTGCAGCACAGGGCCTCGAGGGCCGAAAAGACCGCCTCGAGCGCCTCGCTCGCAGCGTCGTCACGCCACAGCAGCGCCGAGATCGCCGTGGCGAGCTCGCCGGCGGCATCTTGCCAGTCGAGCTCGTCGCCGACCTCGGCCCGAAGCGTCCGCCAGATCGGCGCCAGGGCGGGCGTGGCGCCGAGGGTGTCGGCGAGCAGGGACAGGGCGTAGCGGTCGGGGACAGGCGGCACGGCACGACCTCCGAGGCGATGGGAGGCCGGCCTCCACGGCCGCGTGAGCGGCGGGGGCCGATGCTAGGGAGCCGGTGCGCGCCGGCGCGGCGCCGAGCACCAACTCAGCGGCCGAGCGCCTTCAAGAACGCGCTCGCGATGAGGGCGTAGCCGGCGTCGTTGGGGTGGATGTCTTGGGACACCTTCGGTGAGGACGGGCACATGTAGGTGTGCTGGCAGACGATTGCCACGTTCTTCGGCACGATCTTGCCGTCCACGCGGCTTGGGGGGAACGTCCCGGTCGAGGCGAAGGCCGAGGCGACGTGGGCCACGCGGACGTGGTCGTGGCCATAGACGCTGCGCAGCTCGGCGTTGAAGCCCTCGAGGGCGCCGAGCGAGGCGGTGGCGAGCGCCAGGCCCTTGGCGCCGCCGGGCCGGACGGCGAGGCCGAGGAAGGGGTCGTAGTAGTCCATCGCCACCATCGGCGCCCTTGGATCGGCCTTCTCGAGCGCGGCGTGGATGGTCGTCACGATCTTCGGCAGGCGCTCGATCACCGCCACGGCCTGCTTCAACACGCACGTGTCGTTGAGTGATCCGCCCGACAGGCAGCCGTCCACGTCGTTCGCCCCGAGGTCGAAGGTGACGAGGGCGATCTTGCCCGGGTGCCGGGCGATCACGGCCAGCGCGGCGGCCATCTGGTTGGGCGCCGAGAAGGCGGTGCGGTACAGGGTCGTGCACGGCCCCATCGCCGGGTGGGTGCTGAAGCTGACCGTGGTCTCGCCCGGACAGCCGAGGTCCATCAGCCCAAGGCCGAGCCGCTTGGCCACCACGGCGGCGTAGCTGTGGGGATAGCCCTGGTCGCGCCGGTGGTCGGCAGGATCGAGGGGCGGCAGCTGGTGGCCGTAGACGGGCTGGTAGCCGGCGGCGAGGGAGTCGCCGAGGGCGAGGACGAAGCGCCCGGAGGGCTGGTGCGGCTGTGGTCGCGCCGTCCACACGGAGCGCGCGGGCGCCGAGGACCGCGGGGTCGCTGAGGCGGGGGGTGCCGCCAGCGCCGGGGCGAGGGCGCTGGCGCTGAGGAGGCCGGCGGCGAGCAGGAGGGCGCGGCGGGCGAGGCGGGGCGTCATCTCCCCATCCTGCCGGGCGGCGGCGGGGGTGCGCCGGCCACCGGGCCGATTATTACGATTCGATAACAGAACCCTTCGCCCGAGGGAACACCGCGGGGTGAGGATGGCCGTGACCCTTCGGGGGAGCGGCATTCGGGGGGGGTCCCGCTCCCGTACCGAGGTGGGACCGGGGGAGGGGTGGGGTGCGCCCCGCTCCTCCCCCAGGTCAGGGCTCGTTCTCGGTGAACTTGCGCCGGACCTCTTCGCGGCGGCGTTGCAGCTCGCGGTAGCTGATCGCCTCGGTGTCCGCCGAGACCCCGAGCGTCGAGCGCACGCCGCTCAGATCGACGGGGCGCTCGCGCGGGTCGACGCCGATCTCGCTCGCGATCCGCCCGCCGTGGCGGGCGGCGAAGTAGGTGGCGATGCCTGCGACCTCGCCGAGCAGGTCCACGTCGGGCGCAAAGGCGCCGACGGCGCCGTCGAGGAACAAGATGTCCTTGACGAACAGCATCAGCTCTTTCGGCATCTTGGCGCCGTAGGCCAAGAGGTGCTTGGTGAGGTCGCGCAGCTGGCCGGTCAGCTCCTCGGCGGTGAGCTGGGCGACGTCTTGGGGCGGCGCGTCGAGCTCGAGGTCGTGGATTACCTGGTCGACGTCCGCGTCGGGCGCCAGCGCGCCGAGCGCCTTCAGCGCCTCGACCTGGCTGCGCACGTCGTTCATCGTCCCGCCCATCACCAAGCGCAAGAAGGCGAGGCGGCGCGCCTCGTCCAGGCGCCCGGTGATCCCGAAGTCCAAGAGCGCGACCGAGCCGTCGGCGCGCACGAACAGGTTGCCGCCGTGCAGGTCGCCGTGGAAGACGCCGAAGAGCATCGCCCCCTCGAGGAACGAGACGACCCCGGCGCGCAGCACCGCCTCGGTGTCGATGCCCGCCGCCCGCATGCCAGCGACGTCGTCCCAGCTGAAGCCCTCGAGGCGCTCCATGACGAGGGCGCGGGGGGTGACGAGGCGGGGATGGGGGCGGGGCACGACGATCGCCCGCTGCTCGGTCGCGGCGAGCACCCCGGCGATGTCCAGCATGTTCTCAGCCTCGAGGCGGAAGTCGAGCTCCTCGACGATCGTCTCGGCGAACAGCTCGATCAGCGCCGGCGGGTTGGCGAGCACGGCGATCGGGATCCGCCCGATGAGCAGGGGCGCCAGCCAGCTCATCACGGCGAGGTCGCGGCGCACCAGGCTGGCGACCGCGGGGCGCTGGACCTTGACCACGACCTCGGTGCCATCGACCAGGCGCGCGGCGTGCACCTGGGCGATCGAGGCGGCCGCCAGCGGGCTCGTCGCGAACTCGGCGAAGCACTCGCTGAGCGGGCGCCCGAGGTCGGCCTCGACGCTCTGGCGCACGATGTCGAAGGGCTCGGCCGGGACCCGGTCGCGCAGCAGCTTGAACTGGCCGACGAGCTCGGGCGGGAAGATCCCCTCGCCAGAAGACAGGATCTGGCCGAGCTTGATGAAGGTCGGCCCGAGGCGCTGGAAGGCGAGGCGGAGTCGCCGGGACAGTCCGGCGCGCGAGCGCTCCTTGCCGCGGCGGCGATCGGTCAGGTACCAAGCGAGGATCGCCCAGCCGATGCGGAAGCTGACGACGGCCATGCGCGCCAGGGGCGGCATGCGGCGGCGGCGCGTGAGCTCGGGGACCTCGGCGCGCGTCTTCTCGCGCACGAGCTCGAGCCCGCGGCGCCAGGGGAGGTCGTCGAGGTCGACGAGCCACGGCGCTGTGGTGCTGAAGGCGCCGACGTCTAAGTCGGCGGGGCGGGCTCCGGCTGAATCGCTCACGCCCGGGCGCGTCGCGGGGCGCGGTTCACGGCGAGGCGGGGCCGATCACGAGGCAGCCGTTGTGGCCGCCGAAGCCGAAGCTGTTCGAGAGCACCGGGCCGGGCGCGAACGGGCGCGGCGCGCCGGTCACGACGTCGAGGTGGATCTCGGGATCGAGCTGCTCGAGGCCATCGGTCGGCGGGATGACCTGGCGCTGCAAGCTGAGGATCACGGCCACGGCCTCGAGCGCCCCGGCGGCGGCGAGGGAGTGCCCGGTGACGCCCTTGATCGAGGTGACCGGCGGGCCCGGGTTGCCGAAGACCTTGTTGATCGCCTCGGCCTCGGCGAGGTCGTTGAGCGGCGTCGAGGTGCCGTGCCCGTTGATGTGGGCGATCTGGCCCGGGGTGAGCCCTGCGTCTTCGAGCGCGAGCTCCATGCAGGCGATCGCGCCCGCGCCCCCTGGCGCCGGCGCCGTGATGTGGTAGGCGTCCGCGGTCGAGGCCGCGCCGAGCACCTCGCCGTAGATGTGGGCGCCGCGCGCCTCGGCGCGCTCGTAGTCCTCCAAGATGAGCGCCGCGCCACCCTCGGCGATGACGAAGCCGTCGCGGCGGACGTCGAAGGGCCGCGAGACGCCGCTCGTCGACATCGCCGTCATGTTGGTGAACGCCGCCACGCCGATCGAGGGCTGCTCGCCGACGTCGTTGATCGCCGCCTCGGCGCTGCCGGTGACCACGAGGTCACAGCGGCCCTCGGCGATCAGGCGGAAGGCGTTGCCGATCGACTGGGTGCCCGCCGCGCACGCCGTGACGACGGTCTCGCACGGGCCGCGCAGTCCCCAGCGCATGGAGATCGCGGCGGCCCCGGCGTTCGCCATCATCATCGGGACGAGGCGTGGCGAGACCCGCCGGGCGCCCTTGGTGATCAGCACGCCGAGCTGCTCCTGCAGCGTCTCGAGCCCGCCGACCCCGGTGCCGAAGATGACGCCGGAGCGCAACGGGTCGGCGGACAGGCCGCCCGCATCCTCGATCGCCATCGCCGCCGCCGCCACGCTGAACTGCGCGAAGCGGTCGGTCTGGCGCGCCTCTTTCGGGTCGAAGAAGGCCGTCGCGTCGAAGTCCTTGACGCGGCGGATCCCCTCGGGGGCGGGGGCGCACAGGCCGGCGAAGAAGGCGTCCTTGCCCGTGCCGCAGCACGACACGACACCGACCCCCGTGACGGCGACGCGCCGCCTTCGGTGCGCGTGCCCGGCTGCGGTGGCCATCAGAGCTTGGAGGTGACGAGCTCGTAGGCCTGGCCGACGGTCTCGACGCCTTGCAGCTCGGACTCGTCGACGGTGATCTCGAAGGCTTCCTCGAGGGCCATCACGAACTCGACGAGGTCGAGGCTGTCGGCGTCGAGGTCGCCGGAGAAGCTCGCCTCTGGCACCACCTTCTCGGCCGGCACCTGCAGCACCTCAACGGCGCAGGACCGGAACTTGTCAAAGGTTGCCTCGTCAGCCATCTCTTCTCCTTCGTCCCCGGCGCCCGCTGGCGCCGATCCCCCGGCGGAGGACTCCGCCGGTGCGATACCGGCCGTGGCGCTTGCCACCGCCGCCCTCAGTGTCCCATGCCGAGCCCGCCGTCGACGGCGAGCACCGAGCCGGTGACATAGCCGGCACCCGCCGAGGCGAGGTACTCGACGGCCGCCGCGACCTCGGCCGCGTCGCCGAGGCGGGCGAGCGGCACCCGGCTGAGCAGGGCCGCGGTGTGCTCCTCGGCGAGCGCCGAGAGCATATCGGTGTCGATCAGGCCGGGAGCCACCACGTTTACCGTCACCGAGCGACCGGCGACCTCCCGCGCCAGGGAGCGGGCGAAGCCGACGAGGCCGGCCTTGGACGCGGCGTAGTTCGCCTGCCCGGCGTTGCCGAGGTAGGCGACGGCCGAGGAGATGAGGACGATGCGACCGCGGCGCGCCTTCAGCATCGGCCCGATCGCCCGCTTGGCCACCCGAAAGGTGCCGGTGAGGTTGGTCTCGATCACGGCGTGCCAGCGCTCCTCGCTCATGCGCATCAACAGGCCGTCGTCGGTGATGCCGGCCGAGCAGACGAGCACCTCGGCCGGGCCGAGCTCGGCCTCGAGTCTGGAGAAGGCCGCCTCGACGTCCTCGGGTACCGCCACGTCGCAGCGCAGCGCCAAGAGCGGCTCGCCGGCCCCCTCGCTCGGCGCCGGCGGGCTGGTGCGGTAGGTCACGGCGACCTGGTCCCCGAGCGCTTGGAAGCGTCGGGCGCAGGCGAGGCCGATGCCGCGCGAGCCGCCGGTGACGAGGACGACGCGCCCGCTCACCCTTGGGGCCCTGCGCCACCCCAGCGGATGATCGCCGAGGCCCAGGTCATGCCGGCGCCGAACCCCGAGAGCAGCACGAGGTCGCCCGCCTTGATCCGGCCCTCGTCGGCCGCCTCGCACAGCGCGAGGGGGATCGAGGCCGCCGAGGTGTTGCCCGTGCGGTCGAGGACGATCGCCGTCTTGTCCATCGGGATGCCAAGGCGCTCGTTCACGCCCTCGATGATGCGCACGTTGGCCTGGTGGGGGACGAAGAGGGCGAGGTCCTCGGGCCCGAGGCCGCTCTTTTCGAACACGGCGCTGATCGAGTCGAGCTCGGCACGCACCGCCCGGCGGTAGACCTCGCGGCCTTCCATGTAGATCGTGCCGCCGATCGGCGCGTTGAGGATCGGGACCGCGCTGCCGTCGACGCCGAGGTCGTGGGCGACGACGAGCGACTCGCCCGGTGCGTGCTCGAGCACGACCGCGCCGGCCCCGTCGGCGAAGAGCACGGCGGTGGAGCGATCGTTCTGGTCGGTCACCCGGCTCAAGGTGTCCGACCCGATGACGAGGGCGTTGGCCCCCGGCGTGGCACGGCACAGCGAGTCGGCGACGACCAGCGCGTAGACGAAGCCGGCGCACGCGGCGTTGAGGTCGAAGGCGCCGCCGCCGCAGCCGAGCGCCGCGTGCAGCCCCGAGGAGGTCGCCGGGATCGTCCAGTCCGGCGTCGTCGTGGCGAGCAAGAGGTAGCTGATGGTCGCCGGTGCCCGCTCGGCGCGCCCGAGCGCGGCCCGCGCCGCCTGCTCGGCGAGCCCGGCGGTGCTGCCGCCAAAGCGGCGCTCGCGGATCCCGGTGCGCTCGACGATCCAGGTGTCGGAGGTGTCGAGGTAGGACGCGAAGTCGGCGTTGGTGACGACCTTGTCGGGGAGCGCGCTCCCCCAGCCGGTGATCGTGGTTCCCATCAGTTCGCTGCCTCCTCGGCGCCATGGCCCGGCGGGACGGCCGGCTGCGGCGCGGTCTCATCGAGGACGCGCAGCCAGGCCACCGGCTGACCGGTGACGACCCGCTCGCCCTCGAGCACGAGCAGGCCCTGGAGGGCCCCGGCGAAGGGGGAGCGGATCTCGTGCTCGCCGGCGCGACCGACGAGGTCGCCGACGCGCACGACCACGGGCTCGGGATCGGCCTCGCTCGCCGCGTCCGAGAGGCGCTGGGCGCTGACGCGGTGGCTGGCGGCTTGGATTTTCGGGGCGGCATGGGCAAAGGCCGCTTCGGCGGAGAACGGGCCGGTCCCCGGCGAGACGATGAGGCGCTCGGCGATCGCGAAGCGGTCGGCACCCGGTGCGGCGCGGCGCTCTTGCTCGCGGGCGATGCCGGCCAGCTGCTCGACGAGCTGCTCGAGCTCGTCGGGGGTGGCCACCGAGACGCTCGTCAGTGGGGTCGCGCCCGGCTCGGCGGCATCGGCGAGCGAGCGCTTGGCGAGGCCGCTCAGCACGCCGCCCGGGCCGAGCTCGACGAAGGTGCGCGCCCCGGCCTCATAGAGCGTCGTCAGGCTCTGGCGCCAGCGCACCGGACCGCACAGCTGGGCCGACAGCAGGCCCGGCCACTCGGTGGGCTCGGCGTGTGCCCGCGCGTCGACGTTCGCCACGACGAGCGGCTCGGGGGTGTGGAAGATGACCTCGGCGAGCGCCTTGCGCAGGCGGTCGCGGGCGGGCGCCATGAAGGGCGTGTGGAAGGCGCCGCCGACGGGGAACGACAGCACGCGCCGCGCGCCGAGCGAGCGGCACAGCTGCGCCGCGCGCTCGAGGGAGTCCGGCTCGCCGGCGATCACCACCTGGCCGGGCGCGTTGAAGTTCGCCACCCAGACCTCGCCCTCGGCGCGCAGGCACGCCGCCTCGACATCGTCGTCGGACAGGCCGAGCACCGCCAGCATGGTGCCGGCGCGCAGCTCGGCGGCGTCTTGCATCGCCGCCCCGCGCTCTTGGACGAGGCGCAGGCCGTCCTCATAGGACAGCGCGCCGGTGGCGACGAGGGCGGTGTACTCGCCGAGGCTGTGGCCCGCGCAAAAGGCGGGCTCGAGGCCGAGGCGCTCGGCCGCGTCAAGCACCACGAGGCTGGCGACGAACGTCGCCAGCTGGGCGTTGGCCGTCTGGGTCAGGGTCGGCTGGTCGGCCTCGAGCAGCAGGTGGGCGACGTCGATGCCGACGACCTCGCTCGCGTGGGCGACGAGCTCAAAGGACTCGTGGTCGACCCAGCTCGCGCCCATGCCCGGGCGCTGTGAGCCCTGGCCGGGAAAGGTGAACGCAAGCAAGGACGGCAGCTCCCTTCAGCACGCGAGATTGGCCGGATCGCTTCCGCCCCACGTTGCATCTCTTCGCTTTGACCACGCAAGGCGACCAATGGTTACAGGAATTCGGCCGCCGGTCACCCGACCAGCCCGGCGCTCGGCGCGCCGCGACCTCGCCCAGGGATCGGGCCGAGGCCGCGCCAAGGCGAGGAAACAGCGCTTGGGCTGCGGCACTTCCCCAGGCGGCGTGCGCGGAGCGGAACTCGAACGCCGATCGGGACGAACCCGATCCATCCACCTCGATCAGGTGCTGGCGGCTCCGTGCTGGCGTCCGGCCCGTAGGGTGTCCCGGCGCTCCCGCGATTTCCCGGCCCGCTCCCGTTGCCAGTTCCCGGCTCGGACGCCGTCGACGCTTTGGCTGCTCGAACAGCTCGCAGGTGTCGGCCGGGCGGATGCGCCGATCGCGACGCCGGTTCTTGCTCCTGGCGCAACGCCAGGCCGTCATGGCGGTTCCACCAACGGCCCGGGCCACTGGCCAGCGCAAAGGCCGAGAACAACAGGTGCCCGGAGCGGGACTCGAACCCGCACGCCCTTTCGGACAATGGATTTTGAGTCCATCGCGTCTGCCGATTCCGCCATCCGGGCCTGCGCGCAGCATACTGCGCGTCCGTGCGAGGCTCTTGACGTGCAGATTTCGGCCCTGGAGGTGCGCGTGTGCGACCTCGAGCTCATCGCGGCGCTGCGCAGCGCCACGGTCGAGCATCGCCGGCGGCCGGTGGTCCTCGTGCGGGTCGTGCCGAGCGAGGGGCCAGAGGGCTGGGGGGAGTGCGCGGCGCTCGCCGAGCCGACCTACGCCTCGGAGTACGCGAACGGGGCGGCGGACGTGCTGGCGCGCTTTGTCCTGCCGCGCCTGCTCGCCGCCGGATCGCTCGATGCCGACGACCCCGCCGCCGATGCGATGGCGCGGCTCTCGGCGATCCGCGGGCACGCCATGGCCAAGGCGGCGGTCGAGATGGCGCTGCTCGATGCGCACCTGCGTGCCGAGCAGCGCTCGCTCGCCGAGCACCTCGGCGTCACCCGCCGATCCGTCCCGGCCGGCGCGACGATCTCGGCTGGCGAGCCCGAGGCGGTGCTCGCTGCGGCGAGCGCCGTCGCCGCCGCCGGCTATCGGCGCCTCAAGTGCAAGGTGGCGCCGGGGCGGGACGTGGCATCGGTCCGCGCGGTCGCCGAGGCCTACCCGCGCCTCGTGCTGAGCGTCGACGCGAACGGCAGCTATGACCTTTCCGACCCGGCGCACCGGCGCCGGCTCGAGGCCCTCGACGGCCTGGGGCTGGCGGCGATCGAGCAGCCGCTTGCCCCAGGCGAGCTGGCGGGCCACGCCGAGCTCGCCCGGGTCCTCGACACGCCGGTGCTGCTCGATGAGTCCGTCGAGGACCGGGCCGACCTCGAGGCGGCGATCGCCCGACACGCGCTCGACGGCCTGGCGCTGAAGCCCGGCCGCCTCGGCGGGATCCGCGCCGCCGTGGCGGCGCGCGACGCCGCGGTCGCCGCCGGGCTGCACCTCGCGATCGGCGGGATGTTCGAGACCGGCCTGGCGCGCGCCGCCCATCTCGTTGTGGCCGCGCTCGAGGGCTTCGACCTGCCCGGCGACCTCGGGGCGAGCGATCGCTACTTCGTCCCTGATCTCACCGAGGCCCACGAGCTGGTCGACGGTGAGCTCGTGGTGCCGACGGGCCCTGGCCTGGGTCGCCGGCCCGATCCCCTCCAGCTGTCCCGCTTGACGCGCGCGCTCGCCGTCGGCACGGCCGGCGCGAGCGTTGGCGAGGCGCTGACCTGGGTTCCTGCCCCCCCGTCGCGCCGCGGTCCGCGTAGACTCGAGGGGTGATGCGGCCGGGGTCGAGCGAGCGCAAGAAGCGGGCGGCAGAGCGCCGCCTCTTCGAGCTCCACGCCCGCATGACCGAGGCACGCGCCGAGCTCGAGATCGTCGAAGCGCAGCTCGCCGCCTTGTCGGAGGCCGCCGAGGAGGCGCGCGTCAAGATGCTCGTGTCCGAGACCGCCATCGCGCACCGGGAGTGGGACGAGGCGCGCCGCCACGAGGAGACCCTGCGCAAGAGCGCGCAGTGCACGCGCGCGGCGATCCTTGCGATGGAGCGCGAGCAGAACGCGCTCTTCGATTCGCTGGTGGTGTAAGGGCGAACGGCCGGCTGACCCCGCTCGACCGCCCGTCGCGTGCTCGCCGCACCACGCCGGCGGTTTCGCGGATGCCGGGCACCTCGTAGTCTGATGGCGCTTCCGCCGGCCGGGCGGGGGCATGGTCCGGGTGCGAACCCGCCGCATGGGAAGGAGCCACCTTCTTGGCCAGCACCGTCGTCATCGCCGAAGACGAGGCGATCGTCCGCCTCGACCTGCGGGAGATCCTCGAGGAAGAGGGCTACGAGGTGGTCGGCGAGACCGGCAGGGGCGACGAGGCCGTCGAGCTGGCGCACCAGCACCAGCCGGACCTCGTCATCCTCGACATCAAGATGCCGGGCATGGACGGCCTGACGGCTGCCCGCGAGATCAACGCGGTGCGCCGCAGCGCCGTGCTCGTGCTCACCGCCTTCAGCCAGCGCAGCCTGATCGAACAGGCGCGCGACGCCGGGGCGCTCGCCTATCTGGTCAAGCCCTTCCAGAAAGAGGAGCTCCTGCCGGCGATCGAGGTCGCGCTCGGCCGCTTTGCCGAGCTGAAGGCGCTCGAGGAGGAGAACGCCTCGCTCGCCGACGACTCGGCGCGGGCCAAAGAGCAGCTCGAGACGCGGCGCTGGGTGGATCGCGCCAAGGGCAAGCTGATGGACGACCACGGGATGAAAGAGAGCGACGCCTTCTCGTTCATCCAGCGCCAGGCGATGGGCAAGCGCACGACGATGCGGGAGATCGCCCGCCAGGTCGTCGAGGGCGAGCTCGCGCCGGACTAGCGCGTCCGCCCTAGCGGCCCGCGGCGCGGGCGAGGGGCCAGCGGACCTGCATGCTCGCGCCGCCGAGCGCCGCGTCGCCGACCTTGAACTCGCCACCGGAGGAGTTGACGATGGCATCGGCGATCGCCAGGCCGAGTCCGGCGCCGCTCGCCTGGCCGAAGGCGCTCGGCGCCGCGTCGCCACGCCGGAAGCGCTCGAAGATCTCCTCGCGCAACGCCTCGGGGATCCCCGGTCCTGAGTCCTCCACCGCCAGCAGGCCGCGGTGGCCATCGGTGGCGACCCGCACCTCGATGACGCCACCTGGTGGGCTGTAGCGACAGGCGTTGTCGAGCAGGACCGAGGTGAGGCGCTCGAGCCAGAGCCCTTCGACCTCGACGAGGGGGCCCTCGTCGTGATCGTGGTCGAACCCCTCGGCGCAAAAGCTGAGCTGCTGGCGCTTCTTGGCGGCGATCGCGCCGAAGCGGTCCACGCCCTCGGCGGCGATGGCGGCCAGCGCCACTGCCTCGCGCTCGCCATCTTGGGGCTCGGCGTCGAAGCGGGCGAGGAACAACAGGTCCTCGACGATGCCGCGCAGACGGTGCCCCTCGGCCGCCACGCGTTCGAGCGCCGCGCGATAGGCGGCCGCGTCACGCTGGTTCGACAGGGCGAGGCCGACCTCGGCCTCGATCACGCTGAGCGGGGTGCGCAGCTCGTGGGAGGCGTCCGCGGCAAAGGCCAGCTGGCGCTGGTGCGCCCGCTCGACCGGGCCGGCGGCGAAGCGGCCGACGGCCAGGGCGGCGAGGTAGACGCCGACGAGGAGGAAGGGGGCGACCACGCCCTCGGCGAGCAGGAGGGCGTCGAGCACGCGTTGGTCGCCCTTGGTGCTGCTGGCGACGATGACCGCGCCACCGGGCAGCGACGCGCCCTCGATGCGCAGCGCCTCGCCGTTGATCTGGCGGGTCCCGAGCGCGCGCACGCCCCAGTCGGCGCGCGGCAGCGGCGGGGTGCTCGAGGTGAGCGCCACGGCGACCCGGGCGTCGTTCGGCACCCACCAGGACAGCACGGGCGCGTCGTCGACGTCCCGGTCGCCATCGGCGACCGGGACGAGGTTGGTGCCGCTCGGCCCGAGCGCCCGGAACGAGCTGCGCAGCTGGAGCAGGCTCGCCTCGAGGCGCACGTCGACGTTGTGCAGGGCGCGCTCGTGCGCGAGCACGTCGACGATGCCGCAGACCACGGCGTAGACCCCGAGCACCACCAGCGCCGCCGCCGCGGCCACCTGCTGGGCCCGGCGCTGCAGGCTGACCGGGCGGTGGCGCACGGCTAGGCGGGCACGAGGCGGTAGCCGGCGCCGCGCACCGTCTCGATGCGGGCCTCGCAGCCAGCGAGCTTGGCCCGAAGGCGCGCCACGTGGACCTCGATCGTGTTGGAGCCGACCGCCTCGACCTCATCGGGCCAGGCCTGCAGGGCGATGGAGCGGCGCGCCACGATCGAGGGCGAGCGCCGGGCCAGCAGCTCCAAGAGCGCGAATTCCCGGGCCGTCAGCGCCACCGGGCCGGCCGGCCCGTGCGCCTCGCGCGTGGCGGGGTCGAGGACGAGGCCGCCGCAGCGAAGCTGCGGGGCGCGCTCCCCGCCCGGGCGGCGCAACAGGGCGCGCACCCGGGCGAGGAGCTCGGCGTAGTCGAAGGGCTTGACGAGGTAGTCGTCCGCGCCGGCGTCGAGCGCCTGGACGCGGTCCGAGGTCGCATCGCGGGCGGTCAGCATCAAAAAAGGCGTCTGGAGCTGGCGCGCCCGGGCGGCGGTCAGCACCTCGAGGCCCGAGCGCCCGGGCAGGCGCCAGTCGCAGATGCACAACGCGTACTCATAGGCCCGCAGGTGCTCGAGGGCCGACTCGCCGTCGGCCACGGCATCGAGCACGTAGCCCTCCTCGTTGAGGCCGCGCGACAACACATCGCGCAGCGCCGCGTCGTCTTCGACCACCAGCAGGCGCACGCCGCCATTGTGGCGCCAATTCTCCCCGGCGACGGCGCGTCGCGCCTGGTGCTTCAGGTGCGCGTCAGCTGGCGCTCTCTAGCCTTTGCCCGTGATCGGCCCGAGCCGCCCGCCAGGAGGAGGGGCCGGCGCGCCGTTGCGCCGGGGGCTTCGCGCCGCGCTGGCGCTGCTGCGCGGCGTCCTCGGCGCCGCCTTCGTCCTCGCCGGGCTGGCGGCCCTGGCAACGCCCGAGCTCTTCGATACCTCCGGGCGCGGTTCGTTCCACGCCCAGCTGCTCGGCGCCGCCCAGGCGAGCGCCACCGGGGGCTTGCTCCGGGCGCTCGCGCACGTGGCGACGCCGGCCGCCGCCCTCGTCGCCACCGCCATGGTGGCGCTCGGGCTCGCGGCGCTCGCCGGCGTGTTGGTGCGCCCGGCGGCCCTCGTTGGGATCGCGCTCTCCATCGTGGCCCTCCTCGGCGTGCCCGTCGCCCATCTTGGGCCGCCGAGCGCGCTCGGCGCGCTCGTGGCCTGGTCGGTGCTCTTGGCCGGCGGCCCGGGAGCGGGCTCGCTCGAGGCGCTCGTGGCCCGGCGCGGCGCGACGCGTCGCGAGCCGTCCTCGGCGAGTGCCCCGGCGATCAGCCGGCGCTCGGCCCTCGGTGCCCTCGGCGCGCTCGGCGCGCTCCTCGTCGTCACGGACGCGCTGGCCGCCCGGCTGGTCGCGCCCGGGGACACGGCGCCCGGCACGGCCTCGGGTGCTGCGGCGTCTGGCGCAACGGCACCGGGCGGTCCGGACCAGGCCGCCGCGGCGGGAGCGGCGCCGGCGCTGCCGGTCGACGGGCGGGTGGGCGGCGCGGACGCCGCGCTCCAGGCGGCCGCCAGCCCTCCCGCCGGCACACCGCTCGGGCTCGCCGCTGAGGTGCCTGTCGGCGGGGCGGCGAGCTTCACTGATCCGGCCCAGGGCATTCCCGCCTTCGTGGTCCAGCCCGAGCGGGGCGTCTTCCGGGCCTTCTCGGCGGTCTGCACCCACGCCGGCTGCCAGGTGGGCTTCGAGCAAGCCGAAGAGCAGTTCGTCTGTCCCTGCCACGGCGCCGTCTTCGACGCCGCGACCGGTGCCGTGATCCAGGGCCCGGCGACGCGCCCGCTCGCGTCGATCCCGCTCGCGCTCGGGGCGAACGGCGAGCTGTACGTCGACGGCTGAGTGACCCGATCACCGGCGGCCCGCCGGCCAGCGGGGCCATAGCATCGCCTCAGTGGCCAGCTACCTCCTCCTCGACGGGCACTCGCTTGCGTTCCGGGCCTGGTTCGCCCTGCAAGAGACGGGCATGCAGACCAGCTCGGGCCAACAGACCCAGGCCGTTTACGGCTTCGTCTCGATGTTCACCAAGTTGCTCGCCGACCAGGCGCCCGACGGCGCGGCGGTCGCCTTCGACCGGCCCGAGCCGACCTTTCGCGACGAGCTCGCGCCGCACTACAAGGCGGGCCGGCCTCCCACACCCGAGCCGCTCACCGAGCAGTTCGGCTTGATCCGCGAGTTCGTGATGCTGCTCGGCCTGCCGATCGTCGAGGTGGCGGGCTATGAGGCCGACGACGTCCTCGCCACCTTGGCCGGCCAGCTGGCGCGCCGCGGCGACGACGTCGTCATCGTGACGGGGGACCGCGACGCCTTCCAGCTGGTCAGCGACCCTCACGTCAAGGTCCTCTACAACAAGCGCGGCGTGTCGGACTACGCGCTCTATGACGAAGCGGGGATCTTCGAGCGCTGCGGGGTCCCGCCCGAGCGCTACCCGCTGCTCGCCGCGCTGCGCGGCGACCCTTCTGACAACCTGCCCGGCGTGCCGGGGGTGGGGGAGAAGACGGCCGCCAAGCTCGTCACCGCGTACGGCGACCTCGACGCGCTCTTCGCCGACCTCGGGGCGCTCACGCCGAAGCTGCGTGAGAACCTGGCGGCTCACGAGGCCCAGGTCCGCCTCAACGCCGTGTTGACCCCGGCGGTGCGTGACGTCCCGGTCGAGTGCGACCTCGAGTCCTTCCGCCTCGGCGCCGACGACCGCGAGGGCCTCGCCCGGCTGCTCTCCTTCTTGGAGATGCGGGCGCTGCGCGACCGCCTCTTCGCCGTGCTCGACGAGCTGGCGGCGCGCCGCGCCGGCAGCCCGCTTTCCGCGGTGGCGCCGGTGGCGGCCACCGTGGCGCTGCCGGTGCTGCGCTGCACGTCGATCGACGAGGCGCTCGGTTGGCTCGCCGCGCTCGAGAAGTCGCCCGAGCGGGCCGTGATGCTCGAGCCGTCCTTTGCGGGCGTGCCCGGCCGCAGCGAGCTGCGCGGCCTGGCGGTGTTCGAAGCGGGCGGGGACGCGGTCGGCTTCCTCCCCGGTGCGCTCGTGGCCGAGCCGGCGCTGATCGCCGCCCTCGACCGCCTCGCCGTCGGCCGGCCCGGGGGTCGGCTGGTGGGCCACCGGCTGAAGGAGCTGCTGCGCGCCCTATTGCCGCTCGGGCTGTCGGGCAACGGGGTGCTGATGGACACGGCGGTCGCCGCCTACCTCGTCGACCCGGCCGAGGGCCAGGCCAGCCTCGAGCACCTCGCCGAGCGCGCGGGGCTTGCGCCCCCTGGCGGCGAGCTCGCCCCAGACGGCGCGGGGGCGAGCGAGCAGCTCGGCTTCGCGCTCGAGGCGGACGCGGCGGCTGCGCGGGACCCGCTCGACGAGCTGGCGGCGCGCACCGCCGAGCGCGCCCAGGTGCTCGTCGGCGTCGGCGACTACCTCAACGCCGCGCTGCGCGACGCGGGGGCGCTCGAGCTGTTCGTCGAGGTCGAGCGGCCCTTGATCCGGGTGCTCGCCCGCATGGAGGTCACCGGCGTGGCGGTCGACCGCGAGCGCCTGGAGACGATCAATGGCGAGCTCACCGCCGAGGCCAAGCGCCTCGAGGCGGAGATCCACCACCTGGCCGGGGGCGAGTTCAACGTCAACTCGACGACCCAGCTTCGCTCGGTGCTCTACGAGCGGCTCGGCCTCAAGCCCCAGCGCAAGACCAAGACCGGGTACTCCACCGACGCCGCCACCTTGGAGAAGCTGCGCGAGGAGCACCCGGTCGTCGAGGCGCTCTTGCGCTATCGCGAGGTCGAGAAGCTGCGCTCGACCTATGGCGAGGGCCTGCTCGCCGAGGTCGCTGCTGACGGGCGCATCCACGCCAGCTTCAACCAGACCGTGGCACGCACCGGCCGGCTCTCCTCGGACCAGCCGAACCTGCACAACATCCCGGTGCGCAGCGAGGAGGGGCGGCGCTTTCGCGAAGCCTTCATCGCCCCGGCGGGCCACCGGCTGATCGTTGCCGACTACAACCAGATCGAGCTGCGCGTGATCGCGCACCTCGCGGAGGACCCGGGGTTGATCGCGGCCTTCGCCGAGGGCCGCGACATCCACACCGCGACCGCCGCGGCGGTCTTTGGCGTCGAGCCGTCGATGGTCACCCCGGCGATGCGCGCCAAGGCCAAGATGGTCTCCTACGGCCTCGCCTATGGCATGGAGGCCTACGGGCTCTCCCAGCGCCTCGCCATCCCGGTCGAGGAGGCGACCCAGATCCTCGACGGCTACTTTGCCGCCTTCCCGGCGGTGCGCGCCTACATGGACCGCACGGTCGCCGAGGCGCGCCAGCGCGGCTACACCGAGACCGCCCTCGGGCGGCGCCGCTACCTGCCCGAGCTCGCCTCGACCAACTACCGCCTCCGCCAGGCGGCCGAGCGCCAGGCGATGAACGCCGGCATCCAGGGGCTCGCCGCCGACCTGTTCAAGCTGGCGCTGGTGCGCCTCGACGCCTCCCTCGAGCACGAGGGGCTCGCCAGCCGCATCGTCTTGCAGGTCCACGACGAGATCCTGCTCGAGGTGCCCGACGAGGAGGCCGAGGCGGCCCGGCGCCTGACGCTCTTGGCGATGGGCGGCGCCTTCGCGCTGTCGGTGCCGCTCGAGGTGAACCTCGCCGAGGGGGCGACCTGGGCGGCGGCCAAGGGCTGACCGGCGCGCCCGCAGGTCCCACCGGGCGCGCCCTTCGAACGCGGCCTGCCCGGCGCCGTAACGAGCCCGCCGGTGTAGCATCGCGGCGGCCCTGTTCGCCAGGTGAGCTGCAGCGCACCGGACCGGCCAACCCGTCCATTCCCAATCGCCCCGAGTCGACCGGCCGGCTGACGCGGGGCCATACCTGTCTGAAAGCAGATCCAACCCCTATGTCCGACCTTTCGACCAACCCCTCCGACGCCGAGAACAGCGCGAGCCAGGCGCCGGCGGCGCCGGCCGGCACGGCGACGGCTGCCCGCCCCGGCGATGGCGATGGCGCCTTCGGCACCTTCGACGAGCAGGGCACCTACATCCCCCGTGCCGTGGTGGAGGACGACCTCGGCTCGCTGTCCTTCGACGACGCCGTGGCGCGCACGATCGTCGAGTTCGACGACGGTGACATCGTCAGCGGCACCGTCGTCAAGGTCGACAAGGACGAGGTGCTGCTCGACATCGGCTACAAGTCCGAGGGCGTCATCCCCTCGCGCGAGCTGTCGATCCGCCACGACGTGGACCCGAACGAGATCGTCAGCCTCGGCGACTCGGTCGAGGCGCTGGTGCTCCAAAAGGAGGACAAGGAGGGCCGGCTCGTCCTGTCCAAGAAGCGGGCGCAGTACGAGCGGGCGTGGGGCGACATCGAGCGGATCAAGGAGACCAACGGGGTCGTGCGCGGCCCGGTCATCGAGGTCGTCAAGGGCGGCCTGATCCTCGACATCGGCCTGCGCGGCTTCCTGCCCGCCTCGCTCGTCGAGCTGCGCCGAGTGCGCGACCTGCAGCCCTATGTGGGGCGAGAGCTCGAGGCGAAGATCATCGAGCTCGACAAGAACCGCAATAACGTGGTGCTGTCGCGCCGCGCCTGGCTCGAGGAGACCCAGCGCGAGCAGCGCGGCGAGTTCCTCGTCAACTTGAAGCCGGGCGAGGTCCGCAAGGGCGTCGTCTCCTCGGTCGTCAACTTCGGCGCCTTCGTCGACCTGGGCGGCATGGACGGCCTCGTGCACGTCTCCGAGCTCTCCTGGAAGCACGTCGACCACCCCTCCTCGGTGGTCTCGGTCGGCGACGAGGTCACCGTCCAGGTGCTCGACGTCGACCTCGACAAAGAGCGCATCTCGCTGTCGCTGAAGGCGACCCAGTCCGACCCCTGGCAGGAGTTCGCCGGGGCGCACCGGGTGGGCGAGCTCGTCTACGGGCGGATCACCAAGCTCGTCCCCTTCGGCGCCTTCGTCCAGGTCGGCGACGGCATCGAGGGCCTCGTGCACATCTCGGAGATGGCGGCGCACCACGTCGAGCGGCCCGAGCAGGTCGTCACGCCGGGCGAGGAGCTGTGGGTCAAGATCATCGACATCGACCTCCAGCGCCGCCGCATCAGCCTGTCGATCAAGCAGGCCGCCGAGGGCGGCGAGGTCGCCGAGGAGTACCGCGAGGCCTTCGGTGAGCACGCCTATGACGCCGAGGGCAACTACATCGGCGGCTACGACTACTCGACCGACTTCACGCCCGAGACCGAGGCGCAGGCCGCTTGGGCGGACTTCGCCGAACAGGCCACCGTCCAGCCTGAGGCGGCGGCCGGCGACGAGAACGCCGTGGCCGCCGAGGAGGCCGCCGAGGGGACCCCGGACGGGGTGACCGACGAGTCCTGAGCCGAGGCGCCGCCGGGCAGTCGTGATCGGCTGCACCGGCGGCATCGGCGCGGGCAAGTCCACCATCGCCGCGTACTTCGCGACCAAGGGCGCGCGGGTCGTCAACGCCGACGTGCTCGCCCGGGCGGCGTTGGCGCCTGGCGGCCGTGCCTATGGCGCGGTGTGCGCCCGCTTCGGAGCGGCGGTGCTCGCGCCCGACGGCCAGATCGACCGCAGCGCGCTGGCGGCGTCGGTGTTCGCCGACGCCGCGGCGCGCCGGGACCTCGAGGCGCTCGTGCACCCGGTGATCGAGCAGGAGACGCTCGCCGCGATCGCCGCGGCGCCAACCGACTCGGTGGTCGTGATCGACGCCGCCTTGTTGGTGGAGACCGACGGCCGGCGCCGCTACGGCCTCGATGGCCTGCTCGTCGTCGACTGCCCCGAGGAGCTGGCGGTCGCGCGGCTCGTCGCCTCCCGGGCGATGAGCGAGCCGGCCGCCCGCGCCCGGCTGCGCGCCCAGGCGGGCCGCGAGGAGCGCCTGCGTGCCGCCGACTACGTCATTGTGAACATCGGCTCGCTGGCCGAGCTCGAGGCGATGGCGGAGGCCGCCTGGGGCTGGGTACGCTCGCTCGCCGGCGCCGAGCTGTCCGGCTGAGCCCGCGCCGTGTTGGCTGTGGGGGAAGGAGCCGCCTGAGATGGCCGCCGAGCAGCCGACGATCCTTGCCACCTCGGGCGGCCTGCGCCGCGGCGAGCGGACGATGTTCGCCTTCGGGCCGCTCCTGCACTACGCCATCGAGCTCGCCCGGCCGGCGGGGCGGCCGCGGCTTTGCTTCATCGGCACGGCCGTCGGTGACGACCGCTGGTGGACCGCCCAGTTCCACGAGGCGGCCGCGGCAGCCGACGTGGAGCTCTCGGTGCTCAATCTTTTCCCGATGCCCCCGACGGGCGATCTCGCCGACATGGTCCAAGGACACGACGCGGTCTGGGTCGGCGGCGGCAGCTGCGCCAACCTGCTTGCACTGTGGCGCCTGCATGGCCTCGACGCCGCGTTGTGGAAGGCCTGGCAGGCCGGCGTGGTGCTGGCCGGGGTGTCGGCCGGCTCGCTGTGCTGGCACGTCGGCGGGACCACGGACTCCTTTCGCCCCGAGCTCGACGTCCTGGCGAACGGCCTCGGCTTCCTCCCCTATGCGAACGGCGTCCACTACGACTCAGAAGCCCGGCGCCGGCCGCTCCTGCACTCCCTCGTGGCGGCTGGCACCTTGCCCGAGGCCTACGCCACCGACGACGGCGTCGGGCTGCACTACGTCGGTGATCGTCTCGTCGAGGCGGTCAGCGAGGTCCCGAACAAGGGCGCCTACCACGTCGTGCGCGACGGCGACGGGGTCGTCGAGGAGCGCATCGAGCCGCGCCTGCTCGAGGGCTAGCGTCTGCCCGCGCCGATCTCGAGGAAGGTTGCGCCGGCCCGCGTCGTGTGCTCTGATCGGTGGCGGGCACCTCGCTCTCCTCTCGGGCGCATCGGCGGGCCACCCTCCTCGACGATCCCAGCAGACCGCGGCCCTCGCGAGGAACCAAGCCAAGGGATCGGATCGTTTCCGGTGCGAGCCGTCGCGATGCACGTCCAAGGCACGGTCACGGCGCTTGACCTCGTCGAGGAAGATCACCGTGGCGCGTGACGCGGATTGGCCCGCCTTCTCCTCAAAGCCGCGTTCAGCGCGGCGTTGCGCTCGACCAACCCACGGCCTTGTCGCTGCGCCGGCCAGCGCCCTCGACAACCGTCGTGCCCACCACGTCACCGTGATCGGCCCGGCTGGCGTGCCCGGCGACCCATCGGGCCGCAAGCACCCTCACTCAGGTGTTGCTGGCGGCACGGGGCCGGTGTCAACGATCGCTCCGGTACCGGCGTCGCCACGGCGCCGTCCCGGACGGAGCGGGTCGGGCAGGTAGCGCCAGTGCAGCGCCAGCACGCTGGCGGCGAGCGCGGCGACGATGATGGCGTCGAGCAGCCGGTGCACATTGCCCGCCGTGCCAGCCCCGCCGAAGACGGCGGGGCTGGCGGCGGCGAAGGCGTACCAGATGGCCGCGCCGAAGGCGGCGACGGCGAGTGCCATGGCGACGAAGAGCACCGCCGCCACGTAGGTGCGCGCCACCCGCGCGTTCGGGCCGTCGCGGTCCTCGCCCGCCGCGGCGGTCAGTCCCATGCGCAGGTGGACCAGGAACAGCGCCCCGCCGAGCAGGCCGAACAGCGCCCCGGCGAGCACCCCGCGGGCGACGCCGTTGCCACGGGGGACCGGACTCGCGCCGATGAGCACGAACAGCGAGCTGGCGATCACCGCGACGCCGTAGAGCGCGCTCCAGATCGCCGCGAAGGCGAGCCCGAACGCGTAGACGGCATAGGGGCGCAGCGGGCTGGCGTCGCCGCCCGCGCGGTTCGCCACGACGACGATCACGAAGATCGCCCCCAGGCCGACGATCAGCCCGAGCACGAGCGGGGCGGCCACGTAATTGGTGGCCGAGAGTGCCAGCGGAGCCGAGGTCATCGCCCCCTCCTTGCCGACAAAGCCTACCGGTGCCCGGCGCGTCGCCCGAGCGGTCCGGCGCGGGGCAGCAACGGCCGGGAGCGAGCGCGCACCCCCTCGGTACCATGAGCAGGTGCCAGGCTTCGTGGTCCGTTCTGAGTTCACGCCGGCCGGCGACCAGCCGAGCGCGATCGCCGGGCTGAGCGAGGGGCTGGCCCGGGGCGAGCGGTTCCAGACCCTGCTCGGCATCACCGGATCGGGCAAGAGCGCGACCATCGCCTGGACCATCGAACAGGCCCAGCGCCCCACCTTGGTGCTCGCCCCCAACAAGTCCCTCGCCGCCCAGCTGGCCGGGGAGTTCCGCGAGTTCTTCCCCGAGAACCGCGTCGAGTACTTCGTCTCCTACTACGACTACTACCAGCCCGAGGCCTATGTCCCCTCGACGGACACCTACATCGAGAAGGACTCCTCGATCAACGACGAGATCGACCGGCTGCGCCACTCGACGACGGCCAGCTTGCTGACCCGCCGCGATGTCATCGTCGTCGCCTCGGTGAGCTGCATCTACGGCCTCGGATCCCCCGAGGAGTACGAGAACCGGATCGTCGTGCTGCACCCCGGCGAGGAGATCGACCAGCGGGCCGTGCTGCGCCGGCTGGTCGAGATGCATTACGAGCGCAACGACCAGAACCTCGTGCGCGGGCGCTTCCGGGTGCGGGGCGACACCATCGAGCTGCACCCTGCCTATGAGGAGACCGCGGTGCGCGTCGAGCTCTTCGGGGACGAGATCGAGCGCATGACCCGCTTCGACGCCCTCACCGGCGAGCTGCTCGGCGACCTCGAGGAGCTCGTCGTCTTCCCGGCCTCGCACTACGTGGCCGGCGACGAGCGGACGCGGCGCGCCATCGAGTCGATCGAGGCCGAGCTCGGAGCACGTCTGCGCGAGCTCGAGTCGCAGAACAAGCTGCTCGAGGCGCAGCGGCTGCGGATGCGCACCGAGCACGACCTCGAGATGCTGGCCGAGGTGGGCACGTGCTCGGGCATCGAGAACTACAGCCGCCACCTCGACGGGCGCAGCGCCGGCGACCCGCCGTACACGCTCTTGGACTACTTCCCCAAGGACTGGCTGCTCATCATCGACGAGAGCCACGTCACCGTGCCGCAGCTGCACGGCCAGTTCGCCGGCGACCGCTCGCGAAAAGAGGTGCTCGTCGAGCATGGCTTCCGCCTGCCCTCGGCGATGGACAACCGGCCGCTTCGCTATGAGGAGCTCGAGGAGCGGATCAACCAGTGCATCTTCATGTCGGCGACCCCATCGCCCTACGAGCTGTCGGTCTCGAACCGGGTGGTGGAGCAGATCGTCCGGCCGACGGGCCTCGTCGACCCCGAGGTCGTGGTCAAGCCCACCAAGCGCCAGATCGACGACCTGATCGCCGAGATCGAGACGACGATTGGCCGCGGGGAGCGGGTGCTCGTCACGACGCTCACGAAGAAGATGGCCGAGGACCTGTCGGACTACCTGCTCGAGTCCGGCCTGAAGGTGCGCTACCTGCACTCCAACATCGACACGATCGAGCGCATCGAGATCATCCGCGACCTTCGCCTCGGCGAGTTCGACGTGCTGGTCGGGATCAACTTGCTGCGCGAGGGCCTCGACATCCCCGAGGTCTCCCTCGTGGCGATCCTCGACGCCGACAAAGAGGGCTTCTTGCGCTCGACAACCTCGCTGATCCAGACGATGGGGCGCGCCGCCCGGAACGCTGCGGGTCGCGTGATCTTGTACGCGGACGTGATCACCGACTCGATGCGCGAGGCGATGGCCGAGACCCAGCGGCGCCGCGAGCTGCAGCAGGCCTACAACGCCGAGCACGGCATCGAGCCCGAGACGATCCGCAAGGCGGTCACCGACTTGGTGGCCCAGTTCCGCGCCGCGGCGGGCACGGGCGAGCGGTACGGCGAGGAGGGTGCGCCGCTGCCGAGCGGGCACCGCGCCCGCTCGGACCGCTCTCGGCGCGCCGGCAAGCGGGCGGTCGCCCGCGCAGGGGGCGAGCTCGGCGAGCGGAGCGAGGAGCTGGCGGGCGAGGAGCTCAACCGCCTCGTCGACACGCTCGAGGCCGAGATGCGCCAGGCGGCGGCCGAGCTGCGCTTTGAGTACGCGGCGCGCCTTCGCGACGAGATCCGAACGCTTCGCCGCGAGCTCAAAGAGGTCGGCTGAGACCGGCGGGACGCACCCAGAGATAGGCTGGATCGGGCAATGCACGACACCCTCGTTGTTCGCGGCGCGCGCGAGCACAACCTCAAAGACGTCTCCTTGGAGCTGCCGAGGGACCGCCTCATCGTCTTCACCGGCCTGTCCGGTTCGGGCAAGTCCTCGCTCGCCTTCGACACCATCTACGCCGAGGGCCAGCGCCGCTACGTCGAGTCGCTGTCGGCCTACGCCCGCCAGTTCCTCGGTCAGATGGACAAGCCCGATGTGGACTTCATCGAGGGCCTCTCCCCGGCGATCTCGATCGACCAGAAGTCCGCCTCGCGCAACCCCCGCTCCACGGTGGGCACGGTGACCGAGGTCTATGACTACCTGCGGCTACTGTTCGCCCGCGTCGGCCAGCCGCACTGCCCGAAGTGCGGCCGCCTCGTCGCCCGCCAGAGCCCGCAGCAGATCGTGGACCAGGTCATGACGCTCGAGGAGAGCACGCGCTTTTTGGTGCTGGCGCCGATGGTGCGGGGCCGCAAGGGTGAGTACGACTCGCTGCTCGCCGACCTCGCCCGTCAGGGCTTTGCCCGGGTCCGCATCGATGGCGAGGTCCACGAGCTCTCCGAGCGCGAGTCGTTGACGCTCGCCCGCTACGAGCAGCACACGATCGAGGTGGTCATCGACCGCCTCATCCGCCGCGAGGGGATCGAGCGCCGCCTCACCGACTCGATCGAGACGGCGCTGCGCCTGGCCGAGGGCGTGGTCGGGATCCAGCTCGTCGGCACCGAGGACGAGCTCACCTTCTCCCAGCACCTCGCCTGCACCGAGTGCGGGATCTCCTTCGACGAGCTGGCGCCGCGCAACTTCTCCTTCAACTCGCCCTACGGGGCCTGTCCGGTCTGTGCGGGGCTCGGGACGCGCTTTGAGGTGGACCCCGAGCTCGTGGTGCCGAACGGCGATCTCTCCCTGGCGACCGGCGCGGTCGCGCCCTGGGCGGGGGCGCGCACCGAGTACTTCTCCCGCGTCTTGAAGGCCGTGGCAGAGACGTTCAACTTCTCCATGACCACGCCGTGGGCCAAGCTGTCCAAGGCGAACAAGAAGATCGTGCTGTACGGCGCCGGCAACAAGAAAGTGCACGTCTCGTACCGCAACCGCTACGGCACCCAGCGCTCGTACGACGCGAGCTTCGAGGGGGTCGTTCCCTGGCTGCAGCGGCGCCACAGCGAGGCCGAGTCGGACTTCCAGCGCGAGCAGATCGAAGGCTACATGCGCGAGGTCCCGTGCAATGCCTGTGACGGGACGCGCCTGCGACCGGCCTCGTTGGCGGTGACGATCAATGGCCGCAACATCGCTGAGATCTGCGCGCTGGCGATCGGTGAGGCCTATGAGGTCCTCGCCAAGCTCGAGCTATCAGAACGCGACCGGCTGATCGCCGAGCGGGTGCTGAAAGAGATCCGGGCGCGCCTGCGCTTTTTGTTGGACGTCGGCCTCGACTACCTCTCCTTGGACCGACCCTCGGCGACCCTGGCGGGCGGCGAGGCGCAGCGGATCCGCCTTGCCAGCCAGATCGGCAGCGGTCTCGTGGGCGTGCTCTACGTCCTCGACGAGCCCTCGATCGGCCTGCACCAGCGCGACAACCACAAGCTGATCGAGACGCTGGTGCGCCTGCGCGAGCTCGGCAACACCGTGATCGTCGTCGAGCACGACGAGGACACGATCAAAGTCGCCGACCACGTCGTCGACGTCGGCCCCGGCGCCGGCGAGCACGGCGGCGCGATCGTCTACTCCGGGGACGTCGCCGGGCTGCTCGCCGCGCCCGGCTCATTGACGGGCGGCTACCTCTCGGGCCGCTTGAAGATCGAGGTGCCCGACAAGCGCCGCAGCCCCGATAACGGCGCGGTCGTCGTGCGCGGCGCGCGCGAGCACAACTTGAAGGACCTCGACGTCGCCTTCCCCCTCGGCTGCTTCGTGGCGGTGACGGGGGTCTCGGGCTCGGGCAAGTCCACCTTGGTCAACGACATCTTGCACCGCGCCCTTGCCCAGAAGATCTACAAGTCGCGCACCGTGCCGGGACGGCACAAGGCCGTCGAGGGGGTCGAGCTGCTCGACAAGGTGATCGACATCGACCAGTCCCCCATCGGCCGCACGCCGCGCTCGAACCCGGCGACCTACAGCGGCGTCTTCGACCACATCCGCCGGCTTTTCAGCCAGACCACCGAGGCGAAGATGCGCGGGTACGCGCCGGGGCGCTTCTCCTTCAACGTCTCGGGCGGGCGCTGTGAGGCGTGCTCGGGGGACGGCACCTTGAAGATCGAGATGCACTTCCTCCCTGACGTCTACGTCCCCTGCGAGGTCTGCAAGGGCGCCCGCTACAACCGCGACACCTTGGAGGTGCTCTGGCGCGGCCGCAGCATCGCCGAGGTGCTCGACTGTTCCTGCGAGGAGGCGCTCGAGCTCTTCGGGGCCCAGCCGGTGATCGCCCGGCACCTGCAGACCCTCGTCGACGTCGGCCTCGGCTACATCCGCCTTGGTCAGAGCGCGCCGACGCTGTCGGGTGGCGAGGCCCAGCGGGTCAAGCTCGCCTCCGAGCTCTCCAAGCGCTCGACGGGGCGCACCTTCTACATCCTCGACGAGCCGACGACGGGGCTGCACTTCGAAGACGTGCGCAAGCTGCTCGGCGTCCTGCAGCGCCTGGTCGACCAGGGCAACACGGTGGTCGTGATCGAGCACAACCTCGACGTGGTCAAGTCCGCCGACTGGCTGATCGACCTCGGCCCCGAGGGCGGCAACGGCGGCGGAACGCTCGTGGCCGAGGGCCCGCCCGAGCACGTCGCTGCGGTCCCCGCCAGCCACACCGGGCGCTTCCTCGCCCCGCTGCTCGACCCGGCGCCGGCCGGCGCGCCGCGTCGATCGACGCGGCGCAAGAAGACCCAGCTCGCCACGAGCCGCTGAGCACGCCGGCCCCCACCCCAGCGGCCCAGCGCGGGCTCCACCTCGCCGAGTGGGGCTGTGAGGCGCTCGGCACCGCCTTGTTGCTGATCGGCGGGCTGTCAGCGGTCTGTTTGGACTTCGGCGCCCACTCGCCGGTCGCCGCCGCCATCCCCTCGCACTCGGCGCGTCTGCTCGTCACGGGGATCTTGTTCGCGAGCTCGGGCGCCTTGGTCACCATCTCGCCGATCGGCCGGCGCTCGGGCGCGCACCTCAACCCGGCGGTCACCCTCGCCTTCTACCTCCGCCGGCACCTGCACCACCACGACCTGTGGGGATACATCGCCGGCCAATGCGTCGGCGCGATCGCCGGGGCCGCCGCGGTGTGGTGGTGGTGGGGGGAGCGCGCCACGAGCGTGGCCGACGGGCTCACGCAGCCCAAGGCGCACCTCGCCCCGCTCGCCGCCGCGGGGATCGAGGCGGCGATGACCGCCGCGATGGTGCTCACCATCCTCGTCTTCGTCTCCTCGGCGCGCACCGCCCGCTGGACCCCGCTGGCGGCCGCAATCGTCGTGGCCCTCCTCGTCTGGCAGGGCGCGCCCTACACCGACACGAGCCTCAACCCGGCGCGCAGCCTCGGCCCGGCGGTGGTGATGGGGGACTTTCGCGACTACTGGGTCTACGTGCTCGGCCCGCTCGTGGGTGGGGCGGCGGCCGTCGGGCTGTACGCGCTGGCGCCGCTTCAGACCTACACCGCGAAGCTCTTCCACGACGTCCGCTACCGCAGCCCCTTCGCCTCGCTCCTGCCCGTGCGCCGCTGAGGGTTGTGCCGGCGGCGGGAGCCGATCAGCGCAAGATGTTGACGGCGCGGGCGATCACGAGCGCTGCGACGCACAGCGCGATGGCGCTCTGGGCCAAGAACAACAGCTTGGTCCAGCGCGCCATCGGCATCGTGTCGGTCGGGCTGAAGGCCGTGGCGTTGGTGTAGGAGACGTACAGGTAGTCGACGAAGGTCGGCCGCCAGGTCTCCGGCGTGATCTCGCGCGTCACCATCTGGGGGAAGAGCAGGTCGGGATAGACGCGCTCGCCGAGCGCCCGGGCGACCGGCCCGCCGCGGTCCCACTCCCAGTACCACAAGGCAAAGACGATGATGTTGGTCACATAGATCGCGGCCCCCGTGGCGAGCAGTGCCGTCGCGCCGCCGCCCGCCTTGCCGGTGATGATCTCGCGGACGAGCTCGTAGGAGGACCAGCCGTTCGCCAGCGAGGTGAGCGCGATCACCGCCACGCTCGCGCTGCGCAACGCCCGCGAGCGCCGGTTGATCCGGCGCGGGTTGGCGATGATGAGGCCCACCGCCAGGAGGCTCTCGAGCGAGGGGACGAGCCAGCGCTGGCCGAGGCTCAAGCGGTCCGGCAGGAGGAATTGCAACGCAATGGCGGCGATGATCGCCAGGGCGGCGGGCCAGCGCTCCTCGCCGGTCGACGCGTGCATCCACGGCGCGCGCCGCTCCCCGGCCGGCGCCGCCACCTCGAACCGCTCGATCAGCGCCTCGAGGTGGTGGCGGGCGGCATGCAGGGCGCGGACCAGCTCGTCCGGCTCGGGTCCTGCGCCCGCCGGGGCGGACGCACCCGCTCCCGGCGGCGGTGGAGGTGACGGTGGCGCAGCGTCGCTCACCGCCACATCTTGGCAATCCGGCGGTCGACCGGGGTGCCAAGAGGCGAGCGAGGCTGCCCGATCGGGAACACCCCACGACCGGCCGGTTTGGAACTGGGCCTTTCTGGGCATGACGCCGCCTCCTAGAGTGGCGCCATGCCGTCACCCTCCGTGGCGCGCCGCGGCCCGTTGGTGCTCGGTGCGGTCCTGTCCCTGCTCCTGCTGGCGCTCGGCGCACCTGGGGTCGCTGCGGCGGCGTCGCCGAGCTCGGCGACCGCCTCGGGGCTGGTGTGGCCCACCGCTTCGTGGCGGATTCAAAGCGACGGCAACGTCTATGAGAGCTCGCCGACCACCGCCCGCGTCAACAACACCGAGGTCGTCGCGGTCGGCACCGAGACCGGCGAGGTCGAGCTGTTGAACGCCGCGACCGGCGCGGAGCTGCCCGGCTGGCCTCGGCAAGTCGCCCACGCGCCTGGCCAGCCCGCCGCCATTGAGTCGAGCCCGACCATCGCGGACCTCGACGGCCCGGGGGCGGCGCCGAGCATCATCGTCGGGACCGGCTCGACGGCCGTCGACCATGGCCACAGCGTCGGCGAGGTCGAGGCATTCACCTTGTCGGGGAGGGTGCGCTTCGTCTTTCGCGTCGGCAGCCAGCCGAACACGGCGAACGGCGTGATCTCGAGCCCGGCGGTCGGCGACATCACCGGCAATGGACGAAGCGACATCGTCTTCGGATCTTGGGACCACAACCTCTACGCGCTCACGCCGTCGGGCAAGCTCGTTCCCGGTTTTCCCTACAACAACAAAGACACCGTCTGGTCCTCTCCCGCGCTGGCGCACGTGCGCGGGCCGGCCGGCCAGGACGACATCTTCATCGGCAGCGATGCGTCCGGCTCGAACCGCTGCTTTGGCGGCTTCATCAGTGACTTCACCTACCAAAAGGGCGCACCGCGTGTCGTCTGGCAGCACTGTGAACCCCAGACCATCTGGTCGAGCCCGGCGATCGGGGTGCTGAACGCGAGCGGCCGCAAGGCGGTCGTCGTCGGGACCGGCTTCGGCGAGACGACCTATCTGCCGGGCACGGCGGACATCTACGCCTACTACGCCGACAACGGTGCGACCGTACCCGGCTGGCCGGTGCGCACGGCCGGGCCGACGCCCGGCTCGCCGGCGATCGGGATCGGCCCCAACGGCAAGGCGATGGTCGCCGCCACCTCGTGGAACTGCGACGGGACCAACGAGAAGAGCTGCTTTTACTCCAACAGCTCGCTCGTCGAGGCCTGGAGCGGATCGGGCACCTTGCTCTCCAAGACGCCGCTGTCGGGGGCGACGGCGCTCGGCTCGCCGGTCCTCGTGCCGCTGCTTGGGGAGTCGAGCGACGACATCCTCGTCGGTGCCGCGGCGGGGCTGTACGCGATCGCCACGACGCCGAACGAGAACGGAGGGGACCCCTTCCTCTTCGGTCTCTCCAAGGTGCTGCCGATCTTCAACCAGTGCTCGATCGCCAACTCCCCGGCGCTCGCCGACCTGCCGGGCCCTTCGTCCTCGGGTGGCTGGCATGTGATCGAGGCCTGCGGGGGCCCGGCCTCGCTGCACGAGCCGGGCGAGATCGCGAGCTACCGCCTGCCCATTCAGCCGCGCGACGTTTCTGGGATCTGGCCGATGTTCCACGGCGGTCCGAGCCACCTCGGCGTCGCCGGCGCCTGACGAGCGCACGGGTCGCGGCGGCTCGCCCTTGCGCGCGCCGGAGGTCAGGCTCTCGACGTCGTCGCGCGGCAGCGCCACGGACAGCACGACGCAGGGATCGTCGCGATCACCGCGCCGGCGACGAGGTCGCCGACATTGACCGTCCCGAACGCGCCGAGCTGGACGTTCAAGAGCGCGATCGGCAAGGTCAAGCGCTTGTTGTCGGTGGGGAAGGTCAGCGCCCCCAAGAACTCGGTCCAGGCGAACAAGAACGCGGAGAGGACCGTCGTCGCGACCCCGGGGGCGACGATCGAGCGGTACGCGCTCGAGATCCTGCGCAGGAAGCGACGGCGCAGCTTGGTTGAGGATCTCCTTGGAGGCCGAGGGGGGCGGTGCGTTGCCCTGTGCTCGTCTGGCACGAGAACTGGAGGCCGATGCGCTCGGCGGATCGGCCCGCGGCCCGCGCGAAGCCGTCAGGAGGGCGACGTAGCCTGAAGCCGTGGTCCGCCGTCCCCAAGCTGTGCCCGATGCGCCCGGCTCGTATCAGTTCAAAGACGCCGATGGGCGCGTCATCTACGTCGGCAAGGCACGCTCGTTGCGCCAACGCCTGTCCAACTACTTCCAAGACCCCCGCCAGCTCCATCCGCGCACGGTGCAGATGCTCGAGCGTGCCGAGTCCGTCGAGTGGATCCAGGTCCGCTCGGACGTCGAGGCGATCATGCTCGAGTACAACTTGATCAAGCGCTACCGGCCGCGCTTCAACGTCCGCCTCGTCGACGACAAGAGCTACCCCTACCTGGCGGTGACCGTGGGGGAGCAGTGGCCGAAGGCGACGGTGATGCGTGGTGCCAAGGCCAAGGGCACCCGGTACTTCGGGCCCTATGCACACGCGTATGCGATCCGCGAGACGCTCGATTTGCTGCTGCGCTCCTTTCCCATCCGCACCTGCTCAGAAGCCAAGTTCCGCCGCCACGAGCGCCTCGGCCGACCGTGTCTGCTCTATGACATCGAGCGTTGCAGCGGCCCGTGCATCGGGGCGGTGCGAAAGGACGACTACGACGCGATGGTCGCCGAGCTGATGGGCTTTTTGGACGGGGACACCGCGCCGATCACGGCCCGGCTGACCGAGCAGATGCAGGCGGCCTCCGAGCGCCTCGAGTTCGAGCTGGCGGCGCGCCTTCGTGACCGCCTTGCCGCCGTTCGCCTGGCGAGCGAGCGCCAGGAGATGGTGGTCGACTCGCCCGAGGAACTCGACGTGCTTGGCATCGCCGAGAGCGAGCTCGAGGCGGCAGTACAGGTGCTGCACGTGCGCCGGGGCCGCCTGGTCGGCCGCCGCGGCTTTATCTTGGAGAAGGTGGAGCCGCTCGAGCTCCCCGGCCTCGTCGCCCGGGCGCTCGAGCAGCAGTACGCCGAGACGCCGCTCGGGCTGCCCCGCGAGGTCCTCGTGCCCGGCCTGCCCGAGGACGTCGAGACCTATGCCAGCTGGCTGAGCGAGCGTCGCGGCGCCAAGGTGGCGGTCCGGGTGCCCCAGCGCGGGCGCAAGCGGGCGCTGATCGAGATGGCCGAGCACAACGCCACCGAGCAGCTCACCCGGCACCGCCTGCGCCGCTCGAGCGACCTGTCGACGCGAGCCCGGGCGCTCGAGGAGCTGCAGGCCCACCTCGGCCTGGAGGAGGCGCCCCTTCGCATCGAGTGCTACGACATGAGCCACCTGCAGGGAAGCGACTACGTCGGCTCGATGGTGGTGATGGAGGACGGCCTGCCCAAGCGCAGCGACTACCGCCGGTTCAAGGTCCGCTCGGTGCCCGGCAACGACGACTACGCGGCGATGCACGAGGTGCTGACCCGCCGCCTGCGCCGCCTGCTCGAGGACGAGCGGGCGCCCGTCGGCGACGCGAAGGACGCCACCGACGGCGCGGTCGCGGCGACCGGGGAGGCCGGCGAGGGCCTCGCGCTCGACAGCGGGCGCCCGGCGCGCTTTGCCTACCCGCCCCAGCTGCTGTTGCTGGACGGCGGCAAGGGCCAGCTCGGCGTGGGGGTGAAGGTGCTCGAAGAGCTCGGCCTCACCGATCGCGTCGAGCTCGCCTCGCTCGCCAAGCAGTTCGAGGAGGTGTTCCGGCCCGGCAGCAGCGAGCCCGTCCGTATCCCCCGCGACTCGCCCGCGATCTACCTGCTCCAGCAGATCCGTGATGAGGCGCACCGCTTTGCCATCAGCTTCCACCGGGAGCTGCGCGGCAAGAAGATGCGCACGAGCGCGCTCGATGACGTCCCCGGGCTCGGCCCTGGCCGCAGGAAGCGCCTCGTCGTCGAGCTCGGTGGTGTGAAGGGGGTGCGCGCCGCCTCCCTCGGGGACCTCGAGTCGCTCTCGTGGCTGCCGACCAAGGTGGCGCACGCGCTCTACGAGCACCTGCACCCTGAGCGCGCCGGCCGCCGCTCCTCGACACCGCCTCCTGGCGCGGCGGCGGTCTCAGGGCTCGAGCGCGACCCGGCAGCCTTCGACAACCCAGTCGCGCCCGACGACCCAGTCGCGCCCGGCGACCCGGAGGCGCGCGCTGACGAGGCCCGCACGACCCAGGCGGCGGCGTGGGCGTGAGCGGGGAGCCCCCGGCCGCCGGAGCAGACTGGGACGCCCTCGCTTCGTGGTGGAAGACAACCTTCACGGGTGGCGCGGATCCCGAGTACGAGCTCCAGATCTTGCCGATCATCGCCCGGGCGCTCAGCAGGTGCCGACGCGTCCTCGACCTCGGCTGCGGCGAAGGCCAGGTGGCACGTCATCTCGCAGCCACGCCGGCGCGCCCCTCGCTCATCGGCGTCGACCCCTCGGCTGCCCAGCTGGCGAACGCGCTCGCCGCGGGCGGGCCGGTCAGCTATGTCCGGGCTGCCGGTGAGGCGCTGCCCTTTG
This sequence comes from Actinomycetes bacterium, assembly GCA_021798985.1. GTDB lineage: Bacteria > Actinomycetota > Acidimicrobiia > Acidimicrobiales > Bog-793 > JAKABX01. Next base: position 32,218 of record JAJZBI010000007.1, read on the forward strand.
CCACGGGTGCTTTCGACGGGGTCTGCTGCTGCCTTGCGATCGAGCACGCCGAGGACGTGGATGCGGTGCTCGCCGAGGTCGCCCGGGTGCTGGCGGTCGGCGGTCGGTTCCTGCTCCTCATCAACCACCCCCTCTACCAGGGCCCCGGCTCTGGGCTCGTCGACGACCGCATCCTGGACGAGACCTACTGGCGCGTGGGCCCCTACCTCGTCGAGGCCCGCGCCCCCGAGGAGGTGGATCCGGGCGTGGAGGTCGTCTTCGCGCACCGCCCGCTCTCGCGCTACCTCAACCCCTTGGCGCGCCGCGACGTCGTGCTGGTCGAGATGCTCGAGCCTCCGCCGCGGCGCGAGCTGCTCGGCGGCTCGCCCGACCCCGAGCTCGAAGCGGCCATCCCGCGCCTGTTGGCGCTGTGTTTCGAGCACCGGCCAGCGCTCGGGCGAAGCGGGGAGGCGCGCGACAATGGAGCCGGCGGGCAGCGCGCGCGCCGAGAGGGGTCGATGCGATGGCCGAGTACCTGATCGTCGCCGGCATGTCGGGGGCGGGACGCTCGACGGCGGCCGCCGCGCTCGAGGACATGGGCTGGTTCGTCATCGACAACCTCCCGCCGGCGCTCATCACCAAGGTGGCCGAGCTCGCCAGCCACCCCGGCGCCGAGCTCGAGCGCCTGTGCTTCGTGGTGGGCCGTGGCGGGCCCGAGTCGGTGAGCGAGTTGGTCCCGGCGATCGCTGCGCTGCGCGCCAGCGGCGCCCGGGTGCGGGTCTGTTACCTCGAGGCCGCCGACGACATGTTGGTGCGCCGCTTCGAGGGCACCCGCCGGCGCCATCCCTATGAGGCCGACGGCGTGCTCGGGGCCATCCGGGCCGAGCGCGAGCTCCTCGCGCCGCTGCGCGCGGCCGCCGACGAGGTCATCGACACCTCGCAGCTCAACGTGCACGAGCTGCGCGACACCTTGAAGGAACGCTTCGGTCGACAAGACGTGGGTGGCATGCAGACGACCGTGATCTCCTTTGGCTACAAGCACGGCCTGCCGCTTGACGTCGATCTCGTGCTGGACTGCCGGTTCTTACCCAACCCGCACTGGGTCGAGGAGCTGCGCCCCTTTACCGGCCTGGATGAGCCCGTCCGGCGCTATGTGCTCGACCGACCTGAAGCAGACGCGTTCCTCGCCCAGCTCGAAGGGCTCTTCGGCTTCTTATTGCCCGCGTATGCCAAAGAGGGCAAGTCCTACCTCTCCATCGCCATCGGCTGCACCGGCGGCCGCCACCGCTCGGTGGCGATCGCCGAAGAGCTCGGCCGGCGCATCGCCGCCCACGGCTACCGGCCCCGCGTGCTGCACCGAGACCTCGAGCGTTGAGCGCCGCGACGCCGCTCGGGCGCGGCGAGCGGCGCGAGCTGTGCCGGGGAGGTCCGGCGGTCGTGGCGATCGGGGGCGGTCACGGCCTCGCGCGCACCCTCGGCGCCGCCCGGCGCTTTGCCGGGACGTTGACGGCGATCGTCTCGGCGGCCGACGACGGCGGCTCGAGCGGACGGCTGCGCGCCAGCCTCGACATCCCTGCCCCCGGGGATCTGCGCAAGGCCATCGGGGCGCTGCTCGTCGCGCCCGAGCGCGCCGGAGCGCTCCTCGAGCACCGCTTCTCGGGCGGTGAGCTCGCCGGCCATGCCTTCGGGAACCTGCTGCTCGCCGCCTTGACGGCAACCGCAGGGGACTTCGCGACGGCGATCGGCGAGGCCTGTGCGCTGCTCGGCACGCTCGGGCCGGTGTACCCGGCGACGAGCGAGTCGGTGCAGCTCGTCGGTGAGACGGCGAGCGCGTCGATCTACGGCCAGGTCGCCGTCATGGCGACGCCCGGGCTGGTCAAGGTGCGCCTCGAGCCCGCCGCGCCGGCGACGCCCGAGGGGGCGCTCGCCGCGCTCGGTGATGCCGACCTCGTCGTGCTCGGCCCGGGCTCGCTGTATACGAGCGTGCTCGCGGCGCTCATCGCTCCGGCGCTCGCCGAGGCGGTGCGCACCAGCCCGGCGCTCGTGGTCTACGTCGCCAACCTCCAAGAGCAGCACCCCGAGACGACCGGCTACGACCTCGCTGCCCACCTGGCGGCCCTTGGCTCCCACCACGTGCGCGTCGACGCGGTCTTGGCGGACCCGAGCGCCGCGGTGCAGCGGGGGGAGCTCCCCGCGGGCATGGTGGTGCACCTGGCGGAGATCGCGCGGCGTCCTGACGGCCTCGTGCACGACGAGGCGCGCCTCGCCGAGGCGCTGGCCCGCCTTGTCGGGGGGACCGCCGGCCCCGCCGGTAAGGGCCCGACGGCCCTTTTCGACGGGCGCGTTCGGCCGAACCCCCATCCTCGGGGTACGGTGGGGAGCGCCCCTCCCGCTCGCTGAGCGCGGGGCGCCACGACACAACAGATGGGGGCGCGCGGGCCGACGCGGGCGCCCGCGGCCGAACGAGCCCGGAGGCGATTGCGATGGCGGTCCGTGTTGCGGTGAACGGCTTCGGCCGAATCGGCAGGAATTTCCTGCGTGCGGCGCACCAGATGGGTGCTGACGTCGAGATCGTGGCGGTGAACGACCTCGTCAGCCCCGAGGCGAACGCGCATCTGTTGCGCTATGACTCCACGCACGGGCGCTTCCCTGGCACCGTCGTCTCTGATGAGCGCGGTCTTGAGGTCGACGGCAAGCTCATCAAGGTGCTCGCCGAGCGCGATCCCGCGCAGCTCCCCTGGAAGGAGCTCGACGTCGACGTGGTCGTCGAGTCGACGGGCCGCTTCACCAAGCGCGAGCAGGCGGCCGCACATTTGGCAGCCGGTGCCAGCAAGGTCGTGATCTCGGCCCCGTCAGCCGACGCCGACGCCACCTTCGTGGTCGGCGTGAACGACGACACCTACGACTCCGAGCGCCACGTCATCGTCTCCAACGCCTCGTGCACGACGAACTGCTTCGTGCCGATGATCAAGGTCCTCGACGACGCCTTCGGCGTGCGCAAGGGCCTGATGACGACGGTGCACGCCTACACCAATGACCAGGAGATCTTGGACTTCGCCCGCGACAACCTGCGCCGCGCGCGCGCGGCGGCGGTGAACATCGTGCCCTCGACGACCGGCGCGGCGCGCGCGACGGCCCTCGTGCTCGAACAGATGAAGGGCCGCTTGGACGGCACGTCGCTGCGCGTCCCGGTCCAGGACGGCTCGATCACCGACTTCACCGGCATCGTCGAGGGCGAGGTCGACGTGGCGGCGATCAACGCCGCGTATGCCAAGGCGGCGAGCTCCGGCCCGCTCTCCAAGGTGCTCGTCTACACCGAGGACCCGATCGTCTCCTCCGACATCGTCGGCTCACCGGCCTCGTGCACCTTGGACGCCCAGCTGACGATGGCGATGCCGCTCGACTCTTCGAGCACCCTCGTCAAGGTCTTTGGCTGGTACGACAACGAGTGGGGCTACTCCTGCCGCATGGTCGACCTCGTCAGCCTCGTCGGCGCCCGCTGAGTCGAGATGACCGCGCTCTCGGGCACCACGGCGCGCTCGTGGGAGGTGCCCCACCTCGAGGACCTGCTGCCCCTTGAGGGCAAGCGGGTCCTCCTCCGGGTGGACTACAACGTGCCGCTCGCCGATGGGCCGGCCGGGTCCCGCGTCGTCGTGGACGACTACCGCATCCGGATGACCATGCCGACGATCAACTGGCTCCTCGAGCACGGCGCCCACGTCACGGCGTGCTCGCACCTCGGCCGGCCGAAGGGCAAGGTGGACGAGCGCTACTCGATGGAACCGGTGCGCGCCCGGCTGGCGGAGCTCGCGCCCGGCGTTGAGCTGCTCGACAACCTGCGCTTTGACCCCGGCGAGGAGGCGAACGACGACAAGACCGTCGAGCGCCTCGTGGCTGGCCACGACTGCTACGTCAATGACGCCTTCGGCGCCGCGCACCGCGCGCACGCCTCGGTGGTCGGCCCGCCGCGCTTCCTCCCCTCGGCGGCCGGGCGCCTGCTCGCCCGCGAGGTCGAGGTCCTCGGCTCGCTGCTCGACGCGCCGAAGCGGCCCTTTGTCGCCGTGGTCGGCGGGGCGAAGGTGGCCGACAAGCTGGGCGTGCTCGAGAGCCTCATCGCCCGGGTGGACACCTTGATCGTCGGCGGTGGCATGAGCTACACGTTCCTCGCCGCGATGGGGCACCGCATCGGTGCCTCGCTGTTTGACGAGTCCAAGCTCGAGGCGTGCAAGGCGCTGCTCGACTCGGGCGTGCAGATCTTGTTGCCGGCCGACATCGTGGCGATCTCGCCCGATGGCAAGATCAACTTCGGCGGCAACCCCGCGGTCGAGTCGCTCGGCTCCACGGCGGTCGTCGAGCGCGACATCGAAGACGGTTGGGAAGGCGTGGACATCGGCCCGCGTACCCGCCGCGCCTATGCCGAGGCGATCTCGGGGGCGGCGACGCTGTTGTGGAACGGTCCGATGGGCGCGTTCGAGGACTCCCGTTTCGGTGAGGGCACCAAGGCCGTTGCCGAGGCGGTCGCGGCGTGTGAGGGCTTCAGCGTCGTCGGCGGAGGCGACTCGGTCGCCGCGCTCGACAAGTACGGCCTCAGCGAGGGGATCGACCACATCTCGACCGGTGGCGGTGCCTCGCTCGAGTACCTGGAGAAGGGCGACTTGCCCGGCCTCGCGGCGCTGCGCGCCGCGGTGCGCTAGCGCCGGTTCGAGCGGGGAGGGAGACCGTGGCGAGCTCCGAGCGGGGCGTGCTCATCTCTGGCAACTGGAAGATGAACGGGAACCACTTCGAGGCCCTGAAGCTGATCCAGGAGCTCTCGGCGCTGCTGCGTAGCCACGGTGCCCTTCCCGAAGGGCGCGAGGCGAGCGTGCATCCGCCCTTCACCTCGCTGCGCACCGTCCAGACGGCCATCGAGAGCGACCGGGTCCCCCTCGTGCTTGGCGCCCAGGACTGCCACGCGGCGGATCGGGGCGCCTACACCGGTGAGATTTCTGCGGAGATGCTGGCCAAGTTGAACGTGGCGTACGTGATCTGCGGGCACTCCGAGCGGCGCCAGCACTGCGGTGAGACCGACGAGCAGGTGCGCGCCAAGATCGACGCCGTCTTCCGCCACGGGATGCGGCCGATCGTCTGCGTCGGCGAGGACCTGGCCGAGCGCCAGCGTGGCGAAGCGGTGCAGAAGGTGCGCGGGCAGGTTGCCGCGGCGTTCTTCAAGCGCAGCGCCGAGCAGATCGCCGCGGCGGTCATCGCCTACGAGCCGATCTGGGCGATCGGGACCGGCGAGACGGCGACGGCGGCGGACGCCGAGGCGATGTGCGCCGAGATCCGCGACGAGCTGGTGGGCCTTGCCGGCCCAGCGGCCGGGGTCGCCCGGGTGCAGTACGGGGGATCGGTGAAGGCGGACAACGCGGCGGAGCTGCTCGCCCAGCCCAACGTCGACGGGCTGTTGGTCGGTGGCGCCAGCTTGCAGGCCGAAGGCTTCGCTCAGATCGTCCTGGCCGGCCTCTGATCAGGGCTTCGGCCTGCTAGCCTGCCCCCTCGTGCTGACTGATGTCCTCGTCGGGGTCGAGATCGTCTCGTCCTTTGCCCTCATCGTCTTGATCCTTTTGCACTCGGGCCGCGGCGGTGGCCTGTCGGACATGTTCGGGTCCTCGATCGGGACCGCGGCGGCTGGCTCGACCGTGGCGGAGAAGAACCTCGACCGCATCACGGTCACGATCGCGGTCCTCTTCGCCTTCTGCTCGATCATCATCGGCCTGCGGTGGGGCTGAGGCCGACCACCCGCCTCGTCCTCGTTCCCGCGCTCTGCGGCCTGATCGGCCTCGGCGGGATCCTCGCCTCGAGCCCAGCTCCCGCGGCGGACGCCGCCGGGACCGTGACCAGCTCGACGACCCCGAGCGCCGCGACGCCCGCGAGCGCCGCGACGACCACGTCGAGTCCGCCGACCGGCTCGACCCCTCAGCTGGTCAAGGGTGGCACGGTAACGATCGCGGTGGCTCGCCTGCCGACCCAGTTCAACCCCAACACCCCGAGCGGGGCCAACGCGCTGACCGCCATGGTCACCGCCCAGATCTGGCCGTCCGCCTTCACGACCAGCCCGAGCGGGGGCCTGCAGCCCGACACCTGGCTCGATTCCGCCGAGCTCGTGAGCGTCAGCCCGCAGGTCGTCGTTTACACGATCAACCGACAGGCTCGCTGGTCCGACGGGGTGCGGATCACGGCAGCCGACTTCATCTGGGCCTGGCACGAAGAGCTGTCGATCGGTGGGAGCCTGCCGGCGAACACGCCCTATGACGGCTACCGCGACATCGCGAAGATCACCTCCTCGGACCACGGCCGGGTGGCGACGGTCACCTTCTCCAAGCCCTTCGCGCAGTGGGAGGCGCTGTTCTCGAGCCTCGTGCCCGCCCACATCGCCCGCCGCTACGGGGAGGTCGCCGGTTTCTCGGGAGCCGACCCGGCGCATCTCGTCTCGGGTGGCCCCTACGAGGTGACGCGTGTGGTGCCCAACAAGGAGCTCGTCCTCGGGCGGAACCCGCGCTGGTGGGGCCCGCCGCCAGCGCTCGACCACCTGGTGTTCAAGGTCGTCCGCGGCCCGGGTGCCGTGCTGGGCGGGCTCGAGTCCGGCAGTCTCGACGTCGCCGCGCTCGCTCCGAGCCGGGCGGTCGACGAAGCCGTCTGGGCGAGCCCCGACTTAAAGGAGCGGGTCACGCTCTCGCCGACGCTGTGGCAGCTCGCCTTCAACCTGAACGACCCGGTCGTCTCGTCGCTCACCTTGCGCGAGGCGATCGCGAAGGCGATCAACAGGGCCGAGCTCGAGGCGGACTCGGTCGGATTCACCGCCCCCAACACCCCGCTGTCGGGGAACCGCCTCTATCTCGTCGGCGCCCCCAACAGCGACGGCAACGCGGGAGCGTTCTCGGGCGTGGACGACAGCGAGGCCGCAGAGCTGCTCGTTGCCGCCGGCTACCACCTCAATGCCAACGGCCTGGCGGTCGACGCAGCCGGTCGGCCGCTCGTCTTGCACCTCGTCGGTCCGACGGGGAGCCCGCTCGTCGATGCGCTTGAGCAGGAGCTCGCCGCACAGCTGCTGGACGTGGGCGTGACCTTGGAGGTGCACAACGTGGCACGGCCTACGCTGCTCGAGACGCTGCTGCCCCGCGGCGCGTACCAGCTAGCGCTCGCCCCCTACGTGCTGTCGCCCTACCCGGTCAACAACGCCCGCTACTACGGGCACCCCGTTGCCCCGGTGGCCTCGGTTCCCTTCGAAGCCTCGCCGAGTGCCCTCGCCCCGGCCCTTGCCACAACGACCACGACCAGCCCAGGGGGATCGGGCTCGAGCTCGTCGTCGAGCTCGTCGACGACGTCGAGCTCGACCACCACCACCACCACGACGCCGCCCCCCGCGACGGTGACCTTCGCGCCCCTCCAGCCCGGAAGCGGCAGCGAGCCGGACCCGATGGCGCTCGGATCGGTGAGCGCCGACGTCCTTGGCTATGACGACCCGCTCGTGGACAAGCTCCTCGCAGAGGCAGAAGGCCAGCTCAACCCGCTGTCGATGAACAGCCTCTACAACGAGGTCGACACCAAGCTCTGGCTCGACTTGCCGACGATCCCGCTGTTCCAGCAGCCGATCGAGTACGTCGCCACGAAGGCGCTCATCAACTTCCAGCCCAATGTCGGCCTCGCCGGGGTACTGACGAGCGCCCAGAACTGGGCGCTCAAGGTCCTTCCGCCGCTGACGACCACGACCACGGGCCCCTAGCCGGCGAGCACCCGGTTGGCGGCGCGCTAGCATCGTCGTGCTCAGCGGGTTCACGCCCATGAGGGTCCACGTCGGAGTGGCGGAATAGGCAGACGCGCTAGCTTGAGGGGCTAGTGCCCGCAAGGGCGTGGGGGTTCAAGTCCCCCCTCCGACACTGACTTTCGCCCACGGCCTCGGAGCCTGGCGCTTCGATGGTGCTGGCCGTTGGCCCACCGCTTGGCTGTGGACCTCGTGGGAGCGCGCCGCTGCTCCCCGGCCCGAGGTGCGACTCGACGGTCACCACCCGGCGGGCCGGGTCGTAGGTGAGTCGGAGCCCGAGCTTGCGGTAGACCTCGGCCTTGTCCTCCGGCGCGGCGGTGGCGAGCACGCCCAGGAGGTCGCCGAGGCCGCTCACCAGGGCAGCCAGCTGGTCGCGGGTCATGCGCTTGTCCCGCTGACCGGTCGATTGCTCCAGCTCGACCTCTGCGGCAAGCCGTTCGGCTTGGACCTCGGCGATCCAGGCGCTCACGACCGCCGGGTCGGTGCCGGCCTCGAGGGCGGCGCGGTAGCGGGCGAGTCGGGCGTCGCACTCGGTCAACCGCCGACGCGCGGCCCGGCCCTTGGCCTGTCCGGCATCGTCGGTCGATGAGGCTGCGGCCTCCAGCGCGTCGAGGGTGGAGTCGAGTTGGCAGGGGTCGAACACCTGGGCCAGCCAGCCGTCGAGGGGTCTGAGGATCTGGTCCTCGCGGACGTAGACGTTCTTCGGGTGGTCGAGCTCGTTGGCCATCGCGTACTCGCTCGGGTAGCGGCAGCGGTAGTGGGCTCGTCCGTGGTTGGCGCTTCCCTGCATCTTGCGCTGGCAGAGGGCGCAGACGACGAGACCGTGCAGCGCGAACGGCTGGGAGGTGGGCCGTGGCTTGCGCACTACCGGGCGCCGCCGGCCTGCCGCGGCGAGCGTGCGTGCCGCCCGGAACTGCTCGTCGGGCACGAGCGGCTCGTGGGTGAGCGCCTCGGAGACGATCCAGGCGTCCTCGTCGTTCCAGCGCATCTTGCTGACCTGGCCGAGCGCGACGTCGTCGACGTCGAGGAGCACCTCGTCGCGGCGCTGGCGGTTCCACACCTGGCGTCCGGTGTAGCGGGGGTTGGCGAGGATGGTGCGCACCGCCATCTTCGACCAGGCGAGACCCTGCCGATGGGGATTGCGGGCCCGGTCGTGGGCGGAAGGGCAGGCGATGCCGTCGCGGGTCAGCCCTTCGGCGATGGCGTACAGGCCACGGCCGGCGAGGTACTCGTCGAAGATGCGGCGCACCACTGGAGCCGCGTCCGGGTCCGGCGCCAGGCGGTGGAGGCGCTGGCCGACGGCCGCCTTGCCCGGGTTGGGATGTGGCCCCACGTCGGCGAGCCGGTAGCCGTAGGGCGGTCGGCCACCGAGGAAGCGCCCCTCCGTGCGGGCCTGGGCGGCCATGGCAGCGCGGACGCGGATCTTGATCCGGTTGCGCTCACCCTTGGACATCCCGCCGTAGAGCGACATGACGAGGTCGTGGGCGTCCGAGCCCGGGTCGATGGCGCCTCCCACCTCGGGTACCCACAGCTCCACCCCGTAGTGGACGAAGACGGGGAAGGTCAGGCCGAACTGGTTGCCGTAGAAGGCGCGGGCAGGCTCGCCGATCACGACCGCCTCGAAGCCGCGGTCCGGCCGGGCCAGCGCGTCGAGGAGCGATGCCGCCTCGGGGCGGCGCTTCCACGGCAGCGAACGTGACCGGCCGATGTCGAAGTACTCGGCCACGACCACACCGCCGACTGGATCGATCAGCGCATGGGACCGGGAGAGCTGCCAGCCCTTGGACGACTCGGGGTCCTGCTGGTCCTCGGTGGACACCCTCCCGTAGAAGGCGAAGCGCTTCACGCCGCTCTCCTCGTCTCATCCGGCCGGTCGTCGCGGTCCCCCGAGGTTCTACCTCCACGGGTCCTGGTGGCGGTGCCGGCGTTGTCGGAGGTCACTCGCTCCGCTTCGAGAGGAGCCCGCGCTGGCCCGGCGGCCCGGAGGAGCAGGCGGAGCAGGGCGGCCGCGGCGTCCGGCGTGAGGCGAGGGGGTGCCGGCGGGAGGACGATGGCCAGACCCGGATGTGCGGGAGTCTGCCCTTCGGTGCGGCGGTCGCCCGTCGCCGACGACAGGCCGCCGTGGGCCGACGTCGGGCGCCCGGTGGCGGCCGAACGGCAGGGCGTACCGGCCGAGGGGACCCCGCGCTCCGGGGCGGCGCGTCGGTGGGGTGGCTGCCGGGCGGTCGTCACCGGCCCGCAGCGCGCCGGATCGGACCCGTCCCCAGCGCGGCCAGGTGGCGTCGGCCGCCGGCCGCGTCGGTGGGAAGCCACACGGCGTCGCAGGGCGGCGCTCCCTCGCACGCGGTCGCGACCGGGACGGGCGCGCCGGCGAGCGCCTTCCGGGCGGCGGCCTCACGCTTGGTGCCGGTGAAGCAGAACAGCACCCAGAATGGGTCCCGGGCGGCAGCGGCGAGGGTCGCGTAGCCCTCGAGCTTGGCGACGAGGCGGGAGTGGGTCTCGGTACCCCGGTCGTACTCGAGGAAGAAGGCGACCTCCGCCCCGGCGTCATGCCAGACGCCGTAGCCGTCGGGACGCACGACCTCGCCCCAGGTCGCCAGGCAGCGTCGCTCCGGCCACCAGACCCGCAGGTCGGCGTCGGGGCGTCCTCTTGCCGCACCGAGCAGGGCGCAGAAGAAGCCGTTGACCCCGACCCGGTGGGCGAGCTGGCTGCTGCCGGCGAGCCCGAGCGCCCGGTCGCGGCGCCAGTGCAGCTCCTCGATCTCCACGCCGCGCTCGGCGGCGACGACCATGGCGCCGATGGCGTCGAGCACCCAGTGGTTCGGCGCGGTGCCGACGCGGCGGAACGGTCGGAACCGGTCGAGCACTCGGAGCCGGTAGAGCGTGGCCAGGCGGTGGCGAGCGGAGATCGGGCTGTCGAAGGCGACGGTCGCGAGCTGAGCGGTAGTCAGCACCCGGTGCTCGGCCAGGAGCGCGCAGATGGAGCGATCCCGGTCGGTCAGGTGGCGAGCGGCCGCGGTGACGAGGTCGTCGGAGAGGCGCACACGTGCCCGGCCGGGACCGGAAAGGGAAAGAGATGAAGGAGATGCATGCGAAGTCGGAGGAGTCATCGTCCGGGTCATGCGGCGTCGTCACCGGCGGGTTCGACAAGGGAGAGCCCCGGCAACTTGAAGCCGTCCGGGCCAGCGTCCGGGGTACCGGCCGCTGATCGTCCGCCCCACCCGCCCTCGGCGCGGAGCTGCAGGGCTCGTCGGTCCTGATCCGACAGGCCGAACGTCTTGCGGGAGCGGTCCCGGGCCAGCGCTGCCCTGCCCGGGACGGCCGCTGGCGCGGGACGGGTGCGCAGCGTGAAGGCGGCGCTCTCCTCGCCGTCGACCACCAGGCGAGCGGCGGCCTGGTAGGCGCCCAGATGCGAGAGGTCGTGAGCGGTGAGGTCCGGCGCCACGGCGCGCTCCAGACGGCGGGCGTCCTCGGGCGAGCACGAGAGGATGATCTTCGAGCGGGCATTCGCTGACACTGCGTCGGCCAGGTCGGCGGGGAGCTGGCCGAGGTGCTGGTGGGCCAGGACGAGCCCGAGCCCGTAGGCCCGCGCCTCGGCCAGGACGTCCTCCAAGCTGCCGGGGAGCGCCAGGAAGTTCTGGCACTCGTCGAGGTAGAGACCGCACACGCGTCCCCACCGCCCGCCGCGTGCCCGGGAGCTCACGGACTGCCAAACCTGGGCGACGAGGAGGGATCCGAGGAGCCGGGTCGACTCGTCGCCGAGGACACCCTTAGGCAGCCGGCACAAGAGGACCCCACCGTCGAGGACCTTGTCGAGCGAGAAGCTGGACGTACCCGTACCCACCACCGCCCGCACAAACGGTCGGAGCAGGAAGGCCCGTAGCTTGTTGGTCACCGGGCCGATCACGGCCGAGCGTGCCCCCTCCGACAGCCCGTCGTACCAGCGCCAGAAGCCTCGGAGCACCGGATCCTTCACCGCGGCCACGAGCGGCGCTCGGTAGAGCGGGTCGCCGAGGAGCTTCGGGACCTGGGACAGGTTGGCGCCGGGATGCTGGCGCAGGGTCAGGCACGCGGCGCGCAGGATGTCGTCGGTGCGTGGTCCCCAGGCCGACTCGAAGAGCCGGTGCATGATCCCGACCACCTGGTCGACCACGAGGTGGACGTCGGCGCCGGCGAGCACGTTGAGCGTGGGCGGCTCGGGGTCCTCGGCGTCGATGACGACCGTGCGGTCGCTCGCGTGCTCGGGGAGCCGGTCGAGGACGTCCTCGATGAGGGCGCCCTTGGGGTCGATGACCACCGTGCCCCTCCCGCTGGCGATGTCGCCGAGCACCAGGTTGAGCAGCAGGGTCGACTTGCCCGAGCCGGTCGCGCCCAGCAAGTGCAGGTGGTGACAGGCGTCGGCCGGAGCGAGGGCCACCGGCCGGCGCGATCCGGTCTCGGCGTCGCCGAGGATCTTGCCCTGTCGGTGGATCTCGGGTGGGGGGGCGACGCAGCGGGCCCCGGCACGGGACACGCCGGAGACGTCGCGGTCGAGCGGCAGGTGGGCCAGCGCGGCGACCTCCGGGGCGGAGTACAGGTCGCCTCCTTGGAGCCGGGCTGACCCGATCGCTCTGTCGGGGTGTCGAAGGCGGCGAGCGATAAGGGTGTTCTCCGCCGCGTACTCGGCGAACGCGGCGCAGATCGCCCGGGCACGGCTGCGCAGGTGTCGCTTGGCGCGGCGCCCGGTGACACGTGACGAGACGACGACCCGGATCGCGGCCTGGAAACAGGGGCGCTGGACCTTCTGGCGGGCGGCGCGGAGCTCCGGGTGGGGCCGGTCGCTCCGGCGTGGCCCGGTGCGCGCCGACGTGGAGCCGCCAGGGGTGATGAATTCGAGGATCCCGTGCACGATCGGCCCAACCAGGCGGAGAGCGGGCCTCGGCGCTGCGATCCCCTGTAGGCCGAGCACGGCCCGTTGGGCATTGGCACCGCGACGCCGGGATGCGGGCCGGGCCACGAGCTGCACGACGACTTCGTCGTCCTCATGGAGCTCGGCGGCGGCGCCGAGCACGGAGCGGAGCGGATCGAGTGGGTAGTCGGTGGCGATCGGCAGCCACTGGGCGCGAGCCAGGCAGAGCCGGTAGCCAGCAGAGCCTTGGTGCCCTCGACCCGTTGGAGTCGGCTCGGAGGCCAGGACGCTCGCACCGGGCCACGCCGCCGTGATCGCCCGACGCACATGGTCGGCCATCGGGCGAGGCGCCGAGATGGTGAAGCGGGCCCGCTCGCCAACCGCCCGGATCTCGAAGGCGACCTGGTGGCGACCGTAGAGGATCGCCCGCCACGACGGGCGCAGCAGGGCGTGGAGGTTCGTCCAGAAGACCTCCGCGCTCCCCGGATCGACGATCGGCGGCGGGCGGAGCTCAAGGCGTACGACGTTCGTCGCGACGTGCCGTGCCCGCCACCGGGCGAGCAGCACCTGGCCGATGGCGACGGCGGCGAGGAGCGCTGCGACGGGTGGACCGAGATGGCCGAGGACGAACCAGCCTGCGTGGGCCAGAAGGTGTTCGAGGTCGCGCAGCGCAGCCTGCGGGTCCAGGAAGAACCGCGCCAGCGGCCCCTGCAAGCTCGGGGAGGGTGGCAGCGACGCGTCAAGGAGATGGGGAGCTTCCGGTGGAGGGGTCACGTCCAGGAGTCCTTTCGCCCGGGTGGGTCGATACGGGGGCTGGTTGGCCGGTGGAGCACCGTCCGCCTTAAGAACACGGGGTCAGAGCCCAAATTTCGCCGATATGTCGCGGATGTGAGACAGCGGGGAGTACGCTCAAGGCTCGTGAGCAGCCAGTTCGTGAGGGAGCGGGACACGGCAGTGCTGGCCGAGCGGGCGGGCGAGGCCACCAATGCCATGGTCCGGTGGGGCCTGGCCGCCCAGGCAGCCAGCTGCGTGCCCGAGCGCCTGCAGGCGCTCGCCGCCGCCCGACGCCAAGCCGAGCTGGCCTTCCACCAAGCCGTGTGGTCGGCGGTGTGGGCCCGACCCCATCGCCATCCTTGGCGCGAGATCGCACCGTTGGTCGGTATCCCGTGGCAGACGCTCTACCGCCGCTACCGGCAGCCGCCCGAGCGGCTCCCTCGACGCCGCCACATCGACGAGCAGACAGTCGCTCGGTTGATGGGCGGTCCCTGAAACAGCCCCTGGCTACCCTTTGTCCAGTGTCAGTGCTCGACCCCCGCCGGAACTTCTCACGCCAGGAGGTCTGGCGGGCCTGGCAGCGTCAGGGCTGCATTTGCAACCTGTGCGGTCGGGCCGTCCCCTTCGACCTCATGGTTGGCGACCACATCATGCCGTGGATCCGCGGCGGACCCACCACACCGGCGAACCTTCAGACGCTTTGCGGTTCCTGCAACCTCCGCAAAGGCAGTGACCCGCAGGAAGTCGCTGCGGCGTACTTCGACGTCGAACGGATCGCCCCGAGCAGAGCGACGATGCGTACGTGGCAAACGGAGGCCATGCGCATTGCACTTGAACGTTTAGGGCGCGAGGCCGTCCTCATTGAAGCTTGCCCAGGCGCAGGGAAGACGCGCCTCGGGCTCGAAGTGGCCTACGAACTTGTCGTGAAGGGGGTGATCTCCCGCGTCCTCGTCGTCGTTCCCACCCTTGCCATCGCAGACGGCTGGCAGCGTTCCGCGTCTTCAACCCAGACGGATTCCCCGACGCTTCCGTTGCAGACCCAACGCGATTGGCGCCCGGTCGATCCCATAGGTGATGACTGGCTGGGCGCCATCGTCACCTACCACTCACTGTTCCGCTCGACCGAGATGTTCCTCGCGCATGCCACTGATCCCGGGCACCGGACGCTTGTCATCTTCGACGAAGTTCATCACGCCGGTGCCGATGCGGCCTGGGGCTCCGCCGCGCAAGCAGCCTTTGCTCAAGGAGCCTGGGGCATACTTGCGATGACCGGAACGCCGTTCCGCACCGACCGCTCGCCGATCGTCTTCGTACCCTGTGAGGGAGGTAGCGCCCGACCACACTTCCGCTATGGGTATGACCAGGCCATCGAGGACGGTTCGTGCAGGCCGATCCAGTTCGTCGAGGTCCGGGGCCAGACGACATTTCGCACCGAGGACGGAGTCGTCCACTCGGTAAGCTTCGACGAAGCGGAGGTTACTCAGCTGGGTGAGCGGCGACGCCTCCGCGCAGCCATCGAATGGATGGGTGACGGCTCTATCGCCGGGAAACTGCTGGAGGATGCCAACCGATACCTTCTTGCACTACGGAAACGGGGTGACGCTGATGCCGGCGGACTGGTCGTCTGCATCGATTGCGATCACGCTGATGAAGTCGCGTCATACATGGCCGAGAACGTACTGGGACGGCGTCCGCTTGTCGCCTGCTCAAGGCTGTACGACCCCGACGACCCCGATCCGGCAAACGCCCTACGGCTATTCCAGGCTTCACATGAGCCTTGGATCGTTGCCGTGAACATGGTCTCCGAGGGAGTCGACATCCCACGACTCAGAGCTGTCGTGCACCTGACCAATCGCCTCACTCTCCTCTCGTTCCGACAGATTGTCGGGCGGGTTGTCCGGACGGATACGACGAACGCAGACGACCACGGACGCGTGTACGTGCCCGCTGACCCGACCCTCCTGAGCATGGCCAGATCGGTCACGGAGGAAGCAAGGCTGCTTCCACCACCGGTTGTGATTGTCGCCGACGACAACCGAGCAAAGCGGGTCCAAATCGAGAGTGACGAGCGCCAGGCGTCCAGCCCATTCGAAACTATCAAGACGGTGGGTGAGCAGGGAGACGTTTTCGACACTGCCAGCCGTGAGGCTCACGCTGTTCTTGTCACCTGCGCTCGCCGCTTCATCGATCGCGAGGGTCTAACCGGCACTGATCCTGAGTCTCTTGCCCTCCTCGCAGAAGAGAACCCTGAGCTCAGGGCAGCCCTCCTTGAACTACGGCCGGATCCATGACAGACGCGACGGACGCCAGAGGCGCGAATGCCGTGAGGATAGTGCTGATCGGCGGGCCCATGACCGTCGATGACGGCTCGACTGTTGATTCGCGGCAGCCCATCGTCGGCGATCCCAGCTCCCGTATCACGCGGGCGAGCCTTGCCAGCTCCTTGCTCTGGTGGACGACGGTCACGTCGCTCGTCAGCCCAATTCTCGATTCCTCGGCCCCTGACGCCTTCGCGTTGGTGATCGGTCGCCGGTCGGTCGTGGAGGTCCGCCCTGATGGAGATCTTCGCCGCATTCGCCTGCGATCCCTGTTGCCAGGAGGCAGCACTACCGCGGACGTCCTTCGTTGCATCGATGAACCCGTACCAGACGGGTACGAGCTCGTGGCGCAAGAGAGCTTTCAGCAATGGAGGGAATCCGAGGGCAACAGGCGGGTCGAGGTCTCGTTCGGATGCCGCATCCCTCGTGGAAGCGAGCGCTGGGTGTTTCTCGACCGAGGGGAGTACTACCTGCATTTGGCAGCATCCCACATGCGCCCGTCCGTCATCGTCGATACGAGCTGGGGAGAGGAGGTCGAAGAAGAGGGAAAGGAGTATGAACCCTTCGCCGGACGCTTCAGGGAGTTTGAGAAGAACCGACTCGCAGGGGACCAAGTCATCCTGGTGATGCCTCACACGCACCGAATGGATGCGTTCCTGCAGAAGTACGCGCATTGGGTAGCAGCTGGCCGACCGGAGGACGGGCCGGCGCGCTGGTCACCACCGCCTCCGACCGCTTGGGATCCAGCGGCCCCTCCTGATCCAATCAGATACAGCTGTCCTGTCCCCGTTCGAGCGCAGTTCAAGGTCACGGGCTATCTGCAGGACGGCGAGTGGCGTGACCCCGCGGACCTTGAGGCGGCCCGCTCGCTCTTGCAGGCGCGCTACGACCTCAAGATCGGGATATGGGATCTTGTCAACAACGCTACGCTCCGTCGCGCCCTGCTCAAGGCTGTTCCGACTAGCGAACCGCCGCTTACATCCATCGAAGTACCGTCTGCAGCAGCACAGCGTGCGCAGCGTCAGGTGGCGAGGAGGATGGCAGAGCGAGCCCGAGAGGAGGAGGCTCGCCACTCGATCGAGGCGCTGCTCCGGCCATTGCGCGACGTCGGCTGGGCGAAGCTGGTTCCGCGGTGCGACCTCTGCCTTCCGCTCACCGATTTGGTGCCGCTGTCGACGATCAGGCGATCAGCCAGCTGGCCCGACGACCAGTCGTATCCGCTCGTCCAACTGGAGCTGACCATTTCCAAGCGACATTGCGACGTCAGCGTCTTCACGATCATGTACAACCAAGTCGATCTCCGGCGGTATGTGTATGCCCGGCGGAAGCTTCTCGAAGAGATCGCCGGGCCAGACGGCTGCGACTTGGTCGGCAATGGAGTGATATCGGTATACCGGAGGCCGGGCGGATGGGCAGATTACGTTGATTGGTCCGCCGTCACCGCCGCTATTGCGGATCGGTCGTTGAGATGGAGAGAAGCGTTCGAGGACTTATGTCAGGAGTGTCGCGGGGTCCTCGATCAGTGGGCCATTGCTGACAAGGACTCCTGGACTTCGGATGACCTGCGCGCGTCCACGGCGCAGGTCTTGGAACAAGCAGGTCCAGAAGGCATGAGTGGCGCCCTTCGAAGCGCCGGCGTGTCACTGGATACCTTGAGCGCTGATCAACTGCGAGAGGTGTTCGGGGATCTAATCGACGGCTTGGCACGTGGGAAGTCGGTCACGTCACAGCTGTGCTCGAAGCTGATGGTCGTCTTGGGGGACTGGGATACTGCCGTGTCCGTCGCATGGACTACGCAGGTGTGGGTGCAATCGGAGCGGGCACTCGATCAGTATCGGAAGAACGGCGTGCGCTTCGTGAAGTGGTTGGCCGCGGGAGGCGATTGCCAGCAATGCGAGGCGAACTCGCGAATCGGACGCGTTGCGCTCGGACAGCCGTTCCCGTCTGGTCACCGTGGCCCACCAGCACATGCACGCTGTCGCTGTTGTCTGGCACCAAGCATTGAGTTATAAATGGCCGGGGGCGTTGTTCTTGGCAGAGGAGATAACCTACGCATCAAGGTTTCAGCGACGGCATGTCACCCCACGACGGGTGAGGATGTCAGGTAATCTGTCGATCCTCCGGACGGATGATTTGCCATTCCGCTGCCCACGGCGTCGTGACTACAGCTTGGCGGTGCTCGTAGCCGGCGTGGCTGAGTGCTTCGGTCGCTGCGGCAAGAGGTACCGCTTCGGAATCGAGGACGAGCGCAATATGGCTGAGGGATAGCGGCTCGGCATCTGGGCCCTCAAGGAACAGAACCCAATCGCCGCCCGTGGCGTCTCGGGGGCCCGCGCACAGACAACCGAGAAGCGCGCGAACGGCGTGTTCGTTGTACGGCAGTTCGATATCGTTTGAATCGAAGGTGTCGGTCATCGTGCCGAAGAGTAGCCGTGGGCCGGTACGGAAGATGGTCTCACTTCAAGGTGATGTCTGGTCAGTGGCGCCCGTAGGAAGGCGTGGCCCGATGGCAGTCGCCGCACAGAACCTCGCAGTTGGAGAGTCCATCGTGACCTCCGACGACCTGCGCGGCGATGTGGTGGAACTCGGCGGTGGCTCGGATGACAGCTTTCTTGCAACGCTGTTTGCCGAGATGCCACGAATGGCCTTGCCGACGACATTCACACTTACCTTCCGACCGACGAAACGCTTCGTCCCGGGTTGGGTCTGAGAAGGCCATCGGCGCCCTTTCTCGGCTCGAACTGCTACACCCGCCCGCACGGCGGCGGTCGGGAGGTGAATCACACCCATGTGATTATAGCTGCGGAGTGCGAAGTCACCCACAGGGAAGGGCCAACTGTAGGTCTGCGTAGTCTATGAAGCTAAAACTAAAGTTGTGTTGTAGGATGGAAGCATGGTCGGGCGACGGGCACGTTGGCGGCGGCTGTTCGACCTGGTCTCTGGCCAGGCCGGCTACTTCAGCGCCGCCCAGGCCCTGGACCTCGGCTACTCCTACCAGGCCCAGGCCCACCACGTCGCCGCTGGGAACTGGCTCCGGGTCGATCGGGGGATCTTCCGGCTGGCCGAATGGGTTCCCGGTGAGCACGACGAGCTGGCCCGATGGACGCTGTGGTCGAAGGGCCGCGCGGTCGTCTCCCACGAGTCGGCCCTGGAAGTCCACGACATCGGCGAGTTCGAGTCTCGCCGCGTACACCTCACGGTCCCAGGTGGGTTCACCATGCGCGACGAAGCACTCGATCTGCACTTCGCCAAGCTGCCCGTCAGCGACGTTCTTGAGCGCCCCGGCTTCCGGGTGACCACCCCGCTGCGATCGCTTATCGACGTGGCAGCGGGTGGTCCCGACGAGGAGCAACTTGCCCGGGCCATCTTGGAGGCTCTGCAGAAGGGCCTACTTACCCTTCGGCGTCTGCGTTCACGAGCCGAAGCCCTCGATGTGCGCGCCGCGCTGAACATCGAGCGCGCCATTACGGCCTCAACGGCGCCACCGCAATGACCTACGCAACGCCCCAGGCCCTAAGGATGGCGCTGGAAGACAGGCTACGCAACCGTTCCGCACAGATGGGCATCTCCCTGGATCGACTCCGCCGCCGCGTCGTGTTCGAGCGTGTCGTTGCTCGGTTGGAGGCGGCCGAGCCTGGCCAGTGGGTGCTCAAAGGCGGGATGGCCCTCGAGGTTCGCCTCGGTGACGATGCCCGACTCACCAAGGACCTCGACCTCGGCCTTCGTTCGGAGATCGACACGGCTGGCAACCTGCACGAACGTCTGGTCGAAGCGCTCGTTGCCGACCGAGACGGGGACGGGTTCGAGCTTGCTGCCGCCACGCCCCAGCTTCTCCAAGCAGACCGAGCGGGCCATGTCACGTGGCGGGTGAGCGTGGCGGCGAGGCTTGCCGGTCGGGCCTTCGGCGGGCTCCGCCTCGATGTTTCGCCTCGGGCGCATGAGCTCGTGGCCACCGAGCACGTCGTCCTGCCCAACTCGCTCGAGTTCGCCGGCATCCCGGCCGCCGCCATCGAGATCGTCGATGTCAACCGTCACGCGGCTGAGAAGTTCCACGCCATGCTCCGCGACTTCGGCTCCCGGGAGAACACCCGGGTCCGCGACCTCGTCGACCTCGTTCTTCTCGCGGAGCACCACCTCGTCGCACTGGATCGTCTGGCAGAGGCCGTCCGCCGGGTGTGGGCGGAGCGGGATGGCGCGGAGCCACCTGCCGCCTTGCCGCCGCTACCGGAGTCGTGGCCCGCCCGCTACGAGCGGCTCGCCGCGGATCACGGTGGCGTGACCCCCACCTTCGTCGATGCAGACAGGTTGATCCGCGACACGTGGGGCCGGATGTTCCTGCCAGCGAACGACCACGAAGGTTGACGGCTACCCGGCGAGCGCCAGCTCCGTCCGGAATACCGGCGTGGGCATCGAGTACACCTCGGACCTCCGACACGGGATTTCAGTGCATATCGGTGCCAACGGGCTGCGCAGCCCGTGACCCCTTTGTTCGGGAGTCAGGCCGAGTGCGCCTGCTCGAGCTGACCGACCGCCATGTTCGCCAGGCTCGCCGCGCCGCATGTTGGTCGCAACGTGGGGGTGCGAGGGCACCGCGAACGAGGCGCATATCGCCAGTTCGGTCTCTTCGGCACGCCGTCGATGACGAGGTCGTTGTTGTCGTTCTACGCCAGCAGCACGCGCACCGGGGCCGTCGCTAGGGGGTGGCCTGCGGATGGCTGAGCACGCAGGAGCGAGCAGCGCGAAATGTGGGTTCGGGTGCTCGCTTGACGCTGTCGGAGCCTTTCCATCTGGGCGATCCGTGCTCTCGACGTCAGCACGAAGCTACAGCTCAGGCTGGCGAGTGATGAAGTCCGCCATGCCCGGGACCGTGAAGGCGACGACACCGTGCTCGGGGGCATAGACGAGTCCCTTGGCGATGAGGTGTGCCCGCGTAGGACCGAGGCTGGTAACCCTTCGTCCCAGTCGCGTCGCGACGTCACCTGATCCGCTGCCTTGGTCCCCGTCTATGGCCATGGCCCGCAGGTATCGCTGTTCGGACCGCGTGGCTCGGTCCCAGCGAGACCGGAAGAACCCAGCGTCAAGTGTCGCCCAGCCGTGCGCGACGCCGATTCGGGCATCTGTGAGCGTGATCGTGGAAGGACCAGAAGCCTCGTTCCAGGTGTCCTGGCCGAACTGTTGCAAAAAGTAGGGATAGCCGCCCGCCTCGCGCACGACATGCGAGATTGCATCTTCGCTCCAAGAGACGCCCTCGAGGGCAGCGGGCTCAGTAAGGACGCGAGCCGCGAGTGGGCTGTCGAGGTGCTCGATGGGATAGAAGGCGAAGAGGCGTTTAGAGTATGACTTCGCCTCGGCCAAGATACGCGGGACGCTAGGAAGGCCAGCGAGGCCCATGAGGAGGGCCCAGCCATCCTGCCCCGCGGTATGAGCGATCGAGCAGAGCGCTGCTAGTTCATCCTCGTCCAGATCTTGTGCCTCGTCGATGAGGATGGCCAAGCCCCTCCTCTCCTCTGTTGCGGCCGCCGCGATGTCGTGCAGCAGCTTGAGGAGGTCGGTCTCCAGGACTCCTGTGTCGGCGCCGCCGCCTCCGATGTCGGAAAGGTCGAGCCCGAAGCTCCAGGTCCCACTCATGTCGTAGGAGGCCTTGAAGCTCACTGCGGTCTTCAGCGCACGGAGAAGCCTCCTGCCGGCCGACGGCCGGGCGAGATCGGCCAGCGGGCCGTGCAGTGCCTCGCCGAGGGCCTCCCGGAGAGGCTTGCCGATGCCGGCCTCGAGGCGCGCGACGATCCATGAACGGTTGAGAGCACGGCGGGAGAACTCGGTCAGCAGGACGGTCTTCCCGACGCCACGAAGTCCGTAGAGAACGGGCGGTTGAGCCGTGCGCCCCAGCTCGATCCGTTGGAGAGCGACGTCCCAGTGGCTCAGCTGAGTGTCGCGCCCGACTAGGGCAGCCGGTGGGCGGCCGGCGCCGGGCGAGTACGGGTTCCGCACAGCGTCCATGAGGCTCTACCAATCTATTGCCGAGTATTAGATATCAGTATAGTCACCTACAGATAGGTACAGGTCCATGTGGGCGCGATTCCCGGGTACAACCCGCCGCCGACGCCGAACGACCGCGGGCGGGGGTGTGAGCGCCGAGCCGCCGCGCGGGCCGAGTGGTGGCGCTGGCCCGGAGCGGGTGCAGCATGGCCCGGCAGATTCACGACCCCTGCGTTGAAGTCAACGCGCCAGATCGGCATCACTTCTTTTCGGCGCCATGCTCACGCGTGGTGAACTGGACCCATGACGCCGCCCTCGCGGATGGACACTGGCTTCAACGAGCGAGCGCTCGAGTTGCTCGTCAAGTACGCCTGTGTTGTCGAGCTGCCGCGCCGCGAGCTGCCGGGCAGGAGCACGGGCCGAAGCACCATGACGACGGTTACCTGGGAGAGCTTGTCGTCCGAACAACGACACAAGCTGAACGAGCTCATGGCGGTCGGAAGAGCCTTGTCGTCAGCTGGCTCGTCGACGCCATGCCGGGCCACCCTTCCCGCACCGGCCACCATCCGAGTCAGCGAGGAGACGCGCAGCCGGTTCGCGGAACTGGCGAAGGCGACGGGACGGCCGATGACGAAGCTGCTCGACGAGGCGGCTGACGCTCTCGAGCGCCGGGTGTTTTTCGATCGCTTCGCAACCCGTTACGCCGAGCTCCGTCAGGATTCCGATGCGTGGGCTGAGATCGAGGCCGAGCGGGAAAACGAGAGCCGTTCGCTCTCCGACCGTTCGGCGTGACGGGCCGACGGGGCGACATCTGGCTTGTGGATTTCGGCGAGCCCGTCGGTCGCGAGCAGGCGGGGCGTCGGCCCGCGGTGGTGGGTGTCCGCTGACCCGCCGAACGACAGCCGCGCTGGGGTGGTGATCGTCGTGCCGTGCACGACCAGACGGCGCGAGCTCCCCTCTCACGTCGAGCTCGATCCGAGCCGATGCGGGCTCGAGGAGGTCAGCTATGCAAAGTGCGAGGACGTGAAATCGGTCTCCGAGCGTCGTCTGATCACTCGTCTCGGTGCCGTCGACGACGAAGCGCTCTTCGGCATCACCCGGGCACTCAGGTTCCTACTGGGCTTCTGAGCCTCCGGGTGGCCGGTTCATCCGGCCAGCGCAGGGCTCCGCGCCCGGACCACCGCCGTCGGATGGGCGTCGACCACAAACCGGACCTCCCACACCCAAGTGCTTCGGCAGCTATGAGCCCATCGTCGGGAGCGCGTCGCTGAGCACGGCGCTCGATCGGCGGTCAGCGCTTATCGCGACATCACGATGACGACCTTGCCGTGGGCGTGGCGGCTGGCCTGGAGTTTCACGGCGTCGTGGATCTCTTCGATGGGGAAGGTGGCGGCAATCGGGACGTCTACTTGCCCAGCCTGGATGGCGTCGGTGATCGCGACGAGCTCATCGGGGCCGGCCTCGCCGCCCCAACTCGCGCGGACGCCATGAGGAGGAGTGGGCCCGGCCGCGATGGTGGTGATGCGTTCCGGCGTGACGCCCAGAGCTATGGCGGCCTCGAGTGTCTCTAGCCCGAACAGGTCTATTGCCGCCGTGACGCCGTCCGGGGCGATCTCCTGGACCCGCGCTTCGAGTCCTGGTCCGTAGGTCACCGGCTCGGCGCCCAGATCGCGCAGGAAATCGAAGGTGGCCTCCGACGCCGTACCGATCACGCGAGCCCCGGCCAAGCGGGCCATCTGCACGACGAAGATGCCGACTCCGCCGGCAGCACCGCCGACCAGAACGGTGTCGTCGC
Source organism: Actinomycetes bacterium (assembly GCA_021798985.1). Taxonomy (GTDB): domain Bacteria; phylum Actinomycetota; class Acidimicrobiia; order Acidimicrobiales; family Bog-793; genus JAKABX01. The sequence continues at coordinate 55,746 of JAJZBI010000007.1, forward strand.
CTTTGAGGCCGAGCTTGGCCAGGCAGGCCATGGTCGTGTGCCCGGCGACGGGGAGGACAGCCGCTACCTGGTCGCTGATCCCGTCCGGGGTGTGGGTCATGGAGTCCGAGCCCTGGTGCTCGACCGGCATCACGACGTAGTCGGCCACCGCCTTGGCCATCGCCCCGCCGTAGACGCGGTCGCCAACGGTGTAGTCCGCGACGCCCTCGCCGGCTTCGTCGACCACGCCGGCGAAGTCGAACCCGAACCCGGCAGGCAGCGAGACCCCGAACTGTGCGGCCAGGTCGGGTCTCCGCGCGATCCCCCAGTCCATCGGATTGAGACCGGCGGCGGCCACCTTGATGCGGACCTGGCCGGGCCCGGCGTGGGGCTCAGGGACGTCCTGCAACTCGAGGACCTCTGGCCCACCGAATGACCGGTAGATGACGGCACGACTCATGACTGGCGCTCCATTGGTTTCGACGCTCCCGGTGAGACCCGGTGATAAGACTTGGTCCCATCACTATAGCGACAGTGATGGAACAATGTCTCATACACTTTTCGCTGATGGCCCGCTGGAAACCAAACGCTCCCGAACGACTGGCCGAGGCCGCCTTGGAACTGTTCGCCGAACGCGGGTACGACGCCACGACGGTGGCCGAGATCGCAGAACGAGCCGGGCTGACCAAGAGCACCTTCTTCCGGTACTTCGCCGATAAGCGGGAGGTGCTCTTCGGCGGGCTCACGCTGGACCAGGTCCTCGCCGCCGGGATCGCCGCGGCACCCTCGGCGGCCACCCCGTTGGAGGCGGTGGCGAATGCCTTCGAAGGGTTAGGCAGCGACGTGTTCACGCCCGACCGCCGACCGTTCAGCCGTCGCCGCCAAGCCGTCATCGCCGCCAACCCGGAGCTGCAGGAAAGGGAGGCGCTCAAGGGACTACGGATCAGCGCAGCGATGGTCGAGGCGCTCGAGCAACGAGGTGTACCGGTCATCACCGCCCGAGTCGCCGCCCAAGTGGCTTCCCTCAGCCTGACGATGGCCTACGCGCGATGGAGCGAGGGAGACGAGGACTTTGGCGATCTGGCCCGGCGCAGCCTGACCGAGCTTCGCGCCGCTTCGGCCAGCTGCTGATTCCCCGTTGGAGCCGCTCGGCGACCGGACCCATCCCCGAGACCTTGCCGAGAACTCGCTCGTCGATGATCGGCGGTCCGTGATCACCGAAATCGGCATGAGCCGACGCGACCGTCGTCTCTCGCCTATGTGACGTGGAGCGATGGTGCATAGCAAGTGCGTGAGAACTCCATCGGCCACCACCATGGTCGAACCCAGACCGCCACATCTGGTGCGGTCGGGCGCGCTCTCGCGAGCGCGCCGAATGGATCTCGTACACCACACCGGTCGCATTGGCGGCTCTGGACGAACAGGCGTTTGGTGCGCGACATTGTCCCCATGCAGCCGTACCTCGTCGTCGAGCCCGCCCCGGAGCAGTCAAGTAGCTGGCGCTTTGGCCGTGTGGCTTCCGAGCGTGACGCGTTGGGCGAAGTGCACGGGGTTCTCGAGCGACGGCACGACGGTGAATTCGTCCTGATTGGCAGGCACGCCGATGCGATCACGGCGATGCTCTTGCTCCACCAGACCGATGACCCGAGCCGCCGGATCGTCTACCTCTTCCCGGGCGGCACTGACGATGAGGCGGTGGCGCACCATCTTTCCGCGACGAAGCGACCCTCACGTTCCACCGCTGGTTGCGGCAAGGCAGGCGCTGGCGAAGCCGTCGCGGCGCGCACGGTCCGAGTGCAGTCGCCGCAGGCCACGACTCCGATGTGAGTCCCGAAGCGCTCCAGCCTCGACGGGGTGAGCTCGTCGCACGCGTGGTTCGTGAAGCGGCGTCGGTGGACACGGAGTGGCACGCGAAGGTCGTGAAGGCCATTGCCATCAACCCGAATATGGTGCACAAGGTGCACAAGGTGCACAAGGCGCTCGAGCACCAAGGGTTCGTCGTTGCTTGTCCCGGCTCGGCATCTTCGTCATCAAGACGTCGTCGGCGGAGTCGCGCCTTGTCACCGATGGGTCGCGCCGGCTGGTGCAGCAGCGGCGCGTGGTGGTCGAGGCTTGGCCGTGGTTCCGTCACCTAGGCGCAACGCGCCTCAGCGTGCCGGCCGGTCGCTCGAGTGACCACGCAAGCGCGCGCCGTTGTGGCCGACTTCCACACGGCCTCCGCGGCTTCGCACCGTTGAGCGATGCGTTGATCGTGCCCCGGTTGCGAGGTGCTGGCGGTCGCCGAGAGCTGCATTGGTGCCGTCGTTGTGCTCGCGACGTGTAAGTAGATCCAGCGTGTCGGACCCTCGTGGGGCGCCACAAGGCCGGCTACCGAGTGAGCCGCTCGTGGAAGCACCGAGGTGGTCGCCGACCGGCACAGTTGCCTCGGCGATGCGAACGGCCGCGACCGCGCGCTCTGGCGCGTCGCGGCCGCCGTGGTGTCTCGTGGGCGCGGCGGAGGCGCGAAGCGGACTCAGGCGGCCGCGCTCACCACTGCCAGCAGGTCGCTGGCCTCGAGGATCAGGTGGTCGGCACCGTCGAGGCGCAGCTCTGTGCCGGAATACTTGGGGTAGAGCACGCGGTCTCCGACCGCCACCTTCAACAGGTCCTCGTCGTCTCCGACGGCGACGACGACGCCACGCTGAGGCTTGTCCTTTGCCGTGTCCGGGATCACGAGGCCACTTGCGGTCACGCTCGCTTCCTCTTCCACCCGAACCAGCACCCGTGCCCCGAGGGGACGAACCATCTCTGACATTGCGACCTCCGTGATCATCGAGTCGATCCTCGTCACGCCCGGGCCGTGGCCAGCCCGAGCATCTTGTCAACCTGGCGCTGGTCGAAGCCGACGATCGGACGACCGTCGATCTCGATCACCGGCACCCCCATCTGACCCGTCCGCCGCACGAGATCCCGCGCGGCCCGCGCGTCGCGCGAGACGTCGACCTCTTTGAACCGGATGCCCTGGGCGCGCAGGTAGCTCTTTGCCCGTGCGCACCACGAGCAGGTGGGCGTCGTGAAGACGACCACACGATGGACCTGACCGGGATGTGCCGGCGCGCTCATGAATGGGCTCCTTCGTCCTTTGCCAAGACGGGTGACGTGTTGTCGCCGATCACTATACCCCCATGGGTACCTGTGCGGGCGCCCGCGGTCCCCCTCATAACAGCGAGACCATGTCGCCCTCACGGGTGCGGTCGGGAATTCCATGCTCGATCCCCTGGCAGCGTCGTGATTCTCGAGGCGTTGGGACTGGTGGCGCGAAACGTCCCAGCCAGTCCGATCGCGCGTCGCCGCCGGTAGGTCCGTCCACCTCGGCGATTGGCCGGCGAGGAAGGGCGGTCCTGTCGTGCGGGCGGCGGCGCCTTGCCGGCGTCGAGGAGCGCAGATCGCTCGGAGGACCTGCTCGCGCCGTCGTCGAGCTCGGCCAGCACGCTCGTGGTAGCACGGACGCCGGTGAGGATGCGCCAGACTGGCCAGATGCCCGCTCAATTCATCTTCACGATGCGCGACCTCCGCCGCGTCTACCCGCCCGACCGCGAGGTGCTCCGCGGGATCAACCTGTCGTTCTATCCAGGGGCGAAGATCGGAGTCATCGGCTCCAACGGGTCGGGGAAGTCATCGCTGTTGCGGATCATGGCGGGCGAGGATGACGGCTATCGCGGCGAGGCGCGCCTCACCCCGGGCTTCAGCGTCGGCTATCTCCCCCAAGAGCCGCGCCTCGACCCAACAAAGGACGTGGCCGGCAACGTCGCCGACGGCGTGGCCGAGGCGAAGGCCCTGGTCGACCGGTTCAACGAGGTGTGCGCCCTGATGGGTGATCCCGACGCCGACTTCGATGCGCTCCTCGCCGAGCAGGCGAGCCTTCAGGACAAGATCGAGGCGGCGGGGGCGTGGGACCTCGAGCGGACCTTCGAGATCGCGATGGACGCGCTCCGCCTCCCACCGGGCGATGCCGACGTGACGACCCTCTCTGGCGGTGAGCGGCGGCGCGTCGCGCTCTGCCGGCTCCTGCTGTCCAAGCCGGACCTGCTCCTCCTCGACGAGCCGACCAACCATCTCGACGCCGAGTCGGTCGCCTGGCTCGAGCGCACCCTTCAGGAGTACCCAGGAACCGTGGTGGCCGTCACGCACGACCGCTACTTCCTTGACAACGTCGCCAGCTGGATCCTCGAGCTCGACCGGGGCGCGGGGATCCCCTGGGAGGGCAACTACTCATCGTGGCTCGAGCAGAAGCAGGCACGCCTTGCCGCCGAAGAGCGCGCGGATCGCTCCCGGCGAGCCTCGCTCGAGCGCGAGCTCGAGTGGATCCGCATGTCACCCCGGGCGCGTCAGGCCAAGGGCCAGGCGCGCATCCGGGCATTCAACGACCTCGTGGCCGAGGCCGAGGCCGTCGAGCAGCGGCCGGACAAGCTCGAGCTGGCGATCCCCCCTGGCCCCCGCCTCGGCGACGTGGTCGTCGAGGCCGAGGCCGTCGTGAAGGCGCTCGGCGATCGCCTCTTGATCGATGGGCTCTCGTTCCTGCTCCCTCCGGGTGGGATCGTCGGTGTCGTCGGGCCGAACGGTGCTGGCAAGACCACGCTGTTCCGGATGATCGTCGGCGAGGAGAAGCCCGACGCCGGCCGCATTGAGATCGGGGCGAGCGTCGTGTTGGCTTACGTGGACCAATCCCGCGAGGCGCTCGACCCCGAGGCCACGGTGTACGAGGAGATCACCGGCGGCGTGGATCACCTCGTCGTGGGCGGGCGTGAGCTGCACGGACGGGCATACGTCTCGAGCTTTGGGTTCAAGGGAACCGACCAGCAAAAGAAAGTGGGGCAACTCTCGGGAGGCGAGCGCAATCGCGTGCAGCTGGCCAAGGTGCTGCGGAGCGGTGGCAACGTGTTGCTGCTCGACGAACCGACGAACGATCTCGACGTGGACACGCTGCGCGCCCTGGAGGAGGGGCTCGTCTCCTTCCCGGGCTGTGCCGTCGTGATCAGCCACGACCGGTGGTTCCTTGACCGCATCGCCACCCATGTCCTGGCCTTTGAGGGCGACTCTGAGGTCCGCTTCTTTGAGGGCAACTTCAGCGACTACGAGGCGGACCGGCACAAGCGTCTCGGTATCGAGGCTGACCAGCCGCATCGGATCCGCTACAAGCCGCTCACGAGGTAAGGGTGCGCAGCGCTCGTCGGCACCGGGCTCTGCTGGCGGTGGCCCCGCGCCACCGCTTGGATCCAAGGGCAGCCTGGCGGGATCGGGCGTGCGCTGCCGTCTCGTCGCTCTCTTGCGCGTCCCGTGCGCCAAGACGCACCAGGGCGTGAAGGTCCGGTGCGTGAGGGCGGCAGCTGGGGGGGGAACGGGGCAGCGTCAGGTCCCGATCAAATCAGATCCAAAATCACGCCAGATCCCAATCGTGGGCGCTCGTGTCCGGATCTTCTGCGTCGTCCCTCGTGGCAGCGATCCCGACGAAGCCGGCACCGCCGAGGAGCCCATGGCGCAGTGGCTCGGCGGTGGGCGCGTCGTCCGGCGACTGGAAGAGGGTCGAGCGGCCGTCGACGACCTGGAGACCGGTCGCCACGAGCAGGCGGCGGTGGTCCTCGAGCGTGAGGAAGCGGGCATGGCGGTAGAAGGGATGCCCGGAGCGCCCTCGTTGCGCATAGGACCTTCCCCAGGCACTATCGAGAGGAACGAGGCCGAGCACGAGCCGGCCGCCGGGCCAGAGCACCCGTGCGGCCTCGGCGAGCAGGCGAGCGGGGTCGGTGGCGAAGCACAGCGTGGCGACCATGACGACGGCGCCGACGGCACCGTTGCGAAGGGGAAGATTCTCGCCGGCTCCGCGCACCGCGAGCACCCCGCGTGCGCGCGCGGCAAAGGGGCTGCTCGGCCGGATCGAGGCCGATCTCGAGGCCGAGCGCAGCCGCGAAGCGCCCGGAACCGACGCCGACCTCGAGGCGGGGCGCCGAGGTGCAGGCGAGCAACGGCCTCAGCGCGGCGAGCTCGAGATCGAACAGCACCCGTCCGCGCGAGGTGTCATACCAGGCGTCGTAGCGCTCGAGGAGCGCTACGACGCTCGGTCCTGCTGGCTCGCGCAACGCCTGTTCTTTCCTGTCCGCCCGGTCGATGCACGACCGCTTCGACCGGTGTGTGCTGCTCGCCGGGCCGTCGGCCTCAGTGCTCACGTGGCGGTGAGGGGCTCATTGCCTCCAGGGCGTCGCTGAGCACCTCGTAGGCATGGTCGAGGCGCTGCTGGCGGCGCCGGTTCGGCTCGTGGTTCGCCTCTGCAGCGACGAAGCCAACGAGCTCCTCCAGGCCCGCTTCGTCGGCGGTGAGGACCGCGCCGGCCTCGCTGGCGCGGGCGCGGTACACGAGCCGCTCGCACGCAGCGTCGAGGAGGAGCAGGTCCCGCAACGCTGCCAGCACCTCGTCGGAGACGGGGATCTCCACGGCGCTCGGGGGCGCCGCGGCCGAGCCGGGCGCTCGCAGGTCGAAATGGCTGCCCTCCCACCCGCTGATCACGCCGTCGTCATCACAAGTCGTGCAGTGCCACTCGATCCGAGCAGGCACGTCGAGCCGGCACAGCGACATGCGGCCCGGGCAGGGGCGTCGCTCCGGTCGCCGTCGACACGGCAGCGCGCTGACCCAGGAGGCGCCGGCCGGCACGGCCGTCGCGGCGCGGACGATGTTCGAGAGGTGGTCGGCCATCTTGCGTGCCGGCCCCGGGGCGTCGTCAGGTAGGTCGAGGAAGTGGCGCAGGTCCGAGACGAACATCCCCCGGCATGGTAGCCACATGCACCGCCCGCGGGGACGACTCGCACGACGAGTGCGAGACGCCAGGCGCGGCTCAGGTGATTGCTCCGCGGACCTCGACATCGAGGCTGGCCTCGCGGGGCTGGGCTCGCCGCGATGGGCTGCCCGGTGCGGCACGCGCCGCTGATCGTTATGCCGCCTTGCGCGAGGTGTGCTCCCGCATGGCCTTGGCATAGGTGGTCGTCGCGCCGATCAGCGCCAGATGCGAGAGGCCGAGCGGGAAGTTGCCGAGGAGCTCCCCGCTCGTCTCGTCGATCTCCTCGGAGAGGAGACCGAGGTCGTTGGCGCGCTCGAGCATGCCCGAGAGGAGCTCGCCGGCCTCTTGAGCCCTGCCGGCGTGGGCGAGCGCTTCGACCATCCAGAACGTGCAGCAGATGAAGGCGTGCTCTTGTTCGCCTGCCCCGCTGTAGCGATAGAGGAGCGGGCCGTCGGCGGTGAGCTCGCGGCGGATCGCGTCGATCGTCCCCCAAAGCCGCCGATCGTCGCCGTCAAGAAAGCGCGTGCGGGCCGCAAGCAGCACCGAGGCATCCAGGTCCTCGGTGCCCGCATAGAAGGTGTAGGCGCCCTTGGCCTTCGACCAGCAATGCTCGTCGATGAATCGGCGGACCGCGTCCTTCTCGTGACTCCAGCGGTCGAGGTGCACGGCGGGGATCTCGCCGCGCTCGGCGAGCTCGATCGCGCGATCGAACGCGGCCCAGCAGTTGATCAGGCTCGAGGTGTACAGGCGCGCTTCGCCGAGCTCCCAGATCCCTGCGCCGGGGCGCCGCCACTCGTCGCACGCCGCGTCGGCGAGCGTGGCGAGGAGCATCCCGGTCTCGGTGTCGAGCCGGCCGCCGTTGCCGACGAAGCGGGCGACTGCCTCGAGGAGGTCACCGTAGGCCCCGTGCTGGGCTTGTTGTGCCGCCTTGTTGCCGACCATGACCGGCCCCGAGTCGCGATAGCCGGCGTAGAGCCCGAGTTCGGTCTGCTCGCCGCTCGCGGGCTGCGCCTGGACCGTGTAGAAGACATGGACATCGGGCGCGGTGCCCCGCAGCCCGGCGAGCAGCCATCCGAGCGAGGCATCGAGCTCCTCGCTGAGGCCGAGGCGCGCCAGGGCGTCGAGCATGAACGATGCGTCCCGGACCCAGCCGAAGCGGTAGTCGAAGTTCCGCTTGCCGCCGATGACCTCGGGCAGCGAAGTCGTCGGTGCGGCGACCAGCGCTCCAGTGGTCGTGTTCTGCAGCGCCTTCAGGACGAGCGCGCTGCGGCGGACGGCCTCGGCGTGCGGTCCGTCGTAGCCGATCCGCTCGCTCCACGAGCGCCACGACTCAATGGTGTGCGTCATGCGCTCGCGGACCTCGCCGGCGTTTGGGACCAAGAGCGGCCCACGATCGCTCGCCACGAGTGCGAGGAGGCCGGGGGTGCCCGGACCGAGCGTGGTCTCGCCAGCAATGCGATCCGGCGCGATCTGGACCTCGCCGAGGTTCTCCATGACCAGTGCGCACAGCAGGTCGCCGTCGAGGACGAGCGGCACGCCGTCACGCTCGTGTGCCCAGGGTCGGTGCTGCGCGAAGCGATCGCCAGGCTCGAAGGAGAAGCGCACGCGGACGGGCCCGTCGCGCACCTCGAGGACTCGGGCGATCTCGCTCCAAGGGAGGCGGCCGCGATGGCCGACCGTCATCGCGTCGTGCACGACGAGCGTCCCGTTTGGCGTCTTGAAGATGGTCTCGAGGACCATCGTTCCGGGAAGGTAGCGCCGAGACACCTCGTAGTCGCCGATCGGCGCGAGAACAAGTCGTCCGCCTCGTTCGGCGTCGAGGAGCGCGGCGAGCAGTGGGGGGGCTTCGACCTCTGGGACCGCGAGCCAATCGATCGTCCCGTCGCGCGCGACGAGCGCGGCGCCGTGGCCGTCTCCGAGCAATCCATACGATCCGATGGGCGCGTAGCCCGCAAGGCGTTCCACGATCTCTTCCTCCTGCTCGAGGCGGGCTGGGGGCGTCGCCAGGCGACCGATCTCGGTCCCAGATGGGTCCATTCCCCCCTTGTGGCCCAGGCATCGCAACCCTGCCTGATCGGTCCGATGCGGGGGTGGCGCCACGGCACGGGAGCCTGCGGCACTCCGCCTCGCTCGCTTCGCAGGCCAAGCCCAGGCGGCGACGGTGCACGACGGCGTTCCGGGCCCTCGCGTCGTCCCGCGAGACCACCGCTGTGCTCGCCGGGCGAGCATGTGCCGCCGCTCGTCCGGTGCCCGAAAGTGCTTGACTGGGAATCGTTCGTCGGGGGACCGGGTGGCGTGGGGCCGGTGGGTGCTCGTTGCGTGCCGCCCGGACACGGTGATGGGGGCGGCGGGCGCCGCCCGGGGGGGAGTGGTCGATGCTCAAGACGACAGCCTGGGCCCCGCGGTGACGGCGGCTCGGCGGGGGCGGCGCCACGGCGCGCTCGTCGACACGGGTGGCATGGCCGTGTCTGTGTCGAGGCGGCGTGGTCGGAGCCAACGGCACGACCTCGTCGCATGACCGAGCCCGTGCCCACCGCGCCGGCGCGGATCGAGACGCTGCTCGCGGGCAGCATGATGAGCACCGACCAGGGCGAGATCGCGTTCTGCTCGGTCAATCTGATCGAAGCGACCGGGTCCGACGGTCGCATGAGGCGGATCATCGTCGACACCGGGCATATCGGCCGCCATGGGGCGCTGCGTCAGGCGCTCGCGTCCCGCGGCCTGTCTCCATCAGACGTCGACACCGTCGTGTTGACCCACGCCCACTGGGACCACGTGCAGAACGTCTCGATGTTCCCAGCAGCCCGCGTCCTGGTGCACTCAGATGAGCTCCGCTACGCCCGCACGCCACACCCATTGGACCGTGCGACACCGCCGTGGACCGCGGCGATCTTGGACCGCAATCCGATCATCGAGGTCGCCGAGGGCGACGAGGTCGCGCCTGGCGTCACGGTCATCGAGGCGCCAGGACACTCCCCGGGGACCCTCGCCGTGGCAGTCACCGGCGCAGACGGCATGGCCGTGATCACCGGAGACGCGATCCAAGACGGCCGGGTCGCGCTCGAGGGGCGCAACGCGCTCGTCTTCTTCGATGAGGAACGCGCCAATGCGTCGGTCCGCAAGCTGGTCGCGCTCGCGGAGGTGGTCTACCCGGGCCATGACCGCGCCTTTCGCATCGAGGCGGGTCGTTTGCGCTACCTCGAGCCGCTCGCTATGCGGCTCACCCACCTGCGTCCTGACCTCGAGGGGCTGTCCTTCGATCCCTGCGAGGAGCGAACGCCGGTCATCATGCCCACGGCACGCAAGGCGCCGCCTGGTTGACCGGGCGCGGCGGGATCGAGGCGACGGCATCGAGCGCGCGAGTGGCGCACGGCACCAAGAAGGAGGTGCGCCGGGTCGGATCGCGCGACGCGAATCACAACCCGGCGCGCGTCAGCGGTCACTGCAGCGAGCCCCGTGCACCAGCCACCATGGCGGGTGCGACGACGAGGCCGGGGTCCAGGTGGGCAGAGACCTCGTCGGGACCTGTCGGGCTGGAGGAGCGGCCGGCCAGGGAGTCTGGGCGCCGGGCTGCCACGGCGCTCAGAGCGCGGCCGACGGGGATGCAGCGAGCCTGTTCGAGCTGAGCGGTGCGGCTCAGTTCGTCTGCTGGGCGGCCAGCAAGGCAGCTCCGACGGCCCCCGCCTTCTCCCCGAGCTGGGCCGGCAGCACCTGCAGCCGGCGCGCTTCGGGCGCTTCGACGAGGTTGGCAAAGGCGTCTCGCAACGGCTCCATCACCGCGTGCTCGGCCTCGATGAGACCTCCGCCCAACACGACGACAGAGGGGTCGAGCACGTTCGACAGGTTTGCCAGACCGAGGGCGAGCCACCACGCGTACTCCTTCATGACCGCCAAGGCCTCGGGGTAGCCGTTGAGGGCGGCCTGGGTCACGTGCTCGCCGCGCACCGCTTCGGGATCGCCCCCCGCTGCCACCACCGCGCAGTCCAAGTTGCCGGCCATCGCCGCCTCGCGGGCGAGGCGGCCAAGCCCGTCGCCGGACGCGAACCGCTCCCAGCAGCCGCGCTTGCCACACGGGCACGGCGGGCCGTGGGGGTCGATGACCATATGGCCGATCTCGCCCGCAAAGCCGTGTCCGCCTTCAAGGAGGCGCCCGTGGGCCACCATGCCGCCCCCGATCCCGGTGCCGAGCGTCACCATCAAGACGTCGTCGAATCCCCGAGCCGCCCCGACGGAATGCTCCGCCCAACAGGCAGCGGTTGCGTCGTTCAGGACGACCGTGGCGGCGCCCGGGTCGCGGCACTCCGCGAGGAGGTGGCGCAGGTCCATCCCGTCCACGCTGTGCAGGTGCGGGCAGAAGTGCGCCGTGCCGTTGCGATCGAGCATGCCGGGGAAGCCGACGCCGAGGGGGAGCGACTCGGGCGCTTGACCAGCGCCCTCGGCCACCTGGGCGACGCCGAAGAGCACCTCGTCGATCACGTCGGTGGCGCTGACCGGTGTCCGCCGCTTGCTCCACGCCTCGACCTCACCGGCTGCGTTGAGCCGGACCGCTAGAACCTTGGTCCCGCCGATGTCCACTCCTATGGCCGACGCCATCTCCAAGGCTCCAATCCTGTGCGCTCGTGTCGCGCCCCCGGGGACGGCTTCCGGTTCCCGTCGCGTCACGTGGCACCAAGATAGGTCGACCACTTGAGCGGGCGGTGCATTGCGTCGCCAACGTCGTGGCGCGCGGACGGCTGCCTCAGGCCGCCATGCTGGGCGCGACGCGTTGAGGGCTCGGCCTTGACTCGGGAGGCCGGCCCGGCATGCCCGCGCGGCTGGTACGAATAGAGCGAGCCGATCGGCCACATCCGGCGAAGGAGGAGCGAGCATGAACCTCGACTTGCACGTCCCGCGTTTCACCTGGCCGGGCATGCCCGACACGGCGTCATCGACGTTCACCTCCCTCGTGCAGATGGCTGACGCCATCGGCGTGCGGACGCTGTCGGTGATGGACCACTGGTTCCAGATGGAGCGGACGTGGCCCGCCGATGAGCCGATGCTCGAGGGCTACACCGCCCTTGCCTTCGCCGCGGCCAAGACCGAGCGCCTGCGGTTTCGGACGCTGGTGACCGGCGTCACCTACCGCCATCCCGGCCTGCTCGCAAAGACCGTGACGACGCTCGACGTGCTCTCTGGGGGCCGCGCCGAGCTCGGCATCGGGGCTGCCTGGTACGAGCGAGAGCACCTCGGCCTCGGGGTGCCCTTTCCTCCTCTGGCCGAGCGGTTCGAGCGCCTGGAAGAAGCGTTGCAGATCTGCCTTCAGATGTGGAGCGAGAACAACGGGCCCTATGTGGGAACGCATTATCAGCTTGCCGAGACCCTCTGCTCCCCGCCGCCGGTGAGCTCCCCGCGGCCGCGGATCATGATCGGAGGGGGCGGCGAGCGCAAGACGCTTCGCCTCGTTGCCAAATATGGCGATGCATGCAATTTCTTTGCTGGTGCGGAAGAGGTCGTCCGCAAGCTCGAGGTGCTGCATCGCCATTGTGATGAGGTGGGCCGAGACCCGGCAGAGATCGAGGTGACCACCCGGCTGGACGTGCCTGAGGAAGCCGAGCCCGGCGCCATCCTCGCTGAGGCGGAAGGCTTGGCCGAAGCGGGAGTGGACACGGTAGTCATCCGGTCGGTCGGTCCGGAGCCAGCCGCCTGGCTCGAGCGCGTCTACGCGCCGGTCATCTCGAGGCTGCAGGCGATCTCGCGCTGAGGGCGAGAACATCGCCACCGAGATGAGTCAGCGCTGCCGCCAGAGGTCACTCGGGTGAGTCGGGGCAGCGAGCGCAGTTCTTTTGCGAACTGTCAGTCGGCGCATTGTCGCCGATGGACCGAGCGCGAGCCACGACCGGGCGCGGGCCACCTTCTCGGGCAGGAGATGCAAGAAGAACGGCGGTGCTCGCCGCACCCGTGAGCGGTCGTGCGGGCGCCGGCAGTGTCACGGGCGGGGACGTCGCTGCCGGTGTGAAGGCGCCCGCGTCGAGCCCGAACCTCCCCGCTGGGCCGCCTCCTCGCTACGATCCGGGGCCACGGGGCGCGGGAGGGGCGATGGGGGTGCGACAACCAAGGGGTCTGGTGGCGGCGCTCGGCCACCGGGACTTTCGTCGCCTGATGGTCGCCTTCGCGGTCTCAGGCGCAGGGTCGTGGGCCTACAACGTCGCGCTGACGGTCTACGTCTATGACCAGACCCACTCGGCCGCCTGGGCCAGCGCGGTGACCATCGGCCGCATGGTCCCCTCGTTGGTCTTCGGTTCCTATGGCGGTGTCGTCGCCGAGCGCTTCGAGCGCGTCCGGCTGATGCTCAACTTGGACGTCGTCTCGACCGTGCTGATGGCGCTGCTCACGGTCCTCGCCGCGCTGCATGGGCCGGCGGCCCTCGCCATCGCCGTCGGCGCGCTGGTCGGGACGATCTCCATGGTCTACTTGCCGGCGGTGACGGCGATCACGCCGCAGATCGTGCCCGAGGCCGACCTCGCCGCTGCGAACAGCATCCGAAGCACCGTCGACAACCTGGTGGTCATCGCGGGCCCGGCGATCGGCGCGCTGCTGCTCGCGGTGGGCTCGCCGGCCGCCGCCTTTGGCGCCAATGCGGCGAGCTATGCCGCCTCGGCGCTGATTCTCCGCTTCGTCTCCGCCCGCAGCGCCCCGGTGGACGTCACCGAGGGAGGACGAGTGGGGCCGCTTCGCCAGATGGCGGTCGGCATGAAGACGGTGCTCGACTCATCGGCCGCAACGCTGCTCGTCGCCTACAGCGTCATCGCCAGCTTCGTCTACGGGACCGACACCGTGCTGTTCGTCATCGTCTCTGAGCATCGACTGCATGCGGGTGCGAACGGCTACGGCGAGCTCCTCGCTGGCCTCGGTGTCGGCGGGGTGCTCGCTGCCGGCATCGTCAACCGCATCGCCTCTTGGGCGCGCCTCGGGCCGGCGATTCTCGTCGGGATCACGCTCTACTGCGTCCCCACGCTGCTGCTCCTCGTCGTTCCCAACGCGCTGAGCGCTGTCCCGGTCGAAGTCGTGCGCGGGGCCGGCACGCTTGTCGTCGACGTGCTGGCGATGACCGCCCTGCAACGCAGCCTTCCCGGCGAGCGCCTCGCCCGGGTCTTCGGGGCCTTCTTCACCTTGGTGCTCGTCGCCATCTCCCTTGGCGCGCTGTTGACCCCCGTTGCGCTGCACGCGGTCGGCCTGGCGTCCACCTTGTGGTTGGCCGGGGCGGCCATCCCGGCGCTGTGCCTGCTCGGATGGCCGGCGCTCAGCGCGATGGACCGCCGAAACGCCGCCCAGCTGGCGGTGATCGCACCGCGGGTCGCGCTGTTGTACCGGGCGGCGCTGTTCGCCGATGCGCCCCAGTCGGTGCTGGAGCGTCTGGCCGCGAGCGCCGAGGAGGTCTCCTATGGCCCTGGCGTCGACGTCATCGTCGAGGGCGACGCCGCCGACGCGCTCTATGTGATCGTTGCGGGAAGCGTCGCTGTCTCGGCGCGACGCGGGGGAGATGCCAGTCGCCCGCTCGCCACGCTGGGCGTCGGCGACGTGGTCGGCGAGATCGGCATCTTGGAGGGCATCGCTCGGACCGCGACGGTGACGAGCGCGGCCACGGTCCGTCTGCTGCGCATCGACGGGCCGAGCTTCCTCGACGCGCTCGTGAACTCGGCGCCCTCTCCGACCCTGCTTGGCCGGGCCGAGGCCCGGCTTGGCCGGGAGCTGAGCCTTGCCGCGACGCGGCCTCAGCCGGGTGGGGCGCCGGACGCCGGCCTCAGCCCAGAACCAGGCTGAGGCGGGCGGGGCGGCACCTACAGCTCGACGGTCTGGCCCTCGCGGGCGGCGTCGAGCGGTGTGGGGCGGTCGGACAGCGCCTTCACGATGGCGTCGATCTCCTCGTCGGTGCGCGTCGGCGAGTGGTGGTAGAGGAGCAGGGAACGGACCTGTGCCGCCTCCGCGAGCGCCACGGCGTACTCGGCGCTGGCGTGGCCGAGGTAGGCGACGTCGGGGAACTCGGCGGCGACGAACTGGGCGTCGTGCACGAGCAGGTCGACCCCCGCGGCGAGCTCGAGCGCGGCGTCGTGCAGCGCCCCGTAACCGCCCGGGCCGGGCCCGAAGTCCGTCGGGGAGTGGTCGGTGAGATAGGCGAGCGATGCCGTGCCGGCGCTGACGCGAAAGCCGAAGGTCTGACCACCACGATGGGGGAGCTCGCGGGCGAGAATGCGGAACCCCTCGATCTCGATCACGCCCTCCTCGAGCCGATCGAAGGACCACCCCGGACCGAGCTGACCCGGAGCGATCGGAAAGTGCGGCGGTGAGAAGCCGCGTGCCAGTGTTTCGAGCGGGTCGGCGCCAGGAGCAGGCAGCAGTACGCGGACACGGTGCGCAGGCGCCATCCCGGCGGAAAAGAAGGGGAGCCCGTGCACGTGGTCCCAGTGCAGGTGCGACAGGAGGATCGCGCCGCGGAAGGCCTCGCCCGCGAGCTGCTCGCTCACCTTGCGGATCCCCGTGCCGCCGTCGAGCACGAGCGAGGGCGGCTCACCGTCGTGTGCCAGCGCCACGCTCGAGGTGTGGCCGCCGTAGCGGAGGAAGTCAGCCCCCGGGCTCGGCGTCGAGCCCCGCGTTCCCCAGAAGGTGACCTTCACCGCCGCCTCCCGCTTCAGGTGATCAACTCGGCGAGCCGAAAGCGCCAGATGCTAGCCCTCGGGTCTGGCCCGAGCACAACGGCGGGCCCCGGGCCGGACCACATGGCGTGCGCATTGGCGGTGTAGCGTCACGGCGTGGAGGGGTCGGGCCGGACGCTCACGTCCGCCGAGGGGGCTGGCGGCGAGCGCGTCAGCTTGACCGAGGACGTTGCCGCCTACATCCCCGGGGACCGGCGCCGCGCTCTCGCTTCCGGCACGGCGATGCCAGAGCAGGTTCACGGGGCGGCGCTCTTCGCCGACATCTCGGGATTCACCCCGCTCAGCGAGGTGCTCGCCGCCGAGCTCGGCCCGCAGCGTGGCGCCGAGGAGGTCACCGCCACGCTCGAGCTCGTCTTCGATGCGGTGCTCTCTGAGCTGCACCGCTTCGGGGGGAGCGTCATCTCTTTCAGCGGTGATGCCGTGACGTGCTGGTTCGAGGGGGACGACGGCGTGCTCGCTGCCGCGTGCGGGCTCGAGATGCAGCGCGCGATGGCGTCCGTGGCAACCATCACGACCCCGAAAGGTCGCGAGGTGCAGCTCGCCATGAAGGTGGCGGTAGCGGCGGGCACGGCGCGGCGTTTTGTGGTTGGCGACCCCGACATCCAGCTCATCGACACACTCGCCGGGACCTTGATGGATCGCCTCGCAGGGGCTGAGCATGCGGCATTGCGCGGCGAGGTGGTCGTCGACGGCGCGTCCCAGCGCGCCGTCGGCGCGCGGCTCGAGCTCGGGGAGCTGCGTGGCTCGCCGGACGAGCCGGTGGGGGTCGTTCGCGCGTTGCTCGGCCCTGTGGCGCCCGTGGCCGAGCCCACGCCAATCCCCGAGCTGCCCGAGTCGGTGGTCCGCCAGTGGCTGCTTCCGGCGGTCTACGAGCGCATGCAGGCGGGGCTCGGTGAGTTCCTCTCCGAGCTCCGCCCCGCCGTCCCGATGTTCATCCGCTTCGGCGGCATCGACTACGACAGCGACCCGAGGGCCCGAGACCGGCTCGATGACTTCGTCCGCAAGGCGCAGCGCGTAATCGACGACTACGGCGGCAACGTCTTGCAGATGACCATTGGGGACAAGGGCGCCTACCTCTACGCCGTCTTCGGCTCGCCGCTCGCCCACGAGGACGACGCCGCGCGAGCGTGCCGGGCGGCGCTCGCGGTCCTCGCGCTCGAGGCGCACAGTGCGGTGAGCGGGCTGCAGGTCGGCATCACGAGCGGGCGACTGAGAAGCGGCACGAATGGCCACCGCCACCGCCGGACCTTCACGTGCCTCGGCGACGTGGTGAACCTCGCTGCCCGACTGATGTCGGCGGCACCGCCCGGCCAGGTGTACGTCACGGCCGAGCTCGCCGCGGCGGCGGGGCCTTCTTTGGTCTTCGAGGAGCTCCCCTTGCTCGAGGTCAAGGGGAAGTCGGCGCCGATCGCGGTGCGCCGCCTGGTGGCGGCGAGCGGTGCCGGCGGCCGGCGGCGCTCGGCACACCCGATCGTCGGACGCGAGTGCGAGCTCGAGATGCTGCTCGAGCGCGCGACGCGCGCTCGAGCCGGCGAAGGGCAGGTCGTCGGCGTCGTTGCCGAGGCGGGGATGGGAAAGTCCCGCCTCGTGGACGAGCTCGTCCATGCGCTGTCCGCCGACGGGCTGGGGAGCTTTCCTGGCGCGGCGAGCTCGGTGGGTGCCGCCAGCTATCGCGTCTTCGAGCCGATCTTCACGGCGATGTTCGGATTGACCGGCGACGGCGACGCGCAGGCGGAGCTGACGGGCGCGCTCGAGGCGGTCGATGCCTCCCTTGTCCCTCGGCTGCCACTGCTCTCCGCCGTGCTTCCCATCGAGATCGAGGACAATGCCTTCACGGCGGGTTTTGACGCCAAGCTGCGCAAGAGCTCGCTCGAGTCCTTGCTGCTCGGCTACGTCACGGCGCGCGCCGGGCGCGAGCCGCTCGTGATGGTGCTCGAGGACTGCCACTGGATCGACGGGCTCTCGCGCGACCTCCTCGACGTGCTCGCCCGAGCGATCGCCGCCTTGCCGGTGCTCGTCGTCTTGACGTATCGCCCGGGCTCCTTCGAGGCGCCGGCGCTCGCCCACACCACCCTCGTTGGGCTCGATCGCCTGGATGCGGCGGCGAGCCGCCAGCTCGTCGGGGCGCGCGTCGCCGACCTGTATGGCGCCGACACCCGGGTGCCGGACTCGCTGATGGCGATCGTGACCGAGCGCGCCGAGGGCAATCCCTTCTACTTGGAAGAGCTCGTCAACTACCTGCACGCCGGGGGCGCGGTGCTCGCCGATGGCACGGCGGCCGCCTCGATGGTGCTGCCCGACAGCCTCGCCTCGCTCGTGCTCTCGCGCATCGACACGCTCGGGGAATCGCCACGTCAGGCCCTCAAGGTGGCGAGCGTGGTGGGTCGGGAGTTCGCCGGACGGGCGCTTGCGGGCGCCTACCCCGAGCTCGGGAGCGCCCCGCACGTGCGTCGCCAGCTCCGACGATTGTGCTCGGCCGACCTCGTCGTCGCCGAGGATCCCGTGCTCGACGCGTACGCCTTCAAGCACGCGGTCATCCGCGAGGTCGCCTACGAGAGCCTGCCCTTCGCGCTGCGCACGCTCGTGCACGGGCGCATCGGCGCGTGGCTCGAAGACGTCGAGCCACAAAACCTCGAGGCGCTCGCCCACCACTACCTCCACAGCAGCGATGACGAGAAGAAGCGCCTCTATCTCATCAAGGCGGGAGAGGCGGCACAGGCTCGCTACGCCAACGACGCCGCCGTGGGCCACTACCGCCGCGTCGTGGCGCTACTCGCCGAGGACGAGCGCGTGCCGGTGCTCATGAAGCTCGGTGCGGTGCTCGAGCTGCGCGGCGAGTGGGCGGAGGCCGCCAGCGTCTTTGGCGAGGTGCTCGCGCTCGCCGAGCGCCTCGGCGAGGCGAGCGCGGTGGCCGGAGCCCGGGCGGCGCGCGCCGATGTCATGCGAAAGCAGGGACGCTTTGAGGACGCGGTGGCCGAGCTCGAGCTCGCTGGCGGGGAGTTCGAGGCGGTCGGGGACGCGGCCGGTCTCGGGCGCGTTGCGCACCTGCGGGGCACGATCGCCGCGCAGCGCGGTGAGTATGGCGAGGCGCGCCGGCAGTACGAGGCGAGCCTGCAGATCCGCCGCGACCTTGGCGAGCACGCCGCCGAGGCCTCGCTGCTCAGCAACCTGGCGATTGTCGCCGAGTACGAGCAGGACTACGACCGAGCCCAGCAGCTCAACGAGCTCGCGCTCGAGCTGCGCACGCGCCTCGCTGATCGCTGGGGAATCGGCGTGTCGGAGAACAACCTCGGTATGATCGCCCACCTCCAGGGGCGCTACGACGAGGCAAGGCGTCGACTGCAAGAGGCGCTGCGCATCGAGCTCGAGGTCGGCGACCTGTGGATGGTCGCGATTGTGCACCACAACCTCGCCAACGCCACGCGTGAGCTCGCCGATGCGCCAGCAGCGCGCCGCCACTACGCCGAAGCGCTGCGGATCTACGGGATCACCGGCGATCTGTGGGCGCAGTGTTTGGTCTTTGAGGACGTGGCGATGCTCGCCGCGCCGGTTGATGCGAAGGGCGCGCTGGCCCTCGTGGGCGCGGCCGACGCGATCCGAGAGGTGATCGGCTCGCCGCGGGTGGCGGCACAGCAGACCGATCTCGACGCCCGGCTGCGTCCTGCGCGCAGCCTGCTCGGTGAGGCGGCTGCAGCGGCCGCCCATGGCGCCGGTCGCGCCCTTGACGCCCGAGCGGCCCAAGAGCTCGCCGGCGGGCTGCTCGGCGCGGTCGGTTAGCGCTCCGTGCCCCGGGGCCGACTTCCCGGGCACAAGGGCCCGGACCACCCCGCGCGAGCATGCGATGGCGCAGCCGAGCAGCACTCGATGTGGGGAGAAGCCCGGCATTTAGCCACGATCAGTGAGAATTGGGCCTCTTTCCTCACCGCGCGTGCTGCGGTACGGTGGTCCTGTCGCGTCTGGGGGCACTCGCGCCGCTCGCTGGTGAGCGCGTCGCTTCGTCTCCTCGCGCACGGTCACGATCAGGGGACAGCGGGCGGCCGCAGTTCCGAGCGGGAGGTTGCCATGTTCCACCGATCGCTGCGACGCCTCGCGGTGAACGCGGTTGCGATCCTCGCGGGGACCGCCAGCGTCTTGGTCGCGCCGGCTGCGACGAGCGTCGCGCGTGCGGCGAGCGCCGATGTGTGGACGGTTACGGGACCGAGCGGCACGATCACGTCCCAGAGCGACGGTTCGACGAGCCCGCCGAGCTTTAGCTACTACTACTGCGCCGGTTACGTTACGAACGCCGACAACCAGAAGGTCTGCGAGTCCAGCGGCGTGAGTCAGCAGACCTGGACGTTCGAAGCGACGGCGAGCCAGTCCGGCTCCATCACCGTCAGCTACGACTGGACGGGTAATCACGCGTGGTGCATGGCTGAGGCGGGCCTTTCCGCGTTTGTGGCCAGCAGCTCGACCATTCTTGTTCCCTTCAACACTCCGACGGCCTGTGATCAGCAAGGGACGGCCTCGGGAAATGTGTTCGGGGATTTCCGATTCAGCGGCACCTATACCTTCGAGAATCTGACCGAGGGGGAAAGCTACGGCTTCACCCTGAGCGGAGAGAACGCTGACGCCAGCTCGTTCTTGTCCGGCACCTTTGCGATCACCACCGGCCTGCCGACCAATCTCACCGCCATTGCTGGCCCCTCTCAGGTCCAGCTGAGCTGGAGCGAGCCGAACACGCTGTATGCGCCGACGAGCTACGAGATCTTCGAGGGCGGCGCGCCTGGACAGGAGGCCTTGACGCCGACGGCGACGGTGAGCGCGCCGGCAACCAGCGCGACGATCAGCGGCCTTGCGTACAACAAGGCCTACTACTTCACCGTCGAGGCGAATGGGCCGGGTGGCCCGAGCGCGTCCTCCAACGAGGTCAGCGCCACGACGACTGGCCAGCAAGCCGCGCTCGTTCTCACCTCGACGACCGGCACCTTCGGCACGCCGCTCGTGCTCAGCACGAGCGGCGGCTCAGGGACCGGCGGCGTCACCTATGCCGTGCAAGACGGCACGGCGGCGGGCTGTGCCGTCACCGACGGCGCGCTGAGCGCCAACACCCCGGGGACCTGCATCGTGACGGCGACCAACCCGGGTGACGCGAGCTACGCGCCGATCTCCTCCGCACCGACGACCGTGACGCTCACGGCAGTCGTCCCGAGCAACGTGGACTGGACGAGCGCGAAGCCACTCACCGCACCGGGCTCGACGACCCAGGCGATCGACTACCCGGGCGAGGACCTGTGGTACGACTTCCCCGTCGTGCCAGGTGAGCAGGTGACGGTCTCGCTCACCAACGTGCCAGCAGACGACAACGTCGCCCTGTTCTCAGACATTGCCCAGACCTATCAGTCCGAGACGTCCTCGACGCCGAACCTCGCCGCCCTCGGTGCCGAGGCGCCGGGGAACGCGGCGAGCCCCTCCGCCTTCAGCCCCTCGGCCTTCAGCCCCTCCGCGTTCAGCCCCTCGGCCTTCAGCCCCTCCGCCTTCAGCCCCTCGGCCTTCAGCCCCTCGGCCTTCAGCCCCTCCGCGTTCAGCCCCTCCGCGTTTAGCCCCTCGGCGTTCAGCGGCTATTTGACCGGCACGGCGACCACCAGTCCCTCGGCCTTCAGTGGCGCGCTCTCCAGCCCCTCCGCGTTCTCCTCGATCTACTCCGCCGCCCAGATCGACAGCCTGCTGGCGGTCTCGACGGCACCGGGGGCGGTCGACAAGTCCGTCACCGCCGACACCTGGAACGACACGGGCACCTTCTACGTCAGGGTCTCGGGGGAGAACGGCGCCAACTCGGCGCTGCCCTACACCTTGAGCGTCACCACGTCCGGCGGCCCGTGTGCCGGTGTGACGCTCAATACCTACGCCGGCACCCCGACGCTCAGCGCGCCGGCGGGAAGCAGCTACCAGACGGTGATCGTCGACAACTCGGCGCTGATGCCAGCTGCTGGCGCCAGCTACAGCGGGAGCGATGCGCTCGCCCCCGCGCTCGGCCAGCTCGTCTCGGCCACCGGCGGCACCGTGGTCGACGTCGCGAAGAGCCAGCAGGTCGAGGCCCTGGTCAAGCAGGCACAGACCGATCCCGGGTGCCCGTACGCCGAGAACCTCGTGGCCGGAGCGATCCAGCACATCATCAACAGCTACCGGACCGCGGCCAGCAACGTGAAGTACGTCGTCATCGTTGGCGACGACAACGTCATTCCGTTCTTCCGCTATCCCGACAACGCCGGGCTGGCGCCCGAGTCCGACTACGAGCCGCCGCTGCTCAGCACGTCGGCCGCAGACGCTGCGCTGGCGAACAACTACTACCTCTCTGATGACCAGTACGGAGCAGCCAGCGTGCTGTCGATCCACGGCGCCACGGTGCCGCTCGAGACCGCGGCGGTCGGGCGCCTCGTCGAGACGCCGAGCGACATCTTGGGCGCGATCCACCAGTACCTGAGCGACAAGGGCGTCCTGCCGACGCCGACGTCCTCGCTCGCGACCGGCTACAGCTTCATGCAGCCGCCGGCGACCGAGGTCGCCAAGGCGTTCGCTGCGGGCATCCCGAATGGGACCAACGACACGCTGATCACCAACGACGGCATCCCCGCGTCCACCACGGGCGCCCCGCCGAACGCGTCCTGGACCGCGACGGCGCTCGCCAACGCCCTCTTTGGCTCCCACCACAGCCTGGTCTTCTTGGGCGCGCATTTCAGTGCCAACAACCTGCTGGCCGCCGACGACACGACGACCATGACGACGAACCAGTTCCAAAGCGGCATCGGGAGCTCGCTCGACAACTCGCTCGTGCTGAGCGCGGGGTGCCATGCCGGCTACAACATCGATGGCCAAGACGCGGTCCCGGGCGTCACCGACCCGCTCGCCTGGCCGCAGGCCGTCACCGAGGCCGGGGCCACCTTGATCGCCGGCACCGGGTACCAATACGGTGACACCAACTACGTCGCCTACAGCGACCAGGTCTACGTCGACCTCGCGAAGCAGCTCGACGTCCAGCCTGGGGCCTCACCGGGCCCGGTGGCCATTGGTGCCGCGCTGCTCGCGGCCAAGCAGCAGTACCTGGCGGGCGTCGACCAGTTGAACGGCATCGAGGAGAAGGCGCTCTCGCAGATCACGCTCTACGGCTTGCCGATGCTTGGCTTGCAGGAGCCGAGCCAGACCGTGGCGCCCGGCCAGTCACAGAGCGCGGTGAGCGCGTCGCCGGTGACGAGCCAGCCAGGAAAGTTCTTCGGCCTGCAGGAGGCGAACTTCGCCGTCTCGCCGAGCCTCACGCCGAAGTCGCTCAGCGAGAACAACGAGACCTACACCTACGACTCGGGGCCCCAAGGGGTCACCGCGGACCCGGGCGCCCCCGTGCTCCCACTGCAGACCGACAACGTCGCGGTGACCGGTGAGACGCTGCGCGGGGTCGGCCTGTGGAGCGGCACGTACGCCGACACCTCGGGCACCAACCCGCTGACGGGTGATCCCGTGACCGACACGTCCAACTCGACGTCACCCTCCCCGTTCGCCTCCGCGGTGTTCTTTCCTCAGACCATGTGGAACCCGAACTACTTCCGGACCCTCGTGAGCGGCGGGGCCACCGACCTCGCCGTCACTCCGGTGCAGTACCGGTCGGATCCAAACGGGGCGACCACGGCCACGATGCGGGTCTACTCCAGCCTCGACCTGCATCTGTTCTACGACGACAACACGACCAACTACGGCGCCGACACGCCAGCGCTCGCCGCCCCGCCCTCGATCAGCCAGGTGTCGAGCACGACGAGCGGCGATGAGGTCACCGTCACTGCGAGCGTCACCGGCGACCCTGGTGCGGGGATGCAACAGGTCTGGGTCACCTACACCGGCGCGGCCCCCGGCGACCCGCTCGCGGGCAGCTGGCAGTCCGTCGACCTCACCCAGAGCGCTACCAACTCGACCCGCTGGAGTGGCACGTTCACCGATCCGGGATCCACGGATCCGGCGCACGACGCGCGCTTTGTCGTCCAGGCGGTGAACGGCGTCGGCGAGGTGGCCATGGACAACAACGACGGCTACCTGTTCACCCCAACCCTCACGCCGGGCGCGCCGCTCAACACCCGGCTCGCGAGCACCAAGCTGCGCCTGTCCGGCGCGACGAGCGGCACCTTCGGCGCCAGCGCCACGGTGTCGGCGACACTGACCTCGACGAGCACGACCGCCGAGGTGTCGGGCAAGCCGGTCGTGTTCACGCTGGCGGGGAGCAGTGTCAGCGCCACGACCGACTCGACCGGCACCGCGACGGCGAGCTTGCCGATCATCGAGGCGCCGGGCAGCTACACCCTGACGGCCTCCTACGTGGGCGATGCGCAGCAGCTCCCCGCTGCGGCAAGCACCGGCTTCGTGGTGACGCGGGCGAAGACGCTGCTCGTGCTCTCGGCTCCGACGCAGGTGACCGACGGCGCGCAAAGCGGGATCACCGCCACGCTCACCACCTCGAGCGGCACCCCGCTGTCTCAAAAGACGGTGTACTTCGACCTCGCCGATCCGGCGGGACGCGTCGTGGCCTCGGTGGCGCAGGCCACCAACCGGGCCGGGGTCGCCGAGGCCGGGGCGCTGAACATCCCTCCGGGCGACGTCGGGCCGGGCTACGTCATCACGGCGTCGTTCGGATCGAGTGCCGTGCCGCTCGTCGGCGGGGAGACCTATGACGCTTCGGATCCCGACTACGCCGCGGGCACGTCGACTCCCGCGAGCGTGCGCGTGATCGATCCGACCACCACCATGCTCAGCGTCTCGCCCGAGCCGCTGGTCTTTGGCCACACGGCGAACCTCGTGGCCACGGTCAGCCCGTCGAGCTCGACGACGAAGTGGGGCACCAGCGCGCCGAGCGGGAGCGTCACCTTCAGCGATGGCGGTCAGATCATCGGAACGGCGCCGCTCGTGCTCGCTGCCGACGGGCGCGACCGCGCGAGCCTCGCGGTCGACGGCTTGCAGCCGGGCTCCCAGAGCTTCCTCGCCAGCTATCGCGGCACCACGAGCTACCTGGCGAGCAGCGCGCCGGCCAGCGCAACGGTCACGGTGACCGAGACGCTGAGCGGGACCCACCTAGGCCGTGTCGTGGTCGGCGCGGGCGACGCGGTGATGCTCACCGGGCATGTCTTCGGCGGCGTCACCGTGCGCCCCGGCGGGGCGCTGGCGGTGGAGGGTGGCTCGATCACCGGCCGGCTCGCCTCCATGGGCGCGACGGCGATCTCCCTGTGCGGAGCCCAGATCCGAGGCGGCGTGGCCATCTTCGGGAGCACAGGCTACGTGCTCATCGGGGGCGGTCCTGGGGTGAGCTGCCAGCCCACGACGATCATGGGCGCGGTGTTGATCAACAACAACACGGGCGGTCTGGGCATCGCCGGCAACACCAGCCACGGCGCGATGTTCGTCGGCAATAACTCCGGTGATGCCCCCTTCGAGCTGAATGGGGTGGCCGTCGGTCCGGAGATCTCCGACAACGCGATCGCCGGGGTGCTCGCCTGCAGCGCCAACACCCCGGCGCCGGTCGACGCCGGGGTGCAGAACAAGGTGACGATGGGCCTCGGTCAGTGCGCGCTCGGTTCGGGGCTCGTGATCGTGAAGGCGCCCGCGGAGGTGCACGGCCCGCAACACGACGAGGCGCGCCCGCGGCCCCACCCCGCGCCGCGCCCGCGTCCTCGACCCGAGCACCGCCCCGTGGTGCACGGGCGCCACTGATCCCCGAGGCCCAAAGGCGCCCGGCGCATCGTGCGCGCGCACATCGGTGGTGCCCGCAAGGCTCGGTCCGTGACCGTTGCCGCAGGGGGGCGGGGCGCCGCGAGGTGCGCCCGTCCTCGTCGGCCGGCTGTGCGCGACGGGCGGGCGCAGCATGGATCACCTGGGTCGCCGCGTCGCCGCGTTTGGCTGTCGGTCGGTGCGAACAAGAACAACAGCGACGCCGTGGCCCCTCCGGGCCGCACGGGCGCGGGTGGCGCGGCCTCAAAGGAGAACGCGGTGCCCGACCTCTGCGACCTCATCCTCGACGAGCACGAGGGGTTCCGCCGGCGGTTCGCCGAGCTGGACTCGCTGCGCGCCGCAGCGGCCGCGCCGGAGCGGCTGGCGCGGGTCTGGGGCCCGCTCGCCGAGCAGCTCGAGCTCCATGCCTCGGCCGAGGAGAGCGTCTTCTACCCCCATCTGCTGCAGGAGGGCAAGCGGGGCGAGGACGAGACGACCGACGCGATCAACGACCACAACGACATTCGCGATGCCATCCGCCAGGCAGCCTCCGAGGACACCGGCGCGGCGAGGTGGTGGGAGGCCGTCGCGTCGGCCAGGGCGGCCAACAGCGACCATATGGCCGAAGAGGAGCGAGAGGCGATCCCCGACTTTCGCGTCAGCGCGCCCGACGCCGAGCGGGAGGCGCTCGGCGCCGCCTTCGTCGCCTACCACGACGAGCATGCCGGCGGCCGGGGGCTCGACACCGCCAACAAGGACACCGACGCCTACCTCGCCCGCCACGACGCCTGACCGCACGCATCGCCGCACGCATCGCCGCGGCGGTGCCACGCGGGACGGCGCGGCCGACGCCGGGGGCGTCGCCCAGTGGCTTCGTCGGCGCCGACCGGGTGATCGTCGACATCAACGACCGCGGTGCGGGCCCCGATGATCCCCTCGTCGGGCTGTTGCCGGCGGGCGACGAGACGGCCGAGTCGGGGCGAGGGCTGTGGATCGCGCACCAGCTCGACCTCGAGGTCACGATGCTCGTGGAGGACGGCTTCACGGTCCGGGTGCGAGCGGAGCGGGACCTGTCCGCCGCCACCTGAGCGGGTCGGCGCCGCGCGAGGGGCCGTGCCGGCGAGTGCGGCGTTACGGCGCGATGCGCTCGAGGCCTGCCCGAGCCGGTCGGGTGCCGCGCCCGTCCAGGTCGCGTCGCCCACGCGCTCCCCGGTGGTCGCCCGTTTCCTGTCCGCCAACGCACGGCGCGGCCCTCGCCCGTCCCCGCGTCGCGCCACGAAGCCGCCCGCGGAGACGAGCGTGGCCGCGCTGGGCGCTGCCCGGGCGGCCACGCCCTGGCGTACCGTGGCCCGTCAGCGCGCGCCGGCGCCTTCTCGGTACTCGAGCTCGGGGTAGGCGTGCTGGTCAAAGGCGCGGACCAAGCATTGGATCGCCTCGAGCAGCTCGACCGTCTGCTTGCGGGGCAGCCAGCGCGAGAGCCGGATGACGAGGCGAGCGTTGCCGACGGCGACGCCGGCGATACGCGGCTCGGCCGGCAATAGGACCGCCAGGTAGCTGGCGAGCACGCAGCGGCTCGAGTCGCGAGCGATCCCGCGCGCTCCGTCCCGAGCGAGCCGAGCCGCGATGGCGTCGGGTTCGTGACCGAACGCGCACAGGAAATCCAGCGCTTGTTGGCAGACCTCGCCGGGCATGAGCCTGCGCCGGGCACGCGGGAGGCCTGAATCGAGGGAATGGTCCTGCACCACCGAACACCGCATCCCCAATCCTCGCTTACATATCGTAGAACGATATAAGAAGCAATTTGGCTCTACCCGCCGTCCGCCGTGGCCATGCGCTCGTCACGGGCGCGCACCGGCGGGACGAGCGTTGGGTCTCGGCCATGCTGTCCGGCCCGCCGTGCTTGCTTACTCAGGCCTCCTCGACGCCCTCCAACGGCTCGGCAGCGGTCGTGGCGCGCAGGCGCCGCAAGGTGAGGACGCGCTCGGCGTAGCGCTCTTCTTCGAGGAGGCGTTGGCGCGCCGCGAGGAGGTCGAACTCGGTGATGAGGCCGTCGAGGCGGCCGGGATCGTCCCGGTCGACCACCGGGAGCGCGCCGAGCTCGAAGGCGGCCATCCGGTCGGCCACGTTGCGCAGGATCTCGTCGGGATGGGCGATCGCGTGCGGAGTGATCATGACCTCGGCCACCCGCTGCCGGCCCACGCGCTCGGTGAGGACGATCGACCAGGGCAAAACGCCGACCATGCGACCGGTGGCGTCGAGCACCGGGTAGAGGCGCTGGCGCCGCTCGGGTGAGCCCTCGGGCAGGTTGGCGTAGACCTCGGCGAGGGGACGCTCGGTGTCCACGGTGTACACGTCGGTGTCCATCACCTCTCGGACGAAGGTCGCCTCGAGGGGATCGACGGCGTACTCCCGCATCACATGGAAGCCACGGCGCGCGACTTTCTCGGTGAGGATCGAACGCTTCAGCACGAGCACGCTCACGAGGTGCGCGACCGTGGCCGAGACGAGGAGGGCGAGCACGCTGTTTTGATCGTGGGTCAGCTCGAAGGCGAAGATGATCGCGGTGAAGGGGGACCGCGTCACTCCCCCGAGCGAGCCTGCCATCCCGAGCAGGCCGAACACGCCGACCGACGCGCCCGGCAGTACGTGGCCGAGGAGGCCGCCGATCGCGGCGCCCATCATGAGGATCGGCGCCAGGATGCCGCCACTCGTCCCGCCCCCGAGCCCGGCCGCCCAGATCACCATCTTCACGACGAAGAGCACGATCAGAGCCTGCACGCCGAGGTGACCGAGGAGCTCGGCGTGGATCGTGTTGTAGCCCACGCCGAGGGCGCGGGGATCGATCAGGCCGCCAAGCCCGATGACGAGCCCGCCGATGAGCGGCCACCACATCCAGTGCAGGTGGCGGGAGAGCTTCTTAAACAGGTCCTCGCAGCCGTAGACGGCCTGGGTCATCACCCACGCCCCGATCCCGGTGGCAACGCCGATTGCCGCCGCGCCGAGCAAGACCACGCCCCCGAGCGGTGGATGGTGGGGGACGGGGAACAGGGGCTGGGGGGCAACGAGGCCGGCGTTTGCCATCACCATGCGCAGGCCGTCGGCGGTCGCCGACGCGAGGCCGATCAGCACCATCGAGCGTGGCTTGAACTCGAAGGCGAGCAGCTCGACGCCAAAGAGCGTGGCGGCGACCGGCGTGCCGAACACCGCGCT
Source organism: Actinomycetes bacterium (assembly GCA_021798985.1). Classification (GTDB taxonomy): domain Bacteria; phylum Actinomycetota; class Acidimicrobiia; order Acidimicrobiales; family Bog-793; genus JAKABX01. Next base: position 84,150 of record JAJZBI010000007.1, read on the forward strand.
CATGCCGGCGGCGGCGCCGGCGACGAGGAGCGCCCGGCGCTGGGCGGCGGTAAGCCGGAAGAGCTGGCCGACGATCGAGCCGACGGCGCCTCCCGTCAAGATGATCGGTCCCTCGGCGCCGAACGGGCCACCGGTGCCGATGCTGACGGCGCTGGCGATCGGCTTCAAGATGGCGAGGCGCGGCTGGACCTTGCTCCCGTTGATGAGGATGTTCTCCATCGCCTCGGGGATGCCGTGGCCGCGGATCTGCTCGGAGCCAAAGCGCGCCATGAGCCCGACGATGAGCCCGCCGCCCACGGGGATCACGATGGCGATGGCCCCAAGCGTCGTGGCGTTGGGGGAGACGAGGTGGATGCCGAGGCGTTGGTAGTACAAGAGGTTGGTGAAAAAGCCGATCATGTCCAACAGGGCGAGCGACACGCCGGCCCCGAGGACGCCGACCGCGATGGCGAGCGGCACGAGGCGCAAGATCACCGGCGCGGTGGTGAAGTCGCCGAGCGCGCGCTCGGCTGTGTCCCGGGGTCGCCGCTCTTCCCCGAGGTAGGACATCTCGCTCGCCTCTCCGGCGCCGGGTCGTGGAGCATCGTGGACCGGCGCGCTGAGGACGACGCCTTCGGTTGCCTGCGCATGGTCCTGGCCGGGCCGGGGGTCTTGGGGGTTCACCTGTGGAGCCCGGGGCACGGGATCGGCCGCGCGGGTGCGAAGCGATTTACTTCCATCGGGTCACGATGTTATCGTAGTAGGCGCACATGGCGCCCGAGTTATCGTGACCGCAGTGACCCTGCCCGACTCGGCGTACGCGCGCTTGCTCGCTCTCCGCACGGGGCTGCGCCATTTCGAGCGCTGGAGCGCGCAGCAGGCCGAAGCGGCGGGGCTCACGCCCGCGCAGCACCAGCTGCTCCTCGCGATCCGCGGGCACGGCGATGCTGATGGTCCGACGGTTGGCGAGGTCGCGGACTACCTACTCCTGCGTCACCACAGCGCGGTGGGGCTCGTGGATCGCGCGGAAGCGGCCGGGTTGGTCCGGCGACGGCGCAGCGAAGCGGACCATCGGGTGGTCCGCCTGCAGCTCACCGACGAAGGGGCGAGCCGTCTCGAGGCGCTCTCGGCGCTGCACCTCGAAGAGCTCGAGCGCCTCGCGCTGGACCTGCCGAGCGCGTGGGCCGGACTGGCGCCGGTTCGGCGGGCGCACGGGCTCGGAGGCGAGCCCGACGAGCCGCCGGCGCGAGGCGATGGCGCCGTGGCGGTTGCCCGGGTCTACGACGAGTCGCCGCGCGGCGCGCGGCGCGTGCTCGTCGACCGCCTGTGGCCACGTGGCATCGCCAAGGCCCAAGCGCCCTTTGATGAGTGGGTGAAGGAGGTCGCGCCGAGCACGGAGCTGCGCAAGTGGTACGGGCACCGCCCCGAGCGCTTCGCCGAGTTCGCCCGGCGCTATGAGGAGGAGCTCTCCGCCAAGGCGACGCGCGAGGTGCTTGCGGCGCTTCGGGCCGCGGCGGCTGAGCAGACCCTCGTCCTCGTCACGGCGACCAAGGATCTCGAGCGCTCCGGCGCGATGGTGCTGATGGACGTGCTGAACAAGCGCTGAGCGCCGCCGGGCGCGCCCGCTGGTCCGGCGCGCGCCGACCCGGCGGGGACCAGATGATGACCTTGGCGCCCCAGCCTGGCGTGCCGCGGCGCATCGAGACGCGCCACGGGTCACCGCCCGGGCGTGGGCGGTGCCCCGTTGGATGCGCGTGGATGCCGCACCGCCAGCGGCCAGTCGAGCCCGGCCGAGGGCGCCAGCGCCGGCGCCTCAGACCTTGACCGCTGGAGAGACGCCGAGGCGCTTGCCGTGGACGTCGAGGGCGGCGACCGCGACGTACCCGCCGGTCGGGTGCGCGGTGATCGCCGTCTCGAAGCCCGACTTCGGCACGAGCGCGATCGGGTCGAGCGAGGTCGCGCTCTTGCCCGAGAGCACCTGCCAGTGGGCGACCTGCGTCGCGCCGTTCCAGCTGGCGTGCAGGGCGTAGCCGCCGATCTGATCGGCGGCCGCCACGAGCTTGGGTGGCGTGCTCGGCGTCGCCGTCCAGTCAAAGCGGAACGCCCGGTAGGACTGGTCGTTGGTGGGGAAGCGGAGGTCGTAGAGGAGCTCGCCGTTCGAGCGGAACTCGCTCGAGTACGGCTCGGTCCCCCAGCCCACGAAGACGTTGCCGTTGGGGAGCACCTGCACGCTGCCCTCGTAGTAGGTGAGGAGCCCGGCGGGGTGCGTGTAGGCCCGCGCCAGCGTCGCGCGCTTGTGCGCCGTGTCGAGATTCAGCACGAGGGCCCGGGACTGCTTCTCCTCGGCCGGGTAGGCACCGTCGTCGAAGATCGTGATCTGGTTCGCCCCGATCCGGCGGATGTGGTGCTGCCACTCGAAGTTCGCGCCAGGTCCGATGCTGAAGTCGGACTTCTTTCCGCCGAGCCGCCAGACGACGGCGCCGGTGCGCCGGTCGATCAGGTAGGCGGCCCAGGTGCTGCGCGCCGAGATCAACAGGTGGTCCGCGTCCCACGGGGCCACTGAATTGATGTGGAAGTAATCCTGCGGCCCCTTGCCCTGCATCTTGATGTAGGACTCGGACACGGGCACGTGGTCGAGGCTGTTCCACTGGAAGAGCACCTTGCCGGTGGCGATGTCGATCTCTTGGACCACACCTTCGTAGGCCACCCCGTTCGCCGGTCCCCCGATCGCCGTCAGATCGGCGGCCCGGGTCGTGTAGGCGGTGATGAGCGCCGTGTTCTGGGGCGTGATGTTGAACTCGTGGAGGTCGGCTTGCAGGCCGTTGCCCGCCTTGACCGTCGCGACCGGCTCGTAGGACTGGTTGAGGATGTAGCCGTTGCCGTAGCCGATGCCGGTCACGATCTTCCCGGTCCAGTAGATCAGCACTGGCTTGCCGCGGTAGTTCTGCACCTGCAGGTTCGTCGCGAACGGCGGCGACTCCTTGAACCAGACGAGCGAGCCGTTCGGGTTCGTGATCATCATTCCGGTCATGCCGAGCCCCTGCTCGACCGCTTCCGCGGTGGTGAGGGCGCGCCCCACCGGGAGCGGGCTCGGCGTCATCATCACGAGCCCCATCGTGGGGTCGACGCCGTAGTCGGTGAGCTGGAGCGACGGAGGAATGATGTCGGGCTCCGTCCGGAAATGCCCACGCGGCGGCGTCGCGACCAGACGGGGGACGGGGCCGGCCGAGGCGGTCCCCGGCTCGGCCAGGCCGAGCCCGAGGCTGCCTCCCGCGCCCAGCGCCGCGAGGCCGAGGGCCCCCTTCCCGCCACGGGCAAGGAACGCCCGCCGGGAGAGGCCCGGATGGACAGCAGTCGGGGTTGGATCGGCCTCGCCGGTTCGTGGGTGCATGGGTTCCCTCTCTCGCTCGCCCGGTGTCGGCCATCGTCTGGGCCGAACCTGGACGCCAGCTGTGAGTTTGTTAATGAATCTGTCAGGGAGCTTCATTTGTAACGAGACCGACATCGACTCGTTCCCGTGCGGTTTTCCCGCGCCAGCTGCACGGCGACGCTGACGAGCCGATCGAGCGCCAGCTCCCGGCAGAGCACGCACCGCTCACAAACCAATCATTCCCACGATGATCGAAACGCAGACACGTACGCTAGCTTCGATGTTGCAAATTGATTACGGATGGGAAGCAGTGCGGTGAACCGTGACCGATCCACACGCGGTGCTGCGCTGGGCGCTCAGGCGGCCGGCACGAGGTGTCGCAGAGAGGAGTCCCGATGGTGAGGAAGTTGAAGCGAGCGGTTCCCATCACGCTGTCACTCGGCGGCATCGCCGTCCTGGCGGCGGCGTGCGGCGGTGGCGGCTCAACGGGGGCGACGAAGTCGACGACGCCGGCCAAATCGTTCGCCGGCCAGTCCCTCACCGTGCTCGACGGTGCGCCGACGGGTGCCGATGCGCATCAGATGCAGCAGTACTACAACGACATCGCGCGCCTGTTCCACAAGCGGACCGGGGCGACGCTGCACTGGGACTACTACGCGAGCCCGGCGAACGAGGTCACGACGGTCGAGACCTCCACGGTCTCAGGGAGCGGGCCGGACGTGATCTCCTATGGGACCTCTTTCGTCGGCACCTTGTGGGCGACGGGCGATTTCGCTCCACTCAGCCAGAAGGACTGGAAGGTCCTCGGCGGTCAGGGCTCGTTCATTAAGGCAGACCTGTTCGATTCGGGAGTGAGCCCGTCGAAGTCCATTGGCGTACCGAACGAGACGAACCCGTTCACCCTCGTCTACAACACGGCCGACTTCAAAAAGGCCGGTATCACCTCACCGCCGAAGACCTGGACCCAGCTCGTCAATGACGCGAAGCAGATCCAATCCAAGGTCCCGGGGGTCTCTGGTCTCGGCATCGACCCGAGCGATCCCTACGATCCATGGAAGAGCATCTACTTCCTCAACTTGCAGATGGGCGGGAAGAAGTGGGTGAGCGCGAACGCAAAGCAGGTGCGCCTCGACACGCCGACCATGCGGCAGGCCGTCAACTTCTACTTCTCGCTCTACTCGCACTTCCACATCGTCCCCAAGCAGGCGCTCGGCTGGAACGGTGCCGAGATGGGGTCGGCCTTTGATGCGAACAAGGTGGCGATGGTGATCATCGGCGGCTACGGCTACAAGGCCGCTGCGGTCGGCACGCCGGCTCAGGGTCACGTCGGCTTCGCGTTGCTGCCGACCATCCCCTACGGTCACTCGACTCTGCCCAAGGGCGCGCAGCCGATCGAGACCGAGACCACCGGCAACTACTGGGCGATCCCCAAGTACGCCGCGAAGAAGGAGCAGCTCGCGCTGGCGTTCGAGAAGATCACGCTCAGCCGCGCGATCCAGCTCGACCAGTTCAAGCTGCTGGGATGGATCCCGGTCAACCACGCCGGAGTGAAGGCCGTCGAGTCGTACTCCAAGACCGCCGTCCCCTTCGTGAAGGCCGAGAGCTCGGCGCTGCCGACCTCGGTCGCTCCGGTGTGGTCCTATGTCGAAACCGGCATGGAGACGGCCATCGGCAACATCGCCAGCCACATGGCGACGAGCGGGGGCTGGTCGTCGGCCTATGCGGACCAGCAGCTGTCGACGGCGCAGGCGACCGCCGCGGCGCACACCTGAGGCCACTCGCTCGGCCAGGCAGTTCGGCCAGGACAAGCCCACCGCTGCGGCGCTCGCGATCGCGGGTGCCGCAGCGGTGGCGCGCGACCGGGCCATGGGGTCGGCGGCCGGTGTCTCGGGCGGCCGTTGCCTGCAGGTCCCCCTGCGTTCAGGTGGTGTGGTTCTTCGACCTCCCAATCGTGTGGCCGGCGGCATCGAGCGCCGCCGCCGCGACGAGCGGAGGGTGGTGGGGAAGGTCGATCACGGTCTCAAAGCCGCGGCGCGCTGCGACACCGAGCGGCGCCATCGCCGAGGGGTGGGAACCGCCAAGGACCAGCCAGTGCGTGACCTCGGTGGCGCCGTTCCAGCTCGCGTAGATGAGGAGCGCGCCGCGCCCTGCCGGCGCGACGGCGAGCGCGGGGTGCTCGGATGGCCGCGCCGACCACAGCGAGCGGAAGGCGCGATAGGACTGCACGCCCTCGCCGGCGATCCGTGCATCGAGGACCGGCTTCCCGCTGGCGTCGAACTCGGTGTACGCGGCCTCGATGCCCCAGCCCACAAAGAGGTGCCCGCCCGGGAGCGTCTGGACGCTCCCGAGCGCGCCGGCCTGCAGCGGCGCGCGGGGATGCCCGTACTGGTGCTTCAGGCTCACGCGCCGGGTGCGCTCGTCGACGTTGAGGACGAGCGCCCGTGAGGTCGGCTCGCTGCGGTAGTCCCCGGCGCCGTTGTCGAAGACCGTGAACGAGCCGTCGCGCTGCTCGTTGACGTCGTGCTGCCAGGCAAAGTGCGCACCGGGACCGATCGCGAAGTCGCTCTTTTTTCCACCGAGGCGCCACATGATCTCGCCGCTTTGGCGCTGCACCTTGTAGACCGCCCAGGTGCAGCGGGCCGAGATCAACAGGTTGCCGTCGCGGGCGACGTCGATCGAGTTCACGTGGAAGTAGTCCCACGGCGCACCGTGGGTAAAGGGCGCGTACGACTCGCCGAAGGCGACGTGCTGGTCGCTCCGCCACTCAAAGAGCACGGCACCCGTCGCGACGTCGATCTCTTGGACGACGCCGGAGATGTAGGGGTCGTTCGTCCCCCCACCGACCGAGGAGAGGTCCCCATATTCGAGCGGATAGCAGGTGACCAGCGCCGTCCCGCGATCAGTGAGGAAAAAGGCGTGCAGATCGTCACTGCAGCCGTCTCCCGCGTCGACCCGGGCGATCTCGTTGTAGGACGTGTCCATGATCACGTCCTGGCCATTTCCGTGACCAGAGGCGACACTCCCATCGAACCAGGTGAGGACCGGTGCGTTGCGCCAGCGCTGGACCCGAAGGTTGAAGGCCCGGTTGGTGAGCGAGCGGGGATCGGCCGAGACCCGATGGAACCACACGAGCTCACCCGCACCGTCGACGATCATCGGCCCTTCGTCGGCGATCCCGCCCTGGCTGTCGAGGAAGATCAGCCCAGGATCTTGACCACCGCGGTCGATCGCCACGTCGATGGCCGCGGGTGCGAGGTCGGGCCGGGACCGGAAGCGGTGGATGGACCCGTTGCGCGCGGGTGGGCTGCTCTGGAGCACTGGCAGGCCGGTGCGGGCAGTTGTCCGTGTGCCCGAGGTGAGCCGGGACGCGAAGGGGCCAAGTCGAGCTGGCAACCGTCCGATGAATGCCGCCGCCGCAGCGGCACCCCACCCGAGCACGGAACGCCGGCTGATCGGCCCCGTCGCGCCCTCGCACTCGTCCTGTTCAGCGTGGTTCATGGCACCATCGGCCCGCGATCGCTCGGTTGGCGGCGACCGGGTCCACGTGGCTCGCAACAACGTGCCAGCTGAGCGCCGACAAGCCGCGCTCAGCGCCGGTGGACCGCTCGGTCGCGGCCTTCGCTTTGTTGCCGACCATAGGACATCGTTCACCGCGGTGCGTGCAAATTCTTGCTCGTGCGCGTCGCGTCGCGTCCGATTCGGCTGCGCACCGCACCAGATTCTGGGTAGGGACTCCTCACGCGAGCCGGCATAGGAGACGCGCATGGGACGAACGTGGGTGTGACGACGCTGCGGCCGGTTGCGGGCCGGACGGTGCCGCATCGCGGGGCGCGAAGGGCTCGGCACTGGCGCGTTCGCCTCCCGCGGACGCTCTCGTTGCTGTGCTGGCTCGTCCTCGCCCCGCTGGCTGCGCTTGCGCTGGCCCGTCTCGTCGCCTGGGACGGCGACGTCTTGCTTGCGGAGGCGAACAGTCTGAACGGTCTCGCCTACGTCCCCGCGTGGCCGGTGCTCCTGCTCGCTGCGCTCGGACGGCGCGCCGTGCTTGGCGGTGCGGCGGCGCTCGTGATCGTCGCACAGCTGGCCTTTGCCGCACCCGAGGTGCTCGCCGCTCGGCCGCTTCCCACCTGGGCTAGGCATGCCCCGACGATCCGCGTCTTTGACGCCAACGTTGGCTCGGATGCCGGCAACGACAACATGTCGGGATTCGCCCAGACGATCACTCGCCACGCCCCCGACCTCGTCACCCTCGAGGAGATCGACCCGCAGGACTTCGCGCAGCTCGAGTCAGACGGCGCCCTCGCGCCTTTCCGCTACCGCGCGTACGAGCGCGGGCGCCTGCCCTGGGGCTTTGGGATTGCCAGCCGCTTTCCGCTCCGGATCGAGCACGTGCTGATGGGCGGCGGCAACCCCTTCCTCGTCGTGGCGCGCCTGCGCCTTGCGCACCGAATCCTTCGGGTCTGGATCGTGCACACGCAGGCACCGGTGGCCTCGCTCGTCCAATGGCGCTCGGACCTTGAGGCGATCGCGGCGCGGGCACGGACGCGGGGCCTTCGCCGCCTCCTCGTGGTTGGTGACTTCAATGCCAGCTGGGGCAATGCGGGCTTCAACGCCGTGCTCGACAGCGGCCTCGTCGATGCGGCGGCGGCGCGGGGCGAGCCCTTCGCGATGACGTGGCCCGAGAGCCGCCTGCTCCCGCCGCTCGTGCGCATCGACCACTTCTTGAGCGGCTCGGAGGTCGCGCTCTCCAAGATCCGCACCCTGGTGGGCCCGGGAAGCGATCACCGCGCCCTTGTTGGCGAAGTGGCCATCTCCGGCCCGGCGATCGCGCCCAGAACCGGGCGCGATCGCCGGGCGGTCAGGACGCGGTGATCGTGATGGAGATGGCCTCGAGGTTGGAGGGGCCGAAGATCTCGTACATCACGCCCACATGCTCGCCCCGCTTCAGCTGACCAAGGCGCCCGATCGTGGTCCCGCGGTGCACAGCGGTATCGGACATCAGCTTGAAGGTGTGGCTCGTCTCGCCGCTGCGCACGGTGAGTCGGTGCTTGTGCTGCGAGACCGACGTGATCACGCCGCTGACGTGCGCGGAGCGGGGCTTCTTTGCCGCCGCGGCGGCGCCCGCGCTCGTGACTCCGGCGCCGATGAGCAGCGAGGTAATCGTCGCGGCGGCGCGGAAGGGGGTCGTTCGGGTCACGGTTGCTCCTTTGGGTGGACGGCACCGCTGCGGGTGTCAAAATGGGCTCGACCGGCTCGCCGAGCGGCCGGTCTCGCAAGCGCACGAGCGGTGATGGCCTGTCCGGGTCATACCCCGTGCAAGCACGTGGCGATGTGGGGGAGTCCGGATCCTCAGCGGGCGTTCAGGAAACGGTGCGCGACGCGGGCGGTGACGGCATATGCCTGCAGCGCTGGAGGGCGTCCGGGCCCGATTTCTCGGCGGCAAGGAGGCTGAGGAGACCGCCGGGGGCGCTACAGTGTCTTCGCTTGTCCCGTGCCACCTTCCGCCGCCTCGGCGTCCTCGCGTTCAGCCTCGTGCTCGCCGTCTCGGCGCTCGCGCCGCCGGCCTTCGCCACGGGCGGGGGCGGCCGCCCCTCGGCCAGGACCGCGCCCTTGGCCCGCGTCCGCACGTTCACCTACTGCGTGCTTGGCGGGGTGCGGTTGCAGATGACGATCTTCGAGCCGCTCGATGGCACGCGACCGGCGCCCGCCGTCCTACAGGTGCACGGAGGGGCGTGGGAGCGCGGGCACCGGGTCCGTTCGCTCCGCCAGGCCGATGGGGTGGACGTCGGCAGCCTCGGGACCCGGGATCTCGTCGCCCAGGGTGTGGTCGTCGCCTCGGTCGCCTATGAGCTCGCCCCAGCGTCGCCGTGGCCGTCGCAGATGCAAGATGTCGCCTGCGCGATGCGCTCGTTGCGTGCCCATGCGGCGCAGCTCGGCATCGATCCCAGCCGGATCGCGGTCCTCGGCAGCAGCGCCGGTGGCCAGCTCGCCAGCTTGCTCGCGACGGATCCGAACGCTCCGGCCTGGTCGGTGGGGCCCTACGCGCAGGTCTCGGCGCAGCCGACGGCACTCGTTGACGAGTTCGGGCCGGTGGAGTTGATCTCGGGCGGCTTCGGCCGCTTCATGCGCCACGTCCTCGCGCGCGTCTTCGGCTCGGTGTCGCCCTCGAGCGCGACCCTGCGTGCCGCCAGCCCCCTTCAGCTGGTGCGCCCGGGGGACCCGCCCACCTTGATCCTCCAGGGCAGCGCCGATCCGGTCGTCCCCGCATCCCAGTCCCTCGCCTTCGCTGCGGCCTTGCGGCGCGCCGGTGTGCCGGTGCAGCTCGTCGTCGTGCGCGGCGGGGGGCACGGCTTGCGGACCCCGGGTGAGTCGCCGCCGCCACCAGTCCTCGCGGCGATGGTGACGAGGTTCTTGTTGTCCAAGCTCGGCTGAGCTCTTCTCCTCACCAGGAGATCGACGCGGGCGAGCGGGGCGCGTTCCGAGCGCTGCGGCCGCGCGCCGCGGGCGTGGTGCGTTCGGACGACCGGCGCGCTCAGCGCCGGCTCGCGGCGGCGACCACCGGCACCAGGTCGTCGCCGAGCACCGGGGCGATGAACTCGGACCACTGCGGGGTCATATGAGCGTCATCTCGATAGAGCAAGATGTTGCCCACGATCACCGGACAGCGGGTCGCGGTGCAGAACCAGTTCATCGGGTCGATGGTCGTCGCGCCGTAGCGCTTGGCGATGGCGAGCTCCTCCCGCTTCGCGCGGAGGTCCTTGATGGCCGCGGCGCGCGGCGTGGTGCAGGCTGCCGCGTCGGAGAGGTGGCCCGAGACGCAGTCCGGCACGAGATCGGAGAGCGTCGGGGTGTCGGAGATGAACACCGTCGTGCTGCGATCGGCGCGCAGGGCGGAGAAGAGCGCGACGAGCCCGTTGTCCCAGGCGCTTGTGTGCAGGTGCGCCACATTGGCGAGCGGCCCGCTCTCGGGGAGCTCGACGTAGCGGGCCCAGGTCGAGACGACGACTGTCGGATGGAGCGCGGCGATCTGGGCGAGCGCGTTGGTGCGCCAGGTCGTGCACTGGGGATAGGAGGCGATCGCGACCTCGACCGGCGGGCAGCCGGCCTTGGTGAGGTCAACGAGGCGCCAGTGGTGCTCCTCGCTCAACAGCCGCAGGGCGGGGAACCACGCGGCGGCGTGCGAGTCCCCAAAGAGGACGACGGTGACCTTGGAGGAGCGATCGCCGTAGGTGCAGGGCCGGCTCTCGGTGCCGGCGCGCTGGAGATGGCACCCGTCGGTCACGATCAGGGGGAACGCGTCGGCCGCGTGGGCGAGGGTGGGGGTGAGGTTGGAGGGCACGACGGTCGTCGCCACGCCCTGTTCGAGGTCCACGGACAGCTGCGCCGGCGTGAGTCGGCCGTTGCCTGCGAGCCCGGGGCGCGTGGTGGCACCCGTGGGCACGAGGGATGGCAAGGTGGACGCTGCGGTGCCGACGACGGCGAGCGAGCAGCTGGCGAGCACGAGGGCGCCGGCGGCGGCGAGACGCGGGCGGCGGACGACGATTCGCAGGTGGCGGATGGGCTGCTCGACCAGGCCGTAGGAGGCACCGGCAGCAGTGACGCTAAAGGCGAGCACGCCGAGCTGGCCCCATTCGCTGAGCGGGCCGCCGAAGATGCTCGGCGCCAGCACGATCGCCGGCCAGTGCCAGAGGTAGAGGGAGTACGACCAGTCGCCGAGCCGGCGCAAGGGCCAGCATCCAAGGAGCGCCTCGGCGCCGTAGCGGATTCGCCGGTGGCTGCCCGCGACGATGACGGCGAACGCACCGGCCACCGGCAGGAGGGCGGCCAGTCCCGGGAAGGGCGTGCGCGAGGAGTAGGCGAGCGCGGAGGCGCCGATCGCCACGACGCCGGCCCAGCCGAGGCCTGCCGCCACGCGCTCTGTGAGATGAGACCACAGCGGCAGCCCGAGCGCGGCCAGCGCGCCGATCGCGAGCTCCCAGCAACGGGTGAGGATCGAGTAGTACGCCCACGACGGCGAGGTGGTCGTCTGTCGGAGCCCGACGAGGAAGCTGGCGAGGGCGATGGCGCCGAGCACGATGGCGACCAAGCCGAGCGCGGGTGGCCGCGCGGCCCGGCGGCGCGCTGGGAGCCACACCAAGGACGCGCCCACGAGCACGAGCGGCCAGAGCAGGTAGAACTGCTCCTCCACGCCGAGGGACCAGTAGTGCAACAGCGGCGATGGCGGGAGCGTGGAGTTGAAGTAGTTGGCGCCTGAGGCGGCGAAGCGGAAGTTCGCCCCGTAGAAGACCGCCGCAACCGCATCCTCGAACACCCGATCGGCGGCCTGAGGGCTGAGCACCGCACGGGCGCACAGCACCGTGGCGATGAGCACGATCGTCGCGGCGGGCAGGATCCGGCGCGCGCGGCGAGCGTAGAAGCCGATGAAGGAGAGCCCCTGCTGCTTTTCCAGCTCGTGCAGCAGCTGGGAGGTGATGAGGAATCCGGAGATCACGAAGAAGACGTCCACGCCGACATAGCCTCCCGTGACGACCCAGCTCAGGTGGTAGGCGACGACCAGGGCGATCGCGACGCCCCGCAGCCCCTGGACGTCGGCGCGAAACAAACGGGGTCCGGGATCAAGCGGCGCGCAACCCCGTCGGCCGATATCAGAGCGGGCCATGTGCTCTCCCTCGCCTGTCGGTGAGGATCGACCCCGGCCGGACCGGCGCGATAGGGGCCAACGGCCCGCCCGACGCGCAGAAGGTCCCCGTGCCGCCGTCGCCTCCACCGGCGCTCAGGCGCCCGACAGCTGGCACCCAGCACTCGGGGAGAGTGGCGTTTTGCTCGCCGAGGCGCGCTGGTCGCTCGGTGGCTCAACCGGCCTCGAGCACGACCTCGATCCGCACGCGCGACCCCGGCGGAGCCGGGGGCACGAGCGTTCCAGGAATCTCGACGCCGTCGACCAGGACGCGGTGGACCCGATCCCGGCCGTCGCCGACCTTGCGCACCGTGATCTCATAGGTGGCGCCTCGCCAATTCCTGGTGAGGGTGAATCCGGGCCACGAGGAGGGAATCACCGGATCCACGCGCAGGCCGTCGAGCTCTGGACGGACGCCGAGGATCCACTGGGTGATGGCCACGTAGTGCCACGCGGCTGCGCCGGTCAGCCAGGAGTTCTTGGCCTCCCCGGCGCTCGGCGCATCGGGCCCGGCGATCATCTGCGCGTACACGTACGGCTCGCATCGGTGCAGCCCGCTCTGCGCGGCCCGCACCGAGGGGCTCGTCCTTCGGTAGTAGTCGAACGCCCGGTCGCCGTGGCCCCGCATCGCCTCGGCGATGACCACCCAGGGGTTGGTGTGGCAAAAGACGCTCGCGTTCTCCTTGTAGCCGGGCGGATAGGAGGTGATCTCGCCGAGCTCGGGACGGTAGTGGGTGTAGGGCGGCTGAAGGAGAAGGAGGCCGTGCTTGCTCAACAGGCGACGGTGCACGCTCTCGAGCGCGGCGTCTGCCCGCTCGTCGTCCGCACCGACGCCGGCCATGACGCAGATCCCCTGCGGCTCGATGAAGATCTGGCCCTCGTCGTTCGCGCTTGAGCCGACGGGACGTCCGAAGTAGTCAAAGGCTCGCAAGAACCATTCCCCGTCCCATCCGTGCTCGCCGATCGCGACAGACATCTCCTCGGCGTGGTGCTGGTACTGCTTGGCAGCCGCCGCTTCGCCACGATGCGCGGCGATTGCCGCGAGCTCGCGCGCCGCGAGGACGAACAGCCCGGCGATGAGGACGGACTCGGCGACACCGCCGGTTCGGTTCTGTGTCGTCTGGAACGACTCGCCGGGGCGCTCGGAGAAGCAGTTGAGGTTGAGGCAGTCGTTCCAGTCCGCCCGGCCGATCAGGGGAAGGCCGTGCGGGCCGAGCCGATCCAGGCTGTAGCGCAGGCAGCGCTCGAGGTGAGCGAACAGCGGCTCCTCGGTGCCCGGTTGGTTGTCGTAGGGGACCGCCTCGTCCAACACGGTCAAGTCGCCGGTCTCTTTCAGGTAGGCCGCGGTGGCGAGCACGAGCCACAACGGGTCGTCGTTGAAGCCGGAGCCGATGGCATCGTTGCCCTGCTTGGTGAGCGGCTGGTACTGGTGGTATGCGCCGCCGTTCTCGAGCTGGGTGGCAGCGAGGTCCACCAGCCGCGTTCGGGCGCGCTCGGGGACGAGGCTGACGAAGCCCAAGAGGTCCTGGCTCGAGTCGCGAAATCCCATTCCTCGCCCGATGCCGGACTCATAGGACGAGATCGACCGGCTGAGGTTGAAGGTGACCATGCACTGGTAGGGGTTCCAGATGTTCACCATGCGGTCGGTATCGACGTCGGGCGTGTGGACCTGCAGGCTCGAGAGCAGCGAGCGCCAGCGTTCCTGCAGCGCGTGGTAGCCGTCCTCGACGTTGCGGGCATCGAGCCAGTGCTCGATGACCGGCCGGACCGAGGACTTGTTGAGGGTGCTCGAACCGGGAGGGTCGAACTTTTCCTCGTGGGGGTTCTCGAAATAGCCGAGCACAAAGATCACCTCGCGGCGCTCGTCTGGGTCGAGCGCGAGGCGCAGGTGATGGGAGCCAACCGGAGACCATCCGTGTGCGAGCGAGTTCGCCGATTCGCCGCGCTCGACGACCAACGGCGTGTCGAATCCGCGATAGGGCCCGAGGAAGTCCTCGCGCTGGGTGTCGAAACCCGCGAGCGGGTGGCTGCAGGCGAAGTACGCGAAGTGGTCGCGTCGCTCCCGGTACTCGCTCTTGTGGTAGATCACGCCCGCCTCGACCTCCACCTCTCCGGTCGAGAAGTTGCGCTGGAAGTTCGTGGCGTCGTCTTCGGCGTCCCACAGGCAGAACTCGACGAAGGAGAAGACCGACAGCTCGCAGCGCTCGTCGCGCCCGTTGTGGATCGAGAGGCGCCAGACCTCGAGGTTCTCACCAGGAGGGACGAAGTAGAGCACCTCGGCGTCGATGCGCCGCCGCGTGCTCTCGATGCGCGTCGCTGACAGGCCGTGATGGCAGGCGTACGCGTCGAGGTCGGCGCGGACCGGCTGCCAGGTGGGTGACCAGAAGTCGCCGTCGGCACGATCGCGTAGGTACAGGTAGCGCCCGCCGGCGTCGAGCGGAACGTTGTTGTGCCGATAGCGGGTCAGCCGGCGGAGGCGGGCGTCGCGATAGAACGCACAGCCACCCGCGGTGTTGGAGACGATGCCGAAGTACTCCTCGGTCCCGAGGTAGTTGATCCACGGCAGTGGCGTGTCGGGTCGAGTGACGACGTACTCGAGCGCGTCGTCGTCGAAGTGCCCATGCTCCATGCTGCCTCCCTCGAGGTTGCCGGTCACTGACCCGCGCCGAGAGCTCGCGCACCGCGCGAACCCCACGGCCCGGGTGCGGCCACGACCTGGTGGCCCGCCGTAATCGAAGCTCGCATCGGCTGCTCGCTCGCGAACAGACGCCGTGGGATCGAAGGCGCGCCGCGGGGGAGCGCGCGTGGCCTGGTGTGGCATCGCACCGGCATGGTCTGGCCTCGCTTGTCGCCCACGTCTGCCCAGGCCATCCGAGCAGAACGCCTCCCCGAGCGCCAGGGCACAACGGCCCGTTGGCCGCAGCTGATGGTCGTCGCCCGCCGGTGGGAGACCGAGTGGCGTCTCCGAACGTCGCGAGCCATGCATCTCGGCGCAACGCCAGAACTTCTCACCTGCGCGTGAATATCGTAGGGCGACCTACCTAGAGAGATCGCTTCCATGCGCATCTCGCCCGCTCGGGCGCGAAGTCGCGCGCGGAGGCGGACCGGGTTTATCTAGTACTCAGTGAGTTAAATTGTCCCCGGGCGCGCTATGCTTGCCTCGATGCCAGCTCGGACCCCGACGATCTCACAAGAGGTGCTCCCCCGGGCCCGCGCGCTCGGCGACCCAACGCGTTTTCGGATCTTCCGCTACGTGCTTGAGGCCAACCGCCCCGTCGGCGTCGCCGAGCTGACGAACTTCGTCCAGCTCAACCACAATGCGGTGCGCCAGCACCTGGCGGTGCTCGCGACCGCGGGCCTGGTCAGCGAGCGGACCGAGGAGCAACGCAGCGGCCCTGGGCGTCCGCGACTGCTCTACGAGGTCGCCCCCGAGGTCACTGGCACCTGGGAGATCCCGGGACCCTATGAGTTCCTTGCGACGCTGCTGAGCGAGATCCTGGCCACCGGCGACAGCCCTGAAGAGGTCGGTCGCCGCGCTGGTCGGCGTCGTGCCGACGAGATCGCGCACGCAGCGGGTGCCGACCCCGTGGCGACGATCGAGCGGGAGCTCGCGCGCACGGGGTTTCGTCCTACCCTGCGCGAGGGGACGGAGCGCTGCGACGTCGTCCTCGGCAACTGCCCGTTCGAGCGAGCGGCCCTGGCCAACCGGGCGGCGGTGTGCAGCGTCCATCGTGGGCTCGCGAAGGGGCTCGCCGAGGGCCTCGGCGACACCGTGGTCGTCGACGACCTGGTGGCCCGCAACCCGAGCCGAGCTGGGTGCCGGGTGCTGCTCCACCGTCGTCTGCCTGACGAGGTCTGAGCCGCCGGCTGGGCCGAAGGCCCCGCGCGCCGTGAGTGCCGCGCCATCTGACCACGCGCCATCGACGGCCCGCACGATCATCTGCCGGCCCCGCGTCGACCTTCCCGGACGCCCCGACGGCCTTGAGCAGGCTTGAATATTTATCTAGGTTCAACTAGAGAATAGTGGACCCACGGCTCGGTCGGTGCATCGATCGGCGCGAGGACGAGAGGAGCACATCCATGGCGCGCAGCGAGAGCGAGGCCTTCGAGGCCATGCTGTCCCACCACCGTTCACTCGAAGAAGACCTGGGAGGCCGGGTGAAGGCGCTGGTCGACGGGGTCTCGGGCGGCGCGCCCTTCGCGCCGCCAGCGGCCGAGCTCGTCGCCTACTTCGGAAGCGAGATCCTGCCCCACGCGCTCGCCGAAGAGCAGTCGATCTATCGCGCCGCCGCGCGGCGTCCCGAGCTCAGCGCGACGGTCGCCGAGATGGAAGACGAGCACCGAATCCTGATCACCCAGGCCGAGCGCATCGCGCAGGCAGCGACGGCGACCGAGGCCGTGGCGGCCGCGGGAGCGCTGTCGTCGTTGTTCGCCGGCCATGTGGCCAAGGAGAACGAGCTGATCCTCCCCAAGCTGCTCGAGGACGACCACGTCGATCTCACCAAGCTGCTCGAGGAGATGCACCAGCTCCTCGCGCATCACGAGGCCCCCGCGGCGGCCGCGGCGACCTCGCCCGACGCGCTCGGTGCGATCGTGCCCTTGCTCGTCCGGGCGGCCGACGAGCTCGCCAACGCCGAACAGGGGGATCTCGGTTGCCGTCTCGTCGCCTCGGCCTGGGCGGTGCTGCGCCCTGAGCGCCCCGAGCTCGCCACGCGCCTCACCGCGGCGCTGCATCGGCTCGTCCGCAAGGTCACGAGCGAGCCCGTCACCTTGCGGGGCACCAAAGCGGCAGCGGGCGCCGAGCCGCCCAGCCTCCTCGACGTCCGTCCGCTGGCGCCCGCCCAGCGCCATGGGGCGATCTTCTCGAGCTACGTCGCGCTCGCGCCCGGCGCGAGCTTCGTCTTGGTCAACGACCACGATCCAAAGCCGCTGCAGTACCAGTTCGAGGCCGAGCACGCCGGCGAGTACACCTGGGAGTACCTCGAGGGCGGACCGAGGGTCTGGCGGGTGCGGATCGGCAAGGCGTCGCTGCGGGCGCAGGAGGATGGCGAGACCGCTGAGCCGGATCTCGACGTCCGGCCGCTCACGCATGGCAACCGGCACGCGGTGATCTTTTCCACCTACGCCGCGCTTGGTCCTGGTGCTGGCTTCGTGCTGGTGAACGACCACGACCCGCGGCCGCTCCGCTACCAGTTCGAGGCGCAGCACGCCGGCGAGTACACCTGGGACTACCTCGAAGCGGGGCCCGCGATCTGGCGCGTCCGCATCGGCAGGGTGGCGAGCCCGGCGGCCTGAGCTCGCCTCGCCGGCTCTGGCGCGACCCGCTTGCAAGCCGGGCGGCGCGCCGGCGGTGAGGGCCGGCCCCTTTGCGCGCGCTTTGGGGCCACGAGCACACGCCAGAGCGGCAAGAGCGATAAGGGAAGGGTGCACATGAAGGTATGGATCGACCAAAGCCTTTGCACAGGCGATGGGCTGTGTGAGGAGATCTGCCCGCAGGTCTTCACGCTCCTCGACGACGGGCTCGCCTACGTGAAAGCGGGCGAGCGCGTGCTGAGCGACCCGGGAGGCGCCTCGAGCCTTGCGAACGTGCCGGAAGGGCTCGAGGACGCGGTACGCGAGGCGGCTGAGGAGTGCCCGGGAGAGTGCATCTTCCTCGTCGAGTAGCAGGTTGCGACGAACCCCGGGTGCCTCACGGGCTGGTGGGGTCGGCGAGCAGCGCCCGCTCGGTGTCCCGGCGAGCTCGCCACCGCCCAGCCCGTGGTGGACGCGCGCGGCGGACGCGGACGCTCAGATCGCCCCGCGTTGGCTGACCGCCCGTGGCTCGCCTGGTGGTGCGCCTGGCGTTGCTGGCTGTCGACGAAGCGGGCCGCACCGACAGGCTCACGGCCAGAGTGCGCCGGCGCGTCGGCCGGAGCGAGGCGTTCGGTTCAACGGCTCGCCGGCCCGGCGCGCTCGGCGGTGACCGCCGTGGTCGAGCTGGCATGGCGGATCATCCGCAAGGGAATCACCATCAAGCTCACGGCGACCACGACGCCCGTCACGGCGAGGAGGGCGCCGGCAACGGCGACGAGCGTGGGCGCAGCGGCGCCGAGGCCGATGCACAGCGCGGCCATGGCGAGCGTCACCGAGACATAGGCGGCGCCAGCAGCTCTGCGGTCGAAGAGATCGGAGAACATGAGCGGCTTGCCGGCCGGCCCGGAGCTGATCGAGCGGGAGCGCAGCGCAGACCAAAGAATGAAGGGGACCACCTTGTAGGAATGGCCGACCAGTGCCTCGAGCAGCCAGCCACCGAAGGCCGCCACGGCCGCGGCGGTGAGCGACGTCCCAACCTGTGGGTCCTTGTGCACCGACACAGCGGCGGCGAGGGAGAGCGCCGCACCGAGCACCAGCCAGCTGGCCGCAGTGATGACGAAGAGGAGATGCAGGTCGGCCTTGCGGCGGCGATGCGCGACGTGGGCGGTGAGCGACCATAGATGGGCGCCAAGGCCGGCGGTCATGAGCGCCGCGCCGATCCAGGCGAGCACGGTGATGCTCCACGCGAGGCCTGGTGTGGCCAGCAAGAGCCCGCTGCCGACGCCCACGACCGCCAGATGGCCGGCCCGCTTCGGGCCGGGGACGTGGGCGAGCATGAACATCGGCCAGAGCTTCTCAGCGACGCCGAGGTAGGTCATGCCGAGCCAGCCGAAGATGCCAAGGACGCCCATTGCGAGATCGACATGTCCGGCAAGCGCGAACCAGTTGCCCTGGCGGTCGCCGATGAAGGCGATGCCGAGAAAGCCGGTGACAAGGGCGCCGACGAGCGCGATGCGAAGGGCCAGCACGGGAGCTCCCTTGCCGCGCGCGGCGAGCGGGCCGGAGAGGTTGACCGCCAAGAGCACGAGGGCGAGCCCGGTGAGCGCCCCGCTGATCGCCGTCACGGCGAGCTGTTGTGTCGCAACGCCGAGCGGCAGCATCCACGAGGCCGCCACGAAGCTGATCAACGTGGCGCGGGCGAGCGGCACCGACCGCAGAGGCCTGCCCGTGATGACGGGGGCGAACTGATGGGTAGCGCCGAGGATTCCCGTGGCGAGGGTCGCCAAGACGCCGAGGTGGACGGCCGCCACGACCGGGTCGGCAGTCGGATCGTTGGCGGCGGCGCTGCGCGCGAGGACCCAGGCAACCCCGCAGCCGACGAGTCCGACGGCGGCGGCGAACAGGAAACTCAAAGGGACCGACGGCGGCGGGACGGTGGCGGGGACCCCGGCGGGGCGCTCGGCCCACGAGCCGGTCGCGGCGCGCGGGTCAGGCGGCATCATCCGTGCCCCTGTGCGCTGCCGGCCCCATGGCGATGGTCCGCCCGCTCCGGCGCTGTTCCCCGAGCGATGCGTTCATCCAGATCACTCGTGTGGACCATGTCGTCGCTCGCTCCACCCGGTTCCTCCGTGTCGCTTCATGATATAACTCTACCTGTAAGTAGAAAAACATGCTGAAGATGCTTGAGAGGAGTGGCGAGATGGCCGTTGTCGATGCCCGCCCGATGATCGCCGCAGGCGACGAGCCGTTTGAGACGATCATGGCGGCTGTTGCCGGGCTCGGGGAGACCGAGGAGCTGGTGGTGCTCGCCCCCTTTGAGCCCGTGCCCCTTGAGGGCGTCCTGTCGTCCCAGGGCTTCGTCTACGAGGCGGTCAACCTCGAGGGCGAGAACTGGCAGGTGACCTTCAGGCGCCAGGCATGAGCCGTTCCGAGGGAGCTCGCGTGTCGCGCAGCGACAAGGTGTCCATTGGCCCGACGAGGGAGCAAACGGCGCCTTCCTCGGCGGTCGAGGGCGCCTGGGGCGCGCTCGGGTGCGTCTATGACCCAGAGCTGTGTCTCGACGTCGTCTCCCTCGGCCTCGTCTATCGCGTCTGGGAGGACGAGACGGGCCTGCACGTGGAGATGACGCTCACGACTCCAGGCTGCCCGGCCGCCGAGGCGATGCCCGAGATCGTGAGGCACGCGGTGCAGGACGCCGTCGGCCCGCAGGTGGCCGTCGACGTTGCGCTCGTGTGGGACCCACCGTGGAGCCCGGCGATGATGGCCGAGGACGCCGCGGCGGCGCTCGGCTTGCGGCGCTAGGTGCCCAGCCGAGTGCCTCCGGAGGGGCCAATCGCCCGCCCGGCCGCGAGCAGGACGATGAGAACGGAGCAAGACATGAGCCAAGCCAAGCCAGCGCCACGCAAGCTGGCCCAAGCAGCCGAGGCGGGCGCTGACCGAGCGCGCGCGAAGGCTCGGAGCGCAACGTCTGGCATTGACGCTGCCAGGCACGAGCGAGGCGCGCGATGACCGCGCTGGCGCCCGAGCTGGTCCGCCACGCCCCGGTCAACCAGCGCGGCATCCGTCCGGCGCAGCTCGACAGCTCGGTACCTTCCTCGGACGGATTCGAGCTCGCCTTCATCGAGCGCGCCGGCGGGATCGCCGCGACCACGAGCGGAGCGTTCTATGTCTCTGATCTCGCGCACGGCGCGATCTGGCGCTGTGGGCGTGATGGCTCGGCGGTGCCCGTGCTGGGCCGGTGGCGCGGTGCGCCCGATCGGCCTCGCAGCGCGGCGGGGCTCGCCCTCGCGCCCGACAAAGCGCTCGTGGTCGCGGATCCCTCCGGGCAGCGGATCTGGCGCGTCGCTCTGGACGGCGCGTGCCGTGTCCTTGCCGGCGACTGCTACGGACATCGCGATGGGGCAGCGGGCGACGCGCTCTTCCGCTTCCCGAGCGGCGTTGCGGTCGCGCCCGACGGCACCTGCTATGTCGCCGACACCGGGAACGACAAGGTCCGCACCATCTCACCGGACGGCCACGTGGCGACGCTCGCCGGCTCGATCTTCACCTTCGCCGACGGTCAAGGGACCGCTGCGGGGTTCCGCCGACCGAGCGCGCTCGCGCTCGACGGCGCGGGAACCTGTGCCGTCGCCGACACGGAGAACAACGCGATCCGTCTTGTTGCACCCGATGGCACCGTGACGACGCTCGCCGGCTCACCGCCTGGCGGCTCAGCCGATGGGGTGGGGACGGGAGCGGATCTGCAGGGGCCGAGTGCGATCGCCGCCGGGCACGACGCCCGTTGGTGGGTCGCCGACTACGCCAACGGCTCGTTGCGAGTGATCGGGACCGATGGGCGGGTGCGCACGGGCCTTCGCCTGCCCGAGCGCACGTGGCCCGTCGCGGTGGCGGTGCCCGGCGACGGCTCCGTCGTAGCGCTCGCTGCGTCGCGCGCGACGAGTCGCCCGACGACCGTGGTCCGCATCCTCGACGTGTCGAGGATGCTGCTTCATTGAACTGCAGGTGGCGTCCCGGTCGGAAGAACGATGGCAGTCGAAGTGAGGTGACATGGAGACCTATATCGAGCTTGAGAACGCGAATTGCACCCGGTGCCATAACCGCGTCGTCGCCGCGCTGCGAGCGCGCCCGCGGGTTGCCAAGGTCCGCGCCGACTTCTCCGCCGGCTGCATCGTCGTCGAGCACGACGATGATGCAGCTGAGCTGGTCGGAGTGGCCGAAGCGATGGCGCGCGCCGTGGTCGTCGCCTCCAACGGTGAGCGCGTGATGGTCGCTGTTGAGGCCCACCAGGCCCACGAGTGCCACTTCGGCGCGCGGGTGGCGCGCGACGCTGCCGCCTCAGGCGCGCGAGGCCCCGGCCGCTGAGCGATGCGGCCGGCTCGCTGGGCGAGACCAGGGATGCCGGGGCGTCCACGACGCATAGGGCCCGCGCCCGTCACGGTGACCATTGCCCAGCTCGCGGGCCGAGCACCGCCTCGCGATCAGTGGGGCGAGGCCGGCCAGGCGTCGCTGAGCTCATCCCCGAGGCGCACCATCGCGTCTGCGAGCCCGTCGACCTGTTCACCACGCGTGCGGCCGTTGATGAAGCAGGGACGGATGGCGAACCTGCCGCCGACGAGCGTCGAGCTCGGCAAGAAGGCCGTCTCGTGGATGAGGCGCCGAAGCAGCGCAGCGTTCAGGCGGTTCAGGTCGGCGACGCCCTCGCGGCGGTAGCGGACGCAGGCGATCGACAGCTCGGGCGCGCTGAGCGGCTCGAGACGCGGGTGTGCCGCCGCGAGGGCAGTCAGGTGGCGGGCGAGGTCGTTGTCCTGAACGATCCGGGCGCGCACGCCCTGTCGACCGAGCGCGCGCAGGATCGCCCAGACCACCACGCCACGCGCCGGCGCAGACAGCTCGAGACCGAAGTCGGCGTAGGGGACGCCCATCTGGTCGAGCGAGCTGCGCAGATCGCCAGCGGGGGCGAAGGAGCCCTCGAGGTAGTCCGCCGGCTCTTGGGTGAAGGCGCGGTGCAAGATCGCGCGATCGCGCACGAAGGTGGCGGCAATGCCGACGGGCGCGCCGAGCCACTTGTGCGGGTCGACGATCGCCGAGTCGGCGAGCTCGAGCCCGTCATAGCGGGTGGCGATCCGCTCGTCCAGGACGCCGGGCAGCCCGTAAGCGCCGTCGACATGGAACCAGGCGCCAGCATCTCGCGCCGCCTCGCCGGCGGCGCGCAACGGGTCGATCGCGCCGGTGTTGGTGGTGCCGGCGGTCGCGACCACCGCGACGGGGATGATCCCAGCCCGGCGATCGGCCGCGAGCGCCCTGTTCAGCGTGGCGATGTCGAGGCGCTGGGCCTGATCGGCGGGCAGCACCCGGACGTTTCGCCGGCCGATGCCGAGCACGGCTGCCGCGCGCTGGACGGTGTGATGCGCCTCGGTCGAGGTGTAGATCGCGCCGACCCGCCCCCCGAGCCCGTCGGCGGCCGGGTCGACACCGTGCTGCTCGTAGGCCCACTGGCGCGCCGCCCCGAGCGCGACCAGGTTCGCCGCCGAGCCGCCGCTTGAATAGACGCCCTTCATGTGCCCGGGGAGCGCGCAGAGCTGCCCGAGCCAGTCGAGCGAGACCTCCTCGAGTGCGTTGAACGCCGTGATGGTGTAGCGCTGGGGCGAGGCGATGCTGGCGGCGAAGGAGGTCACGGCCGCCAGCGCGCCGGGGGCCGCGGTGATGAAGCCCCAAAAGCCCTCCTCGTGCAGGCGCGAGCCGTTGGGGACCACGCTCGAGACGAGCTCGTCGAGGACCGCTTCGCCCCCGATCCCGGCGGCAGGCAGCGTGGCCTCGAGCGCCGGCCAGCTGCTGCGCCGCTCGAGCGCGTCCTGGCGCGTCGGTGCGCAGATGCCCTGGAGGGCTCGGGCCACCTCCCCGCTGTAGTGCTCGAGCAGGCGGTAGCTGGTGACGGACTCGATGTGGCGATCCTCGCCCATGGCCGGAGCATACGTTGTGCCTCGCCGACGGCCTCGGACCATTGGACCACCCCTGCTCGGCGCGCCGCGCGTCTGGCGCCACGGCCTGGAGTGCTCGCCAAGGCGCGATGTGGGTGCGACAATCGTCGTCGGTGTCGGGGGGTGCAGGTTTCGGCTTGGTGGCACGACGGGTCGGGCGAGCGCGCTCAGCGCGGGTCGAGGTCGAGGAGGCGCTCGGTTGGACCAGGTGACCGCCAGCGCCGAGCAAAGCGCGCCGCCGAGCTCGAGGCGGCGTCGCCTGCTGCGGCGCGTCGCTGTCGAGACCGCCCTTGCCGTGGCCGGCTCGACTGCGGCCTGCTACGCCGTGTACCTCGCGCTCGGCCTGTCCTTTCCTTCGGGGGGCGTCGGCGGGGTCGTGATGCTCGTGGCGCCGATCGCGACGCCGTTGCTCGTCGCCCCCTTCGTGGCCCTACCCTTCGCCCGCGCCGGTGAGCGCATCGCCCGGCTACTCGAAGAGGTCGACGAGACGCGGCGCCAGCTCACCCGGGAGGTCATCGAGCGGACTGCGGTCCAGCAACGCCTCGAGGAATTGGTCTGGTGCGACCCGCTCACCGGGCTGCTCAATCGGCGGGGCTTTTTCAACCTCACGGGCGGCCGTGCCGAGCGCGACCTGGCGCTCCTCGTCCTCGACGTCGATGACTTCAAGACGGTCAACGACGCGTGGGGCCACGCGGCGGGCGACGCCGTCCTGCGCAGGATTGGGACCGAGCTCTGCAACCTTGCACCGACCGGTGAGGTCGCGCGCCTTGGCGGTGACGAGTTCGCCGTCGTCGTCGACCTGCCCCACGCCGAGATGCTCGAAGCGATCGCCGTGCACCTGGCCGGGGTGCGCGTTGTCCTTCCCGACGGCAACGAGGCCACCGTCAGCTGCTCGACCGGCTGGGCGCCGCTGCGAGCAGCCGGGTCGGTGGACACGGCGCTCGCCGCGGCCGACGAGGCAATGTACGCGGCCAAACGCCGGCGTGCCAACGCCCTACGCCTGGCGGGTGACGCGCTCGGCTGACCGCGAGCGGCGCCCACCGACTGGGGCTGCCCGCTGCCGAGCGGCTGACGGCTTGAATGGTGCGATGGCTCCCTTCGACGGTCGTGCCTACCAGGCGCGCTTCGACGCGCTCGCGGCATCGGGCAGCGATGTGCACGGCGAGGCGGCCTTGGTGGCCTCCTTTGCTCCAACAAGCGTCCTCGATGCCGGATGTGGGACCGGTCGGGTGGCGATCGAGCTCGCGCGGCGCGGCATCGAGGTGGTGGGGGTCGACGTCGACGCCTCGATGCTGCAAGAGGCACGCCGACGGGCGCCCTCCCTCGTGTGGATCCAGGCGGACCTCGCCCGGCTCGAGCCCGGCCGCGTCTTCGATCTCGTCGTGCTCGCCGGCAACGTGCCCTTGTTCTGCCCCGAGGCGGACCGTCTCGCGCTGTGTGCGGCGTGCGCCGCCCATGTCGCTCCCGGCGGCCGGCTTGTCGCAGGCTTCCAGCTCGGTCGGGGCTTCGAGCTCGCCGAGTATGACGAAGGCCTTGCCCGCTGCGGCCTCGTTCTCGCTGAGCGCTACCGCAGCTGGGACCGCGAACCCTTCGCGGCTGGTCGCGACGGCTACGCGGTCTCGGTGCACGAGCGCGCGCGGCCTTGAGCTGCCCAGCCGGCTCGGCGCCTCGTGGGTCAGTCGCCTCGCTGGCTCGCTGAGCGACGGGCTGGTGGGCGTTCGTTCCATCCGGCGCCCGCTGAGGGGACCGACGGCCCTGGCCGCCCGGCGCCGCGCCGGTGAGCATGGGAACTGGACCCTGGTGGGCGGCTCGGATGGGACGGCCATGGCGGAGCTGGTGGGCAGTGACGGCGCCGGTGCCCCCGGCGCGGTGGCGGGCGGGCGCTCGCCCGCAGTCTCCCGGCGAGCGCTGGCAGATTCGCGCGCCCAGCCCCAGCGGATCGCGGCCGACGATCCCCCGCTGGTGGTGGCGACGCCGGTCGAGCTGGAGCCCCTCCCGGGCCTTGCGGCGACCCGCGCCGTGCTGGCGTGCATCGCTCGCGTGGTCGGCCTGCTCGCCTGCGGCCGTATCCACCAGCCTGCCGCGCTGGTGGGCGTGTGGGCTCGCTTTGGCGACAACACGGCGGCCAAGGCCTATCGCGAGACGGTGATCGAGCGAAAGCCGCCGGCCGATCCCGCGGTCCTCGTGGTCACCTTCCGGCTCCGGGGCGTGCGCAGCGAGCGGGCACATGCCCTGTTCCGCCTCGAGAGCGAGCTGAACACCCTGTTGTTCGCCGGCTTTCCGGGATTGTGCTCCAAGCTGTGGTTCGCCCACGACGACCGCGGTGCCTACCGCGGGGTGTATGAGTGGGATGGGCAAGGGCGTGCTGGTGACTACGCGAGGGCGCTATCGAGGATGCTCGCGCCGGTGAGCGAGCCCGGCTCGATCCACTACCAGGTCCTCCCTGGCCTCGGGCGCGCGCAGCTGCTCGATGACGAGCACCTCGGTGCGCACCTGCCGAGCAGCGCGGGCCAGTGGTGGTGCCCGGTCGCCAGTTGGCGGGACGGGCGATGACGCCCGAGCGGCCCGACGTGCTCGTCGTCGGCGCCGGCCCCACCGGGCTGTCGCTCGCCCTTGCCGCTTGTGACCACGGCGCGCGCGTGCGCGTCGTCGAGCGCCGCGAGCGCAGCTGGCGGCCGTCGCGTGCCCTCATCGTCCACCCCCGTACCTTGGAGGTGCTCCGGCCCCATGGAGTCTGCGACGAGCTCGCGGCGAGCGGGACGCCGGCACCGTCGGTGCGCGTGCACCTCGGCGCACGGGAGATCGCCGTGCGACTCGGCGGCTTCGCGCTCGAGGACACCGCCTTTGCCCATCTCCTCTTCGTCCCCCAGGCGCGCGTCGAGGCCGTCCTTTGCCAGGCCCTCTCGCAGCGGGGTGTGGAGGTCGAGTACGCGACCGCGGCGGACGCGGTGGAGGCGACGGCGACCGGCGCCCTCGTCTACCTCGAGCGCGCCGGTGGCCGGGAGCTGGCGGCGAGCCGCTTTGTCGCGGGTTGCGACGGCGCCACGAGCACGGTGCGCCGGTGCGCCGGGATCGGCTGGCCCGGTGGCCACTATCGCGAGGAGGTGGTCCTCGCCGACCTCGAGCTCGATGCCGAGCCCACGCGTGGCGTCGCCCACGCGGTGGCGACGCCCGGTGGCGTCGTCTTTCTCTTCGCCCTCGGCGAGCGCGCCACCTGGCGGCTGCTCGCGACGAGGAGCGCCACGGCCTCGGGCCAGGTGCCCGGCCAGCTCGCCGGCACCGTGCCAGCCGCCGATCTCGAGGCGATCCTCTCCGCTGCGGGCCTTGGCGCCGGGATCGCCCACGTCGCGTGGTCGGCGCGCGTCCCCCTCGAGCACCGTCTCGCCACGCGCTATCGCGAGGGGCCGCTCTTTCTGGCGGGTGATGCGGCCCACCTGCACTCGCCGGCCGGCGGCCAGGGCATGAACACCGGGATCCAAGACGCCGTCAACCTCGGCTGGAAGCTGGCGTTCGCCCGGTGCGCCGAGCACGGCCTCGGCGAGGTGCTGCTCGACTCCTACGGCGCCGAGCGCCGGCCGGTCGCCCGACGCGTGCTGGCGATGACGCACGGGATCTTCTGGGCCGAGGCGCACCCCGGCGGTCTCCCCCGCCTCGCCCGCGAGGTGCTGGCTCCCCTGCTGGCTCCGGGACTTTCCTGGGTGCTTGGCCGGCGGCACCTCGTCGCGGCGGGGGTGCGCCTCCTCTCCCAGCTCGACGTCGCGTATCGCCACAGCGCCCTGTCGCTGGGCGAGCCTGGCACGCCACTCCCGGGCCGGTCGCCCGGCGAGCGTCTCACCGACGCGTCGGTGGAGATCGGGGGCAAGCACCGGCGACTGCACGAGGTGCTGGCACACCCTGGGGTGCACGTGCTGATCGAGCGCGACGCCCCTCAGATCGTGCTCGACGCGCCGGCGGCGCTCGCGCGCGTGCTGCGCATCACGAGCTGGCCCGGGCGCGGCGCGCTCGTCGTGCGCCCCGATGGCTACGTGGGTTACCGCGCAGCGCTGGCCGACGCTGCGGCGATCGCTCGCTGGCCCGGTCTCGCGGCGTTGGCGACGCGTCCGAGCGCCGGCGAGGCGTGAGGCGACGCGCCCCGATCGGCGAGGTCCTCGGCGCCGCTGCAGGCCTCGGGCGCCGCCGGGCGCCTCAGGTACTTCGGATAAAGGCGCGTCGCTTGGGCTTGACGGGGCGCATGAGGAACTCGGGCCGCCGTTCGCCACCCGGCCCGGTCGTCGCTCGCGTCATGGCGAGCCATTCGCGATAGACGGCCCGGGAGCGCTGGCGGTCCACGTAGACGTCGCCGTAGCGGTCCTCGGGCGCCGCGGGGGAGAGCGTCACCTTCTGCAGCCAGCAGTTCATCCCCGACCAGGGGTCCGGCTGGACGGCGAAAGCGAGGTTCTGGTGCACGCCGGGATCGCTCCAAAAGATCCGTTCGGAGTCCGGATCGCTCGAAGAGAAGGGCTGGACGTGGCTGCGGTAGCGCAGCAGCCAGGTGTCGGGCCCATCGGGGTGGCTCAAGTCGACCTGCCCGGTCACCCAGCGGCTCCCCTCGCCCTCGTTCAGGCGCCAGCGTCCCATGTGGTGGCTGAGGCCGCACACCCCGGGGCGGATCGCCTCGGTGAGCCAGGCCCGGACCACGAGGTAGC
The DNA here is from genome assembly GCA_021798985.1 of Actinomycetes bacterium. Taxonomy (GTDB): domain Bacteria; phylum Actinomycetota; class Acidimicrobiia; order Acidimicrobiales; family Bog-793; genus JAKABX01. Next base: position 112,128 of record JAJZBI010000007.1, read on the forward strand.
CGATCGAGGTCGAAAGGCGGACGAGGTCGCCGCTCGTGACCCCGTTTCGCGCCGCATCGGTGGGGTTGAGCCAGAGCGGGTGGGCGTTGGCGAGCTCGTTCAAGTACTTGGCGTTCCCCGAGCGGGTGTGGATCAGAACGGGCAGGCGGAAGGTCGGCACGAGGACGAGCTCGCCGGCCTCGAGGTCGATGCGGCGGCGCGAGACGTGGGACTCGATCGAGCCCGGCGTGGCGTGCTCGGGCCAGCCCCAGTTGCGCATCGCGCTCGAGTACACCTCGAGGCGCCGGGACGGCGTGGGGAAGCCGACAGTCACCGTGCCGTCCTCGTGGGTGACTCCCACCGACCCGGCCTCGCCGATGAGGGGCGGCTCATCCTCGGGGCCCGCCGGACGCCGCCGCACGCCCCGCTCGTCGGTCACGGTACCCTCGAGCTCCTCCTCGCCAAGGACGCGCTCGTCGAGGCGGTAGGCGGGGGCGCCGACTTCGACCGCGCCGAACTTGCGCATGTAGCCGAGCGGCGACACGCCGGCCGCTGCGGCCTTGTCAGGAAGGCCGGGAACCTCGTGCTCGAAGATCCAGCGGTAGTACTCGTCCACGGTGACCTTCTCGCCCGGCCGGTACGGCGACTCGAAGTGCCGGCGGATGCCGAGGCTCCCGTCGGGGTCGATGCGCCAGGAGAGCTCGATGAAGAACTCGTTCTCCTCCCACACCTCGCCCGGGTTGGCGTCGCGGGTGTCGGTGAAGGGGAGGCCGAGCTTCTCCATGGCGACGCGTCGCACGGGCTGGCGGAAGCTCAGCCACTTGCCGGCGTGGGTCTCATAGGACATGGTGTCGTGCCGCTCGGGGGAGTGTCCCATCGGCAGCACGTAGTCGGCGAACTCGGCCGTCTCGGACCAGGTGGGGGTGAGCGCCACGTGCAGGCCGACCTTGTCGGGATCGCACAGCGCCTCGAGCCAGCTGAAGCCGTCAGGGGCCGTCCAGATCGGGTTCCAGACCCGCGAGAAGTAGACCGAGAGCTTGCCGCGGCCCTCCTCGAGGAAGTGGGGGAGCAGGATCGACATCTCGTTCGTCGCGAGCGGGTACTCGGCCGGCCACGTGAGCTCGTTCCAGTGGTCGTGCGCTTCGGGGATCGTGGGGCCCTTCGGGATGAACTTGTCCCAGCCGTTCGGGCTCGTCCCGCCGACCGTTCCGATCGACCCGGTGAGCGCGAGCAGGAACCACAGTGAGCGCGCGACCTGCCAGCCGCCGAGGTTCCCGGCGCACGCCGAGCGCCAGACGTGCGCGGAGAGGCGATGGTCACAGTTCGCGACCAGCTTGGCGAGCGTCTCGATCTGTGCGACGTCGATGTCCGCCTCGGCGGCTGCGCGCTCGAAGCTGTAGGGCGCGTAGTCCTGCTCGAGCCGCTCGAGGAACACCTCGAAGCTCATCTCGGCATCAGGGTGCAGATTCTGTAGGTACTCGCGCCAGTTGAACCAGCGCTCGATGTAGTCGCGATCGATCTGTCGGGTGCGGATCAGATATGAGGCGATCGACAACAAGATGCTCGCCTCGCTCCCGGGCCACGGCGAGCACCACAGGTCCGCGTGCGACGCCGTGTTGGAAAGGCGCGGGTCGATGACGACGAGTGTTGCGCCGGCGGCCTTGGCCTCCATGATCCGCTGGGCGTGGGGGTTGAAGTAGTGCCCGGTCTCGAGGTGGCTCGAGAGCAACAAGATGACCTTGGCGTTGGCGTGATCGGGGCTTGGGCGGTCGTAGCCGGTCCACAGCGTCATGCCAAAGCGAGCCCCCGATGAGCACACGTTCGTGTGACTGTTGTGGCCGTCAACCCCCCAGGCCTGCAAGAAGCGCTCGGCGAAGCCGTCCTCGCCGGGCCGCCCGACGTGGTACATGACCTCCTCGGGCCGCCCGGCGGTGATCGAGGCGCGAATGCGCCCGGCGATGTCGTCGAGCGCCTCGTCCCAGCTCACCTGCTCCCAGGCGCCTCCGCCGCGCTCGCCGGTGCGGCGCAGCGGGTGAAGGATGCGCTCGGGGTCCTCGAGCTGGTTGACCGTCGCCGGGCCCTTCGCGCAGTTGCGGCCGCGCGAGCCGGGGTGCGCGGGGTTGCCCTCGAGCTTTTTGATCGACAGGTCGGCTTTGTCGACATAGGCGAGCAGTCCACAGCCGGACTCGCAGTTGAAACAGGTGGTCGGCACGAGCAGGTACTCGTGGGGGACCTTTCGCGGGTGCGCCTTGGCATCGTGCTCGATGTGGTGGTCCCACTCCTCGACGGGCGGGAAGTTGGCGAGGTGTTCATGGCGGTGCGCGCCCGGAAGTGGCGTGGCATCGGGCGCGTCAGACGGGGTGCTCAACACGGCGTCGTCCTTTGGGTTCGCAGTCTGGCTCATGACAGCGGCACGTCCTGTCCGGCGCGCACGAACACCGATTCATACGCGAGCAGGCCGACCTGGCCTGCCAGGCCGCCGATCGCGGCGAGCGCCAGGCGCCGGCCGCGAAGCGCCGGTGCCGCGAGCAAGGCGCCGGCCGCCGTCAGGCCGACCGCCCCGGAAATGAACCGCTTGCGGTAGCGGCCCTTGGTGACCATCTCGGCGGCGACCGCCGCCTGCTTGGTGGGATGGGGGGTCCCGTATTCGGCGGCAAGTGTCGCGAGATTGGCGGCACACGACGCGACGAAGGTCGAAGCGAGCAGCTTGGTGATCTCCGCCGGCCCACGGCTGAGCACCGACAGCGCCAGGAGCACGCCCGAACCGGCCTGCGCGGCCTGGACGAGCAGGTGCGGGCCAAGCAGGCGGGACTGCCACAGGTCGCGACCCTCGGCCTGGCCGAACAGCAGCGCCGTATAGCCGGCGGCAGCGGCCGCCGAGGGCGCGGCCAGCCAGCGCAGCACGCGGATCGCCGAGTTGAAGCCCGCCGGGCTGAGGGCGCCCGTCGAGGCGCCGATCCCCGCCGCGAGCCAGCCGCTGGCGACCGCCGCATACCCCGCCAGGCACACCGAGCCGAGGAAGAGCCACGAGGTGCGGTTCGCCTTGGTGAAGATGTACCAGAACCGCTCGGGTCGCTTGAGGTCGGCAACGAGCAGCGCACCGGTCGCGGCGGTGAAACCGACGCCGAGGGCCGGGGCGGCGACCTTCAGCACGCCCTCGGCAGGCGCGCCGGCGATGAGCGCTCCGGCGGTGACGAGGAGCGCGCCCGAACCGACGCCTTTGGTCCACAGATACGTCGTCACCTTCCATCCCCACGGACGGGGGTGCGCCGTGTTGTGGGTGGTGCGCGCCCCGGTCGCCGGGTCAGGGGCGAGGTCGGCGGCGACGGCAGAACGCTGCGGGTCCGGCGTGGCGAACAGGTAGGAGTCGCTGACAGGGGCAGCGAGCGGGTCGAGGACGGTGCGGTCGGCGCCGAGGTAGAAGACGTTCGGGCCGGTGTTCTGCTCCGGGGCGCGCGTCGTGGTCGGGTTGGCGGCCACCAGTTTCGCGATGCCGCTCGCCGGGTCGTCGAGGTCGCCGGCCCAGATCGAGCGGGTCGGGCAGACGACCACGCAGGCAGGCTCGAGCCCATCATCGACCCGGTGGGCGCAGAAGTTGCACTTGGCGGCGGTGTGGGTGTCCTCGTCGATGTAGATCGCGTCGTAGGGGCACGCCTGCATGCAGCTCTTGCAGCCGATGCAGCGCTCCTTGTCGAAATCGACGATGCCGTCGTCGCGCTGATACAGCGCCTTGGTCGGGCAGATCTTGACGCAGGGCGCGTCGCTGCAGTGATTGCAGCGCATGATCCCGAACGAACGGGACGAGTTCGGCCACGTGCCTTTGTCGACGTACTTCACCCAGGTGCGGAACTGGCCGAGGGGAACCTCATGCTCGGTCTTGCAGGCGACCGTGCAGGCATGACAGCCGATGCAGGTCCGCTGATCGATGGCGAAGCCGTACCGCAAAGTCCCTCCCAACAGATCGAGTACTGCGAGATGCGCGATGCCCCGCCAAGTGATGGGGTCAGCGAGCGGTGGTGATGGCGAGGCCGAGCTTGTCGGCGCGCTCCCAGTCGTCGTCGATGAGCACGCAGGCCAATCCGGCACGATCGAGCAGCGAGGTCGCGATCGCGGCCCGAAATCCGCTCTTGCAGTGCACCCAGATCTCCCGCTCGGGTAGCTCGCCTACCCGCTCGGCGAGCTCGAAGAAGGGAATGTGGAGCGCCCCGGTGAGGTGGCCGCCGCTCCACTCGTCCTCCCGCCGCACGTCGAGGACGATGCGATCGTCGCGCTCGGGTTCAAGCGCAAGATCATCGAAACTAGCGACGGGATAGCCCTTGAGCTCTCCGCCGAGCGCCTCGGGCGGACCGAGCGCGGCGCCCGTGAGGGCGTCGAAGCCGATACGCACGAGCTGGCGGCGAGCCTCGCCCACCTGCTCGATGCTGTCGCCGACGAGCGTGATCGGCGCCTGCCAGGGCAGGGTCCAGCCGAGGTAGACGGCGAAGGGGTCTCCGAGCTCGATCGATACCGTGCCGGCAAGATGCGAGCGCGCGAAGGCGCGGCGGCTCCTCAAATCGACGACCCACTCACCCGCGGCGAGGCGTTGGGCCAGCCGCTCAGGGTCGATCACCTCGGGCGGCGACAGGTCGGGTGCCGCCGGTCCCTTGGCGTTCGCAGAAGCCATGTGCGCGTAGTAGCGGGGATAGGCGCTCAGCCCGCCGAGGAGCTCGGTGACGAAGCGGTCTTCGTCGTCGATGACGAGCGCGATGTTGCGGTCGCGCTCGTCCGCGATCGTCGAGGCTTCGCCGGAGGTCTCCGTCGCCGAGCAGAAGCTGCCGAAGCCGTGGGTCGGGTGCACGGCGACATGTCCGGGAAGCTCGTGCGCGAGCCGGCGCACGGAGCGGAACTGGGCCCGGGTGAGCTCCTCGGTGCGCTCTTTGGCGATGAGGTCCGTCCGCCCGACGGCGCCGAAGAGCATCGAGCCGCCGGTGAAGACGGCGACCGGATCGGCGCCGGCGCGCACGACGTAGGCCATGTGATGGGGCGTGTGCCCAGGTGTGTGGCGAGCGACGAACGTCAAGCTCCCGGCGGCAAGCTCTGCGCCGTCACCCACCGGGGTGCGCTCGAACTCGACGGCATCGCCGGCTGGGACGACATAGCGGGCGCCCGTCTCTTCGGCGAGCGCCAGCCCGCCGGTGACGTAGTCGTTGTGGAGGTGGGTCTCGAGCACGTGGGTCACCTGGACCTGGAGGCTCTCGGCGAGGTGCAGGACGCGGTCGATATCGCGCTGGGGATCGACGACGAGCGCGCTCGAGCCATCGTGGACGAGGTAGCTGCGGTCCCCGAGCCCGGGGGTCTCGATGGTGATGACCTCGGCTCTTGCCGTTGGTTCTCGATCGCTCACGCCGTCACCTGCCCTCCGTGCCGGCGCCCCCGCCGGTCTTGCGCGCTGGGCGCGTCCGCGTCGAGGTGAGCATCGTGCGCCCCCGGTGCGGCTCGCGTCCGAACGAGCTCTGAAGCTACGTTACCCCGGCCGGTATGCGCTACACGCGCACCCCGGCGTCCGAGCACCGAGGTCCTGGGTTGTCGCGCCCGGGATCGGGGGAAGCTGTCCGAGGTGAGGCAGTACCGCCCCTTCGCAGGTTCGCGCCCTCTCGGCGGCGAGCACAGCGGCCGGCTTCGCGTCCCCGCGCCGTTGCTCAAGCGTCGCCTGCCCTCAGGGCGCGGTGCCAGCGAGCAGCCCAACAGCACCGGCGACGGTCAAGCGCCACTCACAGCGCGCTTTTGGGTCGCGCTCGTCGCGACCGGAATCGCCACCGGGCTACTCGGCGACGCGATGATGTTCGTGCTCTTCTCCTTCGAGCATCTGGCGTTTGGCAGCGGCGCTGGGGACTACCAGCACCACGTGGAGCAGGCCTCAGCGCTGCATCGGGTGGCATCGCTGGCGATCGCCGGTGCGTTCGTCGGCCCGGCGTGGTACGGCTTGCGCCGGCTGACTCCAACGGAGCGCTCTGAGGTCGATGATGTGATCTGGCGCGGCGATGCGCGCCTCTCGGCGCGGCGCAGCTTCGTCTCGGGCATCTTGTCGGAGATCGCCGTCGGCATGGGAGCCTCGATGGGGCGTGAGTCGGCCCCCAAGCTGATGGGGGGTGTTGCCGGGAGCCTGGGAGCGGACTGGCTCGGGCTCAGCACCCCCCAGCGTCGCCTGCTCGTCGCCTGCGGGGCCGGGGCAGGGCTTGCCGCCGTCTACAACGTGCCGCTCGGCGGCGCGCTGTTCACTGCCGAGCTGCTCGTCGGCTCGATCGCCCTCCCGATCGTCCTGCCCGCCCTTGCCTGCAGTGGCATCGCCACGGCGGTCGCCTGGTGCTATCTGCCCGAGCACGCCACCTACGTCGACATCCCCACCTACCACTTCTCACTCTCCCTGCTCACCTGGGGAGCGATCGCCGGCCCGCTCGTGGGTCTGATCGCGTCGGGGGCGATCCGGCTCATCGGCTGGACTGCCAGCCACAAGCTGTCGGGCAAGGCGACGATCCTCGGCCCGCTCGTCGCCTTTTCGATCCTCGGCGCCGTCGGCGTGGCCTTTCCGGCGCTGTTCGGCAACGGCAAGGACATGGCGCACCGCGCCTTTCTCGGCGAGGGCTCGGCCCTCGTCCTGCTCGCCCTGTTCGCCTTGAAGCCGCTCGTGACGGCGCTCTGCCTCGGCAGCGGTGCGACCGGCGGGCTGTTCACGCCGTTCTTGAGTACCGGCGCGGTGCTCGGCGCGGCGGCGGGCATCGCCTGGTCTCAGCTCTGGCCAGGGACCCCGATCGGAGCGTTCGCGCTCGTCGGCGCCGCGGCGATGATCGGCGCGGCCCTCCAGGCACCGCTGGCGGGGCTCGTCTTGGTCGTCGAGCTGACCCACAGTGGGATGGCGATCATCGTGCCGATGATCGTCGCGACCTTCTTGGCCACGGCGCTCAGCCGGGCGATCGACGGCTACTCGATCTACACGGCGCGCCTGCCGGCGCCCGATTAGGCGGCGTCAGCGAGCGGCCGCTTCAACAAGACCACGGGATGGACCAAGCGCCACTCGCTCGCGCCGAAGCTCGAGACCATGCCGACTGCCTCCCAGCCCTCGGCCCCGAGGCGATTGAGCTCACCGAGGTCCTTGCCGAGCTTGGTGAGGTCCGCGACCGTGTACTCAAAGCGCTGCATCGCCTTCCTCCTCTCCTTGGAGCAAAGCGTGCGGTGGCGATCCGGTTGTGCCAAGAGTCCTTGGTCACCTCGGTGCGGTGCGCCACGGCGGTGCCCCGACCAGTCCCGGCCGAAGACGCCGGTCGCCGCCTGGCCGGGGCGCGAGGAGGCGGCCGATCACCGGCAGCTCCCACAACGACTCGGCGCGGGCGATGGCGAGGGCGGCCGAAAAGGCGTGCTCGGGCGCGTCGCAATAGACGTAGCGAGGCAGCCATTGTGGGTGGTACTTGGCGTTGAAGCGCCATAGCGACTCCGCCTGGGACGTGCTCGCGAGGCGTCGGGTGGCGAGCGCCCACGCCCGCTGCAGCGGTCCGCTGCCGGACTCGCCGGCGAGGACGGCGCGCATCACCGCGAAGTTGAGCGCCAGGCCGTGCGCCCCCCGCTCGGCGAGGTAACGGATGGTCTCGACCACCGCGAAGTCGATCAGGCCGTTCGGGTGCGCACCGCGCGCCCGACGCATCACGTCGAGCGAGTAGCCACCGATCGCCGGTGCCGGCACGTAGTGGCAGAAGGCGACCGGCCGCCCCGTCACCTCGCCGGGCGCTGGGGGCGCATGGACGATCGCCAGCAGTAGGCCTTCGTCGCTTGGGTCAAACAGGCGGCCGAGGGTCATGGAGAAGCCGCGCTCGCCCGTGCCGCGCCGACTGCTCGTCGCGATCTCGACCAGCTGGTCGACCAGGGCGTCCTCGAGGTGGGCGGGATCACAGAAGCTGACCGTGTAGCCGTGGCGCGCCACCCGCCCGACGGCCTGGCGGACGCTTTTCATCCGCCCCCCATCGAGGCTGAAGCTGGCGAGCTCGACGACCGCCTCGTCGCCGATGTAGAGCTCGCGCATGCCTCCCGAGCGGTAGAGCGGACGCCACGTATCGCCTCCCGCCAGCACGCCGAGCGCCCAGCCCTGGTCGTCGACGAAGGCGCGGAAGTCCTGCCAGATCGCCGCGCGCTCGTCGGCCGGCCCGATCGGGTCGGGCGAGACGAGGCAGAACGTCCCATAGACGGCGTAGGCGACGAGCGAGTCGCCACGGAAAAAGAACCGCTTGTCGGCACGCAGCGCGAAGTAGTCGAGCGTTCCTCCGCCGTGGCGCGCCACGATGGCTCGGGCCCGCGCGGCGCGCTCGAGCGCCTCGTCGCGGCCGGAGAAGTGCGCGACCACCGGCCGGAAGACGAGCACGATGGCACCGAGGGCGATCGCGGCGGCCGCCGCCGAGATCGCCGGGTCGAAGAAGGCGGCGAAGTGGTGGGGCAGTGCCCCCACGCGCAGGCCGACGAGCCGCCCGGCGGTGGCCTCGAGGGCGCGGCCGACGGAGAGCGCGCTCGCCCGGTGGCCGCGCAGGCGATCAAACACGGAGCTGAACTCGATGCCGAGCGTTCCGGCGACGAGCGTGGTGAGCGTGCACAGGGCGAGCGCCGGAACGCCGCGGCGCAACGACGGCAGGTCGGCAGCGGCCCGGAAGTGCTCGCGGCGTGCCCACAGATAGCCGGTGACGGCCGCAGTGATCGCACCGTCACCGAGGTCGAGCCCCTTCAGTAGGTGCAGGACCACGGACGCGCCGAGCAGCGCCATGCAGACGACGAAGGCTCGCCGCTGCCCGCGGCGTACGCCGCGGGCGAGGATCAACAGGCCGAGCCCGGTGATGGCGGCGAGGGCACCGGCGGTCTGCGGCACGCTGATCGGCAGGATCTCCTCGAGCATCCGCAGCCGGTCCGAGAGCGGTTCGGAGAGCGCGCAGGCAAGGGTGTCAAAGCCGACGAGCGCGACGAGTCCCGCCGCGATGCGGCGGGTTCGGCGCTGGTAGGCGAACACCGTCGGGGAGTCAAAGGCGGGCAGGAGCAGAACGCTAGTCCTGTGACGTCGCACAAGGTGGCCAGCGCCAGGTCAGCGCATCGATGTGGAGTGGCGATCCGTCCCATCCGCGCTGGTCATGGGCACCACCGGCGCGGGCCCAACGGCCCTGCCCGAGGGACGAAGGCCCCTGGTGCTGACCCGCGAGCGTCGCCCATACTCGCTGGCAACAGGGGGTCGGCGGGCACCCGGCACGCGAGGAGGAGGGCGGCGATGCCAGGTCTGCGGTGGAGGTCGGACGAACAGCGGAGCAGGGTCGAGCACGTGCCGGGCTGGCCGGTCTGGCTTACGCCGGAGCGGACGACGGTGCTGGTCGCGGTGCTCTTCGGCGCGATCACGGTCCTGCGGTGGTTCGTCGACGGCGCCGGGCAGGCGGTGGCCCTCTTGTACGTGGTGCCGATCGTGATCGCCGCCCTGCGCTTTGGCCACCGTGGGGGCCTCGGTGTCGCAGCGTGTGGCGCGACGGCCTTCGGCCTGCTGGCGGGAGTCCACGAGCACGGCGATCTCGACGTGACCGGCTGGGCTGGCCCGCTGCTCGCGATGGGGCTCGCCGGAGGGCTCGTCGGCTACCTCACCGACCTGCTCGCGCACCGCGCGGCGGCGGGCGAGGCGCTCGTCGAGCACAGCAAGCGCCTCGAGGAGGTCTGCAGCGCCCAGCACGCCGCGCTGAACGTCAGCGATTCCATCACCCAGCGGGTGGCCGCGGCGCGCTGGATGCTCGAGGCCGGCCGCACCGACGAGGCGATCGAGGTGCTCGGCAGCTCGGTGGCAGAGAGCATCGCGAGCTTGAACCCGAGCTCCTCCCTGACGGCCGCTGCCCCAGGCCCTGATGGCTCAGGTGACACGCGGCCCGCTGTGCAGGCGAGCGAGACCGCCGGCCACCCGACTCGCCGATAGCCGCTTCGCAGGGCCCGGCGCCCCGGTCGCTGGGAAGCGCGCCGCAACGGAGCAGTGACCACCAAACTGCGACGGCGCGTTGCGTGCCATCGGGACCGATCCGGCGCGAGGGGATGGCGCGCCCGGCTGGGCGGGACCGCTCCGCCCGCCTCGCGTCAGCGAGTCGCGGCGGTGTTCGCCGCGTCGTGGGCCGCCGCCACCTTGGCCCAGGCGAGGTCGTCGAAGATCAGGCGGCTGGCGGGGAAGAGGTCGTACTCCTCGCTCTGGATGTGCTCGGCCAGCTCATCGAGCGCCGCCAGCACCTCAAGTGCCGCCAGCTCGGCAGCGTCGGGCGACAGCAGGCTCGAGCGGGCGCGGGCGTGGTCGCCGTTCAGCTGCTCGAGGTACCACACGAATCCCGGTCGCCCCTCCAGCTGGGCGAACAGCCCGGCCTCCTCCTTGGCGAGGTGGGGGCCGAGCGCCGCCTGCAGTGCGCCCAGCGCGTCGGTGCGATCGGGGGAACCCGAGGTGATCGCGTCGCGCAGGCGGGTCGCGAGGTCGCTGATCCGCTCGTGCTCGCTCGACAGCTCACCGATCGGCGCCAGCTCGCGGCAGTCGCAGTCGTCGCACATCGTTGCTCCCTCGTCGGCTCGCTTCGGGCGTTTGGACTCTTCCCGTCGCGCTCGGCGAGCGGCTAGGGCCGAAGGTCACTCGTCGGCCGCCGTCGACAACGCCCGGTTCGGTGGGGCGACGACGCCTGAGTCGGCCGGAGCGGTGCCGGTCGCGGGAGGTGCTGGCCCGCTACCCGATACCGAGCGCGCTCGTCAGGCTTGGGGGGAGAACAGCGAGGTGCTGAGGTAGCGCTCGCCGGTGTCGGGGAGGATGACCACGACGCTCGAGCCGGCCAGCTCTGGCCGCGCGGCGACGAGTGAGGCGGCGTGCAGCGCGGCACCGCCCGAGATGCCTGCCAGGATCCCCTCGCTGCGCCCGAGCGCTCGTGCCGCCGCCATCGCCTCGTCGCTCGAGACTGCGATCACCTCGTCATAGACGGCCGTGTCGAGCACGGCGGGGACGAATCCCGCCCCGATCCCCTGGATCTTGTGGGGCCCCGGGCTGCCGCCGCCGAGCACGGGAGACTCGGTCGGCTCGACGGCCACGATGGTGATGTTTGGGTCGTGCTCTCTCAGCACCTGGCCGACCCCCGTGATTGTGCCACCCGTGCCCACGCCGGCCACGAAGGCGCCGATCTCGCCGCCGAGGTCGCGCAGGATCTCCTGGGCGGTCTGGCGGCGGTGGACCTCCGGGTTGGCCGCGTTCTGGAACTGCTGGGGCATGAACCATCCGCGGGTTTCGGCGAGCTCTCGGGCGCGCTCGATCGCGCCGCGCATGCCCTCGGCGGCCGGCGTCAGCACGAGCTCGGCCCCGAGCGCCGCGAGGACGGCGCGCCGCTCGATGCTCATCGACTCGGGCATCGTGAGCACGACCCGATAGCCACGCGCCGCGCCCACCATCGCGAGGCCGATCCCCGTGTTGCCGCTGGTCGGCTCCACGATGCCGGCGCCGGCACCGAGCCGGCCGTCGGCCTCGGCGGCCTCGATCATTGCCAGGGCGATCCGATCCTTCACGCTGCCACCGGGGTTGGCGCTCTCGAGCTTGGCGACGATCTGGGCCGCCAGGTTGGCGCCAAAGCGGCTCAGGCGCACATGGGGAGTGCCCCCGATGAGGGACGTCACGTCGTCGTGCACTGCCATGTCTCCGCCTCTCAGGTCCGAGCCGCTCGCTCAGTGGGTGTGGTCGTCGCCGTGTCCGTCGTCTCCGCCGGCGTGGCGGGTGGTCGCGCCGAGCCATTCTGGTGAGAGCAGCTCGCCCCGGCGAGGATGGCTCTGGCGCACTCCGGTGGTGATGATGCACCGGCCGCGCTCGGCGACGACCACCGAGTCCGGCGGCACGTCGTCGACGACGAGCGCATGGGGACCAATCCGGCAGCCCGCGCCGACGTGCACGGCTCCCAGCACGGATGCACCGACGCCGATCGTCACCTTGTCGCCGATGATCGGGTGCCGGCGCTCGCCCTTGGCGTCCGCCCACCAACCGTGGCCGCCGAGGGTGACCCCGTGGTAGAGCATCACGTCGTCGCCGATCACCGCCGTCTCGCCGATGACGACGCCGGCGCCGTGGTCGATAAAGACGCGCCGTCCGAGCTGGGCGCCGGGGTGGATCTCGATGCCCGTGACGGCGCGGGCCAGCTGGGAGACCAGCCGCGCCGGGAAGCGTGCGCCGGCCTGCCACCAGCGATGGGCGAGGCGGTGTGCCCACACCGCCCAGAGGCCCTGGTAGAGGAGGGCTTGCAGCGCAGTCGCCGGAGTGAGCGCCGGATCCTTGTCGTAGGCGGTGGCGAGGTCCTCGCCGAGGCGCCCGCGCGACGACAGCGCCGCCAGCGCCCGTCGCTGCCACGTGCCCGTGCCAGGGCGACGGGCGTCCTTTGAGGTGTCGGGTTCGCCGACTTCGCCTCGGGGTTGCGCCACGTGCCGAGCTGCCATCACCGCCGCCTCGCCTCGAGGTCCACCGCGGCGAGCCGGGCCGCGTCGTTGCCGACCCTACCAAGCAGCTCGCCGGCGCCGAGCCGGGCGCGGTTGGCGAACGATCAGGCGGCGGGGTGCTCGGCCACGAGCTGGTCCAAAGCGGCGCCGATCAGCTGACTCGCCTCTTCGGCGACGGGGCCGAGGGCCGCGTTGCCCGTGAGGGTCGCCATCAGCGACGGGTCCAGGGCATCGACGATCACGCCGGCGCCCGCGCTTCGGACCACGACGTTGCAGGGCAACAGCGCGCCGATCTCGCGCTCCGCATCAAGCGCGCGGTGCGCGAGGCGGGGATTGCACGCGCCGATGATGAGGTAGGGCTCCATCTGCGCACCGATCTTGTCGGCGAGCGTTGCCTGCACATCGATCTCGGTGAGCGCGCCGAATCCCTGGGCTTTGAGGGCATCCTTCACCAGCGGGACGGCCTCCTCGAAGGAGAGCGGCAACGTGATCGACCTCGTGTAGCTCATGGCTGCTCCTCAAGAAGGCGACACGTGACGGGGCGTGCCGAGCGTCGATGCGGCCGTCGCGCCTCGGAGTAAGACTGAGGCAGGTCGACCACCTCATCGACATTACCCCCTGGGGTGTCTCTCCCCTCGCGCGATCGTCTCGCTTGGCCGCGGTGCTCGGGCGCTGGCCAAGGCGGCTCGCCCGGTTCCTGGACGCAGCGACTTGCATAGCCATATACGGTGGGGGGTATAGTTTCTGCGACCCGGAGGTCGCCCCCGTTTCGCTCTCGCTGGTCTCGCGCGCCCCTGCGCGAACCGGCGCGGGGAGGTGGGTGGCGGGGCTCTTGGCACAAAGGTGAGCAAGGGGGCGGCGACGCGCGTGGCGCGGCGCGCCACTTTGGCCGCCGGCACCGAGTTGAACGGTCGCGCCCGCTCGCGGGCAGGCCATGCATGGATCAAGAAAGGACACCGTGCTAACCCAACCGCCGCCCGTGCTCGAGCGCATCGAGCCGTCCGACGATCACCCGCGCGGAGCGTTCGCGCGACTCGGCGCATGGAGCGCCTCGCACCTGCGGGCCGTCGTGCTCGCCTGGCTCGTCATCGTGGGGGTGTTCGGCGTCTTCGCACCAAAGGTCGAGTCCGTCCTCGCCGGCGCCGGCTGGCAGGACTCGAGCAGCCAGTCGGTCCAGGCACGCCAGGTGATCCGCCAGCACTTCTCGGGCTTGGGCTCGAGCGCCCTCGAGGTGGTCGTCGTCGATCACGCGCGCCCGATCGCAACCGACCCGGCTGCCGCGCAGGCCATCGCCAAGGTCACCGCACTGCTGCGAGCCAACCCTGACGTCTCGACCGTGGTCCCGCCGCGTCCTGGTACCTCGATCTCCCGTGACGGCCGGACCGCGGTGGTAATGGCGGGTGCCGCGGCCGGGACCAATCAGATGGTGGCCGCGGCGGGCAAGCTCGCGAGCCCGCTCGCGCGCCTTGGAGATGGGCACATCAGCGTGACGCTGACCGGCGACAGCGCGCTGTGGGCTGACTTCAACAGCGCAAACCACTCGGCCATGATGCGCTCGGAGATGCTCTCGTGGCCGGTGACGCTCGCGATCTTGGTCATCGCGTTCGGGAGCGTCATCGCGGCGGGCCTGCCGCTGATGCTGACCATGGCAGGGCTGCTTGTCGCTGCGGGTGCGCTCGTGTTGGTGAACCACTTGACCCCGGTCTCGATCTGGGCGCTGAACTTCGCGCTGATGTTCTCCCTCGCGCTCGGCATCGACTACGCGCTCTTCCTCGTGGTGCGCTTCCGATCCGCGCTCGAGCGGCGCGCCATCAACGGCGACGAGCGTGCCCCGGTGGTGGCGGCGGTCGCCGAGACGCTGGCGACGGCGGGCAAGGCGGTCGCCTTCTCCGCGCTCACCGTGCTGGCTTCGCTGGCCTCCATCCTCGTCGTGCCGAGTCCGGCGTTCCGCTCGATGGCGCTCGGCATCATGCTGTCGGTCGTCGCGGTGCTCGCCGCGACCTTGACGCTGTTGCCCGCTGTGCTCGGCCGTCTCGGCGGCAAGATCAATGGCACGCGCGTTCGCCTCCGCCGTCATGCGCCGATGCGCCCGCACGGGCACCGCCTGGAGGCGCAGCTGCACCGCTGGGGACGCTGGGTCTGGAGCCATCCTTGGCCCGCGGCAGCGGCCGGTCTCGCCGTGCTGGTGCTTGCGGCGGTCCCCGTGTTCGGCCTCAGGACGTCGATGCCTTCGATCACCATCATCCCGGCGTCGGCGAACGCGCGTGTGGGCTACCAGCAAGTGAGCGCGGCATTCGGCCCCGGGTTCCCCGGAACGCTCCAGGTGCTCGTTCCCGATTCTCGCTCGGCCGCGGCGCTGCACGAGCTCGAAACGACGCCGGGGGTGGCTGCGGTCCTGCCTGGACCGAGCGCGGCGGGGCGCCAGCTTGACCAGGTCGTCCCGACGACGGGCCCGTCGACGCCACAGACGGGGGCAACCATCGTCCGGATCCGCCACGAGCTCCCGTCGGGATCGCTCGTCGGCGGGGCAGCGGCCGAGAACTACGACCTGCAGACGGCGCTTGCCGCCAAGACGCCGATCGTGTTCGGCATGCTGGCCGGCATGGGCTTCTTGTTGCTGCTGATCGCGCTCGGCGCGCCACTGGTCGCCTTCGCGGGGGTAGTGATCACGGGGCTCTCGGTGGCCGGTGCGTTCGGAGTCGCGCGGCTCATCTTCCAAAACGGCGATCTGTCGGGACTGCTCCACTTCACCCCGCAGGGATTCGTGGACGCCTGGGCTCCGCTGTTCTTCGGGGCGATGGTCTTCGGTGTGGCGATGGACTACACCCTCTTCCTGCTCTCGGCTGCCAAGGAGCGATACGAGACCCACGCGGATCCTGAGCACTCGATGGTCGGATCGGTGCGCACGTCGGGGAGAGTCGTGGTCTCGGCGGCCGCGGTGATGGTGGCCGTCTTCTTGACCTTCGCGCTCTCGGGGCCGCTTGCCCCGAAGGAGATGGGCGTGATCTTGGCCGTGGCCGTGGCGCTCGACGCCTTGGTGGTGCGGCTCGTGCTGTTGCCCGTGCTGTTGCGCCTCGCGCACCACGCCGCATGGCACCAGCCGCGCTGGCTGGCCAAGATCATGCCCAAGGTGCGCTTCGCCCACTGAGCGACTGGTCGCCGCGCGCTCGCCGCTTGCCGCACCGTTGCCGGTGCGGCGGGCGGCGAGCTGCGATACTCGGCCGATGGGCCGCACCTATGAGCAGATCGACGAGCGCCTCGCTGGCTGGATCATGGACCAACCGGTGTTCTTCGTCGCGACGGCGCCGCTTGCTGGTGAGGGCTTCGTGAACTGCTCGCCCAAGGGCAACCGCAAGGAGCTGGCGGTACTCGGTCCGAGGCGCGTGGCCTATCTCGATCAGACGGGCAGCGGCGCCGAGACGATCGGGCACCTTCGGGAAAATGGCCGGATCGTCGTGATGTTCTGCGCGTTCGGCGGGCCGCCACGGATCGTCCGCCTTCACGGCACGGGCCGCGTACTTGTCGAGAATGACGAGGAGTTCGCCGAGAGCTTGCGCAACTTCCCCCGCGCCGAAGGGATCGGGACTCGCGCCATCATCTCGATCGAGGTCTCCAGGATCTCGGATTCCTGCGGCTACGGCGTGCCGCTCATGACCTTTGCGGGCCACCGTCCGAACATGGACCGCTGGGCCGAGCGCAAAGGACGTTCGGGGGTGCTCGCCTACCAGCACGAGATGAACGCCGAGACCCTCGACGGGCTGCCCGCGCTCGACGGCCTCGGCTCCGCGACGCGCTGACGCGCCCGGGGCTTGGCGGCGACGCCCCGTCGCGTCCTTCTAATGGCGAGAATTGCCCTGGTAGGGGCGGGGTTGATGCTGCCGTTCCAGCGAGAGGCGGCCGGGTTGGACGGCGCGCGCCGGCGACCAAGGTCCCGCCGGTGCGCGCCAGAGGTCCCACCTCGTGGCGACCAGTGCATCCAAGGCTGGGACGTTCGCCCATCGTCGCGACGCGCCGGCGCGATGCAGCGTGGGGGCGTGGTCCGGGGGAGCTGGACCAGGAAGAAGGTAGAGGCGAATGAGGTACGTGACGGCATTGATTGGCGAGCCTGCCGAGCGGCGGACTCCCAAGGTGCTGCAGTGGCTCGCCACCTCGAAGGCGGCGGCGGTTGCCTGGACCGCGGCGCGAGTCTGGCTCGGGATCATGTGGATCCAAGCCGGCGTGTCCAAGGTGTGGGGGGCCGAGAACCCTGCGTTCATGCACAACGGCGGGGCCGGCGTCGCTGGCTTCGCGGCGCACGGTGCAGCGAGCTACAGCTGGTGGGCCAGCTTCTTGCACAGCTTTGTCGTGCCGAACGCTGGATGGATCGGCGTCCTGGTCTCTTTCAGTGAGCTCGCGGCGGGCATCGCGCTGGCCTTCGGCTTCCTGACGCCGGTTGCGGCCGCCGGGGCGTTGTTGCTGAACGTGACCTACATGCTCTCGGGCACCGCCGGGGTGAACCCCGTCTATGCGCTCTTCGCTATCTTGCTGCTGGCCACCTGGCGGACCTCGGGTTGGATCGGCATCGACGGCCTGCTCCTCGGCTTCCGTCAGCATCACCGGGTGCACTGGCACCTCTTTGGGCGAGAGAAGAGCGTGGTGGAGGCGCTGGCCGAAAAAACCGCTGCGTAGCACCTGCTCCCAGCCGAACGCTGCGATGCGGCCCGCGCGTCGGGCCGCATCGGCGCGCGTGGACACCCGCGCCGCCTCGTCGGGTGCGAGCGGCAGGGGCGCGGGATGCTGAGCGGCTCCTGCACGTTGTGGAACCGCGGTCTACTATCTGGAACCCGTGGACGCCGCTGCCGCCGCCGAGCCGGGAGGGGACGAGCGCGTTGTGGGGGCCGACCGCGTCCTGCGGGTCCTCAAGCGCCTCGGTGAGTATCCCGACGGCGTCGGGGTCGAAGAGCTGGCGCGCGCCGTCGAGAGCCCGAAGTCAACGGTGCACCGGGCGCTCGGCGCGCTGCGACGCGCGGGCCTCGCCGACCAGGACGCCGGCGGGCGCTACCGCGTCGGTGTCGAGCTGCTTCGCATCGCCTTCGACTACCACGCCCGACGTCCCGAGCACGTCGCCGTGCAGCCGCTGCTCGAAGAGCTCGCGGCGCGCTTTGGCGAGACGGCACACCTCGGGGTGCTCGAAGGCCGCTCGATCGTCTATCTCGCCAAGGTCGATCCGGCCGTTGGCGCGGTGCGACTGAGCTCGAGCGTCGGCGGGCGGAACCCGGCGCATCTGACCGGCATCGGTAAATGCCTCCTTGCGTTCGCCATAGAGGGGCGTGGTGCGCTCGAGGCGTGGATCGGCGAACATCCGCTCGAGCGGCGCACCCCCAACAGCATCGTCTCGGCGAACCGGCTCGTCCGCGAGCTCGAGATCACCCGCCGCCGCGGTTTTGGCACGGACGACCAAGAGAGCGAGGCCGGGGTCAACTGCATCGCCTTTCCCGTCTGGATGGACGCGGGCGAGGCACCCTCGGGTGCGGTGAGCGTCAGCGGCATCGCCTACCGCAGCCCCCTTGCCCGCCTCCTCGCGGCGGCGCCGGAGATCGAGGAGACGATCGAGCGACACGGATGGGGACGTCGCTCCAGTACCCGACGCGCCGAAGGGGCGCGGCGATGACCACGGCGGCCGGGCGTGTGCCCGATGTAGCCGCCCGAACCCGACCCTAGAGTGGGCCGGCAGAGAAAGGAAGCTGATCATGCAGCTCATGCGCCTCGGTGAGGTGGGGGCCGAGCGGCCCGCGGTGCGTGTGGACGACCGGTCCTATGTCGACCTCTCCGACGTCATCGCAGACTTCGACGCTGACTTCTTCGCGCGCCGCGACGAGGTCCTCGCGGTGGCCGCGGAGCGCAAGGCGGCGGGAAAGGTTCGCGACTTCGGCGACGTTCGCGTCGGTGCGCCCTTTCCCCGGCCGCACCAGATCATTTGCATCGGCCTGAACTACCGCGACCACGCGGCAGAGACCGGCCAGGCCGTGCCTGATGAGCCAATCTTGTTCACGAAGTCGCCGAATTCGCTGGTCGGTCCCTATGACGACGTGCACCGACCTCGGGGCTCGACCAAGCTCGACTGGGAGGTCGAGCTCGGTGTCGTCATCGGAGAGCGTTGCCGCTACCTCGAGTCGCGCGAGGCGGCGGCGGCGGCCATCGCCGGCTACGTCGTCGTCAACGACGTGAGCGAGCGCGCCTTTCAGGCCGAGCGCGGCGGCCAGTGGATGAAGGGCAAGTCCGCCGAGACCTTCAACCCTGCGGGACCCTGGCTCGTCACGAGCGACGAGGTCGCCGATGTCTCGGACCTCGCGATGTGGCTGGACGTGAACGGGACCCGGCGCCAGCAGGGATCCACGAAGACGATGATCTTCGATCCGTTCACGATCGTCCACTACATCAGCCAGTTCCTCGTGCTCGAGCCCGGCGACCTGATCAACACCGGAACGCCTCCCGGTGTCGGCATGGGCTACAAGCCGCCGATCTGGCTGCAGCCCGGCGACGTCATGGAGCTCGGCATCGACGGGCTCGGGTCGCAGCGACAGCGGGTCGTGGAAGCGCCGTGACGCGCTCCGCGCTCGTCACGGGCGGCGCGAGCGGGCTCGGCGCAGCGAGCGCCGAGCGTTTGCGCGCGGATGGCGTGCGCGTCTACTGCCTCGATCTCGCCCCCTCGGCCGACGTCGTCGTGGACGTGCGCGACGAGGAGGCGGTGCGCGCGGCGATCGCGGAGCTCGGCCCGATCGACGTCCTCGTGAACTCGGCGGGCATCGTCGGCCCGGGCCGTCCGCTCGTCGAGACCACCAACGAGCAGTGGCGCGAGGTCTTTGAGGTCAACGTGGTGGGGACGCTGAACGCGATGCGCGCCGTGCTGCCAGGGATGTGCGAGCGGGGCTGGGGACGGGTCGTCAACATCGCCAGCATGGCGGGAAAGGACGGCAACCCGAACCTGTCGCCCTACTCCGCGTCCAAGGCTGCCGTGATCGCGCTCACCAAGTCGGTGGGCAAGGAGCTCGCGACGAGCGGTGTACTCGTCAACGTGGTCGCCCCCGCCGTGATCGCGACGCCCATCAATGCCGCGACGGATCCGGCGGCGCTTGCACACATCACGAGCCTCATCCCGATGCGGCGGATCGGCCGCCCCGAAGAGGTGGCCGAGCTCGTCGCCTGGCTGTGCTCAGATCGCGTCAGCTTCTCGACCGGTGCCGTCTACGACATCAGCGGTGGGAGGGCGACCTATTGAGCCAACGGCCACGCCCGTGAGGGCGTTCGTGGTCTTCGAGCCCGGCCGGGCCGGGGTGGTCGAGGTCGCCCCGCCCGAGCCGGCGCCCGAGGAAGTGGTCGTCGAGGTCGAGCGGGTCGGCCTGTGCGGCACCGACGCCGAGTTCTACGCCGGCGACATGGCCTATCTCGGCACCGGCGAGGCGAGCTATCCGATCCGCCTCGGTCACGAGTGGGCCGGGCGCGTCGTCGCGCTCGGCGCGGGGGTCGAGCCGCACTGGGCGGGGCGGCGCGTCACGGGCGACACGATGCTCGGCTGTCAGCGCTGCGCGCGCTGCTGCGCCGGCAAGCAGCACGTGTGCGCGGAGCGCGCCGAGGTCGGCGTTCGGCGGGGCCGCCCTGGGGCGCTCGCCGAGCAGGTGGCCGTGCCGGTCTGGTCGCTGCACGAGCTTCCTCGTGAGGTGGACGCGACCAAGGGGGCACTCGTCGAGCCCGGGGCGAATGCCTGGAGGGCCGTCGACGCCACTGGCGTCGGACCCGGGGGCCGTTTGGTGGTGATCGGTCCGGGAACGATCGGCCTGCTCTGCGCGATGTTGGCGCGCGCCCGCGGCGCCAGCGTGCTCGTGGTCGGAGTGCAGGACGCGTCGCTCGAGTTTGCGACGTCGCTCGGCTTCGTCGCGGCACGCGACTCGGCAGCGCTCGGGACGGCCGCGTTCGACGCGGCGATCGACGCGACGAACGCCGCCACGATCCCCGCTCGCGCCATCGAGCTGGTCGAGCCGGGCGGGCGGGTGGTCTTCATCGGCATCTCGGCGCAGCCGAGTCTCATCGACTCGAGGGCGCTCGTCCTCGCCGACCTCACCGCCGTCGGGATCCTGAGCGGCTCTCCAGCGCTCGCTGCGACCGTCGCCGCCTACCGTGACGGGGTGATCGACCCGTCAGCGCTCGTGGGGGCGACCGTCGGACTGGCCGAGGCCGAAGGCGTGCTCGCCGGCCACCACCCCGCTCCTGGCCGCGGCCCGAAGGTCCACATCGACCCGAGGCGCTGACCGAGGTCGCCGGCGTCGGGCGACCCGGCGTGGACGATGGGCGCGCGCTGGGTTGATGATGGGGGCACAGCCCGGCGCGGCGAGCGAAGAGGGGGCCAGCGATGGAACGGGTCATCACCGGATTCCACCAAGACGAGCTCGGCGACCACGTCGCCGCGCTGTCGTGTGGACATAACCAGCATGTCCGGCACCGGCCGCCGTTTCAGCTGCGCGCTTGGGTGCTCGAGGAGGCCACGCGCCAGGCGCGCCTCGGCGCGCGGTTGGAGTGCACCTTGTGCGATCGCGCAGAGCTCCCCGAGACGCTCGTCCCGCTGAGAGCGCCGCGGCACTTCGACGAACAGACGATGCCGGCCGGCCTGCGCCGCCAGCATCGTCTCGGTGCAGGGACGTGGGGCCGGCTCGTCGTCGCCGAGGGCGCACTCGACTTCCGCGCCCATCGACCGGTGCCGCTCGCCGCCCGCCTCGGTCCGGGAGCGTGCCAAGCCATCCCGCCCGAACTCGATCACGACATCGTGCCCATCGGGGCGGTGCGCTTCAGCCTGGAGCTCTTGGCTGTCGACCGAGGCGCAACCGTTGTCGCCGACGCCGTCGAAGAGGGCGGGGATCCGGCGTGCTGGGCGCATCTCATCTGCGAAGAGTGCGGCGGGTTCGGCGAAGGGGTGCACGCGTCTGGCTGCGGACTCGCCTGAGTGATCCTCGGGGCACTCGGCAAACCGGTCCGAGCCCGACGCGGCGGGCCCGGTGCTGCCGCGGCCCATTCCGTCTGGCCGCATGTCGGGTCCGCTCAGGGTGTGGGGTGGGGCTGCAGCTGTTGCCGCTACGGGATGCGATGGCACGCAGAAGCGTGCGATAGCAGTCATCATGAATCTCGCAGAGTGGGCTGAGCTGCAGAACATCTTTCGAGCGACCGCCTCCTGCGCTGCGAACGAAGGAGAACGCGCGTCGCGTCGAGCGCCGTCTCGCCAACAACACGGCCGGTATCCTCAAGATGTCCCTGTCGCAGCGATGGGGTCGGCGGTTGCTGAGCGTGAACGAAGCAGTGAGAACAGCGAGTTGTCAGGCCCAGGCACCCAACGGTCGCGTCGGGATCAACCCCGGTTCGCGGACCCTGGCGACCCTTGCGGACGACAGCGACCGCCTCATTGAAGTCCCAAGTCCGGCGCCATTGCGGGCCACGCTCGCCGAGCGGCGGCGGGCGTCTCGACCGCTTTCCCGCCCGATCCCCGGCGCGCGCGGGCACCGAGCAGCGAACGCCAAGATCGCTCGGCTCGAGGGTCGCGCCGTGCACCTCCGCCGGGACAACTGGCACCAGCCGACGGGCTGGTTGGTGCAACACTACGGCGAGATCGTGCGCGAAGATCTCGATCTCGTCGCCGGGAAACAGAGCATGGGCCGCAACGCCTTCCGCCGCAGCGTCTTTGACGCTTCGCTCGGGATGTTCCGGCCGATGGTCGCGTCCAAAGCCCAGCGCGCCGGCGCCGAGCTCGTCGTCGCCGACCGCTGGTCGGCGACGAGCCAGATCCACCACGGATGTGGCTGCCGCTTGAGCTCACCGCACGGCAACAAGCTTGCGAAGAAGCTGGCTTGTGCCGTGTCGGACGAGCTCGTGGACCGCGACACCAACGCGGCCCGCAATCTCTGTGACTGGCCGGGTGATGCCAGTTCGGGTCCAGTTGGGGCCCGGGTCCCCTTCGTCAGCACCTCCGGCGGCAGCGCCGGAGACGGCGGCTCCGATGCTGAGGTGACTCGATGTCGGACGAGGTCGCGTCAGACCATGAGCCTTCCGGCTCAGGCCGCGGCCGATGAGACCAGAACCAATGTCGCTGCTCAGATGGTGACGGAGGAACTCCGCACGGAATGTCTCGGCCGTGAGCACTATCGCGTGTTTTGAGGTAACGGCAGTGAGCAGGCGCTTTGTTTCACCATTCGCAGGAGAGCGCGAAGCGGTGCGTCCCGTCCGTCTCGACGCTCAGTGCGAGCGCGCCCGTGAGCCGCGTGAGCTCACCCTCGCCGCGGCGCCGGGCACGATGCGGTGGTCGAGCTACTGCGAACCCTCCTGTATCGCACCGAGCTGCATCCGCAAGAAGCCACCGGTCCGACCCTTCAAGGTCTCGCGCATCGATTCGAACGCGACGTAGCCGGCGGTGCCGCTTGCCGGATCCCCGCCCGACAGCATGATGCCGGTCGAGGTGGTTTCAAGATCGCCGTGGAATTGCTTGCGCCACCCAAATCGGGACACGGCACCGTCGAGTTCGTTGGGGGAAGGGGCGATCTCCACCTCGAAGGTTCCGTGGGCGACGCCGGTCATGGTGCGGATGGTAGGTGGCGCGTGACCGCGACGCACCGGGACGCTTGGTCGCTCCTATGCGATCCCAGCCGACGTGGCCACGGGCACCAAGCCGCCCGCCCCCGGGTCGACCTCCGGTACTCATTGCGCGATCACGGAGACGGTGCCGAATTGGGGCGCTCGAGCTGGCGGGCAAGATGCTCGGGCTCGCGCAGGCGTGTGGCGGCGAGCGCCGTCGCGGCGAGGCCGAGCAGGGCGATGACGGGCCCGGCGAGCGCGATCGGACCGAGGCCGACGACGGCCGAGTCGACGAGCGGCCCGGCGGTCGTGCCGGCATCGGAGATCCCGCGCCAGACTGCGAGGAACGAGGGTCGACCTTCGGCGGGCGTGAGATCGGCGCCGAGGGTCATCACGATGCCAGCGCCCATGCCGTTGCCGAGTGCGAGCACGAAAGACGCAGCAAAGAGCGTGTCGAAGCCGGAGGTCAGTGGGATCAGCAGATGACCCACCGAGAGCAGGACGAGACAGGGCAGCAAGACTGCCCGGCGGCCGAAGCGATCCGAGATCACCCCCGCCGGGTAGAAGAGCGCGAGGTCGATCACCGATGAGAAGGCGAACAGGGTTGCCGCCTGCTGGGAGCTGAGGCCGAGGTGCGCGGCCCACAGCGGCACGATCGCGGTGCGACTGCCCCGCAGCAAGCTGACGGCGAGGACCGCGGTCCCCGCGATCGCGAGGCCGTTGCGGTGGTTCTTGATGACGCGCAGCGGCTGCACGGGCTCGGAGCGCTCGTGGATCGCCGGGTCGTCGCGGTCGCGGGCGAGCACGACCCAGACGAAGCCGACGATGACGCTCACGAGGTAGATGGCGAACGCCGGTCGCACGTCGTGGCGGTTCGCGACGGCGATGAAGGCGAAGGGCCCAAGGACGTTCCCGGCGCGCATGATGCCGCCGAACAGCGACAGGGCGCGGCCCCGGACGAGGATCGGGGCGGCGCGGCTGAGGTGGGTGAGGCGGACCAGGCTCCACAGCGCCCAGCCCATCGCCTGCACCAGGACCGAGACGGCCAGCTCGCCGATCGAGCGGGACACCAGGCAGCCCGCGAGGCCGATGAGGAGGAGGATCGTCGCCAGCCACGCCGAGCGCCACTCGCCGAGCCGGGCCACGATTCGGCCCGAGGGGAGGTCGAACAGCAAGGTGCCGAAGCCGTTCAGCGCCACGAGCGCGGCGCCGTCAGCCGAAGAGCCGTGCACCTGGCGGGCGGCGTAGACGAGGATCGGCAACATGGCGCCCTGGCCGGTGGCGATCAGCAGATTGGGGAGGTAGATCTGCATCCACAGCGGGCGGATCGCCCGGGCGACGCCGCGGGCGTCGATCGCGCCCTTGCTGGTTCCCCTTCCCCCGGCGCGCTTCACGCGCCCACCGCCGCCGGGAAGTCCCGCTGGCTTCGCAGCGGCGAGGCGAGGAGCCATCCAACCGCGCTCGCCTGACCGAGCGCCCCGATCCACAGCGTCGGCCGCAGGCCGATGGCCGTGCCGAGGGTACCACCCGCCAGCGCGCCGAGCGGCAAGGCGCCCCAGGCCACGAAGCGGATCGTGGCGTTCATGCGACCGAGCAGCTCGGGCGGGCACAGCCGCTGGCGGTAGCTGACCTGGGTGATGTTGTAGACCACGATGCCGACCGCCGAGACGCCATAGCCAAGGCCGAACGCCATGAGGCCGAGGCCCGGTCCGCTGAGCGGTATCGCCAGCCCGGCGACGGTCGCTCCGGCGCCCACCAGCACCGCGCGGGCGCCGCCCAAGCGCGTGGCGATGCGTGCCGCCGCCAGCGCGCCCACCAGCCCCCCCACGCCGATGCCGGCGAACAGGAGGCCGACGATCCCCGGCGGGGTGTGCAGCGCGCGGACCAAGAACACGACCTCGACGGCGGTGATGACGGCCGAGAAGAAGTTCGCCGTCGCCGTCGTGGCGGTGAGCGCCCGCAGGATCTCGTGCCGGGCGACGAATCCCACGCCTTCGGCGATCTCCTCCCGCAAGCGCCGGCGCGCCGGCTTAGGTGGTGGCGCCACCTCCCTCGTTCGGATCGAGCGGAGCGCAAGCGCCGAGAGGCCGAAGCTGGCGGCGTCGAAGGCCATGGCGAGCGGCGCACCGATTGCCTGGATGAGCCCACCGGCTGCGCCCGGCCCGGCCACCTGGGCGACCTGAGAGGAGCTCGACAGCTTGGCGTTCGCCGCGACGACCTCGCCGGGCGCGACGAGGCCGGGGACGTAGGACTGGTAGGCGACGTCGAAGAACACCGTGAGGACGCCGAGCGTGAGCGCGACGAGATACAGCTGGGTCATCGTGAGCGCGCCAAGGCCCGCTGCGAGCGGGATCGAGGCGAGTGCCGCGGCCCGGCCGAGATCGGCGGCGATCATGAGACCTCGGCGGGCCATGCGGTCCACCAAGGCGCCGGCCGGCAAGCCGATGAGCAAGAAGGCGAGCGTGCCGGCCGCGCTGAGCAAGCCGACGGAAAAGGTGCTGGCGTGCAAGGTGCGCACGGCGAGGATCGGGAGCGCCAGCATGCTGATCTGGCTCCCGAGGTCGCTGATGCTCTCGCCGCCCCACAGGCGGAGGAAGTCACGATGCTGCCACAACTGTCTTCCCGGCCGCCCGCTCGGGTGGGGGTGCTCGGGTCGAGCCGATCGGCCGCGACGCAACGAGAGGCGCGACCGTCGAGGCATCGGCATCGATTTGACCACACCGGCGGGCGCGGCGCCGCTGCGTTGACCCGAGCGTGGCGCCGCGCGGTCGCGCTCGTGCGCCCGGGTCAAGCACCCGACGCGCCTCGTCGTCCCGAGCTTTGCGCCGGGATGGGAGCGATGCGGATGGCGCCCGCGGCGCGGCGCGCTTGAGGACAGAGCATTGAGTCATCTATGTAACGCGATATATTCGGATCGTGGCCAGCGAAGCGCGGACGGAAGGTATCGGCGAAGCGCTCTACGGGCTCGTCGCCACGGCGGTGCGCCATCACGTGCGGGACATCAGCTTGACGGCGGCGTCGACGCTGTCGACCCTGGCGCGCAGCGGCCCGCGGCGTATCACCGACCTTGCGGCCATCGAAGGCGTTTCCCAACCCTCGATGACCGTGCTGGTGACCGGGCTTGAGCGCGCCGGCTTGGTTGCCCGCCAAGCTGATCGGGCCGATCGTCGGGCCGTGCGCGTCGCGCTCACCGACGAAGGCGACCGCTACCTGCGCGCGCGTCGGCGCGACGGCGCCGAGGCGTTCGATCGCCTGATCGAGAAGCTGCCAGGTGACGAGGGAGCGGCGCTGCGTGCCGCAACGCCGGCGCTCCGGCACTTGCTCGCCATCGATTCGGAACGACGCGACGGCCACAGCAGCGAGCGACGCGGAGGCGGTTCCGATGTCGCTCGCTGACCAGGGCGCCTCCAAGCCCCTCGACGACGGGGCTCCCAGCGGCCAGCGGCCACGGACGACGACTCCGGCCGTGGTGGTCGGCTTCGACGGCTCGGCGAGCTCGCTGGACGCGCTCTACTGGGCCTGTGGCGAGGCTCGGCGCCTCGGTGGTCGGGTCGTCGCGGTCTACGTCAGCTCGAACCCCGCCATGGCGGGCCTTGCCGGGGCGGTGGGCGCCCCCTGCACGGACTACATGGTCGAGCAGGCCAACAACG
This sequence comes from Actinomycetes bacterium, assembly GCA_021798985.1. Taxonomy (GTDB): domain Bacteria; phylum Actinomycetota; class Acidimicrobiia; order Acidimicrobiales; family Bog-793; genus JAKABX01. Next base: position 138,821 of record JAJZBI010000007.1, read on the forward strand.
AGTGCGCCGAGCGCCTCGCCGCCGAGGCGGCGCGCTGTTGCGGGGAGGGGCTCGCGGTCCAGTTCGTACACGCCCAAGGGACCCCCGCGCACGAGCTGCTGGCCGTGGCCAAGGCGGTGCGCGCGGATGTGCTCGTCGTCGGACGCTCAACCAAGGCGCGCCACCACCTGGCCGGCTCCCTCGGTCGGGCGCTTGCAGGAAAGCGCGAGGCGCCGGTCGTCGTCATCGTCCCCTGAGCAACCGATGACGCCGACGTCAAGGTGCCGTTCTCCGGAGAAGGAGCGCGCGCCGTCATCCCGCCTCGAGGGCGCAGTGACAGAGCTGATGCCGCGTGGTCGGGTGTTCAGGTGCGCCCCGGCGTCGATCGGCGAGGGCCCGAGCCCGCTCTCCGCGCTCGACCTAACGAGCAACCGGGTTCTTCCCAACAGCCCTCATCCGAGCTCGATGGGAGAGCGGGCGGGGCGCCCAGGCCCAGGTTCGGGTTCTCCCCGAGGGCCAGTCGGGTTCGCCCCGCCCACGCCAGTGTCGCGTCAAGCCGCGAGGGGCGCCTCCTCTTTGCGACCGGAGGCGACATCCGCGCTCCAGGCGACGCGGGTCGTGACGACGACGAAGAGCTGGCGCAGCAGCGCCGCACCGAGGGCGGCGCGGGCCTTTCTGTCGTTCAGCGGGTTGTCGGCGCGATGACGCAGGTGCTCATAGCGGGCCGGGAAGATGGCGTTGTGCGGAAGCAGGCCCCAGATCGCCCGCCAGGCTGCGGTGCGCAGAGCGGGCCGGCCACGCCCCGAGGTCTTCGTCTGGCCACGGAAGTTGCCCGACTCGTTCGCCCGCGGCGCGAGCCCGGCGTGCTTCACCCAGGTTCGTGGCGAGTCGAAGCGGTTCGGGTCGCCGGTCTCGGCGAGGATCGCCGCAGCGCCGACGACCGAGAGGCCGTCGATGCTCCTCACGAGCTCGGCGAGGCCGAGCTCCTCCATGACCTCGACCATGGGCTCCTCGACCTCCTTCAGGCCCTCGAGGGCGCGGTGCCAGTCCGACAGGGCAAAGCTCGCCCGCTCGGCGGCGGCCGGCACCTCGCTCGTCACGCTGCCGGGGGCCGAAGCGGCAGCAAAGGCGGCCTTGAGGACATGCCGGTTGCGCCGGAGCGCGCCCCATCGGGACAGCTCTCCTGTGACGGCGTCGCCGAAGGTCGCCTCGTCCATCTCGGCGATCACCCCTGGATCGGTCGAGACCGAGAGCACGGCCCGGAGCGTGAGGCACTCCATCGGCTTCGCCGCGGCACCGAGGAGGGAAGGCCAGTAGCACTCGAGCAGGTCGCGCAGTCCCTGGCGCGCTGCGGTCGCCTGCACGAGCAGCTGGGTGCGGCGAACCCCGAGGTGCCGGAGAGGCTCCAGGGCCCCTCGGCGAGATAAGGGACGTGGCCGCGGCGCTCAGCCGTGAGCCGGGCGATCAAGGTGGCGTCGGAGAAGTCGGAGCGGTTCTTCGTGAAGTCCTCGGCCTCTCGGGCGCGGGCGACGAGCATCGCGTTCACGCACACGAGATCGACCCCCCGCTCTCTGTAGCGGTCGAGCAGCGGCTTCCAGCGGTGACCGGTCGGCTCGCAGGCGACGACGAGACCGGCAAAACCCGCACGCTCGGCGATCGGGAGCGCCCAGTCGAGGATCTCGTCGATCACCCACGGCGAGCCGGAGAACATGGCCTTTCCGAGCGTCTTGGACTGGTGATCGGCGACGACGGCCGCCTGCTTTGCCGACGCGAGGTCGATCCCGATGATGGCGAACTCGCGCCGGACAATGGAACGCAACTTCGAAAGGCGCTCGTTGCGCCGCAGGTCGCCGCGCGTGAGCTCAGGCCGCTTAGCCTTGGGCACGTCATCCTCCTCGGTAGTGGTTGGAGCAGAGATCCGCACCCTTGCCGGGGAAGATGGCGCTCTTCAACCTCTACGGGGAGTTATTAGGTCCATCACCAGCGCATGGGGAGCCAGATGGATGGGCAAGCCCGGCGAGGGCGCAGCCGCACGGCGCGAAGATCATTAGCACCGCTATATAGTTGCTTTTATGAGTCTGTCGCTCCCCGCCGCCGCCTGCAGGCTGTGGCGGCATGGCTCGTCGCCCGAGCCGGCACCTCGGCCCCAAAGAGGAGGGATCCGATCATGAGCGCTGACGAGCGAACGCGGACGGCTCGCCGCCGGCACCTTCGCGCCCTCGACCGCGGCCCGTCCGAGGCGGTTCTTGACGAGGATCGCTACCGCGGCAAATGGCTGACGCTGTCGAACACGACCCTTGGGGTCCTGCTCGTGACGATCAACTCCTCGATCATCTTGATCGCCCTCCCCGACATCTTCCGCGGGGTCCACCTCAACCCGCTGACCCCTTCGCACAGCAGCCTGTTCCTCTGGCTGTTGATGGGCTACATGGTCGCCACGGCGGTGCTCGTGGTGAGCTTCGGACGCCTGGGGGACATGTTCGGCCGGGTGAAGATGTACAACCTCGGTTTTGCCGTCTTCAGCCTGTTCTCCGTGCTCTTGTCGATCGATTGGATGACCGGGGTCGCCGGCACGATGTGGCTGATCATCATGCGCATCTTGCAGGGCATCGGGGGTGCCTTGCTCTTCGCCAACTCCTCGGCGATCCTCACCGACGCCTTCCCGCCGAACCAGCGCGGCCTCGCCCTCGGGGTCAACCAGGTGGCTGGGATCGCCGGCTCGTTCATCGGCCTGATCCTCGGCGGCCTGCTCGGACCGGTTGACTGGCGGCTCGTGTTCTTGGTCTCGGTCCCGATCGGGATTGCCGGGACGATCTGGGCGTATTTCAACCTGCACGAGAAGGGGGTGCGCACGCCCTCGCGCATCGACTGGTGGGGGAACCTCACCTTCGGCGTGGGGCTGATCGCCGTCCTGGTCGGAATCACCTACGGCATCCAGCCCTATGGCGGCGCGACGATGGGTTGGACCAGCCCTGTGGTCCTCGGCGAGATCATCGGCGGGGTGGCTGTCCTCGTGGTGTTCGCGTTCATCGAGACTCGAGTGGCGCACCCGATGTTCCGCCTGCCGCTCTTTCGCATCCGCGCGTTTACTGCCGGCAACCTTGCCAGCCTGCTCGCCAGCATCGGGCGCGGCGGAATGATGTTCATCTTGATCATCTGGCTCCAAGGGATCTGGCTCCCCCTGCACGGCTACAGCTTCGCCTCGACGCCGCTATGGGCGGGAATCTATATGGTCCCGCTGACCGTCGGCTTCCTCATCGCCGGTCCGGTCTCGGGCTACCTGTCCGATCACTTCGGCGCCCGCCCGTTCGCGACCGGCGGGATGGCCGCCGCGGTGGCGAGCTTCGTGCTCCTGGACTTCTTGCCCGCAGACTTCTCCTACGTGTGGTTCGCGCTCTTGCTGCTCCTCAACGGACTTGCCATGGGGCTGTTCGCCTCGCCCAACCGCGCCGGGATCATGAACAGCCTGCCGGCAAGCCAACGCGGGGCAGGAGCTGGGATGTCGACGACCTTCCAGAACTCCGCGATGGTGCTGTCGATCGGCATCTTCTTCACCTTGATCATCGTCGGGCTGTCATCCCGGCTGCCCACGGCGCTCGAGCACGGCCTCCTCGCCCAGGGGATCCAGCCCGCAGCGGCGCGCCGCGTCTCGCACCTGCCGCCGACGGGGGCGCTGTTTGCTGCGTTCTTGGGCTACAACCCGATGCAGACGCTGCTCGGTCCGGCGCTCAACCACCTCAGCCCGGCCAAGGCCGCCTACCTCACGGGCAGGGAGTTCTTCCCCCACCTGATCGCCTCGCCGTTCATGGACGGGCTGCGCCTCGCATTCGCCTTCTCGGCGGTCGCCTGCGGCGTGGCTGGCGTGGCGTCTTGGCTGCGTGGTGGCAAGTACGTGCACCAGGACGAGGCCGAGCCGGGGAGCGAGCCGCGCACCGAGGAGGCGGCTTCGCCGACAAGCGCTCGCACCTGGACGGCCTGAGCCGACCCCGCGGTCGGCGTCCACTTGCCGAGCCGGCGAGCGCTCAGGGCGCGTGCTCGGCGACGAAGTGCCCGGGAGTGACCTCCTCGAGCGTGGGGCTGTTCGGTGCCACCGCGTCCACTTCACCTGCCCTCGCGCCATCGCCTGCGCCAGGCGGTGGGAGCTCCTCGCCGCCGTGCAGGCGTGGGACCGCGGCGAGCAGCGCCTTGGTGTAGGGGTGGCGAGGGTCCCCGAAGACGTCGTCGGTCGGGCCCATCTCGACGATGCGCCCTCGGCGCAAGATGATGCTCGTGTCGGCGATGTAGCTGCCGAGCGACAGGTCGTGGGTGATGAACAAGATCCCGAGGCCGCGCTCTTTCAGGCCCCCGAGCAGGTTGAGCACGTCGATGCGGGTCGAGGCATCGAGCATGCTGATGATCTCATCGGCGACGAGGAGCCGGATGTCCATCATGAGCGCGCGGGCGATCAACAGGCGCTGCAACTGACCGCCCGAGAGCTGGTGCGGGTACTTGTGCAAGACGTCGGCCGGGTTGAGGCCGACGGCCTCGAGCGCGTCGTCGACCCGTGCCTGCCAGGGTGCGTCGGCGCTCTCGGCGAAGTACTCCTGGCGGAGGATCTTGAAGACCCGGTCGGCTTTGAAGATCGGGTTGAAGGAGCTGAAGGGGTCCTGGAAGACGCCTTGCACCGAGCGGTAGTAGTCCTTGAGCTCGCTGCGGCGCAGCGCAGACACGGCCGTGTGATCAAATCGGATGGACCCGCTCGTCACCGCCTCGAGGCGCAAGATCATCCGGCCGATCGTCGTCTTGCCGCTTCCGCTCTCGCCGACGAGCGCCACGACCTCGTTCGGGGCGATCGAGAAGGTGACGTCAGAGACGGCACAGAGCTCACCTGCACCAAAGGTCCCGGTCCGGTAGACCTTGCAGACCCGCTCGAGCGACAGCAGCGATGCCTTGCGGTCATCAGGCATCGATGCCCTCCTCCCAGTTCCAGCAGGCGACCAGGCGCCCGGGCTGCACCTCGACGAATTCGGGATCGCTCTGACCCTGATATTGCAGCCAGACAGGTAGGCCCCCGCAGAAGAGGCTCGCCGGTCGCCGAAGGGTAGGCGATAGGGGCGCAAGCGGTCGCAGAGGGTCCTCGCGTTCGGCTGGAGCGCGTTT
>JAJZBI010000056.1 GCA_021798985.1 Actinomycetes bacterium
CTGCCGGTGCCACGCCGACCCGCCTCAGCCGCACGGTCCCTATTGGCAGTGGACGGCGAAGGTTGCTGGCAAGACCGTGAACCGCCGCCTCACTGACCGAGAAGCTGAGCGTTATCAGGAGTGGATCAGCAACGACCGCAAGCTCCGCTCGCTCATCGATGAGTTGCGCGACGTCGCAGAAGCGGCGACCGACCTCATCCTTGAGACCGAGGTGAAGGTTTAGTTACAAGCTAAGCCGACTTCGCCTGAAGCGGTGGGTCGCCGCCCCCTGGAGGCTCGCTCACCCACAAGTGCGGCGGGCCGATGGCCTCGTAGCGCTCGGTGCGAGCCCGCAAGATCGCCGCCACCTCGAGCTCGAATCGCTCGGCGCGGCGCACGGCCTCATGCAGCTCGGCCTCGGTGGTGAGCAGTCGGACCAGGCTGTGTGGCTCGGCGATCACCGCCGGCTGCTGGTGGCGGTGGCGGTGTACGGCCACCGCCACCCACCCGGCGGCGAGCACGAGCGCCGCGGGGATCACCACTGCAAGGATCGCTCTCATCGGCGGACCTCCTGCGTGATCTGTGTCACATGGTTGATCACGCTACGGCGCGTGCGGGCGGGGGGATATCGCACAAGGTCCCCGCACGAGCCGCCGAACGTCACACGGAGCGCGCCCGATCCCTTCGCGAGGGGTGAGCGCGTCGACGCTCGCTTGGCGGCCGCGCCACCTCCTCGCGCCCGCCGCGGCGATGCGATGGGGGCACCGCACCGAGGCGTTGGTGGGTGCTTCAGTGATGCGCAGGGAGAGGCGATTCTCGCTGCGCCATGGCGGTATGGCGGATCCCGGCGTCGCGCGATTGATGAATGCCCTCCGCACAGGACGCGAGCCTTCCCTTGAGCTCGGGACCCACCGAGGCCCCAGACGGCGCTAACCCAACCGCTCGAGGTGCACGCACATGCTGGCGAAGCTGAGTGAGGCTGGGAGGGGAAGCCCGAGCGCTTGCAGGGTCGCTCCCGCATGAACCATCCCGGTCTCCCGGTCGCGATACGAGGCGGTTGGGTCGATTGCCTGCAGTTGAACCCAGCCTGGACGCGTGCGGTAATGCCGAGCGCCTGACCAGGCAAACACGACGATGGCGCTGTCATCCCTGGCGACGTACTGAACCGCCGCGAGGTCGTCGCGCGCGAGATCCAAGAGACGGAACAACCTGCCGTGCTGCACGATCGGCCGGATCTGCTTGTAGCGGCCGACGAGCTGGCGGGCCTCCTCGCGCTCAGCGGCGGTCCATTCGCTGAGATTGCCGCCGATCCCGAGCGAGCCAGCCATCGCGACGTGAAAGCGGTAGGCGAGCGGCAGCTCGCGTCTCGTGAGCGGGTTCGGGCTGTCGGTCACCCACGCCATCATGGCGAGCGGCGCGTGCGCATAGCTGAACCCCTTCTGGATCGCGATCCGGTCGAACGCGTCGGTGTTGTCCGAGGTCCAGACCTGCCGGGTGCGCGACAAAATGCCGAGGTCGACGCGCCCTCCGCCGCCAGAGCAGGACTCAAAGTCGACGGTCGGATGCGCGTCGTGGAGGCGGTCCAAGATGTCATAGAGGTTCTCGACGTAGGCGGTCCAGGCCCGCTCGGGATTGGCGCCGCTCTGCTCCGGCCAGCCCGGCTCGGAGAAGTGGCGGTTCATGTCCCACTTCACGAAGTCGATGGGGTGAGAAGACAACAGGCCGTCGACGGTCTGAAAGACCCATTCGGCGACGTCGTCGCGCGCCAGGTTGAGCACGAGCTGGTTGCGCTTCTCGGTCCTCGCCCGGTTCGCAAAGTGGAACACCCAGTCGGGGTGCGCGCGATACAAGTCACTGTTGGGGTTCACCATCTCCGGCTCGATCCAGAGCCCAAAGCCCATGTTGAGCTGGTTCACGTGCTCGATCAAGGGAGTAAGGCCACGAGGAAACTTCTCGGCATCGACGTGCCAGTCGCCGAGTCCCGCGCGGTCGTCTCGTCGGCCTACGAACCATCCGTCATCGACGACGAAGAGCTCGACCCCCATCTGCGCGGCGAGCTCGGCGAGCTTGCGCTGGCCCTGTTCGTCGACCGCGAAGGCGGTCGCCTCCCAGGAGTTGTAGAGCACCGGACGTAGCCGTGGCAGCGACTCGCTGGCAGCTCTGTTGTGGCACCTGGCCGGGAAGGACGGGCTCGGCTGAGTACGGCCAGGGCGGGCGAGCACGTGGTTGAGCTCGTAGTCGTGCCAAGCCCGGCTCATGCCACCGAAGCCGCCCTGGCAGTACAGGCCGGTGAAGACGGGAAGCGCGAGCTCATCGCCCGGCGCGAGCACGATGGGAGAGTCGAAGTCGTTCCAGCCGCCGACGACGTGCACGTGACCGCCGGCGGTCTGCTCGCCAATGATCTTCCACGCGCCGCTCCAGGCGAGCTGGCCGCTCCAGACCTCGCCGTGATCCTCGGTGGCGGTTCCATCGGCGTCCAGTGCGAAGAACGGCTGGAACTGATGGCTCGTCGTCCCACGGCGGCTTTCGAGGACGTGCTTGTCGCTCCCGAACGCTCGGCGCTCGAGCTGGGTCTCGTTGCCCCAGCCGCCGTGGAGGAAGCTGAGCCGCCAGCTACCGCGCTCGGGCAGCCACCAGTTGGCAGAAAACGCGCGCCGCACGACCACTGCGGCACCGTGATCGGGGACGATGAGGCGTGCCCAGCGCTCGAGGACGTCGGTGTCGTCGAAGATGCGGTAGAAGAGCTCAACACGCAGCGGATAGGCACGGTCCTGCAACGCGAGCATGAGGGTCATGGAGTCGCCGTCACGCGTGACCTCATCGTGAGCGAGGTGCCACTCGATCCCCCGCGTGCCGTCGGCGAAGTCCACCTTCACCGTCGGCTCGTCGTAGCGTCGTCCGCCCCAGCCGACGCATTCCAGGCGGTCCTCTTCGGCCCAGGCGATGTGCTCGACGTTCTGGCGCAGCTCGGAGGCCGCGATCGCTGCGGCCGTCTCGTGGCCAATCGGGCAGCCCCAGTGAACATGGCGCGGGACGCGCAACTCGCCGGTCAACGCGATCGCGTAGCTCGATGTAGGCATCTCGAGAAGCCAGGTGTTGCGCTTCTCGTGGTAGCTGATCGTGCTCATGGTGCCCCCCATTACGTCGCGGTCGGTGCAAACCCTGCCCCAGAGAATGCTCACCGGCAAGGCGCTCGCTGCACGCTCAGCGACGCGGGAGCGAACGCGTCGAGAAGAAGTGCTATGGCGCAGGCCCTTCAAGTGACGCAACGCTCACGGAGGCGAGCGGAAGATCCTCGCCTGGCCCGGGATGGGCAAGGATCACCTCGGCGATCTGGCTCTGGATGGTCCGGCGCGCGTCCTCGGGTAGGCCATCATCGGTGACGAGCATGTGGACCTCGCTCAGTGGCGCCATCGTGCACGGGCCAGCGGTTTGCCACTTGGTGTGATCGGCGACAACGACCAGCCTTCTGCACCCTTCTGCACCGTGAGATGAACACGCGGTTCGTTTCCGCCTCGGAGATGCGCGTCGGCGGTCAGCCCGACGAGCGCGTCCGACGGCGTCCGGAACTCGCTGCCGGTGAGGATCACTGTGGTTCCCCCGTTCGCGCCCGTTGGAGCTCATGCCAGAAGTTCATCGAGTTCGTGCGAGCTCGGGAAGCCCGGGTCGGCCATCGCCGTTTCGGCTTCGGCGTGGTCCGCCCTGCGACGGGTTCAAATTTCGTGGACGCCGAGGAAGGGGACGGCGAAGTAGAGAGAGCGGATTGGTGACGACGGTGATTACCGGGCAGTGCGGCTTGGCGCGGTGACGTCCCGACGGATGCGGCGGGCAGCTGTGCCGATGAGGGCCAGAACCCCTGGACTCATCGGCCACCTTCTCAAAATCGATCATGTGTCGCTTCCCAACAGCGTTACTGCGCACAATGCCGCACAGCGCGTGTTCTGATATAAGGGCCCGCGTTCTTGGGTGCGTGAGCGTGTATGAGCGCAAGTCGGGGCGAGCGGCCCCGAAACAACGGGGTTGGCGCTCGGAGGAACCGTTGCAAGCGACGCACTGGCCGACCTTCATCGCCGTGCTGGGCAAGGCACGGTTTGGAGTGGTGCAAGCGGAACGAGCGGTGAGAGCCGAGGGACCCGGCATGACTCGTGGCATAGTTATGCTACACTCATGGTATGACCCGCGTGAGGATCAGCACCACCGTGGACCAGCAACTCCTCGAGCAGGCTCGCGAAGTGAAGGCGGGCGCGCCGGATTCAGTGCTTGTCGATGACGCCTTGGCGGCCCTCCTTGCTCGACACCGCGCCGCGGAAGTCGATGCCGCGTACGCCTCTTATGACGACCATCCGCTTGACGAAGACGACGAGTGGGGTGATCTCGCATCGTTCCGGGCTGCGGCAGCGGCATCATGAGCTCGTTGCCCGCCCGGGGCGACGTCTGGTGGTGTGAGCTTGCCGAGGTTGGGCCAAGGCCGGTGGTCGTGTTGTCCCGCGACGCCGCCATTCCTCGCCTCCGGCGGACGGTCATCGCTCCGTGCACCACGACCATCCGTGGATTGCCCAGTGAGGTCGTCCTCGAGCCAGGCGACGATCCGGTGCCACGGCACTGTGTGGTCAACTTGGACTCGATCGAGAGCGTCGCCCTCGGCGTACTCACCGAACGGATCGGGCGACTTGCCGACGACAGGATGCGCCAGCTTTGCGAGGCGCTCGAAGTTGCCGTTGACTGCGACCGCTGAGCCCTTGGACGCGGGGGAGGAGGGGCGCAGTTGATGGGCCAGATGCTCGGGGCCTTCGGCGAGTTCGAGCGGGCCCCGATCGCCGGCCGGGTGTTTTCCGGCATGGAGAAAAGGGCGTCGAAGGGCGCTTGGGAAAGCGGAACTGACGGTGAGAGCCGACCTGCCGTCGAGGCGTCAGCCGTCTCGCTCCAGAGCACCGATCACGACTCGAACCTTCACGAACTGAGGGTACGAGAAGCGTCGAGGGTTCGCCCCTGCGACGCTGCGCTCAAGGTTCGCGCCGTGGAAGAGCCCACCGCGGCAACTGGCTGGTCATCGGATTGGCGCACCTGGCCTCCCAGAAAACGAATCTCAACCTCCGGACAGGAAGACCCGAGTCGGCCAAGTCGATGCGCGCGGCCTTGGCGAGGACCGCGGCGTCGAGCCCGGTGACCTGCTCGGCGAGCCAGACATACTCCGCCAGACTGATGTAGCGGATCACTTGGCGAGGCGGTCGAGGAGCTCCTTGTCCCGCTCGAGGAGCTTGCGGGCTCGGGCGACGAAGTCCTTGTCCGAGCGGACGCGCGTCACCTCGGCGCTCAGTGAGTCGACGATCAAGGCGTTCACGCTGGTGCCGCGCACTCGCGCGACCGCTTCGGCCTCGTCGGCGAGGTCGTCTGGAAGCCGGACGGTGGTCTGCTTTGCCATGCACTCATGAATCGCGACATCGTGACATCAGTGCTCGCGTGCCATGCAAGTTCGCGCCCTGGAAGGCCCGACGTGATGAAGGCGCTGGGCGGGCGTGGCGCCCCCGGCAGGAGCCGGGCCAGTTCTCCGACGCATCGTGCGGTTGAGTGGCGGATCGTGGAGATGGACCTGTGGGCCCAGGAGGACGTGGACTTGGACGCCCCTGGGTTCATCGACTTCGGGGCTGACCACATGGGCAGCCTCGGGTTCATCGCGGTCCAAGGTGGTCTCGACTGGCGAGACGCACCACGCGACGGGTGCCCGGGCGTGGAGTTCTCGTGGGAGGGCTTCGACGAGGGCGATCCCGCAACCGGGCGCGGGTGGGCAGTGATCGACGAGAACGGGTCGTTGCGGGGCCGCATCTTCTTCCACCTTTTCGACGATTCGGGATTTCGCGCCGAGCGCACGGGCAGAGCGCCGTGACCACCGGCACCCCTCGGAAGCCCCCCGTGCTCGGCCCCGAGCCGTGGTCGGACGTCGCGGGCCGTGCGTGGAGCCACTGGGACCTGTGGTTCGCTGCCGTCGCCGTCTCCGACCACGACGGCAGCCTCGACGAGCTCGAAGCGCGACTCGTGGCCCAGCTTCGGAACCACCTCGGCCACCAGGGCGCGGAATCGAAGCTCAGCCACCTCGCCGACCTGCGGTCCCGGATCGACGCAGCCGGTTTGACGGCAGCGGATCTCGCCACGCCGGAAGTGCTGGCCGACAAGCGGGTGCTGGCCCGAGCGCGCAAGAAGGTGGGCGACGACTGGGTGGAGGGGCGGGCGATGACGCCCGCCATGGTCGAGACCCCCCGAGTACGCCTGGTGCGCCGGGCCCGCTACGGCCGCTGGAACGCCTTTCCGGTCGACCCGGAGCGCTACTACACGTCCTTCCGCCGCCACGTCGAGGTGAAGCACCACATCTCCAAGTACAAGAGCTTCACCACCGTCGACCGGATCGAAGAACGGTTGCGCCCCCTCGACAAGGCGTCACTCACCGGGGCACAACGACTGGCGCTCTACCGGGCGTTCCACACCGCCGGGCTGGAGCTCGCCGACCGCACCGACGACTCCCACGGCAACGTCGGGCAGCTGCGCCGCGACGCGTGGCACACCTATCTGGGGATCGACTGGCAGGCGACCGGACTCGCAGCCGAGGACTACTGGGCCGACGTGTGCGACCTCGTGGTCTTCGAGCCCTACGCGTTGGACTACCAAGAGGAGACCCTTCCCTGGCAGGGGGTGCCCGCCGGTCACACAGAGCTGATCGAGGGGCTCCTCCTCGACCTGGCCGCCGAGTGCCGATCGCACCACCTCGACGACCAGGCCGAAGAGGCGCTCCAACAGCTTGCATGGCTCGCCGTCGGCGGGCGGCGTTTCAGCCGGTACGTGGACGCCGCTGCCCGGCTCGGGAGCGACCACTGGATGCCCATCGAGGCGATGGCCGAGTCCGCGCTGCGCTCGGGACGTCGGGAGCTCGCCGTCGAGGTCTTCCGGGCCGCCGACCGCCCCGGCTTTCATCAACGCCACCTGCGCCAGCGCTGCCTGGTGCTGGCCGGGGTCGACCTCGACGACGAGAGACATGACCCTCTCCCGACGCTTCGCGTCGTCGAAAGCCCCGGCCGTCAACCGTGAGCGGCGAGGAGGTCGACGGCGCCGTGCGCCGGGTCGAGGCCGCCGCCCCGACCTCACCATGGCGGCCCAGGCGGTGGCCGGCGGGCTCACGGCCGGGGAAGGCATCGCGATGATCCACCAGGCCGCGCTCCAGCAGTACCGCTGTTGGTACCTGCCCCGCGACTACCCCAAGAACGAGTGGCAGGGGCTGGTCGAGGCCGCCACGGCGCTCCTCGACGAGCTCGGTCTGCCGCACCTGGCCGACGTGGCCAGGTGCGCGGCGACGCAGACGGTACTCGCCGCCTGGGCTCATGGCCGCAAGGAAAGAGCGGCCGCCTTCCGTGCCGCACACGCGGAGTCGGGCGTCGAGCCACCGGACACGGCGCTGCTGGCGTGGGGGTCGGTGATGGGGGTGGACGAGGTGCGTGCCGTGGACGCTGTCGAGCGTGCACTGGGCGACGCCGTCGCCGCTGGGACCCTCGTGCCCGGTGCTCCACGCTGGCACGCCAAGGCCGCCGCCATCACCGAGGCGGTGCTCAGCCGGCCGCTCGACCTGCCGCCTGGGCAGACCCTCGCCGCCCTGGTCACCACCGAACGCATCGGGACCTGGATCAACGGCGCCCGCCACCCCGTGCAGCGCTCGGAGGCCGACGTCCACCAGCTCTCGACGCTGCGCGACGCCGCCAACCGACTGCGCCTACTCCGACGACGCGGCCGGCGGCTCCACGTCACGACCCGAGGGGCCGAGCTCCTCGCCTCCCCGGAACGCTTGTGGGACCAGGTTGCCACCGAGAACCGAGGACGGCGATGACTTCACCCGTGCCGTCACGGAGGTGGTCGGTCTCCGCCTCCTTCAGGGACGAGTCGAGCAACGCAAGCTCGTCGCCGATGTAACTCCGATCCTTGTTGCCCAGGGGTGGTCGACGGGTGGCGGCCCGATCACCGTGAACCACGTCTCGTCGGCCGCCTATCGCCCACTTCGGTGGTGGCGGCTGTTCGACACCATCGACGAGGTCGAGGAGACGTGGGACTATGGCACCGCTCGAGAGCTCACCCCCCACACGATCGCCCTGACGGCTGACGGTGAGCGCATGGTCCTTGCGTACCTCCGGTCTCGCGCCGCCGGTTGGGTGACGGCTGACCTGACAGTCGCAGGTTCGGCGCCCCAGCCCCCCAGAATGCGAACCTCGAACCGTTGGTGGAGGCGCCGGCGATCAGCCTGGCCGCCCGGCACGCCAAGGTCCGACGCGAGGGCTACGCCAAGTGATGGGGCGCCTCTGGCTCGTCATCATTCATGCCACCCGGACCTTCGTCGAGCCCATCGCCGTCGGAGGGGGAACCTGCTCGCCGTGCTCGCGCAACGATTGGATATGCAGAGGGATCGCTTCGGCGATGAGC
>JAJZBI010000030.1 GCA_021798985.1 Actinomycetes bacterium
GCGCTGGGCCGGAACCGGGAGCGTCCCCTCGTGAAACCACCGGTAGGCGGTGAACTTGCTCACGCCTACGTGGTCGGCCCAGTCGGAGAGGTTCATGGTTCCAGCATAGAACACACGTACGCCTACTGGGGACTAGTCAACATGGAGCTGTTATTAGCCCTGTAAGGCGAGCGGCGCGCGCGACACGCTGCACCTCGACCGAGCGGTAGCCCTCGTTCGGGGCTGTTATTAGCCCTGTAAGGCGAGCGGCGCGCGCGACCGTCGGTCAGCTCAGCGCCACAGCGGGGCGAAGCGGTACTTGAAGCAGGCGACGACCCAGCTCCACGGGTCGCGCAGCACCGAGACCTTCTTGCCCTCGCTGAACGAGCGCGAGCGGTAGGTGACGGGCACCTCGATCGGGCGGTAGCCGGCGCGCAGCAGCTTGCCGGCGAGCTCCCAGTCGAAGTCGAAGCGGTTGCACTCAAGGCGCAGGCCGGTCAGGCACTCGCGGCGGAACACCTTGTACATCGTGAACGGGTCGCGCAGCTTGGCGCCGTAGACGGCGTTGAACAGGTGCAGGAAGGCGATGTTGGCGAGGTTCATCGCCACGCTGGCGATCACCTGGCTCTCGAAGTGCCGGACGCCAAAGCGCGCCCCGTCGGTCCGCTTGCGATACCCGAGCACGAAGCCCGCCTCGATCCGGCGCAGCGGCTCGAGTACGGCCTCGTAGTCATCGAGGTCGTACTCGAGATCGGCGTCTTGGATGAGGACGAAGTCGCCGCTGGCCGCCGCCAGTCCGGCGCGCACGGCGTGGCCCTTGCCCTGGGGGCGCTCCTCGAGCACGAGCGTCACCCTCGGATCCGCGCCGTAGGCCTGCATCGCCTCGCGACTCCCGTCGGTCGAGTTCGACTCGACGATCACGAGCTCGAGGTCGATCCCGTCGATCTGCTTGGCGAGGAGGGCCTCGACGACCTGGCTCGCCGTCCCGGCCTCGTTGTAGACGGGCATGACGACCGAGAGCACCTGGCGCCGCTCGAGCGGGGGCAGCTTGGCGCTTCGCACGGCGGTCAACTCGATCGCCCGCTCGGTTCCCGCCTGGACGTGGATCTGCTCGAAGCCGGCCCCAAAGGCCATCCCGCTCAGCAGGTCCCGCAGGGCTTCGACGCGACCCGACAGCGTGGTGCTGCCCTCGCGCTGCAGCGTGAGGGACAGCTCGCCACCCGGGGCGAGGCGCTCGTAGGCCTCCTCGAGGAACGCCGCCAAGGCCCCCGGGTCGGCGGCGACCGTGGCCTGCAGGCGCGCCTCGCCCGGAGCGATGCCCGCCGCACCGAGCAGGTCGGCGCCAGCTCCAGACGTGCTGAGCGCGCCGACGGCCTCGGAGACCAGCTGCTCGACCGGTCGCTCGGGGATCCTCTGATCGGTCACGTGCTGGCGGGCTCCTTGTGGTCAGACCGGTCCGCGGGCGCGAGGAGGGCCGTTGGGGTGGATTGAACAAGCCGCCCTAGGCCGGTGGCGGGTTTCGCCAGGCTAACAAGGCCGCGCCAGGACCTGCCACGCGCTGTGCCCGGCGCTCGCGCAAAGCGTCGGGTAGGGTCGCCAGCCCGGGACGGCGTGGCGAGAGACGGGGCCGGCGCGGCCCGGAGGAGGCGCAGTGCGGGTCGACGACCGGGGCGACGCCCCCTCGCCGGCGCCCAAGCAGGGCGCCCGCCGCGGGCTCGTCGCCGGCCCGAGTGTGCGCGAGGCGCGCTGGCGCATCGCCACCCGGGCGGCGGCAGGGGTGCTCGTCGCGCTCGGCGTCGCCGCGCTGATCTGGCAGCACGTGCCAGATCACCTGCAGCTGCGCACCGACATCGTCGGCTACCCGGTCTTCTACGCCTTCGACTACGTCCGCTACTTCACGGCGTTCTCCCTGCTCGCCATCTTGTGTCCGGTGCTCGCCTTCGCCGTCGCCCACCTGCTCGGCGGTCACGGCCCCCTTCGTCGTCCACGCGACGAGCGCCCGTGGTGGCCCGTGCGGGAGGAGACCGCCGGGGCGAGCGACGAGCCGGACGAGTCGGCCCGATGGGCCCCGGCGCGCGCCCTCAGCATCCTTTCCCGGGCGGCGCTCCCGGCGGGCGTCCTCGCCCTCGAGGTGAGCGCGGCGAGCTCGACCGGCCCGCGCCAGCTCGCCGCACCGGGCTGGATCGCAGGCGGCCTGTACCTCGGCGTGCTGGCGGCCGCCGCCGTGGCGTGGCGGTGGTATGCGGCGCGCGCCGGGCGGGGGGACACGGCGCTGACGCGCGTGCTCTCCCTGGTCAACGCGCTCATGGCGAGCCTCGTCGTCCTCGGCGCCTGGGGCGTGTCGCGTGCGACCAACGTCACGGTGGCCGATCCGCCCCGCGTGGTCCACTACCCCTGGCTCCCGCTCTGGCTGGCGTTGTTGGTGACCTTCGTGATCGCCGCGTCCACCGCCCGGGCGCTGCGCCGGGGCGGGCCGGCGCGCTGGCGCAACGTCGAGGGCGCCGTCCTCGCGAGCGTCGTGGGTGTCGTGGGCGTCTACTTCCTGCTCGCCGGCTTTGCTGGCGCCCAGGGGCCCTTTGACGCCTTCGACCCCCAAGAGCTCGCCGGCGCGCAGCTGGTCTTCGTCCACGGCCTGTTGCCGTGGAAGGACGTCTTGTTGCTGCACGGCTTCATCGAGGACGCGCTGGACGGCTGGATCGGCATGGCGCTCTTCTCGCACTCGGCGTGGGGTGCCTTTGCCGGGATCGACCTGATCGTCTACCCGATCTCGGGCTGCGTGCTGTATCTGAGCGCGGTCTACTTCGCCCGCGGCAACCGGCTCGTCGCCCTGCTCGCCGGCCTGCTCGTCGTCGGGGGCTACACCACGGCGATCATGCGCTTTGCCTACCTGCCGGTGCTCGTGGTGCTGTTCGACAAGATGCTGCGCTCGCGCCGGGGCCTGTTCGCCTGGGCGTTCATGTTGCTCCTCGTGCTCGAGTGCGCGCTCGTGCCCGAGATGGCCCTCATGGCGATCGCGTTCTTGGTGGTGGCGGTGGGGCGCGACCTTGCGGTCGCTCCCGCCGGCCAGCGCTGGCGGCGACGCTTCGGCCTGACGCGGCGCCTCGTGGTGAGCGGGCTGGTGGGCACTGCCTTGCTCGCTGGCTACCTCGTCGCCACCGGCTCCCTGTCGGCTTTTGTCGACTACTACCGCCTCTTCGGCTCCGACCACGCCCTGTGGGGCGCGAAGCCCATCAGCTGGTCGCTCGCCGGCCAGCTCCGATTCAGCGTCTACTTCGTGCTGCCCGTCGTCGTCATGCTCGCCGTCATCGTGCGGATCGTGGCGCTGGTGCGCACACGCCGGGCCCTGTCGAGCCGCGACTGGACCATGCTCGCCTGCGCGCTCTTCGTCCTCGTCTACTTCCAAAAGGGCCTGGACCGCACCGACCCCTCCCATGTGGTCGAGGTCTTCACGGTGTCCACGCCGCTCATCTTGCTGGCGGGGATCCAGCTGGTCGAGTGGCTCGAGCGCCGTTCGGCGAGCGCGCTCGCCGGCCTGCGCGCGCGCCGTTCGGCCGGCGCCGCCCGCGCTCTCGCCCGCCGGCCCGCTCTCGCCCGCCGGCCCGTTGCGCTCACCGGCGCCGTGGTGCTGGTCGCCCTCGTGCCGAGCGTGTTCACGAAGCTGAACCAGGCGCCGGGGGCGCTGCACGCGAGCGCCCCGGTCCCCGCCCAGGTCGCCCGTCTCGGCTATGAGGTTCCCGGGGACTTCAACTTCCCCGAGCTGTCGGCGCTCGGCGCGCTCATCGAGCGCTACGCCGGGCCGAAGGGGCCGGTGTTCGACTTCGCCAACGAACCGGACATCACCTACTTCTTGTTGAACCGCGTCCCGGGCAGCTCCTTCTTCCACGTCGAGTCGGCCCAGACCTACGCCGCCCAGCTGCTCGTCATCCACCAGCTCGAACACAGCCGGCCCCGCGTCGTCATCTTCACCTCCGAGGATTACGGGTTGGGCCTCGCCTACGACAAGATCCCCGGGATGGTGCGGCAGTGGAGAATCAGCCAGTACCTGCTCCAGCACTACCGGCCGCTCGCGGATGCCTACGGCCAGCTGCTGATGGTGCGCGACGACCTGGTCGCCACGGTGCCGAGCGTCGCCTCGGCGCACCTTTCGGGGGTGAGTACCGCCGGGCTGTACTTCGCCGGCCAGTCGTGCGCGTGGGGCGACACGCCGAACTTCTTCGTGCCGAGCGGGCTGTCGCACGCGCCGGGCGTCACCGCCGCAGTGAGCGCCGGCGGCGTCGTCAACGAGCAGGTGCAGGGCTGGGCCGTCGACGCCACCACGAAGATCCCGGCGCGCGAGGTCTTCGCGGTCAGCGACAACAAGGTGATCGGCACCGCCCGGCCCGACCTGTACCGGCTCGACATCGAGGAGTACTTCAAGACCCCCTCGGTGCTCTACAGCGGGTGGTCGATGGACGTCGAGCTACCCCGCGGCCAGAAGATGCAGTTGTACTCGCTGAACCGCAACGGCACCGTGTCCCGCCTGCAGCCCAACCCGGCCCCGAAGTGGCTGGCGAGCAACCCGCACCTCACCTCGGTGATCGCGCCGGGGGGAGTCCGGCGCAAGATCTTCCGAGGCAAGTGGCTGCCGGGATGGACGAACTACCTGACGCCGCTGCACGCCACCGTGTACCACCTCGTCGTGCCGCCGCGCGCCCGGCTGTCGCGCTATCAGTGGCTGACGCTCACCTCCCCCAAGAGCCTCGGCGGCGCGCGCTACGTGCTCGGCGACCTGCCCGCCGAGACCGGCCACCAGATCAGCTTCACGGCGCTGCGCGGCCGGCAGCGCAAGATCAGCGTGCGCGTCGGGAGCTGTCTCGACTGGTACGGGTTCCCGCACCGCCTCGATCTGCTCGTGTACCGCTCCCATCGCGTGGAGCCGGCGCCGATCGTGGCGCGCCTCGCCGAGGCACCGAGCGGGGAGTGAGCCCGGGGCCGGTCCGCCGCATCCACAGCGCACCGCCGGTGTTCTCGAGCATGGCGGGCAGCTCGGCAGCGATCAGCTCGCGATGGCACTGCGCGAGGTAGTGGTTCCACAGCAAGATCTCAAAGGCGCTGTTGAAGCACAAGAAGGCGTGCAGGAGGTAGTCCTCGTTCCACGCCCGCCCCCACTCCACCCAGTGGCGCAGGTACTCGAAGGGATAGAAGACGTCGTGGATATGCACGACGACGCCCTCGGCGAGCAACGGCAGCACCTCGGTGTAGAGAAAATGCACGTCGCTGCCTGTCTTTAGGACATGCGAGGAGTCGATGAACAACACGTCGTTCGCCTCGAGGGCGGAAAAGCGCTCGAGGGGGACCTGTTGGACCGGCGCTGCGATCACCTCGATGTCGTCCTCGTCGCGAAGCACGCGCCCTAAGAGCTCGGGATAGGGCTCGACGGCGGTGATCTCGAGCGCGCCGTCGAGGTGCTGCTCGTTGACATCGAGGGCGACCGCGGTGGAAAAGCCCGAGCCGACTTCGAAGTAGCGCTTCGGCCGGAGGTGGCGGAGCATCGCCGCGAGCATCGAGGCGTCGCCGATGCCGTAGTTGGGGTTGTCGACCCCGTAGCGGCCAGCGGTCCCCGGCACCCGGCGGAAGGGAGACTGGCGGGCGAGCGCGGCGAGGGTGGAGAAGAGCTCGCGCTGCTCGGCGCTGCGCAGATCGACGCCGGTGAGTTGGCGGTTCGGGTCGAAGATCCGCCCGGCCTGCGCCTCGATCTCCGCCAGGTCGGGCACCGGCGAGTAGAAGTGCCCGGGTGCCGATTCGCTGAGGAAGGGCAGCACCGAGCGGGCGACGGCCACCGTGCTGATGCCGCTCGGCGCCGCCGCGCGTGCCTCGGCGCGCGCCAGGCGCTCGTTCAAGAGGTCCCGCTCGTCGCGAAGCGCCGTCACCTCGCGCTGGAGCGCGGCGACCTCATCGGCGCGCCGGAGCTGGCGCAGCAAGCGGTCGAGCGGCTCGCTGCGGCCGAGCGCCTGGCGGGCGGCCCGGCGCGCCAGGCGCACGAGGTCGTTCGTCGACGGCGCGAGCCGTGCCATCACGCGACCGCTTCGTTGGTTGCGCCGGAGCGGGCCGTGGGGTGGTGCGCGATCGGGTGCGAGGGCGCCACATCGCCTCCTAGTGAGAGTAGAAGGGCCGCGGCGAGCCCTTGGCGTTGTCGAGGTGCAGGCCCGAGCAGGACAAGACGCTGTCGGAGCTCGGCAGGTGGCGACCGGGGACCACCACCGACAACAGCGCGTGGTTGTCGCCGCCGCGCAGGCGCAGCGGCAGGTTGACCGTGCCGTTGTGGTAGGCGAAGCGGTAGGTGCCCGAGGCGTCGGTGACCTGGAGGTAGATCGGCGAGCTCCCCGCGTCGACGTACTGGGGCCCCGGCCCGACGCTCATCGTGAGGTCGTAGGTCCCTCGACCCGGCGAGACGACCTCCAAGTCGGCGGGATTGCCCGAGATGTTCATGTAGATCACGTCACCGACCCCAAAGCTGTCCCACGAGGTCTGGTCGGTGATGCCGGCGCTCGTGTTGATCGCGGTGAGCACGGGATGGCCGAGCAGTGAGGTGACGAGGTCGCCGACACCGTTCGTGGCGCTCGTGAGGCCTTGGTAGAGCCCGCTTTGGGTGAAGGTGATCTGGTCGTAGTAGCCGGTGATCGAGACGGCGATGCCCGCCAGCACGCCGTAGCAGATGACCAGCGTCCCCGCCGCCCGCACGACGACGCGCCACAGCCGGCGCTTGGGCGCGAACGCGAGCCAGCACAGTCCGGCCGGGAGCAAGAACAGCGTGGCGAAGTCGACGACGTAGCGCTCCGAGCCGCCCGGGATCGACAGGGCGATCCCGGTGACGATCAAAAAGCCCGTGGCGAGCGAGAGCCACATCGCGGCCCGAAGCGCTCCGGGCAGGCGGCGGCGGAGCAAGGGGAAGGGTGCGGCGAGCAAGCTCAGCAGGATCGGCGACTGGCTGAAGATGCCGCCGATGATCTCGGGCGCGTAGGCGGACGGCACGCCGATCGGAGCGATCGGCTGGGGGATCGAGATGAAGGGGAACGTCAGCGACCAGTGCAGCGGCGAGACGAGGTAGAAGTACCAGCTCGGCGCGAGGTAGGAGAGCTGGTAGTACGGCGTCGTGCGCGGGTTGAAGCCGGCCAGCTGGTAGGAGGCACCGATCTGGGTGAAGCTGCCGAAGCGGGCGTAGTTGTAGATCGCGAGCAGCGCTGCGACGGCGACGAAGGGCCCGAGCACGATGGCCGCGGCGCGAAGCGGCGTGCCGAGGACGGCCGCCTCTCCGGTGTGCCGCTTGCGCCAGGCGAAGACGAGCACCCCCGCGAGCAACAGGCCCAAGACCAACAGGTCTTGGCGCGCGGCAGCGGCGAGGCCGAGGCACAAGCTCCCGAACGCGAGGCGCTTTGGCCGCCACCGGCCGAGCAAACAGCCCGTCGCGAGCAGGTAGCCGCCGAGCATCGCGAAGCAGTAGCCGGCGGCGACCGCGACCTCATAGATGTCCGGTTCGCGGTCGATGAACGGGACGGCGTTGCCGAAGGCGACCGCCGCCCCGACGAGCACCACCCAGACGGTGCGCGTCGTTGGCAAGAACGCCTCGACGAGGGCGTACAAGAGCGCGAGCGCGGCGGCGAGGCCGATCACCGAGTAGATCCAGATCGCGAGGTTCCCCGACAGCGTCCCGAGATGCAACAGGTGCCAGGGCAAATACAGCGTGACCGCCGGCGTCGGGCCCCAGTCGAGGTAGAGGTGACCGTGGTAGAGGGCGAGGTCTCCGAAGTCGACCCGGTACTTGGCGTTCGCCACGGGGTTGTAGGGGTCGGGCAGGTCGACCAGCCCCTTGGGCGCGGGGGTTGGGATCGACAGCTCGCCATGCAAGAAGCCCTCGGCGAGCTGCGCGTAGTAGTCGGGGTAGGCGAAGAACTCGGCGCGGTCCCCGGCGCTCGCCGATGTCCAGGCGTAGAAGAGGCTGGCGAACAAGAAGACGGCGAGCAGGCCGATCCGCCGCCCGTTGGCAAAGCGGGCGAGCGAGGCACCCGCGCGCCGGCGCCCCGGCGCGCGGGTGCGCCCGGTGGCCGTGGTGCGCGTTGTCTCGAGCGCCTCGCTCAGCGCCACGGCGCGCCCTCCTTGGCGCCGGGATGGCCGAGCGCAACGAGGAACTCGCCGGTCTCGGCGAGCGCCTCGGGGGTGCCGATCTCATAGAAGCGCTCGGTCGCCTCGTAGCCACAAAGCGCCGAGTCCGCCGCCAGGCGGTGGTGCAGGCTGGCGAGGTCGCGCGCACCGGGCGCGAGCTTGATTGCTTCGGCGCTGAGGCCTCCCAGGCCGTAGTCGATGTAGTCCATGTCGGCGCTGGGGTGCTCTTTGTCGTAGGCCGTCACGAGCCGGCCGTCGAAGGCGGCATTGGAGGCCCCCCAGCGTCCGGCGTTGTGCAGCACGCACATCAGCGCCGGGGCGCCAGAGCGGACCCAGGCGGCATTCGCCTCGCGGTAGTCGACGCGCAGGTAGGTGTCACCGTAGAGGTACAAGAAGCGCTCGCCGAGCAGCGGCAGGGCCCTGCGGATCGCGCCGAGCGTCCCCTCGAGCCCTGGGGCGTCGCAGGAGTACGCGATCTCGAGCCCGTAGCGGGCGGTCCCGACGCTTGACTGGATCAGCTCGCCCAGGTGGCCGACGCAGATGACGACGCGGCGCGCCCCGTTGGCGGCGAGCAGTTCGAGCTGGTGGAAGACGAACGGCCTCCCCGCCACCTCGACGAGCGCCTTTGGTACCTTGGCGCTGATCGCACCAAGACGCGTGCCGAGGCCCCCGGCGAGGATGCAGATCGGCGGCAGCTCGCCGCCCGAGCCGGCCACCGCTCAGTCCTTGCCGGGCAGCGCAGCGAAGAACTGGTCGTCGATGCGGCGCAACGTGGCGAGATCGGGCGTGCTGGCGAGGCGTGCCTGGAACTCGGGCTCGCGCCAGGGGTCCCAGCGGGCGCTCAGCAGCTTGCCGGTGATCGGCGCGGAGCGTGGCGAGAGCAGGTAGGCGGTCAGCTCGGCGGCGAGCTCGGGCGGGTCCCCGCCGCCGGATTGCAGCGCGCTTCTCGTGCGCTCGAAGTACGCGGCGCCGACGAGCTCTGGACCCGCCGCGAGCGTCTCCTCGTGCATCTCGCTCATGACAAAGCCGGGGGCGACCGCATTGGCGCGCACGTGGCTCGGGGCGAGCTCGAGCGCCAGGTTCTCAGTGAGGCGGACCACGGCGGCCTTGGAGGCGGCATAGGCGTCAAAGCGCGCGAACGGCCCGGTCGCCCCGCCGCCCGAGAAGGTCACGATCGAGCCGCCCTCGGCGCGAAGCGCCGCGAGGCAGGAGGTGACCGCGCACAGCGTGCCGACGACGTTCACGTCCAAGGTGCGCCGGAAGGCCTCGATCGCGTACGTGCCCACCGGCCCGATCGGCGACAAGATGCCCGCCGCGGTGACGAGGCCGTGAAGCGGCCCGTCGCCGAGCACCGCCGGCAGGTGGGCTCGCCACGCCGCCTCGTCGGCGACGTCGATGGCGAGGCTGCGGTGCGGCCCGCCCGGCAGGCCCGCGGCGACGCGCTCGAGCGCCTCGGGAGAGCGGGCGATCAGCACGACCTCGGCGCCCGCGCGGGCGAGCTCGCCGGCGACCACCGAGCCGATGCCGCGGCTCGCGCCGGTGACGACGACGCGACGGCCCCTCAGGTCCTCCACGCGCACCGACCTCTAGGCCCGCTCGGCGCGCGGACGGCGCCCCTGGGCCTGCTCGACGATCGACCACGCGTAGCGCGCGGATGCCAGATCACCGAGCAGCTCGCCGCCACCGGCGTCGACGGCGGAGCGGAAGTGACGCCACTCTGCAGCAAAAGAGTCGTCGCGCTCGGGGTAGCGCACCTCTTCGACGTCGGGCGGGCCGAGCTCGGGTCGCATCGCGTAGATGCGCAGCACCTGGCTGCCATAGGAGCGCACCAGGCCCTCGACCGCGAACTTGGCGCGCTCGCAGGCGATCTCGAGGGAGAACGTGTTCTTCCACTCGGTCCAGCTGACCGCCAACAGCGCGAACGGCGAACCCACGCCCACGCCGCCTTGCTCGCCGAGCATCAGCACTGCGTTGTCGTCGACGGGGGCGTCCCAGAACTGGGTGCGCACCATCGCGTGGTCCAGGGGAAGCTCGCCGAGCAGCCAGTAGCTGAGGTCGAGCAGGTGCATCCCCTGGTCGACGATCTCGCCGCCGCCGGACAGCTCGGGATCGGCGCGCCACTCGCGTTCGTAGCCGAGGCGGCCGCCGTGTCCATAGCGGCCGCGCAGCGACAGCACCGGGCCGTAGCGGCCCGAGCGCGCCTCGGTGATGGCGCGGGCGATGCCGGGGTGGAAGCGGTGGTTGAAGCCCACCTTCACGAGCTTTGCGGTGCGCGTCGCCGCCGCCTCGATGCGCTCGATCCCCGCGACGCCCACGCCGCCGGGCTTCTCGACGAGCACGTGCGCGCCCGCTTCGAGCGCCGCCACTGCGAGCTCGGGGAGGTCCCGGTGGGTCGTGGCGACCACGACCACCTCGGGCGCCTCCGCCAACAGCGACGCGACGTCGGCGCACGCCTTGGCGCCGTGCGCGTCGGCCAGCCGATCGCTCGCCGTGCGGTCGACGTCGAAGCAGGCGACGAGCTCGTCACCTTGGAGCGCTTCGGCCCGCTTGTTGCCGATCAGGCCGCAGCCGATGATCCCGACGCGCATCGCCCTCCCTCAGGCGTTCTCGGTGGCGAAGGCGCCGCCGTACTCGAAGTTGAAGGGCAGCTCGGGAGCCTCCGCCTGCTGCATCGCGCGGCGCGTCTCTTCGGGGTTGGTGGAGTAGACGAGCAAGAAGCCGCCACCGCCGGCGCCGACGAGCTTGCCCCCGATCGCCCCGGCCTCCCGGGCGCGGGCATACAGCGAGTCGATGCGCTCGTCCGCCATGCCCGGCGAGCGCTTGCGCTTGTTCTCCCAGTGCTCGTGCATCAGCTGCGCATAGTCGTCGAGCTCGCCCTTCTCGAGGAGCGCGCGGCTCAGATAGCCCATCTCCTTGGTCCGGTCGAGGTTCGCCAGCATCGCCTCGTCGCCGCCGCTCGAGCGCTGGTGCTGGTCGTTCAAGATCCTCGACGCCGAGCGTGCCTCGCCGGTGTAGAAGAGCAGGAGGCGATCGCGCAGGTGGGTGAGGGTCTCAGGGCGCAGCTCGATCGGCTCCACCTCGACGGTGTCGTCGGGGTGGAAGGTGTAGGCGCAGATGCCGCCGTGGGCGGCGACGTACTGGTCCTGCTTGCCCACCGGCTCGCCGAGCACGTCGATCTCGATCTGGCAGGCCGCCTCGGCGAGCGCAGCGGGCGTGCTCGCCTGGTAGCGCGCCTGGGACAGCGCCTTTAAGAGGCAGACGGTGTACGCGCCAGAGCTCCCCATGCCCGTGCCGGCCGGGACGTCGGCCACCGAGGCGATCTCGATCGGGTCCCCGCGCCAGTGCCGGCGCAGGGTCTCGCGCAGGATCGGGTGGCGGATCTCGCCGATGTCGTCGACCTCTTCGATCTCGGAGTACTTCATGCGGTAGCGCCGCTGGAAGACCGTGTGGACGAACATGTAGACGTACTTGTCGATCGCCCCAGCAACGAGGAAGCCCCCGCGCTGGCGGTAGTAGGAGGGCAGGTCGGTGCCGCCCCCGCCAAGGGAGATCCGCAGGGGCGCCCGGCTGTAGACGACGCTCATGCGCGCACCTGCGGCTGCCAGACGTGCTCGTTGTGCTCGAGCCAGTCGACCGTCTTTCCGATCGCCTCGGCGATGGTGAGCCTCGGCGCCCACCCAAGCGAGCGGATCTTGGAGGTGTCGAGGCGGATGAGCGGACTGTCGCCGGCCCAGCCGCGCGCGCCGCCGGTGTGGCGAACGGTCGGCGAGCAGCCGAGCCGGTCGGTGATCAGCCCCAGCGACTCGTCCACGATCACGGTCTCGTCGGTGCCGAGGTTGTAGACGTGCGCCCCGCCCTCGCCTTCGTGGCGGGCGGCGGCGGTGAGGATCGCCTCGATGCAGTCCTGCACGTACAGGTACGACTTCTCCTGCTTGCCGTCCCCGAGCACGGTGATCGCTTTGGGGTCGTCCTTCAGCGAGCGGACGAAGTCGATGACGTGGCCGTGGGTGTAGCGCTCGCCGAGGATCGACACGAAGCGGCAGATCACCCCGGTGATCGAAAAGCCCGTGGCGTAGGCGGCGATCAGGCCCTCGCAGGCGAGCTTGGAGGCTCCATACAGCGAGGTCTGGAGGGGAAAGGGCGCGTCCTCGGGCGTGGGGAAGACCTCGGGCTCGCCGTAGACCGAGCCGGTCGAGGAGAAGACGATGTTGGCGACGCCCGCCTCGCGCATGGCCTCGAGGACCTTGGAGGTCGCGATCGTGTTCTGCTCGAGATCGAGCTGAGGGTGCTCGAGCCCGTGGCGGACGTCGGCGTTCGCCTGGAGGTGGAAGACCCAGTCGCAGCCGGCGAGGGCGTCCTCGAGCACCCCGGGGGAGAGCACGTCGCCCTCGACCAGGCGGAAGCGGGGATGCTCGGCGGCGTCGCGCAGGAACGCGCGCCGGCCCGTGCGGAAGTCGTCGAGCACGACAACCTCGACGCCGTCTGCGAGCAGGCGGTCGGCGAGGTTGCTGCCGATGAAGCCGGCTCCTCCCGTGATGCAGGCGCGCCTCATCGGCTCATGATCTCCTTGGGGTCTTGGGCGATGGCGAGGCGATGCAGCCGCCGATCGGCATCGCCTAGAGCTTGTAGCCGGCGGCCTCGGCGTCCCGGCGGAACATCCGCACCGTGTCGAGCGAGTACGCCTCGAGGTCGCGGCCGACGTCGCCGAGCTTGTTCAAGACGTCGTGGGTGACGGTGATGATGTGACACCCGATGCTGTTCGCCTGGAAGATGTTGAACACCTCGCGCGTGGACGCCCAGATGCACTCTGCCCGAGGGGCGTCCGCCATCACCTGCAGGGCGTCCTTGACGAGCGGGAGCGGGTCGACGCCGGTGTCCGCGATGCGGCCGGCGAAGATCGAGATGTTCGACGGCGCCCCCTCGGCGAGCGCCGCGGTGACCGCCTCGACCTGGGCGAGGGTGAAAAGGCAGGTGACGTTGACCTGGACGCCGTCGCTGGAGAGCTCGTGCACGAGGCCGGTGAGCGGCTCGCCCCGGGTCGTGGTGACCGGGATCTTCACATAGACGTTCGGGCCCCAGTCGCGGATCATGAGCGCCTGGCGGCGGATCTCTGGCTCCTCGTCGGCGAAGACCTCGAAGGAGATCGGGTGGGTCGAGATCTGCTCGAGCAGCGAGCGGGCGAAGGTCTCGTAGTCCGAGATGCCCGCCTTGCGCATGAGGGTCGGGTTCGTCGTGAAGCCCGAGATGCGCGGGTCGTCGGCGAACGCGAGGATCCCCTCGAGGTCCGCACCGTCGGCATAGATCTTCGTACGCAGGTCGGCGAGCACTGCGCCGGATGGTACCAGCCGACCCCCCGGCTCCTGGCTGCGGGCGCTCAAGCACCCGCCGGTCGGCGGGCGATCACCGTCACGAGGGGCGGCAAGATGACCGCGTCGTCGCCGGGGTCCACACCGGTCAGGTCCTCGAGGTAGCGCGCGACCGGCCCGGGCCCGGCGCCCGCGGGCGATTCGGCCCAGGCGTCGACGAGCTCGAGGCCGACGCCTCGCACGAGCGACGGCAGCTCGGCGCCGAGATCGGGATGGCGGGCGCCAGGCATCGACATCGCAACGCCGCCCACCCGCCCACCTGAGGTGATGGGCTCCTGCGCGACGAGGAAGCCGCCGGGGGCGAGCGCGGCGGCGAGCTTGGTGAGCACGAGGCGCGGGTCGATCACATGGAGGAGCAGGAAGCGGCAGAAGGCCAGGTCGACGGGCTCGGGCAGGCGGAGCTCCTCCGCGGCCTGGGTGATGGCGACGACCTGGGCGACCTGGCGCGCCGCCGCGGCCGCGGCGACCTCGTCCCGGGCACGGGGGTCGCTGTCGACGGCGTAGACGCGCCCGCCGGTGCCGAGGACCTCGGCGAGGGCGACGGACACGTCGCCGGCACCGGCGCCGACGTCGACGCAGGTCTTGCCCGTGAGGTCGCCGATGCGCTCGAGCGCGGTGGCGAGCGGACGGCGGTAGACGTCGTTGCGAAGACCGAGCTCGGGCACCGGCCAAACTTACGCGCCCTGCCGGCGCGCCCAGTAGGGTTCCGGCGATGCGGGTGACCATGTTGTTGTGCGACGCGGCCCAGGTGGCCGATGGAAAGCTCTATGTCCTCGGCGGTGGCTGGAGCCTGATCGGCCCGGACCCGATGCCGTCGGCCATCGCCCTCAAGATCGACGTCGAGTGGAACGAGATCGACCAGCCCCACCACTGGGAGCTCTTCCTCGTCGACGAGGACGGCAACCCGGTGATCGCCGAGGGCCTGGAGGGCCCCCAGGCGATCGAGGTGCGGGGCGACTTCGAGGTCGGCCGGCCCGTCGCGGTGCCCGAGGGGAGCCCGGTCGACGTGGCGCTGGCCTTGAACTTCGGGCCGCTCCCGCTCGCCAGCGGTGCCCGCTATCGCTGGAACCTCGTCATCGACGGCACGGCGAGCGACGAGTGGTCCCTCTCGTTCTCGACGCGCCCCCGCGAGGCCTGAGCTCGCCGAGCGCGGTCGATCGCGCCGACCTCGTCGGTCGGCTGGCGAGCTGGTGGCGGGGCGGCCCGCGTGCCGAGCGCGACGCGCTCCCCTGGCGGGCCACCCGGGATCCCTGGGCCGTCCTCGTCTCCGAGGCGATGCTCGCCCAGACCCAGGCGGCCCGGGTCGCCGAGCGCTACCCCGAGTTCCTCGCAGCCTTCCCGACGCCTCGGGCGATGGCCGAATCCGGCGTGGCGGCCGTGATCCGCGCCTGGTCCGGCCTCGGCTACAACCGGCGGGCGCTCGCGCTGTTCCGCCTCGCCGAGCGGCTCGTCGCGTCCCACGGCGAGGCCGTGCCGGCGAGCCTCGACGAGCTGTTAGCCCTGCCCGGCGTCGGCCCCTACACGGCGCGGGCGGTGCTCGCCTTTGCCTTCGAGGAGCGCGTCGGTGTGGTCGACACCAATATCGCGCGGGTGCTGGCGCGCGCCGTCGCCGGGGCACCGCTTCGCCCGGCCCCCGCCCAGCGCCTGGCGGACGCACTCGTGACGGGCCCGCCGCGGGAGTGGAACCTCGCCTTGATGGACTTCGGCGCGCTGGTCTGCCGGGCTCGGGACCCGCGCTGTGGATCGTGCCCGCTCGCCGAGCACGCCTGTGCGTGGCAGGCCGCGCGCCGCGCCGGTGAGGCCGTCACGGACCCGGCGCGCGCCCGGTCCGGCACGGCGCCCCCAGCGGCCCGCTTTGTGGGCTCGGACCGAGAGCTGCGCGGCCGACTGCTGCGTGCGGCGTGCAGCGGGGCGGTGCGACTGGAGGCGGCGACGCTGTCGGACCTCGATGCCGTTCGCCTCGCCGCGCTCGCCGCGGCGCTCGTCGCCGAGGGCCTGCTCGCCCGGACCGAGGACGGCGCGCTCACCCTGCCGCG
The DNA here is from genome assembly GCA_021798985.1 of Actinomycetes bacterium. Taxonomy (GTDB): domain Bacteria; phylum Actinomycetota; class Acidimicrobiia; order Acidimicrobiales; family Bog-793; genus JAKABX01. Next base: position 15,521 of record JAJZBI010000030.1, read on the forward strand.
CTGAGCCCAGCCGGCCTCGGCGCCCATGCGCCGAGCCCTATTGTCAGGCGTCCGTCGCATTCTCAGGCGTCCGTCGCGCTCGCGGCGACACGTGGAAGGGTGGTTGTGCCGTGGCCGAGATCGTCGAGTCGCCCGTGATCAAAGACGTGCTCGTCGTCCATCCCGCTGTGCATCGTGACGAGCGGGGCCGGTTCATCGAGACCTACCGGCGATCGTGGTTCCCCCTCGGCCGGGAGATGGTCCAGGCGAATCGCTCCGACCGTGCCCAGGGCTCGGTCGTCGGCCTCCACTACCACCTGCACCAGGCGGACTACTGGTACGTGACGCGTGGCCGGGCGCTCGTCGTGCTGCACGACCTGCGGGTGGGCTCGCCCACCGAGGGCGGGACGCTCGAGCTCGAGATCGGCGACGAGGAGGAGCACGGGGTCTTCATCCCACCGGGCGTGGCGCACGGCTTCGGGGCACTGAGCGACCTCACCCTCACCTACCTGGTCGACGGCTACTACAACCCGTCCGACGAGCTCGGCGTGGCCTGGGACGACCCGGAGATCGCCGCCAACTGGCGGCTCGCCGACCCGGTCCTGTCGGCCCGTGACCGCGCCAACCCTCGCCGGTCTGCGCTCGAGGACGCACTCCGGCCCCGCTTCGGCCTGAGGACCCCATGAGCCAGGGCACCGCGAGCCCTCGCGCGCGAGGCGCGGCTCCGGTGCGGTTGAATGATGCGGTGAACGACCGGCGGAAGTCGGGGGACAGTTGATAGCTCTCGTTGTCGTGGCGGCCTTCGTCGTCGTGCTCGGCCTCGTCGCCTGGTCGCGACGGGCGACCGTGCGCGCCGAGCGACGCTCGGTGCAGAGCTATGGGCGTGCCCTCGGCGTGCTCGGGGACGTGTCGCGCCGCTCGGATCACCACGTCGTCGTCCCGCTTGCCGACGAGGAAGAGGTGGCGCGCCCGCACGTGCGCGCCAACGACACCGATCAGCTCAAGCCGGCGCCCACCCGGGCCGCTGAGGTGCCCGCGCCGCGGGTGCGCCTGCAGCCGCCGGTCCTGCCCGGCGTCGAGCGGGCGAGCGGCGCTGACGACCCGGCCGCGCCCGTGGCCCCGACCGGTACCGACGCGCCGCGCGAGGACCTGACCATGGCCGTGCCCGTCGTCGCCCCCGGTCCGGTGCCGAGCGGCGGGACGCCGGTCGTGCCGCCGCCCGTCGAGGCGGACCGGCCGATGCTGTTCGACGACGCCCTCGAGGACGGCGAGGTGCCGCGCCGGTCGCGCCGCGAGATGCGCAACCTCGCCCCCGGGCGCGAGCACCTCGCGCGGCGGGCGGCGACCGGCGCGGCCGCCGCGGTCGTCGCCGGCGCCCTCGCCGTCGGCGGCTACGAGCTGGCGTCGAGCCGCTCGCCCTCCTCGCCCAGTCAAGGGTCGTCAAGCGCCGCCTCGACCAGCCTCGCGCCGCGATCTGGCGGCAGTGCTCCCCCGCACCGGGCGCACCCCTCCACCACGACGACGGCCGCACCAGCGCCGACTCGCCACACCCACAAGAGCGGGCTGCAGCCCACCTCGGTCTCCTCGGCGGTCGTGAGCTACACGGTGCCCTCGTCGAGCTACACGCTCACCGTCACCGCCTCGGCGGCCGGGGCCTGTTGGGTCGGGGTGCAGCCGTCTGCCAACGCCTCGAGCTATTTGTGGATGGACACGCTCGCACCCGGCGCGACCGCCAGCTACAAGGCGACGGGCACCGTCGCGGTCCGGGTCGGCAACCCCCGGGTGCTCTCCTTGCGGGTGAACGGCCAGAAGGTCAACCTGCCCCCCGGGCGCGTGCAGGTCTACGACGTCGTGCTCTCGCCCAGCCAGGGCTCGGCCTAGGCGACGCCGCAGTCCCCTCGACGCCTTGGACCGGCGGGCTCAGCGGGTGGTCGACTCCCATTTGGTGGGCGCAGCGGCGAGGGCTGGGTGGCTGACGAGCAGGTGCCACACCACCGCCGCCAGGCCCTCGGTCAGCGGGGTCACGTGCTCGGGGAACTGCGGCGGGATGACGACGCAGGCCGTGGCGACCTTCGCGCTGTAGCCGCCGTCGCGGCCGACGACTCCGAAGATCGACGCCCCCACCTCGCTCGCCAACTCGAGCGCGCGCACGAGGTTCGCCGAGATGTTGCGCTCGAGGTCGCCGCCGCCGACCGAGAAGACCAAGACGCCGTCCTCGCGGCGCAGCCGAGAGCCGCGCAGCCACTCGACGAAGGTCGTCTCCCACCCCTCGTCGTTGGCGCGTGCGGTGAGCTCGGAGACGTTGTCGGTGGGGGCGTAGGCCTCGAAGCCGCACAGCTTGCGGAAGTCGTTGACGGCGTGGGAGGCGTGGCCGGCCGACCCGCCGACCCCGAGGATGAACAGCCGCCCGTTGCGCTCGCGCACCTCGGCGAGCCCGAGGGCGCAGCGCTCGACGGCCTCGGCGTCGATGGCCTCGATGACCTGCACGGTCTCGGCCAGGAATGCGTGAGCGAAGGACATCGTCCAAGCAAACCACAGCCGGCGGCGCACCGCAGCGCTGCGTCGCGGCGATCTGGCCGCGTGCGGCAGTTGTTACTATGCCGATAGGAGAAATCCCGGTGCCCGCGCCACGTGGCGCGGCGACCCCGGGGTCCCCTCTGCACCCCAGCCGAACGGAGCCGCTGATGACGACGACAGGCCTCGATCTCGGACGTTACCGCCTGGGTTGGAGCGACGCCGAGGACTACGTCTACAAGCCGAAGAAGGGCCTCTCTGAGGAGATCGTCCGGGAGATGTCGGCGATGAAGGGCGAGCCCGAGTGGATGCTGAAGTTCCGGCTCCGGGCCCTCCAGCGCTTCCAGCAGCGGCCGATGGCGCCGTGGTTCGCCACGAAGATGCCTGACCTGGACTTCGATGACATCTTCTATTACATCAAGCCGACGGACAAGCAGGTCAACGCCTGGGACCAGCTGCCGGAGTCGATGCGTCGCACCTGGGAGAAGCTCGGGATCCCCGAGGCCGAGAAGAAGTACCTCGCCGGCGTCACCGCGCAGTTCGAGAGCGAGGTCGTCTACCACCGCAACCGTGAGGACCTCGAGCGCCAGAACGTCCTGTTCTGCGACATGGACACGGCGGTGCGCGAGTTCCCAGAGATCGTCCGGCGCTACTTCGGCAAGATCATCCCGCCCAACGACAACAAGTTCGCCGCCCTCAACTCGGCGGTGTGGTCCGGCGGGTCGTTCATCTACGTCCCCCCCGGCGTCAAGGTCGAGATGCCGCTGCAGGCCTACTTCCGCATCAACGCCGAGAACATGGGCCAGTTCGAGCGCACCTTGATCATCGCCGACGAGGGTGCGCAGGTGCACTACGTCGAGGGCTGCTCGGCACCGGTGTACTCGAGCGACTCGCTGCACTCGGCGGTGGTCGAGCTCGTGGCGCTGCCCGGCAGCCGGATCACCTACACGACGATCCAGAACTGGTCGTCGAACGTCTACAACCTCGTCACCAAGCGGGCGAGGGCCGAGGCCGAGGCGCACGTCGAGTGGATCGACGGGAACATCGGCTCGCGCCTCACGATGAAGTACCCCTCGGTCTACCTGATGGGCCCGAAGGCCTCCGGCGAGGTGCTCTCGGTCGCCTACGCGGGCGAGGGCCAGATCCAAGACACGGGCGCCAAGATGTACCACTGCGCGCCGGAGACCTCTTCCACGATCGTCTCCAAGTCGATCTCCAAGGACGGGGGCAACACCACCTACCGCGGCAAGGTGCACGTGGACCCGGGAGCGCACCGCTCCAAGTCCTTTGTGCGCTGCGACGCGCTGATCCTCGACGAGGACTCGATCTCTGAGACCAAGCCGTACATGGAGGTCGCCGAGCGCGACGCCCAGATCGGCCACGAGGCGACGGTCTCCAAGGTGGGTGACGACCAGCTCTTCTACCTGATGAGCCGCGGCCTTTCCGAGGCCCAGGCGACGAGCATGGTGGTCAACGGCTTCATCGAGCCGATCACGCGCACCTTGCCGATGGAGTACGCCGTCGAGTGGAGCCGCCTGATCGAGCTGCAGATGGAGGGGGCGGTGGGCTGAGCCGTCGGCCGCGCCCGCCGGCTCGCCACTGCCAGAGGTCGATCCCCATGCCGATGCGAGAAGAGTGCAAGCACTACCAGTCCCGGACGTACGCGTCCGGAGAGACGGCGCGCTTTTGCGTCCTCGACCTTGCGCCGGAGGCGCCCTGGCGCTGTCCGGAGCACTGCCCGCGCTACGCGCCGCGCACGGCTGACGCGGGCTGGGTGCACGGCACCTTGGTCGAGCCGGCGCTCGAGAGCGAACCCGGGCAGCCCGACGAGCCCCCGGCGGACATCGCCGCCGTGTTGGATGAGGCGGAGAACGTAGTGAACGCGGTGGGTCCCGAGGTCCGTGCCGAGGTGGAGCGCCAGCACCGCGTGGCCGAGGGCCCGGCCTGGCGGCGTGCGCTGAGGCGGCTGTCGCGGCGCGGCCACGACCAAGACCGTCGTTTTGGCGGGCACCGGTGAGCGCGAACGCGAGAACCCATCGCTTCGAGGCCGCCGCGCTCTCCGCCCTCGGCGGGCCGAGCTGGCTCGCCGATCGGCGCCGCCTCGCCGTCGAAGCCTTCGCCCGCGCCCCGCTGCCGACGAGCGCCCAGGAGGACTGGCGCTATGGCCGCATCGACGAGGTCGACCTCGCCGAGTACGCGCCGCTCGATGCCGCGCCAAGAGGCGCCCGCCGGGTCGACCTCGACGAGGCGCGCGACCTGTCGCGCCAGCTCGGTGATCGCGCCCCGCGCGCCCGCGCGGCGGCCGGGCAGCTGCTCGAGCGCCTGGGGGACCTCTCTGGCCTGCTCGTGGCGCTCGACGGCGAGGTCGTGGTGTTCGCGCTGAGCGAGAAGGCCGAGGCCGCTGGGGTGCGCCTGAGCCCCCTCGCCGGCGAGGCGACGCCGCCCCCCTCGCTCGGGGCGCGCCTTGCCGAGCAGCAGGAGGCCTTCGGCCTGCTGGCGGAGGCCTTTCTCAGTGACGGCGCGTTCGTCGACATCCCGCCGGCTGCGGTGCTCGGTGAGCCGATCGCACTCGTCCACCTCTTGAGCGACGCCAGTGGCGGGCGGGCGGTCTTCCCGCGCAGCGTGGTCCAGATCGGCGAGAGCGCTGCGGCGTGCGTGATCGAGCTCCTCGCCGGCGGCGACGAGCCTCAGCTCGTGGTGCCGGTGAGCGAGATCACGCTCGGCGACAACGCCCAGATGGACCACCTCTCCGCCCAGCAGCTCGGCGCTCGGGCGGTGCACCTTGGCTACCAGGCGAGCGAGGTGGCGCGCTCGGCTCGGCTGCGCACCTTCACCGCTGCCTTCGGCGGCGGCTACGCCCGCCAGTTCAGCCGCACGAGCCTGTCCGGCGAGGGCGCCGACAGCAGCCTGTTCTCCGTCTACCTCGGCGCACACAACCAGCTCGAGGAGTTCCGCACCTTCCAAGAGCACGTGGCGGCGCGCACGCGCAGCGAGCTCGTCTTCAAAGGCGCCGTGACCGACGCGGCGCGCTCGGTCTACACGGGCCTGATCCGGATGCACAAGGGCGCCAAGCGAGCCGACGCCTCCCAGACGAATCGCAACCTCGTGCTGTCGGACGACGCGCACGCCTACTCGGTCCCCAACCTCGACATCCAAGAGAACGACGTGCGCTGCTCGCACGCCTCGGCGGTCGGCCCGGTCGACCCCGAGCAGCGCTTCTACCTCGAGTCCCGCGGGGTGCCCGCCGAGGTCGCCGAGCGCTTGATCCTGCTCGGCTTCTTCGAGGACCTGATCGTGCGCTCGCCGCACCCGGGCTTTGCCGACCATCTGCGCGCGCTCGTGACCGAGCGCCTGATCCCGCCAGGAGCACGCGATGAGTGAGCAGGTGAGCCCGCCCGGCACCGGCCGCTTCCGGGCGTGCGCCGCCGCCGAGCTCGAGCTCGGCCGCGCCAAGCTGGTGCGCGTCGCAGGGCGCGACCTGTGCCTCGCGCGCTGCGAGGACGGCATCCACGCCGTCGACGATCTCTGCTCGCACGAGGACTACTCGCTTGCTGAGGGCGAGGTCGATCCCACCACCTGCGAGGTCGAGTGTTGGGCGCACGGGAGCGTCTTCTCCCTACACGACGGCGAGCCGCAGAACCTGCCGGCGACGCGGCCGGTCGGCGTGTACGCCGTCGAGGTCGACGGCGACGACGTCTACGTGGTGGTGCCGGGATGAGCGAGCTCGTGATCGAGCAGCTGCGCGCCGCCATCGGCGGCCAGGAGATCCTGCGCGGCGTCGACCTCGTCGTGCGCAGCGGCGAGGTGCACGCGGTCATGGGCCCGAACGGGGCCGGCAAGTCCACGCTCGCCGCGGTCTTGATGGGCCACCCCTCCTATGCGGTCCTCGACGGCTCGGTGCGCCTCGACGGCGTCGAGCTGCTCGGCCTGCCGACCTGGAAGCGCGCCGCGGCCGGCCTCTACCTCGCCCCGCAGGACCCCGTCGAGATCCCCGGGGTGCCGATCCACGCGGTGCTCACCGAGGCGCTCAAGGCGAACGGCCGCGAGGAGGAGGCCGGGGAGGCCCTCACGGCGCTGCTCGCCACCGAGGCGGCGGACATCGGCTTGATCGGCGGCCTGCTCGACCGGCCGCTCAACGTCGGGGCCTCCGGCGGCGAGCGCAAGCGGGTCGAGACCTTGCAGCTGGCGGCGCTCCGGCCGCGCTTCGCCCTACTCGACGAGCTCGACTCGGGCCTCGACGTCGACGCGCTCCGCCAGGTCGCCCGCCGCGTCGCCGCGGCCGTTCGGCCGTCGGACGGCTCGGCACCGCTCGGCGTGCTCGCGATCACCCACTACCGCCGCCTGCTCGACGCGCTGTTGCCCGACGCCGTGCACGTCCTCGTGCACGGACGCGTCGCCGAGAGCGGCGGTGCCGAGCTCGCCGCGGCCATCGAGCGCGACGGCTACGCCGCCTACCTCGGCGAGCAGACCACCGAGGTCGTCCGAGGCGGCGGCCTCGACGACCTCTTCGCGCACTAGCCCGCCGGGACCGACGCGCCGCGGGCCACCTACGATGTGGCCGATGGGCGGCCGGGTCGAGATGGGGCGCGGCCTGCTCGCCAGGGCCGCTCGGCGCGCTCGCACCCCGGCTGGGGCGCCACAGCCGCTCGCGCCGGGTCCGGGCGCCGGGCGCTGAGCACCGGCGTGCGCCGTCCCGCCCCGCCGCGCCATTGGGGTGACCGCCGGGATCTCGCCGCGATCGCGGTCCTCGTCGCCGGAGCCCTCGCCTGGTGCCTGCCCGGCCTGCTGCGCGGCGGCGTGTTCGGCAGCTTCGACCTGGCGCTGCACTTCGGGCTCACCCAGGGCCTCTACGCGGGCGTGCACAACGGCGTTGACGGCGACACGGCGCGCCAGGGGGCCGTCTGGGCGGCGCTCAACTGGCAGGCCGTGCACGCCGGCCGGCTGCCGCTTTGGGACCCCGCGATCGTCCTCGGGCTGCCGCTACTCGCCAACGTGCAATCGGCGCCCTTCAGCCTGCCCTCCCTCGTCTCCTACGTGGTCCCCCTCGCCGACGCCTACACGACGATCGTGATCGTCAAGCTGGTCCTCGGCGGCATCGGCTGCTACGTGGCGGCGCGCGTCCTTGGCTTCTCGCGCCGCGCGGCGCTGCTCGCTGGCGCCGTCGGCGAGCTCGCCGGGCCGATGGCGGCGTGGGCGGGCTGGCCCCAGACGGGCGTTGCCGAGTGGACGGGCTGGCTGATCGCTGCGATCGCGGTCGTCGTGCGCCGCCCGGGGCGCAACAGCGTCGCGGCGCTCGCCGTCGTCGTCGCCTTCGCGATCGCCGGCGGCTTCCCCGAGGTGGCTGCCGTGCTCGCGATCGCGGCGGTGGTCTTTGGGGCCGCCGTGACGCTCCGTCCCGAGCGCGACGGGGCGTCCGGCCGCTGGCGGGGCGCCGGCGCGCTCGGCCTCGGGACGCTCGCCGGGATCGTGCTGGCGGCGCCCGCCTGGTTGCCCGCCGTGCCGGTGCTCGAGCGGGCCGTGACGCTCGGCCGCCTCACGCCGTCGCTGCCCGCGGGCGAGCCTTGGCTGTTCCTCGATCCCTTCTACTTCGGCAGCCCGCTGTCGAGCGGGGTGTGGTTCGGTCCCGCCAACTACTACGAGACGGCGGCCTTCGTCGGCCCGCTCGTCCTTGTCCTGGCGCTCGTCGCCCTGCTGCGCCGCTTCGGGGAGGGTCCCGTGCTCGGGCTCGGCGTCGCGGCGGTGATCTGCTACCTCCTCGGCTCGGACCTCTCCTTCGTCATCCGGGCCGAGAACGCCCTGCCGCTCGTCCGCTCGATCGCGTTCGGCCGCGGCCTGCTCGTCTGCTGCGACCTCCTCGGCCTGCTCGCGGCGGCCGGGCTGGACGCGCTGTTGGGCAAGGGGGCGCGCGCCGCCGCGCTCGCCTGGCTCGGCGGCGCCGTCCCGGTGGCGCTTGTGCTCGCCGCCACGCTTCCGGCACGCTCGCTGCCCGCCCCCGAGCGCGCCGCGCGCCTCGACGGAGCCGTCATCGCCGCCGTGCTGCTCGGCGCGCTCGGGGTCGTGGTGGCGGTGCGGCTGGTGTGGCCCGGCCGTGTCCGCCTCGCCGGCCTGCTCGCCGGCATCGCGGTCCTCGGCGAGCTGGCGAGCCTGGTGGGGACGAGCGCACCCTTTGCCAGCTGGGGCGAGCGGTTCTTCCCGAGCACCCCGGCGCTCGCCGCGGTGCGCACCGGCGTAGCCGGCGGCCTGGTCGCGCTCGGCGGCCAGCACGCACCGGGCGACGCGGTGCACCTCGGCGTCCTCGCCGACCTGAATGCCGTCTACGGCCTGCGCGAGCTCGCCGGCTACGACGCGATGATCCCCCGCGCCCTCGAGCGCGCCTGGGCGCGCTCGTCGCCGGCCCCCGACCTCGCGGCGGCCGAGGTCGGGGGCGTGCTCACGAGCTTCGTGCCGGACGTGACGACCCGGGCGCAAGCGGCTGCGCTCGGCGTGAGCGCCGTGCTCGAGCCGTTGCGGCTGCCCGTGCGCCTGGTGGACGGCGCCGCCGCGCGGCTCGCGGGCGTGCTCCGGCGCGCCGGCGCCCCGCCCTCGGCCTCCACGGGGGTGCTCGACGCCCTCGAATGGCTCACCGAACAGCCCGGCCTCTTGCACGACTACCCCGTCGCCCGGCCCGGAGCGGTCGCCGCCTACCTCGAGGCGCTCGCCCACCAGGCGGTGCCGCTGGCGCCGCCGACTGCTGTTGCATCGCAAGCGGCCGCCGAGGTCGCGCCGCGCCTTTCCGCCTCCCCGCAGCTCGCCAGCGCGCTCGCCGGCCTGTTCACCACGGCCCCGCCGACCGGCGCCGTCCCCGTGGTGCGCGCCGGCGGCGAGGAGCTGTGGCGCTTCGTCGGCCTCAAGGGCGCCACGGTGCTCGGCGGCCACGGCGCGGTCACCGCCCCGCTGCGCTATCGCGACGACGCCACGGCGGCCTTCGGCGTCACGACGTCGCGGGCGGCTTGGGTGCGGCTCGGCATCGACGACGAGCCGGGCTGGTCGGCGAGTGCCGGCGGACAGCCCCTGGCGACGCGTTCGGGCGAGGGCGGTGCGGTGCTCGAGGTACGCGTCCCCGCCGGGGTGCACCGCGTCGTCCTCACCTACTGGCCCGCCGGCTTGAGCGCCGCGCTCGCCGCCGCCGCGGCCGTGATCGTGGCCGGGCTCGTCGCGCTCGGCCTGGGTCGGCGCCGCCGGGGGCGGATCCCCGCCGCTGGCGAGCGGCGCGTCCCGGTAGCTTCGGCGCCGTGAGCGAGGTCGTCGGCGGCGGGGGCGAGGCGGAAGCACTCGAGGCGCTCGCCGCGGCGCTGCCGGCGCCCGAGGCGGGGGAGGTGTGGTTCGGTGACGACGCGGCGGTGCTCGCCGGCGAGGCCGGCCCGCTCCTTTTGGCGACCGACCTGGTGGTCGAGGGCGTGCACTTCGACCGGCAGCTCTCGAGCCTCGCCGACGTCGGCTGGAAGTCGCTTGCCGCCAACGTCAGCGACATGGCGGCGATGGGCGGCCGGCCCCGCCGGGCGGTGGTCGGCGTGGCGGGGCTGTTCGCCGGCGCGCTCGACGCTCTCTATGGTGGCCTGCTCGAGGCGGCCGCCGCCTTCTCCTGCCCGATCGTCGGTGGCGACCTGTCGGCAGCGGCCCTAGGCGGTGGCGCCGTGATCTCGATCGCCGTGCTCGGCAGTACCGAGGGGCGGCCGGCCGTGCTGCGCAGCGGTGCCCGAGCCGGTGACCGGCTCTATCTCACCGGACCGCTCGGCGCCTCGGCGGCCGGGCTGCGGATGCTGCGCGGCGGGGAAGGCGCAGTGGCGAGCTGCGTGCTCGCCCACCGTCGACCCGTCCCGCGCCTTGCCGAGGGCGTCGCGGCCGCCCGTTGCGGGGCGAGCGCGATGATCGACATCTCCGACGGCCTCGGCATCGACCTCGACCGGCTGGCGCGCGCCTGTGGGCTCGGCGTCGAGCTCGAGTCGGTCCCCGTGGCGCCGGGCGCGACGCGCGACGAGGCGCTCGGGGGTGGTGAGGACTACGAGCTGTTGATCGTGGCGCCGCCATCTGTCGATCTCGCGGCGGCCTTCGTAGGTGCCGGGCTCAGCGCGCCGCTTGCGATCGGGACGCTCGTCGCCGATGCCGGGGTGCGCACCCTGGCTGGAGCGCCGCTACCGGCCGTTGGCTACCTCCATGGCGCGAGCGCCGGCGCGACTCAGACCTCGGCGTCGGCGCGGTAGGTGCGCACCGGGGGCTTGGTGACCTTGCCCGCCCGGATGCACGAGGTGCAGACGTTGAGGCGCTTGGGCGTCCCCTTGACCAGCGCGCGGACCTGCTGGATGTTGGGGTTCCAGCGCCGCTTGGTCCGCCGGTGCGAGTGGGAGACGCTCATCCCGAAGCTCGGCTTCTTGCCGCAGATCTCACAGACCGCTGCCATGACGACGGATACCTCGTTGCTCGCTCGCGAACCTTCCCCCGCTGCGAGGGAGGCGACCGGGGAGAGGGCACAGGGCACCCCACCGCCGGCTCGCCAGGTTACCATCCCCTCAATGCAGCGCCATCTAGCTGAGGCGTCGGGCGCCTTCGCACCCCACTTCCCGGCCGCCGCGCGCCCTGTCGGGCGGGACGGCCGCGGGCGGTGAGCGCCCCTCGCCTCGGTGCCGACGAGCTCGTCAACGGCCTGACCGTCTACGCCGAGGCGCTCGAGCAGCACCGGGAGATCCTCAACCGCCTCAACGTCTTCCCGGTCCCTGACGGGGACACCGGCACGAACATGGCGCTGACGGCGCGCGCCGCGATCGACGAGCTGGCGGCGCGCCGTTCGGCCGGCACCCCCGCCGAGGACGCCACCGCGGTCGCTGCGGCGCTCGCCCACGGCGCGCTGATGGGGGCCCGGGGGAACTCCGGCGTCATCCTCTGCCAGGTGCTGCGCGCCCTCGCGGCGGCGGTGCCCGAAGCGCCCGACGGCCTCGGCGCCGACGAGCTGGCGGCGGCGATCGAGGCCGCCTCGGCCGCCGCCCGTGCGGCGGTGCTGCGCCCGGCCGAAGGCACGATCCTCACCGTCGCCGCCGACGCGGCCGCCGCGGCGCGGGCCGCGGTGAGCGACGGCGCGGGCCTGCTCGAGGTGCTCGAGGCGGCGACGACGGGTGCGCAGTCCGGCCTGTGGCGCACCCCCGAGCTGCTCAGCCTGCTCGCCGACGCCGGAGTGGTCGATGCCGGTGGTGCCGGCCTTTTCCTGCTCTTCCCCTCGCTCGCCACGGCGCTCGACGGGCGCCCGAGCCCCGAGGAGATCCCCCTGCCCCCAGAGGTGGCAGCCGTCATCGCCGCCGGCGGCGCCCGGGCGCGCCCGAGCGAGGCGGTGGGCGATGCGCACGAGGACGGGCCGCGCTTTGAGGTGATGTATCTCCTCGAGGCGCCCGATGAGTCGATCGAGGGCTTCAAGGAGGTCTGGGCGACCATCGGCGACTCGATCGTCGTCGTCGGCGGCGGCGGGCTGTTCAACTGCCACGTGCACACCGACGAGATCGGTGCGGCGATCGAGGCGGCGCTCGACGTCGGCCGGCCGCGCCAGATCCGGGTGACCGACCTCGCCGAGCAGGTCGAAGAGGAGCGTTGGGTGCGCGAGGTGGGCGAGAGCGCGCCGCCGCCGCCGAGCGGGCCGCCGCCGCGCACCTCCGTCGTTGCCGTGGCCAACGGCGAGGGCGTGCGGCGGATCTTCCGCTCGCTCGGGGTGACCGAGCTCGTCGCCGGCGGCCAGTCGATGAACCCGTCGACCGCCGACCTGCTCGCCGCGGTCGAGGAGTCCGCCGGCGAGGAGGTCGTGATCCTGCCGAACAACGGCAACATCATCCCGGTCGCCAACCAGGTGGTCCACACTGCCCGCAAGCCGGTGCGGGTGGTGCCGACCAAGGGCATTCAAGAGGGCTTCGCCGCCCTGTTGGAGTACGACCCGCAGGCACCGAGCGAGGACAACGCCAAGGCGATGCAAGAGGCCGCCTGCCGGGTGGTCGCGGGCGAGGTGACCCAGGCCGTGCGTGCTAGCGAGAGCCCGGTCGGCCCCGTCGGCGCCGGGGATTTCATCGGGCTGTCTCGCGGGGGCATCGAGTCGGTCGCCCCGTCGGTCGTCGAGGCGACGACCGGCCTGCTCGCCCGGCTGCTGCGGGCCGAGCACGAGATCGTCACCTTGATCGAGGGCGAGGGCGCGCGCGTCGGTGACACCCGCAAGGTCACCGAGTGGCTGCACGCCGCCTATCCCACGATCACCGTGGAGGAGCATCGCGGCGGCCAGCCGCTCTACCCGTACCTGATCTCCATCGAGTGAGCGCGCCGCGACCCGCCGTCACCGCGCGCCGCGCCCCGGCGCGCCGGGGCCGGACGCTCGGCGAGCTCGAGCATCACGGCATCGAGGAGCTGAAGGCCGTCGGGACCAAGCGCGCCGCGGCCTTCCGTTCCATCGGCGTCTCGAGCGTCCTCGACGTGGTGATGACCTACCCCTACCGCCACGAGAACCGGGCGGAGCGCCTGGCGATCGCCGAGGTGGTCGAGGGCCAGCCCGCCGCGGTGCTCGGCGAGATCGAGCGCGTCTCGACGCGGCGCCTGCCGGGCCGCCGCGCCATGGTCGAGGCGGTGGTCGGAGACGGCAGCGGCTCGTTGACCTGCACGTTCTTCAACCAGCCCTGGCGGGCGCGCACGCTGTCGGTCGGCCAGCACGTGGTCTTGTTCGGCAAGGTCACCCGCTATCGCCACCAGCTGCAGATGGCCAACCCGCGCCTCGACGTCGTCGACCCCGACGGGGAGGTGCCAGCAGGCCGCATCGTGCCGATCTACTCCGAGTCGGAGAAGGCGAACATCACCACCGCGCTGGTCGAGGCGGCCGTCGGCGAGGCGCTTGATCGCGCCGGCGCCTTTGCTGACCCCTTGCCCGAGCCCTGGCGCCGCCGCCTCCATCTGATCGAGCGGGGCGCCGCCTTCGAGCAGATGCACCGCCCGTCGGCGATGGGCGAGGTCGGCCCCGCGCGCCGTCGCCTGGCCTTCGACGAGCTCTTCCGCCTGCAGACCGCCCTCGTGATGCGAAAGCGCGCTGCGGCCGCCGCCTCCCGGGGGATCGCGCACCTCATCGACCCGCACGACCCCGAGCACCGCCTGGTCGACCGCTTCATCGCGCGCCTCCCCTTCGCGCTGACCGGGGCCCAGCGACGGGTCGTCGCCGAGGTCGCTGCCGACCTCTCGGGAGCCTTGCCGATGCACCGCCTCGTGCAGGGCGACGTCGGTGCTGGCAAGACCGTGGTCGCGCTCGCCGCCCTCCTCTACGGCGTCCAGGGCGGCCACCAGGGCGCGCTGATGGCGCCGACGGAGGTCCTCGCCGAGCAGCACTACCTCGGCGCCCTCGACCTGCTCGCCGGCCTCGAGGTCGCCGCCCCGGACCGCCTCGGTGGTCGCCGTGCCGTCCGCTGCGAGCTGCTCACGAGCCGCACGCCGGCGGGGGAGCGGGCGCGGCTGATTGCGGCGCTCGCGGGCGGCGAGATCGACCTCATCGTCGGCACACACGCCTTGATCACCGAGCACGTGCGCTTCTCCTCGCTCGGGGTGGTCGTGATCGACGAGCAGCACCGCTTCGGCGTGGACCAGCGCGCCGCGCTGCGCGACAAGGGCGCCGAGGGGGCCGCGGCGGGCCACGACCCGGATCTGCTCGTCATGACCGCCACGCCGATCCCGCGCACCGCGGCGATGACCGTCTATGGCGATTTGGACTACAGCGTGCTCGACGAGCTCCCCGCAGGGCGCGCCCCGGTCACGACGCGCTGGCTGCGCAACCCGGAGGCCGAGGCCGAGGCCTTCGAGGCGGTGCGCGGCGAGGTCGCCGCGGGTCACCAAGCCTTCGTCGTCTGCCCGCTGGTGCGCCCCGGGGGGAGCGAGGAGGATGGCGAGGAGGATCCCGAGGCCCCGGGGGCCCGATCGGCCGAGGAGGAGTCGGCCCGGCTCGCCGAGGGCCCGCTGTCGGGCTGTCGGATCGGCCTGCTCCACGGCCAGTTGCCGGCCCGGGAAAAGGCCCGCGTCATGGAGGCGATGCGCCAAGGCGAGATCGACGTCTTGGTGGCGACGACGGTCGTCGAGGTCGGAGTGGACGTGCCGCTCGCGACGGTGATGGTGATCGAGGACGCCGACCGCTTCGGCATCGCGCAGCTGCATCAGCTGCGCGGCCGAGTGGGCCGGGCATCCCTGGCGTCGCGCTGCTACCTGCTCGCCGACGAGGAGCAGGCGACCACTGAGGCGGTGGCCCGCCTCGAGGCGCTCGAGCGGACGACGGACGGCTTCGAGCTCGCCGAGATCGACCTCGACCTGCGCGGCGAAGGCACGGTGCTGGGCGCCCGCCAGAAAGGGCGCAACGACTTGAAGCTGGCCTCACTCCGCCGCGACCGGGACCTCGTCGCCCAGGCCCGAGAGGTCGCCGAGGCGCTCGTGGCAGCGGACCCGACGCTCGAGGCCACCCAGCCGCTGCTCGCCGACGAGCTCCGGCTCTTCATCGGCGAGGAGGAGGCGGAGTACCTCTTTCGTAGCTGAGCTCGCCAAGGCGTGCGGCGGGCGTGCCAACGACGCGAACGGGCCCCCGCGGTTGCGGGGGCCCGTTGCGTTGAGTCGGGCGTTTGCCCGCTCGTTTGGCCGACTAGCCGACCACGATCACCGGGTGCACCATGCGGGGCTCGCCCTTGACGATCGTGAGGCTCGTCATCTTGAAGTGCTTCTTGGCCGACAGGCCCATCAGCAGCGCCTTGCCCCGCGCCGTGAGGCGGAAGCCGACCATCCGGCTGATGCCGGCGTTCTGGCCGATGACGCCGTGGGCGAGCACGACGTGGCGGATCTTGCCGTTCATCTTGCGGGCGACCGACATCGCCACCGTGCCGTGGCACTGGGCGCCGGCGACGCAGGAGACCTTCAGGTCCACGAGGCCCTTCGGGGTCACCTTGCCGCGGGCGGCGATCGTCACCTTGGGCATCTGGGCGATGACGAAGGTCGGGTCGTTGGTGAAGGTGATCGTCACCGTGCCGTTGACGCTCGCCTTGCCGACCGGCTTCAGCTGGCCCTTGGCGCCGAACTCGTAGATCACGTCACCGGCGTGGATCGCCGTGTCGGTGATCGTCGCCTTGACCGGCGTCGAGGCGGTGGGGACGGTGCCGTTGGTCGCCTGCCAGGTGATCGAGAAGGCCGAGGTGAAGGCCTGGTGGTCACCGAGAGAGGCGTGGAGCGCCGCGATCTTGGTGATCGGGTAGATGCTCACCGCCGTGCCCGCCGGCAGGGCGCCCGCCGGCACGTCGAGGGTCACCACCGCACCGCCAGCGGTCGCCGCGAGGGTGGCGGCCGTGTTGGCGCTGATGATCTGGGAGACGGGAGCGCCGAGCGCCTTGGAGCTAAAGCCCTGGGGAACCGGGCCCTGCGAAGGGGCCGGCGTGGTCGCCGGGGCCGGCGTGGGAACCGGGGCCGGGGTCACCGTCGTCGGGGCGCTGCCACCGGTCGTCGTGCCGGTTCCCGTGCCCGTGCTGGTTCCAGTCCCTGTTCCAGCTCCCGTGCCGGTTCCAGTCCCTGTGCCGGTTCCCGTGCCTGTGCCAGTTCCACTCGTCGCGGTCGGAGCGGCCCCCGTGATGACGTCCGAAGGCTCCACGACGTTGCTGTTCGTGCCAAGCGTGACGGCGGGAGTCGGGGCGCCGGTGGTGAGGTCGGTCTTCGCGATCTCCACAATCGAGTAGTCCTGCTGGCTCGCTCCTTCACCGGCTGACTTCTTCGGGAAGCCCTCGTTGGCGATCCAGAGGTTGCCGTTCGAATCAAAGGCAAGCTCCGCGGGTCCCTCGAGCGAACCGGCGTAGGTGGTCGTTGACCCCGAGGGGGTGTAGCCCGCGCCGGTGGGCCCGGTGTAGTTGCTGAGCGTCACCTGCGGCGTGGCCGAGTAGGTGCCGGCGGTTGCCGTCAGCTCGAGGACGTTGTCGGCGCCCTTGTTCGCCACCCACAGATCGCTGCCGTTGAAGGCCATGCCGACCGGGTCGTTGAGCGCGCTCCCAGAGATCGTCTGCGACGGCGTGCTGGTATCACTGACGGGCGTGGCGTACTCGACGATCGAGTTTCCCTCGCTCACGTACACGTTCCCCGTGCTGTCGACCGCGAGGTTCGACAGGTGGTTCGCCGCCGTGATGTCGACGGTCGGGGTGGTCGAGATCGTCCCCTTGTTGTTGGCGAACTCGAGGATCTGACCATTTCCGCTGCCATTTGCGCCCGTGTAGGTCGAGACCCACAGGTTCCCGCTCGGATCGAACGCGATGCCGTCAGGTGCCGCATTGGCCAGATCGGTGGTGAGATGGACCGCGGCGGTCGGTGTCGACGCACCGTTGGTCAGGCTCGAGGCGCTGTACTCGTTGACGTAACCGCCCTCGAAGGTCGCGACCCAGAGGTTCCCGCTTGCGTCAAAGGCTTCAGCCGTCGGGCCGGAGCCGGACGGCAGGTTCAGCATTGCCGTATCGGCACTGCCATTCGTCGGGCTCGAGTACGCCGTGACCGTGCTCGTCGAGGGATCCGAGTTGGTTACCCACACGGTGCTGCCAGTGGTTTGCGCACCTGCCGCAGGCGAGGCGAGACCGCCCGCCGCGATGGCGGCGAGTGAACCCGCACCGGCGAGTGTGGTGAATGCGATTGCCGCATTGGCTGTCCTTTTCAGGATGCCTGCGGCCTTCTTTGGCGCCAAGGTCGCCCCCTTCTTGTACTTGCCCGTTCGGGCACCTGTAGGAAGCTCCGGGTGCGATCCTTCGCTACCGGAGGGTTACCTGTTGTTGCTGCAAATGCCGCCTCTTCAACCAGATGGACGGGCGCGGCGGGATAGCCCGAGCTAGTGATTGCACCTTCCGTGAGATCTGACTGAGCGAACGTCAGTCGCTATCGCCCCGGGATCTCGTCTGGAGATCCCCGGCAGGTTTAGGCATGCCCCCTCAGGCAAGGGGCGAAACAGGGCGGCGCAAAAAAGGTTCCCCCGGGTATCTCACCAGCCTGGCACGCCCTCCTCGGCTCACCGCCTCCCAGGGCTAGCGTTCCGCCGATGCGGGTGATCGGAGGGAGCGCGCGCGGCCGGCCGCTCAGGGCGCCGCGCTCGGGTGCGGTGCGGCCGACGAGCGACCGGGTGCGCGAGGCGATGTTCGACGTCCTCACGCATCTCGGCGCCGTGTGGGGCAAGCGCGTGCTCGACGGCTTCGGGGGCTCGGGGGCACTCGGCATCGAGGCGCTGTCGCGTGGCGCGAGCGCGGTCACCTTCGTCGAGGCCGATCGCCAGGTTGCCGCTGCCCTGGAGGCGAACCTCGCCTCGACGGGCTTTCGGGCCGCGCCCGGGGTGCGGATCGTGCGCGGCGACCTGCTCGCGCACCTTTCCGCCGAGCGCCCCCACTTCGACCTCGCGCTCTTGGACCCGCCGTACGCCTTTTCGGACTGGTCGCGCCTGCTCGAGCTCGTGCACGCCGAGGTGGTGGTGCTCGAGTCGGACCGGGAGATCGAGCTGCCGGCGAGGTTCCAAATCCACCGCAGCTACCGCTATGGCACTACGCTCGTCACCGTGGCACGGGCTGCTGCGCCTGAGGGCGTGGAGGGGCCCGCCGGGCAACGGCGAGCCGAGAGCGCACGCCCGTGGTCCGAACCGGCGAGCGAGGCAAGGAAGGAGCGGGCGTGACGATCGCGCTCTTCCCTGGGTCCTTCGATCCGTTCCACAACGGCCACCTGGAGGTGGTCGAGCGCGCCTGCTCGCTCTTTGACGAGCTCGTCGTCGCCGTCGCGCACAACCCCGCAAAGCGCGAGGCGCTGTTCAGTATCGAAGAGCGCATCGCGATGATCGAGGCGAGCGTGCACGGGGCGCGGGGCAAGGTTTCCGTGGTCGCCACCGACCGCCTGACCGTCGAGGTCGCCCGCCAGCTCGGCGCGGACGTCATCGTCCGGGGCGTGCGCGCGGTCTCTGACTTTGAGAACGAGCTGCAGATGGCGCAGATGAACCGCCAGCTGTCTGGGGTCGAGACCCTGTTCGTGCCGACCGGCTCGTCCTATTCGTTCATCGCCTCGCGCCTGATCCGCGAGGTCGCCCGCTACCAAGGTGACGTGAGCCCCTTTGTTCCCGAGCCCGTCGCCCGCAAGATGAAGGAGCACTGCGGTGGATGACCTGTACGTGCCCGAGCGCGCCGAGGACGGCGTGACGACGGCGGCGGTGCGCGCTGGAGCGGACACGAACCTCGCGCAGCTGCTCGACGAGCTCTTCGACGTCGTCGACCGCGCGAAGTCGATGCCGCTGTCCTCCTCGGCGCTGATCTCGCGCGACGAGGTTCTCGAGATCATCGCCCAGGCCCGCGAGGCGGTCCCGATCGAGGTCCAGCGCGCCCGACGCCTCTTGCAGGACCGTGACGAGGTGCGCGCTCGCTCCGAGCTCGAGGCGACCGAGCTGCTCGACGCCGCCCGGGCCCAGGCGGCACACCTCGTCCAGCGCAGCGAGGTGGTCCGTCAGGCTCGCCACGAGGCCGAGCGGATCATCGCCGACGCGGACAGCCAGGCCCGGCGGATCCGCCACGAGGCGGACGACTACGTGGACCGCAAGCTCGCCGGCTTCGAGATCGTCCTCGACCGCACGCTGCGCACGATCCAGGCGGGCCGCCAGCGCCTGGCGGTGGTGCCCGAGCCCGACGAGCAAGAGGGCGAGGTGCCCCTCGGCGGCCTCGAGGCGATGGAAATCGGGGCGGACGAGGGCTTCTTCGACCAGGACGACTACTAGGGGGAGGCGCGCGGGCCCCGGGACGGCACACTGAAGGTGGACCCCGCGTCCGATTTCCGCCACAAGGAGCACACCGTGAGCGCCACCAACCGAGCCGCTGCGCACCGCCGTCGGGACGAGCGGCCCTTCAGCGTCGAGATCGGCGAGCTGCGCCGGACGCCGGGGACGCGCCGCCACGTCCACCTCGAGGCCAGCCTGAGCGACCTCGCCGTGAGCGGCTCGGCGGTCCCCGAAGGGGCGCCGATCAGCCTCGACGGGGTGATCGAGTCCGTGCACGAGGGCATTTTGTTGACCGGGACGGTGCGCGCGCCCTGGTCGGGGCCGTGTCGGCGGTGCCTCAAAGAGGCGCGGGGCGAGGTGGCCGTCGAGGTGCGCGAGCTGTGCGTCGAGCACGGCGACGAGGAGACCACCTACCACCTCGAGGGCGACCAGCTGGACCTCGAGCCCATCGTCCACGACGCGTGTATCCTCGAGCTGCCGCTTGCGCCCCTCTGCGGCGAGGGGTGCCTCGGGATCTGCCCCGAGTGCGGTGCCGACCGAAACGTCGAGCCCTGCAGCTGCGCCCCGGCGCCGGACCCCCGCTGGGCGGGGCTGTCGGTGCTCACCGGGGGCCTCGCAGCCGGCGGGGCAGAACCGGACGGTTCGGGTGCCGGCGGCTCCACTGAAGGCAGGCGCTCGCGCCGCTGAGGTGGCCGCCAACTGGCGGCGAGCGCGGGGTGTTGCCCCGGCGAGTCGGCAGGTAGCGCTGGCGAGACCGACGGAGAGACGAGACCGATGGCTGTTCCCAAGAAGAAGACCTCGAAGGCCAAGAGCCGGAGCCGCCGCGCCTCGGCCTGGTCGCTTGCCGCGCCGGCCCAGAGCCGTTGCCCCCAGTGCCGGGAGGCCAAGCTCCCGCACGTGGTCTGCCCGAACTGCGGCTGGTACAAGGGCCGCCAGGCGATCGAGGTCGACTGATCCAACCCGTCGCGCTCGACGTCATGGGGGGCGACAAAGCCCCCGGGGAGATCCTGGCGGGGGCGCGCCGCGCCCGCGAGGAGCTCGGCATCGACGTCTTGCTCGTCGGTCCGAACGACGGCAGCCTCGGCGACCTCGACGGCCTCGAGCTGCTCCCGGCCAGCGAGGTCATCGCGATGGGCGAGGACCCGGCGCGCTCGGTGCGGGCGAAGAAGGACTCCTCGCTCGTGCGCTGCGCCGAGGCGGTGCGCGACGGGCGCGCCTCGGCGATGGTGAGTGCCGGCAACACCGGCGCGACCATGGCGAGCGCGCTCTTGCGGATGGGCCGCCTGCCGGGCGTCGCCCGGCCGGCGATCGCCACCCCGCTGCCGGTGCCCGGGCGCGGCGGGACGCCGACGATCCTGATCGACGCCGGCGCCAACGCCGAGTGCCAGAGCGAGTGGCTGGTCCAGTTCGGCCAGATGGCGGCGGCCTACGTCACGGCCCGCTACGGCATCGCCGACCCGGCGGTGGCGCTGTTGTCCAACGGCGAGGAGGCGACCAAGGGCAGCCCGCTCGTCAAGGCGACCCACGAGCGCTTTGCCGCCGGGGCCGGCGTGCGCTTTGTCGGCAACGTCGAGGGGCGCGACCTGCTCGCCGGCCAGGCAGATGTGGTCGTGACCGACGGCTTCACCGGCAACGTGGCGCTGAAGGCGCTTGAGGGCTCGCTGCACGCCTTCATGAGCATCCTCGGCGCGGCGATCTCCTCGTCGCCCGAGGCCAAGGCGGCCGGCGACGTGCTGCTGCCCGTCCTGCTGCCCTATGCCGCCGAGGTCGACCCCGAAGAGACGGGTGGCGCGCTCTTGCTCGGCGTCGACGGCGTGTGTGTGATCAGCCACGGGAGCTCGTCGGCACGCGCCATCTTCAACGCGCTGCGCGTCGCCCACGAGCTCGCCGAGGCCGACCTCGTCGGCCAGGTGCGCGCGGCGGTGGCGCCGCAGCCCTCGTCCCTGCCAGGCTGAGCACCGCATCGGCGCGCCGCGCGCGCCCCGCACCAAGGAGGAGCAATGGCCGCAGAGACCGCACCGGTGAGCGGCGCCATGTCGCGCCAAGAAGTGCTCGAGCTCGTGCAGTCCCAGCTCGCCGACATCTTGGAGATCGAGCCCGGCGCGATCAGCGAGTCCTCGTCGTTCGCTGAGGATCTGAACGCCGACTCGCTCGCGCTGATCGAGCTCGTCGAGGCGCTCGAGGAGGAGCTGTCGCGGCGGGTGGCGGGCTTTCGCATCGACGACGAGGACCTCGAGGACCTCCGCACCGTGCGCGACGCGGTGGACTATGTCTCCGCCAAGCTCGAGGTCGCCTGACACGGGCGGAGCTGACCGCCAGCGCCTCCGGGCGCGCCTTGGCCCCGAGCTCGACGAGGAGCTCTTCGCGCTCGCCCTGACGCACCGCTCCTACTGCGCCGAGCACCCCGGCACGGCTTCCAACGAGCGGCTCGAGTTCCTCGGTGACGCCGTGCTCGGCCTCGTCGTGACCACCGCTTTGTACCTCGACCACCCCGATCTGCCCGAGGGCGACCTGGCGCGCATCCGCGCCTCGGTGGTGAGCAGCAACGGCCTCGCGCCGGTCGCCGCCGAGCTCGGCCTCGGCGAGGCGCTGCTGCTCGGGCGGGGCGAGGAGCTCTCGGGCGGGCGCGACAAGCCGTCGCTGCTCGCCGACGCCCTCGAGGCGGTGATCGGCGCCGTCTACCTCGCCGGCGGGCTGGATCGTGCCCGCAGCTTCGTCCTCGGCCTCCTCGAGGCGCGCCTTGAGGCCGAGGCGGGCCGCAGCGAGCTCGGCGACCCGAAGAACCGCCTGCAGGAGCTGCTCGCCAAGCACGGGCACCCGCCGCCGGCGTACGAGACGGCCGAGCAGGGCCCCGACCACGCCAAGCAGTTCTCGGCCACCGTGCTGCTCGGCGAAGCGCTGCTCGGCCGGGGCCGGGGGCCCTCGAAGAAGGCGGCCGAGCGCGCCGCCGCCGAGGCGGCGATCGCCCGTCTCGGCGAGGGCGGCGTCCCGTCGCCCGGCGGTGCCTGAGCTCCCCGAGGTCGAGACCGTTCGCCGCGGCCTCGAGCGCTTCGTCGTCGGCCGGAGCATGCGCGAGGTCTTCGTCACCGGGACCCGCAGCGTCCGCCGCCAGCACCCTGACGAGCTCGTCGCAGCCCTGCGCGGGCGGCGCCTTGATGCCGCGCGGCGCTGGGGGAAGTACCTGTGGATCGCGCTCGCCGAGACGGGAGCCTCGCCTGGTCCGACCGCGGTGCTCGTCTGCCACCTGCGCATGAGCGGCCAGCTCCTCAAGGTCTCCCCGCCGCTCGCGCCGCCGCCGCCCCACACCCACGTGCGCTTTGTCCTCGACGATGAGAGCGAGCTGCGCTTTGTCGACCCGCGCACCTTCGGCGAGCTGTTCGTCACCGACGAGCTCGACCAGGCGGGCCGGCCTGCCGTGCTCGCCGGCCTCGGTCCCGATCCCCTCCTCGATGGGGTCGACGCCCGCCGCCTCGGCGAGCTGGCGGCGCGCCGGCGCGTCTCGCTCAAGGCCTTGCTGCTCGATCAAAAGGTGCTGGCGGGCATCGGCAACCTGTATGCCGACGAGATCTGCTTCGCGGCCCGGCTGCGGCCGGGCCGCCTCGTCTCCTCGCTCGGTCGCGCCGAGGTGGCCCGGCTGGCGGCGGCGATCGGCGACGTGCTGGCCGCCGCGGTGGCGGCCCGCGGCTCGACGCTGCGTGACGCCCGCTATGTCGACCTGCTCGGCGAGGCCGGCAGCTACCAGGACCATCACGCCGTCTACGGGCGCGCCGGCGAGCCGTGCCCGCGCTGTGATCGCCCGATCCTGCAGACGCGCCTCGTCGGCCGCTCGGCGCACTACTGCGCCCGCTGCCAGCGCTGATCTCGGACGAGGTGGGCCGAGGTGGCCGCTGGGCGCGGCCGGTGCGTGGGGCGGCAGGGCGAGTCGCTCGGCCAAGGCGGGGCGCGCCGACCCACTAGCGTGAGCGTGCCGTGTTCCTCAAGTCCCTTTCCCTCAAGGGCTTCAAGTCCTTCGCCGACGCGACGGTGGTCGAGTTCCAGCCGGGTGTGACCGTCGTGGTCGGGCCGAACGGCTCGGGCAAGTCCAACGTCGTCGACGCCGTCGCCTGGGTGCTCGGCGCCCAGAGCGCCCGCGTCGTGCGCTCGAGCCGGATGGACGACGTGATCTTCGCCGGGACGAACAAGCGCCCGGCCCTCGGCCGCGCCGAGGTCGCCCTCACGATCGACAACAGCGCCGGCAAGCTGGCGATCGACTTCAGTGAGGTGACGGTCTCGCGCACCTTGTTCCGCACGGGCGAGAGCGAGTACGCGATCAACGGCGTCGGCTGCCGGCTGCTCGATGTCCAAGAGCTGTTCTCCGACACGGGCGTGGGCCGCCAGCAGCACGTGATCATCAGCCAGGGCCAGCTCGATGCCATCTTGGGGGCACGCCCCGAAGAGCGCCGCATGGTGGTCGAGGAGGCCGCCGGAGTCCTCAAGTACCGGCGGCGCAAGGAGCGAGCCGAGCGCCGGCTCGAGGCGAGCGAGACGAGCCTGTCCCGCCTCGTCGACCTCCAGCGCGAGCTTCGCCGCCAGCTCCGGCCGCTCGAGCGCCAGGCCGCCTCCGCGCTGCGCCACGAGGAGCTCACGGCCGAGCTGCGGGCGCTCCGCCTCTACCTCGCCGGCAAGGAGCTGCGCGAGCTCGCCGACCGGCTGGGCGCGACCGGCCGGGAGGCCGTCGAGCTCGAGCGCGCCGCGAGCGAGCTCGACGGCCAGCTGGTGGTGCTCGACGGCCGCCTCGCCGAGGCCCAGGTGGCGCTCGGCAGCGAGCGCGCCGAGGACCTCTCGCCGCACGTGGCCACCGCCGAGCGCCTCGCCGAGCGGGCCGACGGTCTCGCCAGCGTGTGCCGGGAGCGGCGCCGGGCGCGCGCTGAGCTGCTCGCCGCCCTGGCCTCGGCTGAGGAGGTGGCGGCGCTCGACGCCGAGCTGGCGCGGGCGCGCGCCGAGCTCGAGCGCTGCGACCACGAGGCCGCCGCGCTCGTGCCCGAATGGGAGCGCCTCGCCGAGTCCGAGTCGGACCTCGCCCAGCGCGAGGTCGCCGACCTCGAGCGATTCGGCGCCGAGCCGATGGCGCCAGCGCCCCGCCCGAGCGCGCCGCTGCGCGCCGAGCAGACGCGCCGGCGCGAGGCGCTGGCGCGCCTGCGGGAGGCCGAGGTGCGCGCCACCGAGCGCCTCGAGGCGCTCGGGCGTCGCCGTCAGAGCGCCACCGAGCACCTCGAGCGCGCCGAGCAGGCGGTCGCCGCCCTGGCCCCGGCGCTCGAGGGCGCCCGCCGGGACGAGGCGGACGCCTCGGCTCGCCTGGCCCGCGCCGAGCAGTCCGCGCAGCTGGCGAGCGCCGGGCGCCAGGCGGCAGAGGAGGAGCACCACGCCGCCGCCGCACGGGCCGAGGTCCTCGCGCTCGCCCTCGAGGAGGCCCGCGCCCGGGCCGGCCTCGAGCGCCTGGCCGACCTGCCCGGCGTGCTCGGCACGCTGCTCGACGTCGTCGAGGTGGACGACGAGGTGGCCCCGGCGTTCGAAGCCGCCGTCGCTGGCACCCTCGACGCGGTGCTGGTCGAGCGCGGCGAGCCCACGCGGGCCGCCCTCGAGCGGCTGCGCAGCGGTGGCGAGGGCGGCGCGCTCGTCCCCGTCGGCGGACCGCACGCCCTCGGTGCCGTGCCGGCGCCACCGCCGGGGACCGAGGCGCTGCTCGCCTCGGTGCGCGCCGCCGATCCGGCGATCCGCGGGCTGCTCGAGCGGCTGTGTGCCGGTGTCGTCGTGGTGCGCGGCGGCTTCGAGGCAGCGCTCGAGCTCGCGCTGGTGGCGCCAGAGCACACGATCGTCACCACCGAGGGGGACCGCCTCGCGCCGACCGGCTGGCGGATCGGGGCGGGCAGCTCAGGAGTCACCCGGGCTGCCTACGAAGCCGCCCGCAGCCGGGCCGAGTACGCCGCCGCCGCGCTCGGCGCGGCGGCGGCGGGCGCCGAGGAGGCCCGCCAGCAGCTCGAGGCGGCGCGTCGAGCGGCCAACGAGGCCGTGCGTTCCCTGGACCGCCTGAGCGCCGAGCTCGAGCGGGCCGAGCGCGACGCCAACGACGCCCGCAGCGAGCTCGCCGGGCTGCAAGGCGAGGAGCAGGCGCACGTCACCGTGCGCGCCGAGGCCCAGCAGGCGGCGCTGGCAGCGGCGGTTGAGCTCGAGCGCGTCGAGGCCGAGCTCGCGGCGCTCGAGGCCGACGAGCAAAAGGCCGCGGCGCGTGCCGGTGCGGCACAAGCCGCGCGGCGCGAGCGAGAGGAGCGAGCCCGCGCGCTCGGCGCGCTCCGGCGTGACCTCGAGGTGCGTGCGGCAGCGCTCGAGGAGCGGCGCAACTTGTTGACCCAGCGTGCCGAGGAGCTCGCCACGCGGCTCGCGGCCCGCGCCGACGAGCGTGACCGCGCCGAGGAGCGGCGCCTCGCGCACCATCGCGACGACCTCGCGCTCTCACGGCTCGCCGACGCGCTCGCCGTCCAGCGCGCCCGCCTCGACGGGGCGCTCGGCCGCCTGCGGACCGAGCGCGACCGCCGCGCCGCGCAGGCGCGGGGCCGCCTCGAGGCGGTGCACGCGCTGCGCGCCGAGCGCGAGGCGCGCGAGCGCACGCTTTCCGCCAACCGCCAGCGCGTCCAACGCCTCGAGCTCGAGCGGACCGAGCTGCGCGTGCGCCACGAGGCCGCGGTCGAGGCGCTCCAGCGCGATCTCGAGGCCGTGCCCGACGAGGCGCTCGCAGCCGAGCGGCCGGCGTCATCGACAAGCGTCGAGCCCACCGAGCGGCTCCGCCAGCTCGAGCGCGAGCTGCGCCTGCTCGGGCCGGTCAACCCCTTGGCGCGCGAGGAGCTCGCCTCGGTCCAAGAGCGCAGCGCGTTCGTCGAGAACCAGCTCGAAGACGTCCGCAACGCCCGGCGCGAGCTCGGCCAGGTGATCCGGGCGATCGACAGCGAGATCGTCGAGGTCTTCAGCGCCGCCTTCGCGGACGTCGAGCGGCACTTCGAGTCGCTGATCGAGCTCTTGTTCCCCGGCGGCAGCGGGCGGCTCTACCTGACGGCACCGGACGACCCGCTGACGACGGGCATCGAGATCGAGGCGCGCCCTGCCGGGCGCAACGTCCGGCGGCTCTCGCTGCTCTCGGGCGGCGAGCGCTCGATGGTGGCGCTCGCCTTCCTCTTCGCCGTCTTCCGCAGCCGGCCGTCGCCCTTCTACCTCCTCGACGAGGTCGAGGCGGCGCTCGATGAGGTCAACCTGCGGCGCTTTTTGAGCCTGCTCGACGAGTTCCGCAACGAGGCCCAGCTGATCGTGGTCAGCCATCAAAAGCGCACCATGGAGGTCGCCGACGCGCTCTACGGTGTCTCGATGCAACCTGGCGGCGGGTCCAAGATCGTGAGCGAGCGGCTGCGGCCGGCGGCGGGGGTCTCGTGATCGCGTTCTTGCTGGCGAGCAGCCTGACGCCCGTGCTCGTCGTGCTGATCGTCGTCATCGTGGTCCTCCTCGGCCTGCTCGGGGCGGCGACCTCCTCGGCCGCCCGCAACGGTCACTTCTGGCGCCATCGCGAGCCCTCCGAGCCCGGCGGCGGCGCGGGGTCGAGCGGTACCGCCACGCTCGAGCGGCCGATCGGAGCACCGCCCGCCCCGGTGGCCCCGCCCCCCGAGCCGGCGAGCACCGCGGCGCCGCCCGCGGCGCCGCCCGCGGCGCCGCCCCTCCCGCCCGCGGCGCCGCCCCTCCCGCCAGCGGTGGTCGAGGCCGAGCTCGAAGAAGAGCTCCACCTCCCCGAGGCGATCCCCGAGGCAAAGCGCCCGCGGGTGCGCGAGCGCGTCGGCCGGGCGCGTGAGCTCTTCGCCGCCCCCTTCGCCTCGATCCGGCGCCGCGCCAAGA
>JAJZBI010000057.1 GCA_021798985.1 Actinomycetes bacterium
TCGACCCCGAGGACCACGGCTTCGAGGAGATCGACCAGGCCACCGCCCCTCCGGCGAGCACCGGGCCACCGGCCGCCGCCTGAGCACTCGCAGCCCGCATCGCACCAGCCCGCCCGCCAGCGGGCTCTTTGTGTTGGTGTCGTGTGTGCGGATCGGCACGTAGGCCCGGCGCGATCTCCGGCTGCGCACCCTTCGGCGTCCCGACGAGCCCCCGCTCCGCGTCATCGCGGTCACGATCTCCGGCCGGAGGGCTTGCGGGTGCCTCCGGCCAGGAGAATCGTCACTTCGAGGTCCCCGGTTTCGTAAGGACCCCGAAGCGGGGTCCTTACGAAACTCCGGCGGCCCTGCGTCCGGGGCGTGGCGGCAGGCTCCGCCTGCCGGCTTGCACACGGAATCGGGCGCAGCTTGCACACGGGCGCTGACCAGGTGCGGTGTGACAACCGCCTGGCACGATGGCCACCGTGCCTGCTGCCGACCTCACGCTCCCGGATGACTACCCGGAGCTGCTCGAGCAGCTGAAGCATCGAGTTCGTTCGGCCCAGACGACGGTCGTCAGCGCTGCCAACACCGAGATGCTCCGCCTGTACTGGACGATCGGCCGGGCCCTCGCGGATCGCCGGAAGCGGGAGGGCTGGGGGACGAAGGTGGTCGAGCGACTCGCCGCGGATCTCCAACGGGCGTTTCCGGATCAGCGCGGCCTGTCCCGGAGCAACCTCTTCTCCATGCGCCAGTTCGCGGAGACCTGGCCCGCAGAAGCAATCGTCCAACAGGCTGTTGGACGATTGCCGTGGGGGCATGTCACGGTGCTCCTGAGCAGGCTCGACGACCAGGCGACGAGGGATTGGTACGCGGCTGCTGCGGTGGAGAACGGCTGGTCACGGGCGGTGCTGCTCAACCAGATCAAGAACGCCACCCATCGCCGGGTGGGCGCCGCGCCCTCCAACTTCGCCGACCGTCTCGAGCCGGCCGAGTCCGAGCTCGCCCGGGAGCTCGCGAAGGATCCCTTCGTCTTCGACTTCCTCGGCCTCAGCGGCCCCGTCGCCGAGCGCGAGCTCGAGCAGGCGCTCATGGACCGGATCCAGCAGACCCTCGCGGAGCTCGGACGGGGGTTCGCGTTCGTGGGCCGCCAGGTGCGCTTCGAGGTCGACGGTGACGACTTCTCCATCGACCTGCTCTTCTTCCACGTCGAGCAGCTGCGCTACGTCGTCGTCGAGCTGAAGATCGGCAAGTTCGAGCCCGGCTTCGCGGGCCAGCTCAACTTCTACGTCAGCTGGGTGGACGACCAGCTCCGGCGGTCCCAGCACGCAGCGACCGTCGGCCTGCTGCTCTGCGCGGATCGCAACGAGCGGGTCGTGCGCTACATGCTCGGCGGATCGAGCCAGCCGCTTGCGGTCTCCACCTACACGTTCGACTCCTACGGCGACACCCGTCCCTACGAGGCGTTGTCACCCGCCGAGCGCGCGGCGGTGCCGGCGGCAGCTGAGCTCGAGGCGGCGCTCGACGCCCCGATGGAGGTGCACGGCCATCAGGTGACCCTTGCGGAGTACCTCGAGCAGCTCGCGCAGCACGATGACACCCCGAACGGGTGAGCCGGTCCCAAAAAAGAGGCTGCTCACGAGGCACAGGCGATGGTCGAACGCGCCGCGGCGAGCCCCACCTGTCGGACTGCCCAGCGCTGAGCTATCGCCTTCTGGCCTGGACCCGACCGATGCGAGCCTCAACCTGCCTGAGCGCTCGCCGCCAGCGATCGCTCGCGGCGCTCCAACTATGGCGCCGACGCGGTGAACGCCCCGACGCCGCCGAAGGCGCAGAGACGAAGACGGCGGTGGATGGTGAGCGTGCCCCCACCCGGAAAGCCAACTCGCAGCGCGGTCGAGACGGGACATTCGCCGGCGTTGCCGTTGACCGTCTGGCGGAAGTCCCCCGCGGCGAGCTGGAACTGTGCCCCTGCCCCAGGGACGATGGTGATGGGGCGCGGAAGTGCGGGGTTCGGCAGCGCCATGACGACTTTGCCGGGGACCAGTCGCAGCACGGTCCTGCCCGAGGGTCCCGAGAGGAGCACGTTCGGGTACCCGTCGAGGACGCAGGTTGCGCTCCGACTCACGAGCGTTGCGGTGAGCGCCGCCGTGCCCGCCGCGCCGCGGGCGGCGCCGAGCTTGACGACAAAGCCTCTGGCGGCGCACGCCGGTAGCTCGCTTGCGTAGGTCATCACGGCAGCTCCGGGGACGAGTGAGGACACCTGCACCGCGATCGGCGCCGCCGGTCGACCACAGATCTCGAACGGTGCCTGGTCAAAGGTGAGCGGCGTCGAAAGAGAGCCGGTGACGCGAGGAAGCTGGACGCGAAGCCTGGCCACCGACCGGCAGAGGAGGTCGGAAGCATTGTGCGCGAGGTCGGTGAACACGAAGCCTGCACGAGCGCCGGGAGCGAGCATCACAGGCGCTGGCGCAGCAAAGGCCGCGCCGGGTCCCCGGTGCCCGATCGAGGTCTGGAGGACCTTGCCGGCGTCATCGTCGAACGACAACCTCGGCCGTCCCTCGACGAAGCAGGCGGTCTTCGAGACGTTTGCCACCAGCAGCGTGGCGACGTTGGTCCCGCCGGCATTGTCGAGGCCGAGGCCCCCGAGGGCGAGTTGAGCGTCGCCGCAGCGCGAGAGCCGCGCCGGGCGCGGAGCGGCGAGCCGCGCGTGTGACGCCACCTCGGGGGTCGCTGCCGCCAGCGCTGCGCTCGGCACCGACATCAGCACCGCCAGAACGGCGGCAGCGAGCGCTGCGATTGCGAACGTGCGCCTCCGGAGCATGAGCCGGACCATAGAGGTTCGTCGGCTGTTCCGAAGCGCGGCCAGCCCGGCGGTCCGTGGGCCGGCTGGCGCCAAGGCCACCAACCCAGGACCTTGACTGCCCAACAGGTGAGTGTCCACTGGTCCCTTGGCTGCGGAAAAGCGTGAGCAGCCCGCACTGCGGAGTGTCTTTGCCGGTCATCCGCATCCGCCCAAGGTTCGCGGGGCGACGCCAGTGGAGCTCGGTCCATTCTGACGCCGAGGCTCAGACAGAAGGAGTGTCGTTGCCCTTCGGCGTACCTGCAGGGAGGGCAGCCCGCCCAATCGGGATGCCCGCACCGAAGCCGCGATTCGTCGAACCCTGAACGGACGACCTGCACCCCTGTCAGGGAGCAACCGTCGTTGTCGGCGGGGATGACGACGAGCCTGGAGCTGCCCCCAGCTCCTGAGAGGCCGTGACTTCGACCATCGGGAGCGTGCTGTTCGGCTGCCACCACTGCACGCTCGGCGTGTAGCAGGAACCCGCCGATCCGTTGTTCCACGCGCGTACTTGCATGTCTACTTTCAGCGCCGACAACTGCTGGCGGACCCAGGTCACCGCTTGGCTCTCCGTTGGGCACGGTTGGGGAACAGCATCGATCGCCGCCTCGGTGTTTCGACGTTGGTTGACCTGATCGATCAGATCCGCCGGCGCCTCCTTGGCACCCGCCGTCGCGCACGAGCTCGCACCGAGAACGACGATCGGCCAGCCGGCCGGAGTGCCGGTCTGAGCGCTCGGTGCCCCGGTGACACATAGGGTCGCCGGGGTACCGGCTGGAACGGTCGCGCCGGTCGTCATGACGTGATCGCAGGCGGCGCTCAACATGTCGGCCGTCAGCGGCGTCGTGAGGGCCGCCGCCGAAGCAAACCCTTCTCCGGGAACGCCGTCGCGAACACTTGTGGGCAGGCTCGTCAGGCTTGCGTAGTCGCAGAGGACCATCTCGGCGTTCAACGTTGGCCGACTGCCCGGGGTGCGTTGCGCACCATGGTTCGGATAGCCGTGCTCGTAGATGACCGCGGCCTGGTGGGGCGTGGGAGAGCTCGCGAGTGCCGCTGCGGCGGCCATTCCACCGCCCACGAGCGCCAGCGCCACCCCGACCGCGCCGACGATCGTCCCGGCGCGATGAGAACGAACGCGAGGCCGCGTGATGGGCGCGCTTCCGGCTGTGACCATGAGGCGCTCGAGCAGAGCACGTTGCTCGGCACGCGCTGCATCAGTGGGAGGCTCGATCGTGGGCTCGAGCTGCTTGACGAGTTCCAGGGGCGAGTCCATCTACTGACCTCCGATTCCGGTCCGGAGCTCGTCCGGATGCTGAGTTCCCTGTGATGTGAGGGCGTCGAGGCGCCGCCGCAGCCTGCTGAGACGGGAACGAACGGTGCCGACGGGAACGTTCAGGACGGTGGCGACATCCGCATAAGAGAGCTCGTCCCAGACGTGGAGAAGCAGCGCCTCGACGTCGTCCCTTAGCTCGACGTCGTCCCTTAGAAGGCTCGTCAGCAGACGGGCAACCGTCGCGAGCCGAACCTTTGCATCGAGGAGGCTGACGACGTCCCCGGCGGGGTCCGGGACGGTGACCTGCGCGAGGACCGCGAACCGGGCGAGTGCTTGGTCCTGGGTAACGCCCGCGCGCAGCTCCGAGCGGACGAGGTTCATGGCGATGCCGAAGAGCCACGGGAGCGCGCTCGGCCGCTCTAAGTCGTAGCTGCAGCGCGCCTCGAAGGCCCGGCGAAAAGTCTCGCCCGCGAGGTCCTCGGCACGCGCCGAGCCCACCCGACGCGCACAGAAGCGATGGACACGGTCGAAGTGCCGCTCGAACAGCTCGCCGAAGGCCTCCGGGGTCGTCCGTGCCGCCTCGATCACGCTCGCGTCGTCAACGTCCATCACGTGTGTATTCGCACGAGCGGCCCTGCGGTTCCAAGATTCTCGGCGCCGTGGTGCGCGGCGTTTCGGGACGAGCGTCCACCCGGCTGCTTCCGACGGTAATGGTGACGGGGGTCGCCGGCGAGGACTGTGCTCGCGAGCCTCTCGTCGGGTCGGGGGGGGTCCACGAGGCATCTGAGATCTGCCGTCTGCCCGGCCGGTCGGGACGCGGACCGTGACAGGGGTGACGACGTCGCCAAGCGCTCAGCCGGAAGCGGCGGCCGCTGTCATTGCGCGCCTCGAGCGCTACACGCCGAGCTGCCTGCGCGCCGAGGACTGGGCGCTCGCCGCGGCAGCCGTGCGTGCCGCGGTGCTCGGGGCGCGGCCGCAGGACCCGGAGGACGCGAAGGGCCTCGCCTCGCGGCTGTGCCTGTTCCTCGCTGGGCCCTCCGGCTGGGACAGGACCGCCGCTCCCGACCTCGGACGACTGCTCTCTCGCGTAGCCATCGACGCGCACCTCGCCCGCCTCGCGGCTGCAGGCAAGGCGCGAAAGACCCGGGAGAACCACCGTGCCGACCTCCAGCGCATCGCTCGGGCCATCACTGGTACGACGCCCACCGAGGCCCGTGACCGGCGCCGACGCCAGGAGCCCGTCGGTGCGGTCTCCCGAGTAGCGGCCGCGCTCCACGCCTCCGGCTGCGGCATCGCCGCCGGGGCCGGCGCCTTCGTGCAGCTCGCGGGCCGCCCGCTTCGTCGGGAGGACCTCGAGCCTCTCAGCGGCCTGAACAGGACGAATGCGGCGTGTGCACGGAGCGGTGGTGCCGGCACCATTCCCGCACCGTACGAGCTCGAGGCGCTCGTTGGCGTCGTCGACCTGGTCAATGCCGTGGAGGAGGTCGCCGAGAAGACTCCTGCTGAGACTCACCGAGCGCCCGAGCGGGCGCGCACCAGTCGCCCGAGCCGCGCCGCAGCCCTGCGGCACGCCCGGGCGGCGATGGCCGCTGCCGCCGAAGCGAGCAGCAGGCCCCGCATCGCCGAGGTCGACGCGGCGGCTCTCGCCCCGGGTGTCGCCGAGGCTATCGAGACATACCGCCCAAAGCGCCTGGCCACCGCGCCGTGGGCGGAGCTTCGCCCTGTCTGGGAGCGGCTCATCGTCGGCTTCTCGCCGGCCAGCCGAGGGGCCGTCGGCGGCCCCGCCGCGGTGCTCGTCGGCTTCCTCTGCTGGGCGAGAGCGCGCCCGGGTCGTCCGGACCCGAACGCTCCGCTCGCGCTCGAGGAGCTCCTCGAGACCGGCCCCGGTGGCAGCCTCATCGACGCCTACGACGGCCACCTCCACGCCGAGGGCGTCGCGGACTCCTCCCGGGCGACCCGGCGCGCCGTGCTGCGCCGGGCGCTGCGCTCGCTCGATCCCCACACCGCCACCACCCGCATCGCCTACCAACCCATCGCCGGGCCCTACTCGGCGACCGAGTGCGCGGCGCTGGTGCGCCTGGCGCGCCACCAGCCGAGCGAGGCTCGGCGTCGCGAGCTGAGCTTCGTCGTCGGCCTCGGCCTCGGCGCGGGCCTCGACGGTCGGGACCTTCGCAACACCGACCGCTCGAGCTTCTTCGACCTCGAGCTCCCCGGCGAAGCGCCGTTGCTCGCGGTGCGCGTCGGGGGCAGCGAGCGGCCGCGCACCGTCGTCGTGCGCCGCGCGTATGAGCCGCTCGTGCGCGAGGCGCTCGCCTCGCACGACGCGGCACGCCGGGGCAAGAGCGCGCTGATCCTCGGGCGGAGCGCGACCCGGCGCAACATCACGACGCCGGTCATGGAGCACGCCGTCACGGCGCGTGTTGGCGAGCGTGTCGCCATCGAGGTCAATCGACTCCGTGCCACCTGGCTCGTCGCGGCGATGTGCGCGCGGGTGCCGCTCGGGACGCTCCTCGCCGCGGCGGGACTGCGCTCGGCGCGCTCGCTCACCGACCTGCTCGTGCACTGCCCGGCGCCAGACCCGGCCGAGGTCGCCGCCGCGTTCGCCCGCCTCGACGCGGCGCTCGGCACCGACGAGCGGGGCCGGTCATGATCCGGCGCTGTGAGTTCGCCCGGGCCCTCGAGCTCGTGCACCGCTCAGGGGTGCACGACGAGCTCGAGGCGCTGCTGCGACCGGAAGGCAAGGGTGGCCGCCCTCGCCAGCTTGGCGTCGACGTCTTCCTCGCCGGGCTGCTCTGCACCGTGGCGGAGAAGAAGACGCTCGCGCTCAGCCTGCTGCATGAGCTGTTGACGCGCGACCTGGCGCGCTCGTATCAGGTCGCGCTCGGGATCCGCAAGGGCACCCGGGCCATCACCATCCGCCAGGTGCGCTACCTCCTCGAGGCCATCGAGGCGAAGCTCGCCTTCACCGAGGACCGGGCACCGGAGCTGTCCGCAACCGACCGGGAGGAGCGCGCTGCCTCCTTGCAGGCCGTGTTCGACCACCTGCTCGCGGCGACGATGCCGACGCACCTCCCGTCGACGGGCGCCTACGTCCTCGACGACAGTGGCATCGACTCCGCGGCCCGGGGCAAGCGCCGCCCGAGGTCACCGGGCGCTGTGGCGCCAGCCGGCGCGTCGGCCTCGGCCGGGGAGGCGGAGCCCTCCGAGGTGGAGCTGAACGGCCGCGAGGTCACCGACGAGGTGCTCGCCAAGGTGACTGAGGAGACCGGCTACTCCTTCGACGTCGACGCCCGCTGGGGGTATCGGACCCGCACCTACGACAACCGGACGAACAAGCTCTTCGGCTACAAGCTCGTCTCCCTCACCCGTCTCACACCCCAGGACTCCAAGGCCGACCTGCCGCTGCTCGTCGAGCGCATCAGCCTCGTCCCGGCCAATGCGAGCACCGTCGCACCCGCCCTCGGGCTCATCGACGGCCTGCTCGTGAGCGGCACGCCGGTGACCGAGCTCGCGGACGACCGGGGCTTCTCCTACGCGCTCCCCGAGCACTGGGCTGACGAGCTGCGAGCCCGCCACATCGAGCAGATCTGCGACCTGCACAAGAACGACCGGGGTGTGCACGACTTCGATGGCGTCAAGATGATCGACGGCTGGGCGCACTGCCCGATGACCCCCGGAACACCTCGAGGTCATCCCCCGGCCCGCCCAGCTGTCGGTGCCGAAGCTCAAGAAGAACGCCACGGCCTCCGAGCGCGCCGAGCACGCGGAGAAGTCCCGCGAGCTCGAGGCGTTCCGCGCCGCGATCGCCGAGCGCAAGACCTGGGCGTTCCGCCGCACCCGGGGTGCCGACGCGAACGGCACCGAGCGCTTCGAGTGCCCCGCCCAAGCGGGTGAGCGCATCTGTGCCAACTGCCCCGTGTCCCAGTTCCTCCCGCCCGGCACCCCGAGAGTCGACAGCCCGCCTGCGCGCGACACCGCACCGAAGGCCTGCCGCCAGCACACGATCGGCGTCCCTGGCGACGTGATGCCGAAGATCCGCCAGCGCCACTATTGGGGAAGCGACGCCTGGATCGCGGCCTACGTCCGCCGAAGCCGCGTCGAGGGTGTCTTCGGGAACATCAAGAGCTCCAAAACCGAGGACGTAAGCCGCG
>JAJZBI010000058.1 GCA_021798985.1 Actinomycetes bacterium
CCGGCGTCAAGGCAAGCCCCCTTGCGGGGGCCGGCCTTCGGCCGCCCTTGACCCCGGCTCGTCTGGCAGCACGCGCCCCTGGCGCCAACAACCAACCCCTTGACGGGGGGCTCCACTGCATAGAGAGTTGGGCTACCGGAACGAGTTCTCCCATCCGACCTGATCCGCCGCCGACACGGCGCGGCGATAGAGAGATGAGCACCACCTCGCTCGATCCATGACGGGAGACAGCGGCGGCGATCAAGGTCCCGCAGCTCGCGCTGCGGGACGTGAACGAGATTGTCGCTTCGATACGACCAGCGCCGCCGGCGTCAAGGCAAGCCCCCTCGCGGGGGCGGCCGGCCTTCGGCCGCCATTGACCCCGGCTCGTCTGGCAGCACGCGCCCCTGGCGCCAACAACCAACCCCTTGACGGGGGGCTCCACTGCATAGAGAGACGCCGAGCTGCAGGCAATGGAGCACCTGCTGAGCATCGGGGCCTTCAGCCGCCGCTGTGGGATGTCAATCAGCGCCCTGCGCTTTTACGGCGAGTGCAGGCTGATCATCCCGCGGGCGGTCAACGAGTCGACCGGCTATCGCTACTACGGCGAGGACCAGCTCGAGCAGGCTCGGCTCGTCCGGCACCTTCGGGGCGCCGAGCTTCCCGTCGAATCCGTCCGCCGGTTTCTTTCCGCCGACGACGAGGGCCGGCGCCGCGCCCTCGATGCCCACGGCGCCGAGCTCGCGGCGCGCGCCGGCGCGCTGCAGCGTTCCCTCGACGAGGCCCGCCGCCTCCTCAGGCCCTCGTCGGCGGGCGAGGCCGAGCGCTGCTGCATCGTGGATGCTCGGGCGCTCGCCGTTGCGTTCGGGTAGGTGAGCTTTGCCGCCGCGCGCGGCGGCGCACGTCGCGAGCTGCGCGGCGTCGCGCTCGAGGTGCGTGAGGACGCGGTGCGACTCGTCGCCACCGACAGCTACCGCCTCGTGATCCGAGACCTCGCGCTCGCGGTCGATGTGCCGGGCCGTCCTCTGCGTGCAGTGCTCGAGCTCACCGAGATGGAGCGGTTCCTTGCGGCTGGCGAGGCGGGCTTCGGGGGCGCCGCGACGCTGTTGGCTGGTAGCCGTGGCGAGCTCTTGGTTGAGCTCGGCGAAAAGCGCACCTGTCTCGGCAGCATCGGCGGTGACTTCCCCGACTATGAAGCGCTGCTCGTGGCGCTGCCGGCGGGCTCGAACGGCGTCGTGGCGCGCCAGGCGCTGCGCGACAGCCTCGCCCGAGCCGGGGGAACCGCCACCCTCCACTTCGATGCGCGAGGGCTCTCGGTGGCGGCCCGCGGCGAGGTGATGCGACTGCCGGGCACCTGGCCCGGGCCGCCGCGCCAGGTGCTCGTGAATTCCGACTATCTGGCGGAGGCACTCGAGCACCTCGCCGGCCCGGACGTCGTGATCGAGGTGGGGGAGCCGTTGCAGCCCGTCGTGCTGCGCTCCGCCGACACCGGCACGTGCACGGTCTGGACGATGCCGATCCGGCCCGAGTCGTGAGCACCGGCACGGCGGTGCCGAGCTCGTGGCGGGCTGCGCGTTCGGTGCTCGCCGTGCGCCGCTTTTGTTGCTACTGGATCGGTCAGAGCTGCTCGGCGTGCGGCAGCGCCTTTGCTGGCTTGGCCCTGGCGTTTGCCGTGCTGGCAAGGACGCACTCGGCGCGGCCCTGGGCGTGGTGCTCTTGGCGAGTCACGCCCCTGCGATCGTGTTCAGCCTGGTCGGCGGCGTGCTCGGTGATCGTTGCTCGCGACGTGCGGTGATGCTCGGCGCGGCCGCCGCACGGGCGCTGACCCAGGCGGCGACCGCCGCGCTGGTCGTGTGGGGGCGCGATTCCCTCTGGGCACTCGCCTCCCTGCAGGCGGCGAGTGGCGTCGCCTGCGCCCTGTTCTCGCCGGCCGCGACCGGCCTGTTGGTCGAGCTCGTCCCGAAGGCCATGCTGCGCCCGGCGAACTCGCTGCTTCAGCTGTCCCGCTCGCTCGCCTCGATCCTCGCCCTTGGCGCCGCCGGCTTCGTGGTGGCCGAGGCCGGCGCCGGGGTGGTCTTTGGGGTCGATGCAGCGAGCTACATGATCAGCACGCTCAGCCTCGCACTGCTCGGCCGGCTCGCCCGGTCCCTTCCGCCACCCGCCGGCGGGCGCATGGCGCAGGCCCGCGAGGGCTGGCGCGCCGTCCGGGAGCGCCAATGGTTGTGGACCTACGTCGGCCACGTGGCATTGCTCAATACCCTCGCCGTCTGCCCGTTCTTCGTGCTCGGTCCGCTCGTGGCGCAACGTCAGCTTGGCGGGGCGGCGGCCTGGGCGGCCATCGCCATGGGGTATGCGGCGGGCGCCTTCGGCGCCAGCTTGGTCACGCTGCGCCGACAGCCGGCACGACCGATGCGGTCCGCCTACCTCGCCAGCCTCGCGCTTTCGCCGTTGCTCGTCCTACTCGCGGTCTCGGCGCCGCTGTGGTCGCTCATCCTCGCCGCGCTCTGCGCCGGGGCGCAGTCGGCCGCCTACAACGTCTGGGCGACCGCGACGCTCCAGACCTGCCTGCCGGCGTCGCTCATCTCCCGGGCGAGCTCGGTGGTCACCTTTGGGTCGCTGGTCGCGGTGCCTGCCGGCATGTCGCTCTCGGGCCTCGGGGCGGACACCTTCGGGACGGGGGTCGTCCTCGCGCTGGGGGCGGTCGCCGTCGCCGTGCTGGCGCTCGTCGCGCTCGGAATCGGTGGGACACCCGGGCGAGCCGAAGCGGGGGCGATTCTCGCCGAGGCGGTCTCGTGATCCCCTGCCGCGCAGCGCTCGGTCGCAGCCCGGCGCCGGCTCGTGTCGAGGTCGCCCTGTCGGGGCGGACGACGTGCCGAGACGCCGAGGTCCCGCCGGCGCGGCGGCGGGCGCGCACCGTGCGGGCCGAAGCGACCTGCAGCTTCTTGAATCGGGCATGAAGAAGCGCTCGCGAACGTCGCCGCTCGGGAGCGCTGCGCCCGGCTGCGAGCATCGGCACTGCCGTGCGCCACTCGAGAAGTGGTGGACAGGGGGCCCGGCCCGGGCAAAGAATGATCTTGGGAAGCCGGCCGCCTGGCCGGTGAGCAGATGATGAAGGAGGTTGCCCATGAGCAGCCGGCATCGCAGCGAGATTCCCAAGCCCGCCCCCTCGGACCGCCGCGTCCAGCACCATCGGGATCGCCAAGCGACGCGCCACGCGCTCGCGTTGAGCGACCCGGAGGACGTGGTGGATCCCCGCGTGCAGCACACCTTGCGTGCTGAGCATCCGGGCCAAGAGCCCGCCGCGACTATGCCGCACCGCTTCCGTCACTGGAAGGCGCGCTTTTGGAAGCGCCGCACCGCGGTCCGCCGCCAGCGCAACCGCGTCCTGGAAGAGCCCGAGCTGCTCGAGGTCCCGACCGAGATGGTCACGGCCGCGCCCGAGGATCACGCCACGACGGGTTGAATCGTCGCTTGTCCGCGGCCCTAGCGGCCGGGTCGGCCCTACGGGGTGGGACGCCTTAGCGGCGTGCCAGCCACTCGGTCAGGACCGCCACCTCCTGATCGCGCGCGGGGTCGTGATGGGGCTCATGCGGCACGTCGGGGAGCTCGACGATGCGCACCTCGGCGGCGTCCAGGCGGGCCGCCAGGGCGCGGCTCGCCGCAACCGGGACGATCCGGTCATCGGTGCCATGGACGATCAGCACCGGCGCGGTGACATGGCGCGCCCTGGCGAGGGCTTGTCGCCCAGCCTGCACCATCACCCAGGCCGTTCCCGCTGGGACGGGCCCATGCCAGACCAGGGGGTCGGCGACGAAGGCGGCGACGGCCTCGGCGTCGCGTGACAACAGCCCGGGGTCGATGCGGCCGATGCCGAGGCGAGGGAGCACGGGAGCGACGATGCGCAGGGCGGCGCCCCGCAGGCCGGGCTGCAGGGCAAGGTGGACGGCCGGTGCCGACAACACGAGCGCGTCGAGCGCCGTGTCCCGGGTCGCCGCGAAGGCCGCGGCGAGCACGCCGCCCATGCTGTGGCCATAGAGCACCGGCGCACCGGTGGCGCCCGAACTGCGGGCGGCGCACGCGATCAGCGCGGCGATGTCGTCCAAGACTCCGTCGATCCCGCCGACGTCGGTCCCGCTCCCGGGCGAGCGACCGTGTCCGGCGAGATCCATCGACCACACGTCCCGGCCGGTGGCGGCGAGCTGGCGGGCGAGCCAGTCGTAGCGGCCCGAGTGCTCGCCGAAGCCGTGCACGATTACGAACGGCGCCGCCCCAGCACCCTCGCCGCCCGGCCAGCGGCGCACGAAGCGCTCGACGCGCCCGAGCGTCATCATGGCGCCCTCGGGCCCGGACAGTTCTTTGGCGTCGTGGCCCATCGCATCCCCCTGCGGTCCGGCTCGCCGCCATTCAACTACGGCACTTCCTCGCGCGCCGATCATGGTGGTCCCGGATTGCCGCGCGAGCGCGAAGCCCGTCGGGCTCGGCGCCGCGGCCCACCTGGGAAGACCGCGCCCGGTTTCGGAACGGGCCGGTGCTGCTACGCCACCGAGTCGGGGCCACCGGCGCGCCGTCGCTCGAGCGCCCCCAGCGCCCCGAGCTGCAGCGCGAGGAAGGCGGCGCTCATGGACAGCAGGTATGGGCCGAGCACGTCGAGGCCGAGGCTCCCGACCAGAATTCCGGCCAGGCCGCTCAGAGCCGCGATGCCGAAGCTCGCGCTGGCCGATTGCCACCCGATCACCGCCGAGACGTTCGGCGCCGCCACCCAGTGCGGGGTACGGCTCATCATCAGCGGGAAGGCGGGGGCGCACGAGCCCCCGACGAGGAGCAGCCCGATCGCCCCGACGACGACGTTCGGGTTCCACCAAAACAGCGCCTCGCCGACCACGCTACCGGCCGCGCTCGCCGTGAGGAGGTGCTCGGAGTCGAGGTGATCACCGATGGCGGCGACGAGCAAGCGCACGACGGTGAGCGCGCCCCAGTAGCCGGCGACGAGCAGCCCGGCGAGGCCGGTGCCGAGATGGCGCCCGGTCGTGAGCAAGCTGAAGGCCCACTGACCGGTCCCGACCTCGAGGCCGGTGTAGATGAAAAAGAGCGACAGCGCGAGGACGAGCGCGAGCGGGGCATACGCGCGCTCCTGAGCGACCACCGTGCCCTTCCTGCGGCGCGAAGTGAGCACCTGTGGCGTGGTCGCGTCGAAGGCCCGGCGGCGGGACAACACGCCGAGGGCGACCAGGGCCTCGCAGCTCGCCAGCACGACGTAGGCGAGGCGCCAGCTCGACTTGGCCAGCAAGAGCCCGCTGACCAGGATGGGCCCGAGCGTCGCGCCGATGCCATAGCAGCCGTGTAGCAGGTTCATCGTGCGGGCCCGGGCGCTCAGCGCGACGTGGGACTGCACGCCGGGCTCGATCGATCCGCCGGCGAGGCCGAGCGCCAGTGCAGCGAAGAAGAGGACGGCGGCGAGAGGGGTCAGCGCGAAGAGGCCGAGCGAGGCCGTGCCGAGCGCGGCGGCAAGGAGCAAGGAGCTGGCCCGACCGAGGCGGGCGGCGACGCGTCCCGAGACGGCGCTCGCGGAGAGAAAGCCAGCCGTGCCGGCGAGCTGGACGAGGCCGAGATCGCCGATCGGCAGGTGCAGCGCGTGGCCGATCGCCGGCCATGCGGTGCCGAGCGCCCCATCGCACAGGCCGAGGACGACGAATGAACCGAGCGAGACCCCGAGCGCCGGCGGTAGCCGCCCGCGCAGGATGCTCCGCCCGGTGGGGAGGGGGGCGGGGAGCGGGGCAGCCACGGTGCCGCGCCACTTTACTGGCGCACCGCCGGCTCCTCGTCCCATGCTCGACCTCCGCTGCGGAGCGAGGAAGCCCATGAGGGATGCCCAGGGTGCCCGCTTCGGCAGTCCCCCCATCTTCGAGTGAGAGCCGGCAGCTCGCGCGACGCACCGCGCGACGCGTTCCTCAGGCAGCGGGTGCCGCCGACGAGGTGTGTCACGGAGCACGGTTGTCGTTGACCAGCGCCGCGCGGCGATCCCGCCATCGTGGCACCAACGCGCCGGATCGGGCTGGCCTCGACCACACTCGCGGTCATCGGAGGAGTGGCCACACCAAGCGTTGTTAGGTTCACTGAGCGCGCGTTGCACAATTTCTGAGTGAGGCGCTCAGTACGGCGCCGTCCTTAGGCTTTACGCTCAATGCCCGCCACAAAACTCCGAAGCAGCGCGCTGCGACAGCTTGTCGCCAGATCGCAAGGACCGAAGAGGGCGGTTAGCCGGTCGCCACGGTCGACCGCGCTCCTTGCCATGCCGGTGGCCGTGGCCCTTTCCTTGTTGTCGCTGCTTGCCCTCGCAGCGCCAGCGTCCGGCGCCGGCACGATCACCCAAGCGAGCCCGACGAGCGGCAACGTCGTGCTAGGCGCTAGCACCTTCCAGGCGCAGCTGGCGACGTCCGGGGGGTCCGGATCGGTCACCTACACCATGACGAGCAGCGGTACGAGCTGCACGGTCTCGAGCTCAGGCCTCATCAGCTGCAGCGCAACTCCCCCCTTCACGCTCTCGTCTGTCGGTAAATACCAGCTCTCAGGTACCGACAGCGATGCGAGCGGCGACAGTGGTACCTGGAGCTACACGCTCTATGTCACCAACCTCACACAGGAGCCGCCAGGTAGTACGAGCGAGACCCTTCCCGCCGTCGACTCCTCTCCGTTCTCGATGCAGCTTTCCGTCTCGAACGGCAGCCCGTCTCCCGTTTCTGCAACGTTCACCGTAACCGGCGGCGACACCGCCGATCTGTCGGTGAGCTCCACGGGTTTGATCACCGCGAGCGTCGCGATGACGGCGGCCACCTATGGCAACGGACTGGTTCAGTATGTTCCGGGCACCTATACGGTCCATGGCACCGATGGCGACTCGAGCGGCGATTTCGGCTTCTGGACCTTCACGCTGATCGTGTCGCCTTACGAAGAAGTCCAGTCTTCGAGCACGACGAGCGCCGTCGTCTCGCCCGCTGCGTCGGCCTCTTTCACCGAGCAGTTGCTGATGATCCCCGCCCCGCCCCTCGGCGAGGCGTTCACCTTCACCGCACAAGGTCCGACCGGTACGCCACTCACGGTCTCATCCACCGGGGAAATCGGCACGACGAGCGCGCTCAGCCCAGGCACCTATGAGATCTCTGGCGAGGCCGTCAACCCGCAGCAGAATAGTGGTGGCCCGTGGGCCTTCACGCTTACTGTGGTCAATCCCATCGCCCAGCAGGCGCCGACTACCGGTACCGTTGACGTTGCCGGATCCTCCGCCTTCCGTGCGCAGCTGACGACGAACAGCCCAGGAACGGTCACCTACTTCCAGAGCTCGGGCCAACACGTCAGCGTGAGCCAAAGTGGCGCTGTGAGTACACAAGGAACGCTCCCAGCGGGTACCTACGCGGTGAGCGGCACCGATAGCGACTCGAACTTCAACACCGGTACCTGGACCTTCACCCTCACGGTCACCCCTGACGCGCTCACCCAATACGGCACCACCTCGGCGACCGTCGCCGACGGGCTCGGCTATGCCGGTCAGCTCGACATGTCGGGCGCCACGGGTTCGCTGACCTATGCGCCAACCGCGGGTGATACCTCCGCGCTCACGGTGTCGCCATCGGGCGCGATCGGCGCGTCGAGTGGAGTGTCTTCGGGAACCTATGCGCTGTCATCTATGAAGGAGCGCCCCTTGTCAAGGCTGTGGCGCCCGTAGGGCGACACGATCGAGCAGGAACTCCGGCGCGGTGTCTCGGAGTGGGTGACGTCGTGCGGGCGCGCCAAAGCCCCCGA
>JAJZBI010000031.1 GCA_021798985.1 Actinomycetes bacterium
CCAGTCGAGTAATCCCAGGTCACAGCGTCGCGTAGTAACACGACCCCTTGGCCCTCTCGCTGCCATTCTCCCAGCTCATGTCCCACTTTCGGGGCGCCCGCATGCCTACCAGCTCCGGAAGTCCGGTACGAGTACCGCACCTTTCGCCGGGACGGCTCGAGCCTGTGGGTGCGCACCGAGATCCGCGTCGTAGAGGGCGAGCATGGGGAGGATGTGCTCGAGGTCACCGCCGTCGACGTGCACCAGACCAAGCTCATCGAGCTCGAGGTGTCGCGCCTGCTGCTCATCGACGCCCTCACCGGGCTCGCCAGCCGGCGCGGCCTGGAGCAGGCCTGGGAGGAGCGCTGTGCTGAGGGCGCCGCTCGGATGGCGGGCGAGGCGGAGGCCGAGCCGCCCCAGGCCTGG
The DNA here is from genome assembly GCA_021798985.1 of Actinomycetes bacterium. Lineage (GTDB taxonomy): Bacteria > Actinomycetota > Acidimicrobiia > Acidimicrobiales > Bog-793 > JAKABX01. Next base: position 406 of record JAJZBI010000031.1, read on the forward strand.
GCCGTGCTCGCCCAGATCGACATCGACCGCTTCGGGGTCGTGAACGCCGGGCTCGGCATGGTCGCCGGCGATGAGATGCTCCGGGTGATCGGCGAGCGGCTGCGCGCGCTGGCAGGCGAGGGGGCGACCGTCGCCCGGATGGGGGCGGACGACTTCGTCGTGCTGGTGAGCGGCTTGGCGACCATGGCCGACGCCTACGCGCTCGCCGTTCAGCTGGTGGGATCAGGCGCCGAGCCGGTGCGCATCGGCGTCCGCGACGTCTACAGCACCGTGAGCGTCGGGGCGACGTTGCTCGAGCAGCGTGCGTTCGGCTCCGGGGCACGCCTCGACGAGCACCTCGCCGAGGCCCATGTTGCCCTCCGGGCGGCCAAGGCGCGCAATGGGAACTGCGTCGAGCTGTTCGCCGAGGGCATGCGCGCGGCCGCGCAGTCGAACATCGAGACCCACAGCGCGCTGCGACACGGGATCGAAGCGCGCCAATTCGTCCTGCACTACCAGCCCATTGTCGACCTTGAGACGCGCGAAGTGGTCGGGGCGGAGGCGCTGGTGCGCTGGCAGCACCCGACCCGTGGGCTGCTCCTGCCCTCGGAGTTCATCCCACTCGCCGAGGAGACTGGCGCCATCGTGGAGCTCGGCGACTATGTCATCGAGGAGGCCTGCCGGGCGGCCGCCCGCTGGCCCGCGGGCCCGCGGGGAGAGCTCACCGTGGCGGTGAACCTCTCGGCGCGTCAGCTCCTGTCGCCCGAGCTCGTCACGCGGATCAGCCGAGCGCTCGAGTCCTCAGGCCTTGCCCCCGAGCGCCTCGTGCTCGAGATCACCGAGACGTCGGTCATCTACGACCTCGACGGAGCCGGCTGGACGCTCCGTCTGCTCGCCGAGATGGGCGTGCACTTCGCGCTCGACGACTTCGGGACCGGCTACTCGTCCCTCGCTTACCTCGTCCAGCTGCCGATCGACCGCGTCAAGGTCGATCGGAGCCTCGTGGCGGGCCTGCCCCGCACATCGGGCAGCCAGGCGGTCATCGCCGGAGTGGTCGGGATGACACGGGCGATGGGCTTCCACGTCATCGCTGAGGGAGTCGAGACCGAGGATCAGATCGACGCCCTCAACGGGCTGGCTTGCCACCTCGCGCAGGGCTTCTTGTTCTCCCCACCGGTGAGCGAGCGGCGCTTCTTACGGCTCGCGACCCGGCAGTCGCCGGTGGGCTGACTACTCCTCGTCGAAGTCGAAGACCCCGGCGACCGAGCCGCCGTCCTGCCCCGCGTCCTCGCTGGGCTCCCCGGCGACTTGCTCGTCGTCCTCGAGCCGGCGGACGGTTGCCTCGTCCTCGGCACGCGTCTCTGAGACGAGCGCGCCGAGCGAGCGCACAGAGACCGTGGCGGTCTCCTCGTGCAGGTGCTCGCGGTGCGAGTCGACGTCGCGGTCCTCCTCGGGGCGCGCCGTGGCAGCGGTGGGGGCGGCGATCGTCGGCACCCGCACCGTCGGGGCCGACGACGGCGGCTCGTGACGGGCTGGCTCGCGGACGTGCTCGTCGTCGGCCTTCAGCGCGGCGAGCACCTCGTCGCTGCGGCGCGCGGCGCCCCGCTCTGGACGGGCCGGAGCATCGGCGCGCGGGTCGGCCGGTGGCCCGACACTTGGGGGTGGGGCGAGGTCGAGCCCGGCGAGCGCCTCGGGATGGCCGACCGGCGGGGGAACGCGCACCGGTGAGTCGCCGACGGTCGCCTCGATGAGCTCCTTGACGCGCATGAGCTCGCTGAGCGCGGCTCGCCGCTGCTCGTGGAGGTAGCTCACCTGGGCGACGGCACGGCCGCGGTCCTCCTCCAGGCGGGCGAGGTAGGCCTTGCGGCGGCGCTCGATCTCCTCGTCGATCTGCTGTGCCCGCTCCTCGGCGGTCTTCACGATCTCCTCGGCCTCGCTCGTCGCTCGGTCGCGCAGCTCGGTCACCTCCTGCTCGGCCGCCTGGCGCAGGGCGTAGGCGCCTTCCCACGCCTCCTGGAGGATCCGCTGCACCCGCTCGCCGAGCGTGTCCAGCGAGGGGGCCTGGGGGGAGCGGTCCTCGCTCTCGAGGACCGCCACGCGCCGGTGCAGCTCGCGGAGCTGGCCGACGGCGGCCGCCAGGCGCCGTTCGGCGTCCGAGGCCCGGTGCTCGGCCGCCTCGAGGCGCCGCTGCTGGTCGGCGACGTAGTGGTCGACCTGCTCGGGGTCGTAGCCGCCGCGCCGATAGGCCCCAAAGAGCGGGGTCGTCTTGTTCGCCTCGGCGTGCGCGCCTTCCTGGTCCATCTCCAACCCCCGGGTCTCTTGCGGGCCTGTTGTTCGTTGCGCTCGAGCCGACCACGAGCATGCGATCGCGCCTGATGGTAGCCAGGTGAGGCCGACAACTGGGGGATGGTAGGCAAGCCACGCGGGATGAAGATGCAACTGGTGTGTAGTCAGATATCGGTGAGGCGGCGCACAGGGTCCCGACCGGTACGCTGCCTCGGCCGGCGCTGCGCTCGGCAGAAGGAGGCAAGTGACGTGGGCAAGGTGGCCCTGTGACCGCCGACACGCTGCTCGTCGAGCCGGCGGCCGTCGAGGCGGCGATCGCCCGCGCGCTGAGCGGTGGCGCCGAGTTCGCCGAGGTGTTCGTCGAGGACCGCCGTTCGGTGGCGATCGGTCTGGACGACCGCAAGGTCGAGCAGCTCTCGACGGGGCGGGACCGCGGCGCGGGGATCCGCGTCATCGCCGGCGAGACCACCGGCTTCGCGCACACCGCCGATCTCAGCGAGGCGGGACTGCTGGCTGCCGCGGAGGCCGCCGCCGCCGTCGCCCGCACGGGCAGTGGAAGGACGCGGCGCGTCGCGCTCGAGGGCCGGCGCGCCGGGGCGCTCTCCGCGGCGACCGTCGCGCCCGAGAGCGTGTCGAAGGCCGACAAGGTCGAGCTGCTGCGCCGTGCTGACGAGGCGGCTCGGGCGAGCGGCGGGGAGATCGTGCAGGTCTCAGCCGGCTACGGCGACAGCCGCCGACGCATCCTTGTGGCCAACTCCGACGGGCTGCTCGTGAGCGATGACCAGGTGCGGGTCCGCTTCGGCGTTAGCTGCGTCGCGTCGGGGGACTCGGGGCTGCAGACCGGCTACGAGAGCCTCGCGCTCACCGTCGGGTTCGACCTCTTCGATCGCTACGACGTCGAAGAGGTCGCCGAGCAGGCGGCGCGCCAGGCCCTCAGCAAGCTCACCGCCCGCCCGGCGCCCTCCGGTGTTGTCCCCGTGGTGATCGAGCGCGGTTCGGGCGGCGTGTTGTTCCACGAGGCCTGCGGGCACGGGCTCGAGGCGGACCACATCGCCAAGGACGCCTCCGCTTTTGCCGGTCGCGTCGGCCAGATGGTCGCCAGCCCGCTCGTCACCCTCGTCGACGACGGGACGGTCGCCGAGCAGTGGGGCACCGCGGCGATCGACGACGAGGGACGAGCCAGCCAACGCAACGTCCTCATCGAGGACGGCGTGCTCACGGACTACCTCTGGGACCATCTGCGGGCTCGCAAGGAGGGGCGCTCCTCGTCGGGCAACGGGCGCCGCCAGAGCTACCAGCACCTGCCGATGGTGCGGATGACCAATACCTTCCTGCTCGCCGGCAAGGAAGACCCCGACGAGCTCGTCGCGCAGACCCCCTACGGGATCTACGTGGCAAAGCTCGGTGGCGGCCAGGTCAACACGGCAACCGGCGACTTCGTGTTCGGCATGACCGAGGCGTACCTCATCGAAGACGGGCACCTCACCCAGCCGCTGCGCAACGCCAACCTGATCGGCAACGGCCCCGAGGTGCTGACGCGGATCGACGCGGTGGCCAACGACTTCGCGATGTCGCCTGGGAGCTGCGGCAAGGACGGCCAGAGCGTTCCGGTGGGCTGCGGGCAGCCCACGCTGCGCGTCACCGGCATCACCGTCGGGGGCACCGCCGATGCCTGAGCTCGACGCCCTCGTCGAGGCGGTCGCTGCCGCAGCTCGGCCCGGCGAGCAGGTCGAGGCATACGCCTCTTGGCGCCGCGACACCGACGTGCGCGTCTTTGCCGGCGAGATCGAGCAGCTGGCGACGGCCGAGTCGGCAGGCATCGGGGTCCGCGTCATCACCGGCGGCCGCCAGGGGTTCGCCTACGTCGGGGCGATCGAGGAGAGCGCGGGGCGCGAGGCGCTCGACGCGGCGCGCGAGAACGCGCCCTTCGCCTCGCCCGATGAGCACCTCGCGCTGGCGCTCCCCGACGCCGTCGCCCCGGCCTGCCTCGCCCTGTGGCGCCCAGGCGTGGCGTCCACGCCGACGGCCGCCAAGGTGGCCATGGCGCTCGACCTCGACCGGCGGACCCGTGCGGCCGACCCGAGGATCCGCCAGGTGGTCTCCTCTGACTACTCCGACGGCGACGGGGAGTGGGCGGTCGCCTCCTCGACGGGGGTCCGCGCCTCGAGCCGCCGCACGACGTCCTCGCTCTCGGTCTCGGTGCTCGCCGGGGAGGGGGAGGAGACCCAGGGGGCGGGCGGCTACAGCGTGGGCCGAAGCCCGGAGGAGCTCGACGTCGATGTCGCCTCGAGCGACGCCATCGAGCGCGCGGTCCGCCTGCTCGGTGCCCGCAAGCCGAAGAGCCAGCGCCTCACCGTCGTGCTCGACCGCCGGGTGACGGCGACGCTGCTCTCGGTCCTTGCCGGGACGCTCTCGGGCGAAGAGGTGGCGCGGGGCCGCTCGATGTTCGCGGGGCGCCTCGGGGAACAGGTCGGCGTGGAGGGCCTGAGCCTCGTGGAGGACCCGACCAACCCGCTCGCCTTTGGCGCCGCGGCCTTTGACGCCGAGGGCCTCGCGTGCCGTGCGACGCCGCTCATCGAGGGCGGGCGGCTGTCCGCCTACCTCTACAACACCTACGCCGGACGCCTGGTCGGCACCGCCTCGACTGCCTCCGCGGTCCGCGGCGGATTCTCGACGCCACCAGGCGTCGGTGCCCGGGCGCTTGCGATCGAGCCGGGCACGACCGACGTCGCCACGCTGCTCGCCGAGGTCGGTGACGGACTGTTCGTGCAGTCGATCTCGGGCGTGCATTCCGGCGTGAACCGCGTGAGCGGCGACTTTTCGGTCGGCGTCCAGGGCTGCATGCTTCGCGACGGCGCCTTCAGCGAACCGGTTCGCGAGGCGACCATCGCCTCCGCGGTGCAGCGCATGCTGCTCGGCGTCGTCGCGATCGCCGACGATGTCGAGTGGCTGCCCGGCCCCGCGGCCGGCGTCACCTTGGCGATCGCCGACGTCGCGCTGAGCGGCCGCTGACCTCCCGGCCCCTCCGGTGGCCTCAGCTCGCCGCGCTGGCCGGCGCCGGGCTCGTCGTGCTCGTGGTGCTGGGGGTGGCAGCCGGGGCGCTGTCGCTCTTTGGCGGCTCGGCCGGCGCCGACGCGCCGTCGGAGGCCGCCGGCTGCTTGGCGCCGCCACTTGAGGAGCCGTTGCGGTTATCGGTCTTGTAAAAGCCGCTGCCCTTGAAGACGATGCCGACGGCCCCGAACACCTTGCGGAGCTCGCCGCCGCAGTTGGGGCAGGTCGTGATGGCCGGGTCGCTGAAGGCCTGGACAGCCTCGAGATGCTGGCCACACTGCTTGCAGGCGTACTCATAGGTGGGCATGGATGAACTCCCGGGTCCTCGGTGCGCTTGGCACTCTCGGCTTTCGAGTGCCAATCATACCGGGCGCGCGGCTCCACGGACCGGAGGCCGAGCCGCGTAGACTACGGCGCAGTGTCTGAACATCTCCTCACCGACCTCGACCCCCTGGGCCGGGCCCGGATGGTCGACGTCGCGCCGAGGGAAGCGACCCACCGGCGGGCGCTCGCCCGCTGCAGGGTGACGATGCTCCCCGAGACCACCGCCAAGGTGGCGAGCAACGCGATCACCAAGGGCGACGTGCTTGCCGCGGCGCGAGTTGCGGGTATCCAGGCCGCCAAGCGCGCGGCCGACCTGATCCCGCTGTGCCACCCCCTGCTCGTCGGCAGCGTCGCCGTGAGCTTCACCATCGGCGACGACTACGTCGGTGTCGAGAGCCAGGTCGAGACGTTCGACCGCGCTGGGGTGGAGATGGAGGCGCTCACCGCCTGCGCGATCGCGGCGCTGACCGTCTATGACATGTGCAAGTCGGCCGACCGCACGATGTCGATCGGCGAGCTGTGCCTCTGGGAGAAGACGGGCGGGCGCTCGGGGAGCTGGCGCCGCCTCGACGGCGCTCCGCTGTGAGCACGCGCGAGCACTGAGCCAGCGCCGGTTCTGGCCGCGGAGATCTCCTTGATCTCGGGCAGGGCGGCGTTGACGGTCGCGTGACTATCCCCCCGCGGCGAGCGAAGAGCAACTAGCTTCAGGCCAACCCGTCCTGAACGGCGGACGCGGAGGTGTCGCTGGTGCTGGTTGTCGTGCTCTTGATCGTGTGGGTGGTGGCGCTCGCGCCCTTCGCCCTTCGCAAGCGTCACGAGTGGGCGCGAGGTGCTTCGATCAATCGCTTTGGTGAGCAGCGGCGCGCCTTTCGGACCCGTTACGCGGCCTACGCCCTTCCCGTGACGCCGGCCGGCCGTGCCCTGGAGGACGACGACCCTGCCGCCCGCGAGGCGCGCCGTGACGCGCTGCGCGTCGAGCGCCAGCGGATCCGTCGGCTGCGGGCGCGGCGCCGGGTCGTGCTGACCCGGCTGTGCCTCGGGGTCGTCGGGAGCTTCGTGCTCGGAGCGATCCCTCCGCTGCACGCCCTTTGGGACTTGTCCTTCGTTGGCATGTTCGCCGCTATCGCCTACGGGGCGGCGATCGTGCGCCTGGCACGTGACGAGGAATACCGGCTCAACCGCCCGGTGCACCCGGTGGTCGCGCCCCCAGCCCGCCAAGAGGCGCGTCCTGGCGGCGTTGTCGTGCCCCTCCGCCCGGTGCGGCCGGCATTCGTCATCGTCGAGGCGACGTCCTAGCTATCCGACGGCGAGCGTCTCGGCGCTCGGAGGGCGGGCGCCGAGGATCGCCCCGAGCGTGTCGGTCGCGTCGACGAGCTCGTCGAAGTGCGCGAGCAGGGGCGCGAGCTCCTCGCGCCCGGCGAGTTGCACGGCGAGCTGGTGGTGCAGGCGTCGCAGCGGCGGGAGCGCCAGATCATTCCCGGCGCCCTGCTGGCGCCCGAACCGGTTGCCGATCCGCCGCGGGCCGCCCGGAGTGCTCTCGGCGCGGACGCGCGTGGCGAGCTGGGCAAGCGCGGCGCTGAGCGCGTCGCCAAGCGGCGTCATCTCGGGCACCGAGACGGCGAGCAAGGGGTGCTCGAGCGCGGCGCGCAGGCTGTGGACCGTCAGGCTGATCCGGCTGATAGCAGCGAGCAGCGCCTGGCTCTGCTTGAGGTCGAGGCGGCGCCCGCTCGGCTCGGTGAAGGCGCGGGTCACGACGCCTTCGGCCTCGTTCCGCGCCCGGCGCGCGGCGCGCGAAAGCGGGGTGAGGGCGCGCGGATCCCGCTCGGCGCGCCCCGCCCACATCGCGAGCGTCGCCGACAGGTAGGCGGCCTGCGCGTCGAGGAGCGCGGAGAAGGCGCGCGGCGCCGTCGTCGTCGACCAGGTGGGCCACAGGGCATAGGTGGTGAGCGCGAGGGCTCCGCCGATGACAGTGTCGAGCAGGCGGGCGAGCGCCGTCGAGAACGTGCCCGGCGTGATGATCCCGACCAGAAGCACGACGAGCCCTGTCAGCAAAGCGGTGAACAGCACGTAGCTCACCTGGAAGGTCGCGCAGCATCCAAGGGACAAGAGCCCGATCGCGATCACGACGGCGAGGGTGCTCGGGTGCAGGGCGATCGCCAGCAGTCCGGCGAGCAGCACCCCGAGTGACGTGCCGACGGTGCGGGCGAGACCGCGCCCGAGCGTGGTGCTGAAGTCGGGCCGCAAGACGATGGCCGCGGTCAGCGCGACCCAGTAGCCGCGCTCGAGGGGGGTGCGCAGCGCGATCGCCTCGGCGACGACGACGACGATCGCCAGGCGAATCGCGTGCCGACCGACGGGTGAGGCGAGCGTCGCGTCCGCGCGCAGCCGCTCGAAGAAATCGGCGACGCGCGCGCGCCATCCCCGGCGGGCCAGGAGCGCCCCGCGCAGTCTGGGGAGGCGGTCGCGCCCCGCGATCGCGCTCCCAGTGAGGTCGAGGGCCGCGCGCAGCTGGCCGGTGAGGGCATCGAGGTGCTCGCCGAGCGCTGCGCGCACCGGATCGCCGCCCATCTCGGCAAGCTCAAGCCCAAGCGTGCTTCGATCGGTGGCAAAGGCCGCGTCGCCCGCCGCGCTTGCCTGCGGCGCCCGGGCGGCCCGCAGGTCGGCGCCGAGGCGCCCCAGCGCTGTGCCGACGCGAGACACCGCTGCGTCGAGCGCGCCGCGCAGCGGCTCGCTCATTTGCTCGTTGGTTCGCGTCAGCCTCCGCTCGAGGCCGTCGATCCCGAGCAGCGCGAGGCGGATCCGCCCGCACACGGCGAGCAGCGAGCGCAACCGCTGCTGTTGCTCAAGATCACCGAGCTGGCGCTCGAGCAGGCCTTCGGCGGCCTCGATCGCCTCGGCCGCCGCGACACCGCTGCGGCGGCCCCCTTGGCTGGTGGCGAGGGTGGCAAGCGCGTCGAGGACGGTGGCGAGCGCGGCGCGTTGGTCCTTGCCGCTGAGCGGCGCCCGCGTCATGCCGAGCACCGCGATCGCGATGGCGCTCCCCGCGACCACATAGCCGGTGAGCTGGGCGGCGCCGAGCGGCGGCTCGGCGAAGCGGCCGAAGACGATCATCGCCGCCACGGCCTGGCTGCCGACCGAGGTGGCTGGCGCCGGCTGGCCCATCAACAGCCCGGCCGCGCCGCACCAAGGGATCAGGATCGCCGTGTGCACCCAGCCGAGGTCGCCCGTGACTGAGCCGACGAACACCGACAGCGCCATCGCGGCGGTGACGGCGAGGACCCCGGCGATCGAGGGGCGCCTCGGCGTGACGACGGTCGGGATGCCGGCGAGCAGCGCTCCGGCGGCCATGGTCGCGGCCGCGGCCGAACTCCCGGCGCCGAATCCGATGCCGAGCGCCACCACGATCGCCACGGCGACGCGAGCCGCTGGGAGCGGGGCGAAGGCGCTCGGAGCGAAGCGGACCACCTCGGCCAGCGGTGCCCGCAGCGCTCCGTGGGGCGGCGGCCGATCGCGCCAGTTCGCGCCCGGCGGCACGGCGGCCTAGAGCAGCTCCTCGAGCTCGGCGAGCGGCACGCTCCCAGGGCTCGAGTGGCGCGCCGCGTGCTCGTTCGCGAGCCGCTGCAGCGCGGCGTTCACGGGAGTCGGGACGCGATGCAGCCGGCCGAGCAGGGCGATCTCACCGTTAAGGTAGTCAGCCTCGATCGTCCCCGAGCCGCGCGCCAGGCTCTGCCACGACGAGCTCTCCGACCGCAGTCGCTCGTCCATCGTCTGCTCCCGGAAGATGGTGGTTCGTTGCTCGAAGCTCGCCTCGGCGACAACCTCGAGATGGGCGGCGGCAAAGCAGGCACGCCCCTCCTCTCGCGCCCGCTGCACGTAGCGCTCGACCGCCTCGTCCTTGGGGAACAGCGCGTTGGGCGCATTGGCCAGGTTGGCGAGGAGCTTGCGCCGCTTCCAGGCGAGGATGTCGTCGCTCGCCTCCGAGGCGAAGCCGGCGCCGCGCAGGTCTTCGGCGAGCGCGATCACCCCCTCGTCGCGATCGCCACCCACCCGGCCGACATCGAGCACCCCGGCGATCGGTGCCGAGGGCTGGGCGACGACGCCCGGACGGAGGTGGGTCGCCGGCATGATGACCAGGCAGCCGTAGACGGTGGGAAAGCGACGCAGTGCGGCTCGCTCGTTCTCGACGCCGTTCTGCGCACAGACCACCTTGACGTCAGGACCCGCCGCCCGGGACAGCTCGACGAGCGCCCCGGCCGTGTCCTGGCTCTTCATCGCCATGATGACCACGTCCTCGGGGGCAATGGCGATCTTGCTCGGGTGCTCGGCGACCTCGATCTTGAAGCGGTCCGACCCGCCCGGCCGCTGGAGGAGCAGCCCGTGGCGGGCGATGGCCTCGAAGTGCGCTCCCCGGGCGAGCAGGGCGACCTGGTGCCCAGCCGCGTGCAGCCGCGCTCCGATGACCCCGCCGATCGCCCCGGCGCCGTAGATCACATAGCGTGCCACGCGCCTCCCTTCTCGCGTCGATCTCGACGCTACGCCGTCGCCTGCTCGTCCCGGCCCTCTCTCGAGGGTCATCGGAGCGACTAACCTAGAAGCGTGGTTCGTACCCTTGGTGCGTGCCGCCCCCCGGGGGTGTAGCTCAGCTGGTAGAGCGCCACGTTCGCAACGTGGAAGTCGGCGGTTCGAGTCCGCTCACCTCCACTCTTTTGTTACAAACTCCGCAGCCCGCAAGTCCCTGAACAGGGGAGACGCAGCCGCCGCCCGCGAGTTTGTGCGCAAGAGCCCTGTGCAAGGTGTGCAGCTGCACATCCGTGCGCTCCCCCTGTGCGCCTCTGCACACCCCCTCGGTCCCGCTCGGCGCGCCACCCCCTCGCGGCGGCGCGCCGCCTGCCCTGCGGCAACCTCGATGCCGTAGTGCGGCGGCGCCACTCAGCGCCCCGCTCGCCGGGCGCGCCCGCACGGGCGCGTGCCGATTGCACGCCGCCCGGGCGGGCGGACGGGTCTTCGGGCCGGGGCGAGCGCTCCGAGAACGGAGCAGCAGGACCGATGGCGGGCCAGAGGACCCACTACACCAAGGCCGAGGCGGCGGTCGCCAGCAAGGTGAGCGAGGCCACCATCCAGCGCGATCATCGCGAGGGGCGGCTGCCGGGCGCTTCCTACGGCGAGAACGGCGTGCTCCTCATCCCGGTCGCCGACCTGGTCGCGGCCGGGCGCCTGGGCGTCGAGGAGCTGACGAGCGGCGCTGCCGAGCTCGCCCTCGCCGGGCGTGTCGGCGAGGACCTCGCTGCGCTGCGCGCCGAGTTGGCGGCGGCGCGGGCGCGCGCCGAGGCGCTAGCCGAAGAGGTCAGCTGGCTGCGCGGCGTCGTCGCCAGCGGGGGACTGCGATGAGCGGCGGGCGGCCGCTCACCGGCCGGGTCTTCCGGAGGGGCAAGCAGTGGTACGGGAGCCTTGTCCGCCGGAGCGACACCGGGCGTACCACGGTCGGCTTCCCCACGAAGGAGGAGGCGCAGGCGTGGGTCGACGAGCAGCTGCCGCGCGTCCGGGCCGGTCTCGACGCCATCGCGCCGCCGGCCTCCCGGTCTCGGCGCGCGCGGCCGGCGCACCAGCCCCCGGCGCGGCTGCATGCGCCGGCCCCTGAGCTGCCTGACCCGAAGGCGATTGCCCACGCGTGGCACCAGGAGCGCTACGAGATGCTCGAGGTGGGAAACCCGGACACCTCTGACGGGGTGCTGCGAGACCTCGAGCTCCATGTCATCCCCCTGCTCGCAGCAGTCGTCGGCAGCGAGCCCGCGGCCGGGCGGCTGATCGTCGTCGACTGGGTGCGCTGCCAGAGCGGCCGTGAACCGGCGTCCGCGTTGAGCCCGTGGGCGGCGGCCGAGCCTGGCTATGCGAAGGCGACGGTGCGCGGATGGCTCCGGAGCTTCCGTGCGATCCTCGCCTACTACCGCACCCTCGGTTACGACGTCCCGGACTGCTCGCGGGGCGTCCAGTCGATGGAGCGCTTCGGCGGCGAGAAGCGCCGGCGGACTTTCGTGCCGCTCGAGCAGGCGGTCGCGCTCGCCGCGCGCCTTCACATCATCCACCAGAGCGTGCTCTGGATCATCCGCGGCGCCGGCCTGCGGATCTCCGAGGCCTTCGGGCTGCTGGTCGGAAGTCTCATCCTCGACGCGGAGCGCCATGGCTTCCTCCTCGTCGACCAGCTCGGCGGCCGCTTCCAGGTCCGCGACGCTGACGGAAACCGACACGTCGTGAGCTCGGTGCAGCGCGGCAAGTCAGCGAGCGCCTACCGCTTAGTGCCGCTCGCGGACTCCCTCACGGAGCTGCTCCTCACGGTCATTGAGGTCTTCCACACCGACGACGAAGGAAACATCGACATGGGAGCACGCCTTATCCCGGCGATCCGCAAGGACGATGGCGGCGAGCAGGCATTCCGCCAAGCGCTCACCCGTGCTGCACGCGATCTGCAGCTGGTGTCGGATGCCCCGGACGACTACTGCGATGTGACGCCGCACGCGATGCGAAAGGGCTACAACACAGACCTCGCGTGGGACCACGACGTGCCGGCGCTCGTGCGCCTGCGCACGGTTGGCCACAAGGCCGGAAGCGACGTCAACAGTCTCGTCTACACGCTCGATCGCCGGCTGACGGCCGACCTGCGACCGGCTGCGGAGTCCGTCGAGCGTCAGCTGCGCGCCGTCACGGCTTCCCTGCGTATCCCGACCGCGCTGCGGCCCTCCTACGCACGGGACCGCGCCGAGCAGGCGCGGGCCTACGACGCCCGGCTGCTCGAGCTCGGCTGGCAGCAGGATCCGCACGCCGGGCTCATCGGTGTCTCCGAGGCCGCGAAGGAGCTCGTCCTCGCCGAGAGCACGACGCGGCGCCTGCTCGCGCGCGGCGACATCCCCGCAGTAAAGACGCCCGAGGGCTGGAAGGCGCGTCCCGAGGACGTCGCGTCCTACCGCGACACGCGCCTGCGCTCACGCGTCACCCTCGGCGATGTCGCCGCGCAGTGTGCCGTGGGCTACGACCGCGCCTACAAGGTCGCGGCGCGTCTCGGGCTCGCGCTCGACAAGGGCCCCGACGGGGCGCTGCTCCTCTCGGTCGCCGACGTCGCCGCGGTGAGGGGAGAGTGCGAGCGGCTCGCCGCGCTCGCCGAGCGGGCGCTTCCCATCGGCGCAACGGCGAACCTCCTCGGCACGCGCCACTACGGCAGCGTTCATCGCTGGGTCGCTGAGGGGCGGCTCGCCTACGACGTGGAGCGCGACGGAGCTGGACACCGCTGGGTCACCAAGCAGTCGCTCCGGGCAGAACTCTCCCGGCGCGGCAAGGGCGGGCACCCGGCGCGCGCCGAGGTGATGGATGCCTTCGGCCTGGACAAGGCGATGCTGAGCGCGTTGCTCAAGCGCGGTCTCCTCACTCCGGTCCGTGAAAACCGCATCAACGCCCGTTCACTGGTCGCGTGGGTTGCGGGATATCGTCCGGATCTCTTCGAGACACCGTTGTATAAGCGCCTGGCAGTCGAGGTGTGACGAGATCCTCACTGCCGCCGTCGGGCCCGTGGGTAGGCGGCCGGTGGCTTTGTCGTGTGATACTCAGTCTTTCCACGCCCAGGGGTGATCAGGCGGAAGAGTCCGCTTCTGGAGAATCTGGCGCAGGTGGCTAGACACCCCACGGCCCGAACCCGTCAAGCGGCCGCCGCGATCGAGGGTGGCCACGCACGGTTTTCGTCGTAGAGCTCACCGTGCTCGAGGCAGTAGTGCAGGATGCCGACGAGACGATTGCCGAGCTGACGGACGGCCTGGCGGTGGCTCTTGCCGCGGCTGCGGAGCTCGTCGTAGTAGGCGCGGGCTCCGGGCGAGTGAGTGAGTGCGCAGAACGCCCACTGGTCGCACGCGTCGGCGAGGCGTCGGTTCTTTGCATGGCGAGCGAGGACGACGAGGCTTCGCCCAGACGCCTTGGTGATCGGCGACGTGGCGGCGTAGTTCTTGCGAGACTGAGCGCTGGCGAAGCGAGTCCGGTCATCACCGAACTCGCCGAGCACCCGGGCGCCGAGGACCGTCCCGAGTCCTGGCTGGGAGCGGACGACCTTGGCGTCCGGGTGCTGCTCAAAATGTTCTGACAGCGCCTGCTCGAGGGCGTCGATCTCGGCGTTGAACGCCCTGATCAGCGCGACGGCCGAGCGGGCGATCGTGCCGTAGGTCGTGGTGAGCGTCGCCGGCGCTTCGAGGTGCTCGGCCCGCAGCGCCGCCTGGATTTCTGCGGCGCGACGCTCGAGGTTGCGGGTCCTGCCGCCTCTGCGCAGCGCGGCGGCGATCTTGGATAACGACAGCTGGCGCCCGAGCTCGGGGGTCGGGGCGATCTCGAGCACCGCCAACGCATCTCGGCTCGACAGTTCGGTGCCAAAGGCGACGAGTGCGGCCGGGTAGAACTCCCGCAGAGCGCTGCGTAGGGCGTTTGCCTGGCGCTGGCGACCCCAGATCGCTGACTGGTGCGCCCGCGCCAGCAGCTTCACGGCCTCGGCGAGCTCAGAATCCCCGGCGACCGTGCGGTGGTTGTGGCGGTCGGTGCGGACGAGGTCGGCGAGCATCTTCGCATCGCCCGCGTCGGACTTCGCGCCCGAGACGGCGTGGCGCTCGCGATAGCGGGCGGCCGACATCGGGTTGATCGCATAGAGCTGATAGCCGGCGGCGATGAGCGCGTTCACGAGCAGGCCGCGGTCGGTCTCGATGCCGACCACGATCTCCTCCTCGTCTGCAGCGTGCTCGGCGACGAGCTCGTGCAGCTCCGAGATCCCGACCACGCTGTCGGCGACCCGGCGCTTGGCGAGCACCGTTCCGTCCTCGCCGAGCACGCAGCAATCGTGGTGGTCCTCGGCCCAGTCCACTCCGACAAAGAGCACCGCTCCTCCTCTCTCTCGACCAGCGACGAGCCCGAGGAGCGATGCGGCGACCTAATGGATCAGTGCTCGAGGCACGACACCCCACCAGCCGTCCAACTCCTCACCGCCTGGCGGGGCACGCTCTAGCCGTAGAGCTCGAGGCTCGGGACACACCAGTGCTCACCGCCAGGTGGCTCGGAGACCAGCCTCTCACCGGAAGCCGTTCCGCTCCCATTAGGACAACACCGAGTGACTGCGCCCTCGCGGACGAGAAGCTGCCGAGGTGCGTGACCTGCCGCTAGCGCGTTGCGCGTCAGCGGCAGCCAGCGCTTACTGCGGTCGTCAAGCGCCCCAGCGTGAGGTTCGGCGGAACGGCCTCGGCGCCTGCTATCTTCGCCATCAGCGTCGCCAATGTTGCGGCAAAGATGAATACCCAGTCGGCCCACAACGACATCACCGTTTACCTCGGGAGTGACTTCGAGCACCTCCATGAGGAGCGGTTCCTCAATCGCCTGCGTAACGACCTCAGGGGTCGCGGCGCGCGGGCGCTGATCATCGCGAACTTCAACGTCCGCGGTCGCAGTGGGCAGCGGCAGATCGATTTCCTCATCTGCACGAACTTCCGGCTCGTCCACGTCGAGCTCAAGACGCTGAACCCGAGCGCCCCCGTCCGAGGTCGACTGAACGGTCCATGGATCCAGGACCTGGGCGGCGACCACTCCCACGAGATCACGCCGAATCCGTACACCCAGACCGTCCATGGGTCGTTCGCGATCAGTGACATGGTCACCAAGATGGCCGGCCTTGGGCAGGTCCCGCCGCCCCGGCGTCGCTTCTACCACGACATCGACAAAGTCGTCTGCATTGACCCCGACGTCCCGGCGAGTTCCGAGCTCGAGCGACACCAGTACGTCGACGTCATCGGGTACCAGCAGCTGCTCGATCGGTTGTCGATCAAGGGGCCACAGCCACACTGGACAGACGCTCACTGGGACGCGTTCCTCCGCGCGCTGGGGGTATACCCGGCGGAGCACGACACGCCGAGCGAACGTCGCCGGCGGCGCGGCACCGAGGTCCTCGGTGACTATCGCCGCCGATTCATCGACCAGATGGGCGAGGGATTGCGTGACCTCGTCGATGTCGGATTCGCCGGAGCCGCCGCCGGCGCGGACGATGCGACGTTCGAGGCGGTACTCGGTCAGCTCGAGGACGGACGCTCGATCGGGCTCGTTGGCGCCTCCGGGTGGGGAAAGAGCCACGTCGCACGCCACGCCGCGGTCAGGGCGTCTGAAGGGGGCGCGCTGGTCTTCTGGATCCGATGCGGTGAGTACTCGACCGGCAGGTTCTCGAACCTGCTCGCCCGCTCGGCGGCGCCATTCAGCACGGACACGGCGGGCGAGCTGGCGGGTCATGCCGGCCTCGTCGGCGCGCGGCGGTTGCTCGTCCTCGACGGCTTCAACGAATGTCCGCCGACGATGCGGGCCGATCTTGCCGGCGAAGTTGGGAGCTTCCTCCTCCGGTTCCCGAGCTCAGTCCTTGTCACGTCCCAGATCGATCCACCATCGCCACTCGTGGACGCGACGTTCCGCGCGAAGCTGCCCGATGCGCGGCAGCGCGAGGCGATGCTGCTCGCCCACGGGGCCCGGAACCCGAAGCGCGTCAGCGATGCGTTTCGATCTGCCTTCGAGCTGGCGGTCGCCGCTTCGTGCGAAGCGGAGCTTGCTCCCGACGCAACGCGCGCCGACCTCTTCGACGCCTACCTGCGGGAGCTCACGCCCTCCGAGGTCGTCCGCGCCGGGCTGCGTGCGCTTGCCCTCGCGACGATCGACCAGCTACGGACGTCCCTTCCCATTGGTGTCGCTTCTTCGGTCCTTGGCGGTGCCGCCGGTCTCGCCATGGCGCCGGATCAGGTTGATGCCGTCATGGCTTCCCAGATGCTCGTCGTCACTCAGGGGCGGGTGCGGTTCACCCACGAGCTTCACGCACGCTTTCTCGCCGCGGAAGCCCTCGTTCGACTTTCTTCGACCGGCGTCGCGCTCGCTGCCGAGCTTGCAAAGCCGGGGCGGGCCGAGCTTGCGTGGTTCGCGATTTGCCTCGAGGGCGACCCCGAGCGTCGGGCCGCCGCTCTCACAACGCTCGGCGACGACAAGCTGTGGTCGTCCGCGGCTCGCGGCGAGATGGGCTACTCGGCCGCCGAGACCGCCCGAGCAGCGATTCGGGGAGTGCTCGCCGACGCCGCTTTTGCCGTGGGCACCGACGAGCTGACGCTCGAGGAGGCCGACGGGCCATTCTTTCCGACGTGGCGGCGCGGCCCCGCTTGGAACGCCAACGAAGGCGCGCTGCTCGGCGTGGCCGGAGAGCTGCTCGGCGAAGGCTTGTTCATCGAGGACGTCGCCAATCTCCTCGACCGTACCGACGAGCGACTGCAGCGCGAAGCGGATGAGCTCCGCTCCGCGGGCTCGACGGCACCGATCACCGCGGTCGTCTCTTCGCTCGTCGGATCTCGGACCGATGCGACGCCCCTCGGAGCGAACTTGGCGCTCACCGCTGCCCGGATGTGCGGCTTCCGCAATCGCGCTCCTGGCGCCGCCGCCCGGTTGGTAGCAGGCGCGGGGCCGCGCTCGTGGTCCCGACTTCTTGTGGCGTGCGAGATTGTCGGGCCGGACGACGTGGCTCGCGAACCCGGGCTGCTCGCTTCCTTGGTGGCTGCATCCTGGAACGCGAGCGGCTACCACCTTCGACTCGCCGCGATGATGGCGGTCCACCGTTGTGGTCGATCGCTCGACGAAGAGCGCCGTGCCGAGATGGCCGAGCTGCTTGGGATGCTCAGCACCGACCACCCCTTCCTCCAGAGCGCGATCGTCGAGGCGTACGCGGCACTCGACCGCCTCGGGGTGACTCTGCCCACGGTCGAACAGCTCGCGGAGATGATCCGTACCGAAGTACTCGCCATGGATGACGGACCTGAGGCATGGCGCCTCGCGGCGGGCATCTGCGCACAGCAATGGGAGCCTGACGACATCGTCGGTCCCTACTACGAGGCCGTCCGGTCGCTTCCCGAGGAAGATCGTTTCCGGCTCTATGTCCGGGCGGCACAGTTCGATGACGGCTACAACCGCGGTTGGGTGCTCGACCAGCTCTGTCACCTCGCGCCGACGGGGATCGCCGAGGACGACGACGTGCTCCGGCGGGTCTTCGTCGGAGCGACGCGTCGTCCTCCCAACCCGCACGGGCTCATCGACGACAACGTCGACGCGCACGTCTTTTCTGCCCGTGGCCTCGGTCGCCTCGGCGTCGAGTTCCCCGGGGACCCCGACGCCGATGACGAAACCCGTGCATGGCACCTCGTCGACTCGTTGATTGTGTCGCTCGAACGCGGTGCGGACGTCCCGGCGGAGTGCTGGGTCGCGATCCGAGAAGAACTGCCGTGGCTCGTTTCCGAGGTCCTGTTCATCCTCCGATTCGCCGGCAGGAGGTCGAGCACGGACTGTCAGCAGGACTCGTGCGTGCTCAGCCGGTTGATGGCAGCCTTTGGGATTGAGCTGCGCCGGCTCTTCGAATGGGAGGTCACGCACCTCGTGGAGATGCCGGAGCCGCGGCGCTCACCGATCGGCGACACGCATCAAGGATTCGTGATCCGGTCGCTCGGGAGCTTGGGAGACGGGGCGAGCGTCGAAGCGATCCGCCCGTTCCTCTCCGACCCCAAACTCGGCCGTGACGCGGTTCTGGCCATGCGGTCGCTGCAGGAAGACCGATTGTAGAAACGACCTCGGAACCTCGGCGAGGTGCGTCCGTCGAGCGGAACGCATGGACGCGGCCACACTGCAACAGTGCCTCCCGCATTCGCTGGCGGTGTTTCGGGGGGTCAGACGCCGTTGTTCACCGTGTGCGCCACGTGTCGTGGGCCTTGGCCCGGGGAGGGACCGGCGACTGTCGTCCATCCGCCGCCGCGCCGGATTGCGTCGCCCATCCGGTCGTAGGCAGCCTGCACCAGGCGGCCGGTCCGGTAGCCGGGTCCCCACCGCGGCCGCCGAGAGTGGGGTCGACAGTGAGCGTCGCAGACCCCGGCGTCGGCTTGGTGACGAGGCCACTCCCGACCGGGACCTGGTAAAGAGGCCCGCGCGCCCCGACGAGTGACGCCCAGCCGGCCTTGTGCCCGAGCACGCGGACCGTCGTGGACACACGCTCGACCGCCCTCGTGCCGTGCGGCACGCATGTTGCGACGAGCGTCCAGACGCCTGGCGTGACGGCCGGGCTGGCCGCGAGGTCGAACTGGATCAGCCCGCTGCCCGAGGCGTAGGTCCAGTGCCTGGCGGCGTGCTTCGGTCCGCTGACGCGAAGGGTGCAGACGCTCGGTCGCGTGCGGCGCAGCGTCACGACGAGGTGGCGCCCGGCAGGCAGTGTCGCCGCATGGTGCGTCCAGACCGGTCGCGCGATCGCTGCTCCGGCGGGGGGAGCAGGCAGCGCCTCGGTGACCGCTCCGGCAAGCGGGAAAGCGGTCGCGCCCATGAGGGCGGTGATGACCAGCCGGCGAGCGTGCATAGAGGGTGCATCCTCCCCGTTTTCGGACTCTCGGCCGCCGTCACTGGAGGGGCATCCTGCGGGATGGTATGAGCTGCACCAAGGATCTTTTCGCGGCCCCGGCGACAACGGCTTGCTCGCGCCAACCGCCTCAGCGCCGGAGAGCCGTGAGCGCTCAGCCCCCGAAGGCGTGCTGCTTGCCGATCGGCCTCCAGTCACCCCCGTAGGAGGCAGCGAGCACGGTCTTCACGAGAGCGGCGGACGCGGGCGTGACGCCACCGGCGGAGCGGACGTAGAACTTGTTCCACGCCTTCGGGCTGCATCACGTGTTCGTCGCGACCTCGACCGGCTGGCCGGCGGGCCCGCGGCTGATCTCGGTCATCCCAGCCACGACGATCGAGACGCTCGTCGTGCTGCCCACGGGGCCCACACAACTGAGTAGTTCGGAGCAGGCAAGGCACCGTGGCCCAGTAAGGAGGTGCCAGGGCGAAGAGCCAAGCGAGAGACGTGCGCGTGAGCCCCGGCGATGTCCGAGCTTGCTCCTGTCCGGCGCCTCGATCGTCATTCGTTCGGACAAGGCCTCCCTCTTCATGCGCGTCACAGCCCACAAAGCCCAGTTCCCTTCTTGGTGAGCCCATGCCCGTCGATGAGGATTGCCTCCAGCGCCGCGTAGAAGGCGCGCCGTGCCCGCCTGAGAGCAGCGCCCCGCACGCCAGCGAACACAATCGCGTTGTGAACTTGGACGGCTTCGGCTTCGGGTACGAGCGACACCCGAGTGTCCGACACGGTGCGGCCTTGGAGGACCCAAAGGAGGAGCCGGGCGACCTCTTGTGCCAGGGCCGCTTGCTCGGTCATAGTTCCGTCCTCCTACACCGGGCCATCTCTCGACGGGCTCGGTCTGCGCCGGAGCCTCGTGGCGGAGGGCCCCGACGCCCAAGATAGGCAAGCGTGCCCCCAGCCCGCGTACAGCTGGCACGGTACGCTACGAACGTGGAACCGCGGGCAAGTTGGCTGGCGATGTTCGTTCACGTGCGCGACGACATCAGCTCCTTGAACGTCGAGCGCCTCCTCTGGAAGGAAGTCTCCGGCGCGATGGTCGAGGCGTCCCCCGACGCTCCGGACCTGTGGTTGGCCCACTACGCACGCCTCTACTTGGCCGCGCAGGCGATGACCTTGCGCCGTCTTGTTCGAGCGAAGACCGGAGAGGCGTCGTTCTGCAAGCTCCTCGAGCAGGTCGAGCACGCTGCCGACCTTGTTGCCCACTCCGGTATGCAGGAGCCAGTCACCGAAGCCAAAAAGGCGCGCGCCCTGCTCAACGATCTGTCGCGGCCTGTCATCGACTGGGCCACAGCGACCATCGCACACCGCAACATGGATCCGCCACACTCGCCGACCTGGACCCGGCTCGACGAAGCGATCGATGGCGTTTCGGCGCTCTACGTCGAATGGACGCGGTTCGTCACCGGCATGGAGCACGACCTTGACGTTGTGCTCCCTCCCAACTGGCCTGTGGCGTTCGCGCGTCCGCTGTACCGGCTCACGCCGGAGGGTTGGAGGCGTGGGGCACCTGCGGTGTAAGACGAGCAGGGAGAAATACTACTTTGGTGCAGAGATTGCTTAGGTGGGGAGTAGAGGCGGGGCGATGGCACGGATGCGCACCTGGGCCGTAGTTGGAATACTCGGCGCACTCCTCAGCATGCTGGCGCCGACGGCCGCCGCAGCGACCTCGACCGGCGCGCCGACCGCCTCGCTGCGAGTGTCCACCACCAGGGTTGCCGCCGACGGTGGTTCGATCGTCCTCACCGCCGCGGTTCATGGGGCGACAACGTGCCGCTTCTTCTCGGCTCCCGACCTCCCTGGTATCGCCGGGGCTGTTCCGTGCTCAGGCGGCTCGGCCACCCGCCACGGGAGCGTGCCGCGGTCGCGGGAGTACCGAACGATCGACCTCGCCGTGGTTGCTTCAGGGCCAGGCGGCATCACCGAGCAGCAGGTGACGATCAATCAGGGGACATTGGCTTCCCCGCCAGACTCGACCAAGACGGTCATGAAGCTGATCGAGAGCGGGTCGGCCACGACGAGGCTCTTCGGCATTCCCCCCGGCTCCATCTGGAGCATCGGCTGGGCCTACGAGTGCGCCAACGGCATCAACGGTTTTCAGTTCGATGTCTATAAGTACCCGGCGGACCTGCCGGACCTCAACGACACCGGACCACTCGACCTCAACGCCAAGGGTTCCGGTCAGCAGGTCTACCAGGACGCCGGCACGTTTTACCTCCAGGTGATCACCGACTGCCCCTGGGCCGTCACAGTCTCCTACCTCCCGCCGAGTCGTCCTCAGTCCTTGCCCGTTGTTCCGAGCCTTCTCGTGTCGTCGCTGACCCCGCAGGTGCCGCAGTCCGGCGGCGTGGTCACGCTCAAGGCCAAGGTGCAGGACGCCGCGATGTGCACCTACATCACCGTGCCGCCGATCCCGAAGCTCGACGGCACGGCCCCGTGCATCAAGGGTGCCTACCTCAGAGCGGGCCGGTTGTCCGCTACGGCGACCCCACGGCCCGTCTACGCCGAAGTCGTCGCCACGAGTGCGGCAGGCTTGACGACGGCGGGCGTCCAGTTGGAGCAGCGGTCGCCGCACACACTGCTCAGCGACAGCGGACCGGCGAGCCAACTGCTGACGAGTGTGAACACGCCATCGTTCACCATCCCGCTAAGCGATCCGCGATGGACTCTCGTGACGAGGTATGCCTGCCCATCGGCTGCGAACGGTGGCGGCCTCGTGCTCATTTTCGTAAACAACTCGCTGAGCGTCGACTCGATCAACCTTTCTCCCAGTGGCTCCGGGTCGAAGACTTCGACGTTCACCGATACAGGGACGTTCAGCCTGAACATCAGCACGGACTGTCGATGGTCCGTCACCGTCGTCGGCTGACACAGCGCGCCAGGAGGGGCTGGCGGTCTCTCCGTCTCGATGCGGGAAGAGCGGACCTCGTGCAAAGCTGCCTGTGTGGCTGGTGAGAGAAGGCCTTCCGATCCTGTGCTGCTCGAGCTCGGTCGTCTCGTCTGGGAGGCGATCAATCTCGGGCAGGACGTCTACGCCATCTGCTATCTGATCGATCCCCGAGGCGTCCCTACCTAGTGCTTCCGGGCCGGAGGACGAGGTGACAGTTGGACCCTGTGGCTCGTGGTCATGATGCCTTGCGGCTCTGGTGTGCGTCGAGGACCTCGCGCGGGGTCCTCCCGCGCATGAAGTCGCCGTGATTGCGCCTTCTCGTGTTGTAGGTGACGAGGAAGGCGTCGCCTTCCGCCTGGAGCTGGCGGATGCTCGAGAAGCGCCGGCGGTGGAAGGCCGGGCGCCAGCACTCCTGCAGGATCGTGCCGTGGAAGCGCTCGCAGACCGCGTTGTGGTTCGGCGAGCGGGGCGGGATCCGGCGATGGCTGAAGCCCTTGGCGGCGAGGTGGGCCCGGAAGCCCTGAGCCACCCACTCTGGCCCGTTGTCGGTCAAGATCGCCCTGATCGAGACGCCAAAGCGGCGCATGCGGCGCACGACGTGATCGACGAAGGCGATCGAGTGCGTGGCGTTCACCGGTCCGACGAGGATCATCACGATCGCCCAGCGTGTGGCGGTGTCGACAGCGGTCAGTTGGTAGACCTTGCCGACGCCTTTCAGGTTGCCGATGTAGAAGCTGTCCATCGCGACGAGGTCACCGGGCGCGGCCGCGAAGTGGCAGAAGCCGAACGGCCCCTCGTCGCGAGCTGCCTCGGTGAGCAGCCCGCTCGTCTGTGCGGCGAGCGCCGCGGCGCGGGCGACGCGCTGGCGCCGGCGGCCGAGCTCGTGGGTGTTGAGGAGCTTCTGGACCGTCGTCTTTGCGATCGCGAAGCCCCGCTCGCAGAGCCGATCGGCGAGTTGCCGTGCGCCGAGCGTCGGCTCGTGCAGCGCCGCGGTCAACAGCTCGCTCACGACATGGGTCGGAGTCGCGTTCGGGAGCTGGGGCTTGCGCCGCGGCTTCGGCGTCAGCGCCTCGAGGCCATAGAGGTCGGCAAGGCGTTTCCACTCGTAGTAGCGGGTGCGACTGACGCCCATCTGGCGACAGGCTTCGGAGACGTTGCCGAGCTCATCCGCGAGCGCGAGCAGGCGACGGCGGCGGTGGGCGATGATCTCGTCCGGGGTCACGGTGGTGGACTCCTTCGTGGTCTCTGTGGAAGGAGCCACAGGGTCCACCACCGCCCCCACCAAGTGGGGGATGTGCAACCTCAACCCGCGGACAGGAAGACCTAGTGCTCCGAACAGGCCAGCACGCGCATCCGGCACGCGCGAGCCGCGCTGTTCGAGCTTGACGATGCTGCGCTGCGCGAGGCGGCGGATCGCTGGCTGGCAGAAGCAGACGAGGTGCTCGCCCATCGCAACTCGATCCTTCACGCGGTGCCGCTGGCCTTGTCGTCTCCACCTGGCGCCGAGGCGGCGGAGCAAGCCTGGCTTGCCCACTTCCCCCGCAAGTCGGCTTGCTCGGCTCGGATGCGACCGCTCACCGAGGAGAGCCTGCGGCAGATTCGGGAGAGTCTCGAAGCTGTTCGTGCCGCCGGTACGGAGATGGGGCAAGAGCTCGTCGAGAAGCGGTGGCGAGGTGGCGCTATGACGAGCCATCCGTAAGGGCAAGCAGCTTGCCGCGTTGGCGACGCTCGGCCCGAAGGGTGGCTTCGATGTAGCGCCAGCGGTCCGAGTCGCAGAGGCGGCGTGGTTTCACGGGCGCGACGCGCTCCTTCCACAGCCGATCGATCTCGCCGTTTTGACGATCGAGCTCTTCCGCCGTCATGGGTGGTCGTGTTCCGCTGGAGAACTGCTTGTGACAGTCGCGACAGAGAAGCACAAGATGCAGCGGATCCACGTAGTCGTTGCAGCCTTCGTGATGGATATCTTGGCCGTGCTTTCGGCAACTGGCGCACCTTCCCCCGTGGCGCTCGATGACGAGCTTGCGAACACTGGGTGGGATCGCGTGCTTGCGGGTGGCGTAGCCTTGTCCCCCGACGGCGTACTGCAAGCGGGGGAAGCAGAGCAGCAAGCGGAACCTGCCGTTGCGCGGGACGCGGCCGGACGCGACAAGCTGGCGCGCTTCTCGAATGGATCGAGCGATCTCCTGACATGCCACACCACAGAAGAGCTTGCCTCGGCTGCTATCGGGCAAAAGTGCTTCGTCGCAGTTCGCGCAGTGGTCTGCGTTGAACGCGCCCCAAGAAGCGTAAATGCGCAACGCGGCGCGATCACCCCTGCCGTCAACATACCGGCGCCGTTTTGCCACTCACGCGCCCGCAGCAGTCCCGCCGTGGCGTCCACTCGTCCACTCCCGCTGGAGCTTGGCGCGCTGCAGCAGGTTCGCCTCCTTGACCTTCCACGACACGCCCTCGATGGGGAGGCGTGCCAGCGCCTCGTTGCGTGCCTCCAGCCGGGCGAGCAAGGCCGGGATCCACGGGTACGGCGCCCCGCCCCGACCGCCACGTCTGTCGCGGGCACCCGACCCACCTTCGGTGGCCATGAGTGCCCGGTGGCTCGAGTCGGGCGCCTGGGCGCCGGTGTCCGCTCGTCGGGTCCGCGTTCGCTCTTCGACCTGGAGGTTGAAGTTGATCGGCGCGGACCCGCGGCCGAGAGCGTTGATGTCCTTGTCGAGAAGTGGGGCGATCGCCGCGTGGACCGCCCGCACATTGCGCTCCCGCCCCTCGGTCGTCAGCTCCGGACCTGATGGTGATGCGGGCGGTCGGGTCGCTCCCACCAGTTGCGCGTGCTGTGTCGCCACGGCATAGACCAAGGCACCGGCACCCTTTGCGGTCACCCAGTTGTCGCGGAGCAGGGCCATGGCAAGGTGCTCGTCGTGTCCACTCCTCAAGAGATCGAGCACCTGGTTGCAGAAGCGCTCGGCCTGATTGACGGCACGGAACAGGCTCTGCAACCTCTCAGCGGCAGCAAGACAGTGGTCCCCGTTCAGCCGATGCGCGACCTTGTTGACGAACGCGGCGACCTCATCGCGGTCCGCGGCACTCAGTCGAGAGGGGCGCTCCCGCGGCGTTGTCTCTCGGCTCCGGCGTCCGCCTGGATCGGCAGCCGTCCCCTCGCCCCGGTCGACGCGCTGCTCGAGCGCGGCGCGCTGCGGGCGTGCTTCGCCGGCGACGGGAGCACAGGGTCTGGCGAGCGGTGGAAGCTGCGCGTCCCGCAATAGTTCTGCGAATCGCGGTCGGTCAGTCGGCCTTCCCTCCCTGGACAGGACTCGGGCGAGCGCGACCGGCATCATCGGGTAGTAGCAAGTGTGCAGTCCCTTGCGCCCTGCGGCGCGATACAAGAATCCGCACGCCTCGAGCGCGTTGAGGTGCACGGAAATCTGCGCGAGCGAGGCACCCGAACGCCGGGCGATCTCTCGGCGCGACAGGGTTGCGACACGCCCGTCGGCATACAGCTCGAGCGCAAGCACAGGTACCAGCGCGCGAACCGTCCGGCAGAGGTTGGACGCGGCCACCGCCCTCTGCCAGAGGAATGCGCAGCCCACGCCGCGCACCCAGAGCCACTCGAGTTGGAGGTTGGTGGGCGGGCGATCGGTGATCGCGCGCAACCGCCCGGCACGGATCCAGGTGAGCACCGGATCAGCATCGGGGTTCATTGACATCGCCGACAGTGCCGGCACAGTACAGGGAGTCACGAGACTGGACATTGGCAGGTTCCGATCGTGTAGGGACGCCCGGGTTGCCGCCCGGGCGTCTGTCATGTGGGGAAGCTCAGGCGGCCGCGTTCTTTCGAGCAAGAAACTCGCGCGCCGCGCGGCGGACGACGTAGGAGAGGGGGCGGTCTTCTTCGGCCGCGACCTCGCTCAGCGCCGCGATCAGCTCGTCGGGCATCCGGAGAGCGACGGCCCGCATCGCCCTACCGCTCGATGTGAGGGTGTTGTCGGACACTTGGCTGCTCCTTGTTCGACGCTGTTCGCCGCCGTCTGACGACCGTGCACGCTGCCAGCGCCCTGTCAAGGAGCCGCTCCGCGCTGTCGGTGTCGGGTTTGCGGCCGCATCCTCCGGACCATCGTCGCCACAGGCCGCGCCCTCCGACGAGCCCGCTGCTGATGGGCTCGGCTCGCATCGCGTCGCGCGCCGCTCATCGTGGCGCGAGCGCTGCGCCGAACACGGAATCTCTACATCGAGGAGCCGTCCAAACGAAACATCCGTGCTTCCCTTCTGAGGGAGGCTCTCACCCGCTCGGAGTTTCCCGATGGCCACTTCCACCGTCGACCGCACTCGATTCGTCGTGCCCGATCTCTGGGCACGGGTCCTGGAGGCTGCAAAGCTCCCCGCTGACGAACGGCTCGAGGCGCTGCGCAATGACGATCCAGGATGGGTCACCATGGCCCCGGCCCCTGCGCGCCACTGAACTGCTTGGAGGGGTGGTCCGTCCCTGCTTCTTGCGCCGCAACAACGCGTTGCTGATCGGGGGCGGGCCGCGCTCGCGCGTCTTGCGAGCGAACTGCGGCCTCTCCGGCCGGGCGACGGCGGTCGGAGGCCGGAATGCCACTCGTCCGTCCGAAGCGATGCAGAAGGCCATGGCCCAACAGAAGACCGAGAGTAGAAACCTACGCGGGTCGCGTCCGGCTTTCCGGACCCTTACGCACCGACGAGCGGCGGATTTCCGGACCGAATCGTCGCGTGTGCCCTCTGGAAATCCGGACGGTACCCGGCCCGCGCGGCGGAACTGGCATAACCGACGACGGTGCGCTGACGGCGCAAAACCAGGACGCGCTCGTCCCGCCAAGCCCCAGCTTGGGGAGATCCCCTCGGAGGAGTTCGCTCGCTCGTAGAGCAGCCGTTCGTCGCGAGTGTGTGGCGATGAGTCGACCTCTACGGCGATGCGGCTCGGCCCGAATCATCTCTGTCCGAACGGTGACCGCCGAGGGCGGGCAGAGGGGTTCAAATAGCCGAACTGACGTAGCCGCTGGTACTCCACCGCGTACTGCTCAACCAGCTTGTCAAGCCGATCCTTGTCACCACCGAATAGACCGGCCGCCAACCATGGGTGTTCTCCGCCGGCTTCACCCTCTTGTTCGAGCTCAGTCATAGCTCTGCTCTTCTCGCTGGACATTCCGTCAGCAGGCCAGGGACGACCCGGTGTGGCGAACGTAAATGGGTCTTCTGGAGCGGACGCATCGCGAGCAACGACATAGAGAAAGAGATCGAACCGCTCGTAAGCGCGCTCGACCAAGTCCTCCGTCAACAACAGCTGACGCAGCAACACCGGCACCAAGAGTTCGTGGAGATGTTCATCTGCGACGTCCGCGCCGCCACCGGTGCCGAAACCCGAGAGAGCGCGGTGAATGTTGAGCTGGGACGCGGCGGGCGCAGGTCTACCTGTCGCCAGGTCCCGGATCCGACGCCGCAAGAGGTGGTCGAGATCGACGAGTCGGCCAGCCGCCATCATGGCGACGCCCGCCCCGTAAAGCAGAGACGCAGCGGGGTAGTACCGAACGTCGATGAACCCTGAAAGCCCGCTCTGAGGTTGCTGGTCTGCGAGCGCAAGAAGCGTCGGAACCCAGAACCCATCCGTCTTTCGATCACCCCAATGCGCGAGAGTGCAGACCAGTGCGAGCGACACCTCAACAGCAGCGTCGATGCGTTCGACGATGGCCTCGAGCACGGGCCGGTCCCCCTGGTTCGGCCAGTCCCCAACCTTCTCGCCGAACGCCCGAAGTTCACGTGCCACGAGGTCGTGGAGGCGAATCTGCGAGCCGTCGGCAAGCGCTCGCTTGGCCGTGGCTACCGCAATGTCAGGAGAGCCCGGCGGAGCAATATCGAGATCGCGCAGCGCCACGATCGTCTCCTCGAGGCGCGTGAGAAACGCGTCTCCGGTCGCCGCGACGACGCGAGCGTCGCGGTTGGTGATGAGACGTGTCATCTCTTCGCTCAACCCGAACGGTTCCACGATGTATGTCCCAAACCGTCGGGTTGTGCACCGCTCGATTGCCGCTCGAAGACCCTTGTCCCAGGTCGCGGACCAGCCAGAGATCACCAGGCCATACTCGTCGAAGACCTGGTCGAGGAGACGATCCACGGCCGGCTCGTATTTGTCGAGTTCGGCTCCAGTGTTCAGGAAGCCAGGATCAAGGTAGTCGCCGTTCACCTTGACGATGCAGGCTCGTTGGAGATGAAGAGGGCGTGCACCAGCGACCGCTTCTGGCGTCGCCAGCACCGTGGGCGCGACTCCCACTTCCTCCAGGGCCCGTTCGAGCTGGCGGTCGAAGTTCGTCGTTATGACGATCCGGATAAGCCCGTCGCTGACCAGCCTGGCGACAGCTCGATGTGCGGCCGACGGTTCCACCCGAACAGCACCGTCGTGATCCTCCGGCTCGAAGTAGCGCCGGAGTAGGGCGACGCGCTCCTCCGGGGTGTTGGTCAGATCCTCAAGGACCGAGCTGTATCCGATGGGACGCTTGACCTGTTCCCGGTACCAGGCGACGGGATCCTCGCCGTGATAGCCCTCATGGTTCGCAATCAGCCGCACCAGGTCGCACAGCACGTCCCAGCCAGTGGGAATCCCCTAAGAGATACCGGAATCCAGCAGTAGGACATACCCTCCCGGACTCGCTCGAAGCGCCATGGCGAGGGTGAGTACCGGATCGACGTCCACGCCTTTCATCATGCCTCGGCAAGCCCTCTGCGCGCTGTGAACTGGGGCGTTGTCATTCGCCGCGCGAATCTTTCCACCGGCATACGCGGTGCCCAGTCTCATCGCGGAAGCGGTTTGTGCGAACGGCTGATTGCACGTAGGCCGATGCCCTGCACCGTCACCGCCATGACCATGAGCATGGACCGACCCCAGGCACCCGACACCGACACCGAGGGCACCGATCCCGGTCATCAATCCTCGGGTCGATCGACGGACAGCAGCTCCGCGCAGCTTGGGGAACTCTTCGCGGGCTTCACCCACATCAGCCGCGCCAGGCGATGCTCCGCCGACAGGGAGACCCGCGGCAAGTCTCTCGCGGCGCGCGCCGTCCCTAGCGCGGGTGTCAAGCTTGACCTCCTCATCGTACTGCGCCAGAGCATCAAGAAAGCGCTCGCCGAGCTGGAGGCCGGCTTCCTTCAGGTGACCGGACCGCTAGCTGCGCGCTACTCGGCGGTCGCCTGGATGATCGAGCAGCGCGCCTACGAGGTGTTGACGCTGAAGGATGGGACGGACCGCGCGGAAGCTGTAGCTCGCACGGGTGCCGTCCCCCTACGCCGAGGCGAAGGGCCGAACGCCGACTCCTGGTTGATCGTCCACGACGATGTCGGGCTGATTCTCGCTTTGGAAAGCGCTGGCAAGACCGACCTGAAAGAGACTTCCTCCGCCGGGTGGCGGGCGCTGAACGAGTTCACGATCGGACTCGCAGATGCCGTCGCTGCCTACCGGCCGAGCATCGTCGTCACCGGCCGCCCAGATCGCATCATCCGGCTCTGGGAACACTCCAAGGTGCTCTGTCGCGCGCTCGCGATGGTGGGGACCGAGCTGCGCTGGCTCGATCCCGAGCATCCGGTTCTCTACATGGCGTCGAAGGAGGACGAGCAGCTCTTCGACCGCATCGCACAGGACTGCGAGCGAGATTACTGGCGCACGATTGCAAAGATGAACTCAGGACAGCTGCAGAAGGCTGCGAATGGCACATATCCCCTCGGGGGGACGACACTTCCGATCTTCTACCGACAGGTTCCGAAGAGCGCAGCGCATCCTGCGGGTGTTGCCTACTGCGATGAGGCGACGCCGTTCCTCCTGCTCGCCTGCAAGATGGCAAGTGAGGGACGAGACGACAAGGCGATTGCTGCAGCGCTTATCAAGGCGCGCTGCCCGGCATCTTCCCAGCACCGCCGGCGTGCCGAGAACGCTGGTGAGACGGCGGAGGTCATCGGAAACGGAAAAGTCGCCGCTGCCGCCGCGGTCGTTGCAACCTGGTGGCGATTCGTGCCTGTGCTCGCCACGGGGCAGTACACGTATTCGCAGCGCATCCCGTTCCCGGTGCGCTATCTCCAGCTCATCGACTACGGAACCGCGACCTACGAGATTCGGAACCGCGAGCGCAAGCCCCTGCCGAGCGACAATGAGCGGCGCCCGATCGAAGAGCGCGAGGATCCCTACTTCTTCACCGACCTGGCCTTCGAGCCGATCACGCGAGCGATCGGCGGTGAAACCGTCACAGGCTGGACAGCAGAGGAGGAGGCGATGATCCGGCTGTGCTGGAAGCACAAGCGCCCGGATGCGAATGTGGGCGTCTCGCCGGCACCGCGGTCCAGCACATCCCGGCCCTTCGAAGGCACCCGTTGGACCGAGGGGGGAGACATCTGCACACTCCGCGGGCGGGGTTCTACTCGTACGACCAATCGCTACCTCGTCTGGGCGGAGGCTGCCAACGGTGGAGAGACCACCACCACCTGGGGCCGCCGCGGTCGCATCGTGACCGCGGCGAATGCTACGGCGCTCCACGGTCTCATCGTCGAGCTAGCGGTGCATTACCTTGCACACGAGGGGATCGACGTCTCCGACGTCGTCGCTCCCGACCTCTCCGACGGCGGCGATTCCGCGAGCTTGGAGTCCGAGGCGCTTGTGGCCGAGTTGCGTCGGAAGATCCAGGATGCCGAGGACGAGGTCTTCGGCGTCGATGAGGAGCTGCCATCGCTACGCCGACGCCTCGGACGCGTGAATGGTGAAGAGAAACGACTGCTCGAGAAGCGCATCAGCCGCCTGAAGCACAAGCAGGAGGCTGCCGAAGAGCGCCTGCCTGTACTCCGGCAGCAACTGGCGGTTGCCCTGAGCTCTCTCGGGGGCGCCGATCTCCGGCCCGAGCTCGCCGCCGGCAGGCTGATCAGCGTGCTCGGCTATCTCGCCGCGGAGGGGGACACCGACGCGTCCGTCGAGATCCCAGCCGAGGCCCTCCCCTACATCGCACAGTTCTTCCCCGAGCTCCGCCTTCACTCGGTCGCCGGCGGCGCGCGCGTCGGCGTGGAGGTGAACTTCGTCGTCTCGACGACCTTCGGTCGCCGGGCGACAACGCTCTCGGGGGAACTTCCCGCCGCTGCCTACCGCGTCGGCGATGTGTCCGTGAGCGCCGCTCGCCAGCAGGCGCTCGCCACTCGCTTCCTCGCCGGCGAGGAGGTCTCCTCGCTCGCCACCTGGGCCGGGATCCGAGTCGATCAGGCGGCTCGTCAGATCCACGAGCAGCTGCGCGGGCTCGTGCCCGGCAAGGGCCCCCGGGCGGCGGTCGGTGACGCTCCGGTGAAGGCATTGCGCAAGGTCTTCGCGGCGCTGAACTCGGCGGGAGGTCGGCACGATTGCATGAAGCCACCGAGGGGCTTGTCCAAGGGCTACGTCGACACCGTCATCAAGAGCTACGTCACCAGGCGCCCCACCAGCGCAGGGACGCTCGTAGATCCCGGATGGGTGATGGCGTGGGCGGGCGATACACATGAACTCGCGTGGGCCGCTGTCGGCTACGTCGTTGCCACCGCACGCAAGGCCCCGTCCCGCGGTGTTCCCGCCAATCAGCTACTCACCGCGCTCGGCATCACGAGTCGGCAACTCCTCCCGCTTGTGCACGGCTCTCGTCGCTCCCCGAGCACGCAGGCATACAAGCCGGTGCTCGAGATCGTGCCGTGGCGCGACGGGCGCGGTCAGTGGCATACGGACTGGAGCTCGCACCCGGCACCGGCGCAGATGCGGGTCCGGGCGCGCTGGTGCGAGGTCTGCGAGGCACACTCGGCCACTCACGTCCTGCGCGTGCTGGAGGTCCCCGAGTCGGTGATCTGCCTGCGATGCATGACCAGCCCTGGCAACCCCGACTGCGTCTATCCGCCGGAATACCGGTACTTCTACTCAGGCCCGCGCGGGCGCGGCGAGGGAGGCACGGGAACAGTGCGTGTCGCGTCTCCCCTCAACGCCGCGGCCTACAAGGCGCGCTTTCAGGGCGTCGGCGGCAAGGCCGGCCGCGAGCGCATCGAGATCCCCGAGGAGGAACTGCGCCAGCTATACCTCGTCGAAGGGCTCACGCAGATGCAGGTCGCCGAGCGCTTCCGCACCTCGAAGCCCACCGTGCTCCGCTTCCTCCGTCACTACGGTATTTCACCCAGGAAGGGCGGCATCGGGCCCGGCACGACAGTTTGCCGCACCACCTTCACCCCGGTTCTCTCCGAGGCGCAGTGCCGGGACCTCTACGTCGACCACGGCCTCTCGCTCCGAGAAATCGCTGATCGCCACCACTTGTCGCAGAGCCGGGTCCGGCGGCACATGCTCCACTACGGCATCACACTCCGCGCGCGTGGCCGCGGCGGCCTGCGACCCTCCTACGCCCAGCGCGAGATCTCGACGCTCGACCGGGATGCCCTCGAGCGGCTCTACTGTGTCGAGGGCCGTGGGAGCAAGGAGGTAGCCCGCATCCTCGGCTGCTCTGCGTCCAAGGTCACCTCCGACTTGAGGTGGCACGGGCTGCCGGTACGCACACGCGGACGGCACGCGCAACAGCTGCCCGACGCTGCCAGATCGACATCAGACGGCTGAGGCTGAGGCTGAGGCTCACCGTGCGATTGATCCGCCCGGGGCGCTGCTGCATTGCTCCGCTGGGGCTTGGCTGTGTTGCAGAGACGACGAGGGCCGTAGGGGGCAGCGCCGAGCAGTCAGTGCATGAGAACAACAGCCCGCCTCGCTCGCGCCCCCTACGGCGCCTCGAGCACGACTGTCCCGCAGATCCCCGCCCCGGCACGACGCCACGGACCACCGCGACGAGCGCCCGGTGAGCGCCGCGACTGGAGAGCGACCGACCGGCGCCTTCGCGCCCGAGGCGATCTCCGCCTCCTCGTCGATCCCGAGTGGCTGGCGAGCCTCGTCGGCGACGGGCGGGCTTCGACGCGCGGCCGCCCCTATGACCCGGTACTGATCGAGCACTGCTGCGCGCGCGGGGCAGCGACGGGACTGGCCCTCCGCCAGGTGTCCGGGCTGTGCGCCATGCTGCTCGGCCTCGCCGGCGCTGCGCAGGTCGCCGTGCCGGACCACTCGAGCATCTGCCGGCGCCGGCGAGAGATCGGTTTCCGGCCACCACCCAGGCGAGCTGGTCCGATCACCATCGCCATCGACGCCACCGGGGTCACCCTTTCCACCCCCGGGCCCTGGACCAAGGACAAGTACGGCGACAAGCGACGCTCGCGCTTTGTGAAGCTGCACGCGGCGATCGACGTGGCCCCGGGCACCTTCGTCGCAGCCGTCGTCACCGACGCCGCCGGCGAAGGCACCGGGGACGTCTCGGTCGGACCTGAGCTCATCGACGAGGCGGCAGCATCGGGGCCCCTCGCCGCTGTCCTCGCGGATCGCGCCTATGAAGCACGCGAGTGCTACGAGGCCGCGCGCCGAGCCGGTGGGGTCCTGCTCAAGCCGCCGAAGGACAACGCGAGACGAGGTCTTCACCCCGACCGTGACCGCCACCTCGCCCAGATCGGCCGCCTCGGCTGCCGGTGTGGCGAGAACGCGTCGGCTAGGGCGACCGGTCCCACGTCGAGGGTGCCTTCTCGGCCCTGAAGCGCACCACCGGGCACCGGAGCCGTGCCCGCAGCCTCGAGGGGGCTGCCGCCGAGATCACCGCTCGGGTCAGCCTCTACAACACCTGGCTCGAACAAGGGGCCTGAGCCGCCGCGCGCCGGCGGCGGGAAGGGCGCGTCCTCGGATCCGGGCCAGTCGACGGCCGGGGCGTCTCTGCAACACAGCCCTGGGGCTTGGCAGAAGTCAGATGGCCATTACAGTGCTCGACCACCCGGTTGGTGTGCACACTCTGCACGGCCTGCGCCGATACGGCAGCGCTCGGGCTGATTGGGCACTTCCCCCTCCGGCCGTGCGCTCACCGCCCGCACCCGTGCCGACGGCCATCTGCTGCTCGGCCTTCAGCTGCGACTATGTCGCTCGCCGTTGAGCTCGAGGAGCCGCCGCTCCACCTCGCGCTGGGATTCGGGCTGAAGCGTCCCGCGGGCGCCGAAGCGCTCGGTCGGATGGAGCCCGAGGGTGATATCGAGGTCCTCCCAGCCATAGGCCGTGGCGACGGCCGCGTCGAGCTGCTGGTGGCAGGTGCGCAGCTCGGTGACGTCGCCCGCGTGCTCGTCGGGGGACGTCACGAGGTTGTAGATGTCCGTCATGCCCACGGCCCGCTCCAGCATCATTGTGGAGCGGTGTGCCTCGAGGGTGCGGGCGGCGACGGCGACGGCTGCGGACGGACCGGGTCGCGGGAAGGTCTCGAAGCAGCGCTCCTGGACCACGCGAGCTCGGGAAGTCCAACCAACGGGATGAGTTCTGCCACGTGAAAGACCAGAGATCCCCCCGGCCGCAATGCCGTGAGCCGACGAGGAATACCACTCGTTAGCACTGGCGTTTGGCCAGATGAACGCTCGCAAGCCGACGGCCGGTCCGTGGCCGATGTTGGATACGGCAACGCCGGCGAAGATGAGATCGTCATCCACGGCATGAACGTGGATGACTGGACGAACGGCGAGCTCCCGGTCAAGGCGCTGCTCCATGGCGAGCGCACGCGTTGCCTCCGCCTCCTCGCGGGCCGCCTGGACTTGTTCTCTCGCCAGTTCGATCGATGCCCTTGCGTCCTTGATAGCGGCCTCGCCGGCTTCAGCGGCGCGGCGCGTGAACCAGGCCATAACTGCGGTGACTACGGCCAAAGCAAGGGTACAGAGCCCGACAAGCCAGTCTCCGGCGGTCATGCCACTTGCTGCAATCACCTCACAAGCGTACCTGTACGTACACTGGTCAGGAAGGAGCCAGGTTCCGGTATCTACACTCGGCGACGCTGACTCGTCGACCTTGCGATGTCTCGGGAGACCGTCGCGGTGCTCGGTGCGCCTCCGGCTGGCGTCGCACCGCGGGGCGGCTACGCGCTTGTCGGTAGTGCCAAGGGCAGGCGCAGCCGACGCGCTCATTGGGCGTGGGCGGCCGGCTGAGTGGGAGTAGCAGACAGGGCGGAGCGAAGCTGTCGTTCTGAGCGCGAGGGCACCTTTCGGAGCGCCTGTGACCGGGTATTCGGAATGACTGTTCAGGCGAGGGTCGGCGGGCGTCCCCGGCAGCGCCGAGCAACCGGCAGATCGAACAGAGATCGCAAAATCGTCGATCGGAGCCTGGTCAGACCCGGCATGGCCGGATGCCACACGAGATCTGACACACCACGGGCGGCGGTGAATGCACGCCCGCTCGCATCCCGCACAGTGTGCGACCGACCCGCTCCAGATCGAGCGGGCCGCACAAGGAGGACGATGTGACCGTATCTCCCCTGAACACCGACAGCGCCCCGAACACTCGGCCTGGGGTCGCCGCCTTGGATGCGTTCCTCGGACGCATGTTGCGACTCAAGGTGGTGCCTGCACTCGACGATGTCCTCAATGCAATCTGGGGCACCGGATTCGAGCTCATCGAGGCGGCCGAAGCCGCTCTCGCGCTCCCAAGACTCGACCTCGCGGCCAACGAGCAGTTCGAAGACGCGAGCGATCAGCTGTGGCGCAGCCTCGAGATCGCCGACCGCCTGTACTGCGAGCTCGAGCAGCTCTGCGCTTCGCTCGAGCCCCCGGCGGCTCCGCAGCGATGAGCGCGTCGGTAGCCGAGCTCGTCGAGCGCTTCGGCGCCGGATTCGTCCCCGAGGTCGCTCCGCCCTACGACCTACGCGCCCTATGTCGGCGCCTTGGGCGCGTGCCCGGGCCGCTCCCCGAGCTCCCGCCGCGCATCCAGGTGCGCATCCTCGAGCCCCCGGGCTGCCAACGCGTCGAGGCGGTACCTGCGCGTGTCTTCGGCGTGATTGATGGCATCCAACCGCCAGCGCGCGTGGCGTACTGGCGTGCCGGCCGCCCGCTCGGCCTGGTGTACGTGGCAGCAGGCTGCGTTGAACCGACGAGCGGCGAGCCGCGTGCGCACGAGGAGCGTCTGCTCATCATCGTCAGCCATCTCGACGAGGGTTGGGCGCGCGACCTGGCTTCGGGCGTGCCGATCGCGGTGGTCCGTGAGCGCTATCCCGCGGAGCTCGTGAGTGCGATCTCTGAGCTGCACCGCCGCCTGCGACACCGCCTCGAGCGCGATGTGCTCGAGGCGGTGCGCGCAGCCGGCCGCCTGGTCGTCGTGGACGGGCACCTGCGCGATGTCGCCCCGGGCGCGGGTGCTGTCGCTGGCATCGTGAAGAGCCACGTGTTCCAGTACCTCGGGGACGAGCGAGAGATCGCGAATCTCGGCGAAGGCGAGCTCTCGAATCCGTTCCAGCTTCCCGCTGTCCATGACGGCGAGATCGATCGTTTCTCCGCCTACTTGCGGCTCCACCGAGCCGAGGAGAGCGAGTGGTCTCACGGCCTCGTCCGCCTGGAGACGACCGACGCGGGCTTGCTCGAACCGGTCGCGGCGTGGGCGCTTACCAACAGGCAGGGCCCGAGCGCCGATCCTCGATGGCCGGTACATCTCGCCGCCACCGCTTACTGCGAGACCTGGCTGCGGTCGCGTATCCCACCGATTCTTGGCTGAACCACCGATACGGCGCCTTGCGCGCGAGCACGGCGCGCTGACCGGTCACGCCGCCGGCCATGCCGGCCCCATAAAGGAAGGAGTCCCGATGCCTCCACCATCCGGCAGTCTCTTTCGCGTCGCGCACGCCCGTATCGACCGATTGCAGGACCGCCTGCCGACGCGAGCGCGACGAGAGCTCGCGACGTGTCTCACGGCCATCAGCGACGACGTGGACGAGTTGCTCGTCCTCACCGATGGCGCGCGCGGCGTCCCAAGCGTCGCCACGCCGACCGTGCAGGCCCGCATCGAGCGCCTGAGCGAGCGGTGCGCAATCCTCGAGGACGCGCTCGGGGCCGACGGCATGAACGCTGCGGCCCAGCGAGCGCTGGCGGCCGTGATTGAGGCGTGCGCGGACGTCGCGACCTGGGTGATGGAGGCACCGCCCTCCGCGCCTGCGCGAGTCGCATAGCAGCGTGCGGCCACCTCGCTGGCCGTCTGACGATTCACCCAAGCAGGGCCGCCGCGCGCGGCCCTGCTTCTGCGTCGAGACACGCCAGCTGTGACTTTGCATCCACTGACATGGCGACCCTTCCAGATGTTGCAGCACGCCGCGCGAGTCTCGCCGCTCGGACATTTTCCAAAGCTGGCAGTGAGGCACGAAGACGCAGTTCAGGGCCCCTCCTAGATTGGCTGGAGTCGAGCTGGTGGCAACTTGAGTTGCACGCAGCCAGGGTTGCGCCCTCAGCGGGCTCAGCGCCGGCCGGCGCCGCTACCGCCGCCGGGGCGGCACTCAAGCCGCACCGTCGCGGTCGAGCGGGCAACAGGAGGGGCGAGAACTCAGGCGCTCGCCGCTGGTGCAGAGCCTGCCGAGGTCGAAGCGGCGGTCCAGGAGGCCATCGAGCGTGCCTTCACCGGGCGCGATGCGGAGCGCGCTGCTGTGGGGAGGCGACCGAAGAGCCCGGCGAGCGCCCGAGAGCCATAACGCATGACACATCGCGGCGGAGTGGGCAAAGGCGCGCACCGCCGCGGGCGGCGCGTCTTCGAGGAGCTTGGCCACGCCCCCGACTTCATCGTCACCGATGCAGCGGCCGGGACAGCTCGCGCCATCGCAGGGCACTTGGAGACCTCCCGCACGGTGCTCGTGCCGTCGCCGTGGCACGTCAGTAACGCCGTGTGAAACGGGCTCGCTGCGACGCGCGGGGGTGAGAGCGAAGGCAGTCGGAGCGGGGGACGAGCGCCCGACCGGGAGGGGTGCGCGGTGAACTGCGCCCGTTGTCATGAAGAAGCTGGCAGCCGTCGGTGGCGCTGAGCTGGATACACTTCGGATAGTGCACACGATCCAGATCCACTCCGTTGCCGGCCCGTTTGCGCGCCAGCCGGGTGCGGGCCGCCGTGCGGCGACGCTCCTCGCGCGCGCCGAGGTGATGGGCTTCTCCACCGGTGAGCTCGCCGGCGGGGTGCTGAGCGTCGCCGTCGTCCACGAAACGGTCCGCGCGCTCGCGGCAGCAGGCGTGGCGAGTCGGGCGGCGGTTGTCTTTGATGACGAGCACCCCGACGAGGCGGTCGCACTCGCACTCGAAGGCACCGAGCACAGCCCGATGCCCCGCGGTGAGTGGCCCGCGCTGATCGAGATGCTCGGCGAGGACCTCCTCGCCCATCTCCTCGGCATCAGCGCGTCCAGCCTGCGCCGCTACGC
Organism: Actinomycetes bacterium; assembly: GCA_021798985.1. Lineage (GTDB taxonomy): Bacteria > Actinomycetota > Acidimicrobiia > Acidimicrobiales > Bog-793 > JAKABX01. Next base: position 38,648 of record JAJZBI010000031.1, read on the forward strand.
CACGGGCACCCGGCCGACCCCCGACGCCGTCGCCGCGCGGCTGCACCTGCTCGCTCTCGTGGTGGTCGACCTCGCCGGGGCCTACAACGCCTACGGGATCCGGCGCTGGTTCACCCGGCCACGCCACGCGCTCGGGGGGCGCGCACCGCTCGAGCTGCTGGAGGGTGAGTGGGATCCCGACGGCGAAGCCGCCGCGTCGCTGCGCCGTCTCGCCGGCGAGCTGTCGGGGGAGCTGAGTGCCTCGGCGGCGGGCTGAGGATGGCGCTCTGGTTCCGCCACGGGGATGCCCGCTTCCCCTTCTTGTGGGAGTCCGGCCCGCAGCCACCGGGACGGTGGCACGACGCGGCGCACGCGCCGGCCACCTACCTCGCCGACAGCCCCGACACGGCCTGGGCAGAGTTCCTGCGCCACGAGGAGATCACCGACCCCGCGGATCTCCGGGGCATCGCGCGACGGATGTGGGCAGTCGAGGTCCCCGATGCGGTGGTCGAGGCCGCGCCGCAGGCGACCCTCGCCGCCGAGACGCTGAGCGGCGACCGTGCGAGCTACCCGGCGTGCCAGCGCCATGCGGCAGAGCTCCGCCACGCGGGGGCGTCGGCGCTGCGCGCGCCGTCGGCCGCGCTGGCCCCGGCGCGCGGCGGTGGTCAGAAGGTCGACGGCGGCCTCATCGAGGCCTCGGCACGCGACGGCGCGACGCTCGTGCTCTTCGGGGGACACTGGCCCGACGTGCGGGCGTGGGCGGCAGTCGACGTGGGAGCGCCGACGCTTCGCCAGCTGCAGCAGGTGCAGCACTTCGCGGGTGCCATGGCATCCCCGGGCCCTGCGTGATCACCGACGCGCGCGGCTCGACGGAGTAACCGCTACGCGCTGTTGACCCCTTCGATACCGAGGAGCGTGGGGCCCCGGGTGCCGTGTGGCGGTCGCCGACCTCCAGAAGGAGATCAGCTCCCGCTTTGGCCTTAGGCGCTTGCGGCGTCGTCGAGTGGTGTTTGGCTGCGGCCAGCTCGAACCCAGTCAAGCCTGCTGGCTCAGGTGGTCGGATCGCGGCGCCGCTCCCTCCGGAGAGGATAGCCAGCCGCTTAGAGCGTGTGGCCGATGGGCGAGCAGAGCGATGCTCCTAAGCGTGTCAAGGGGGCAGGTGGGTCGACGTAGCGATCGGGCACGGACAGGACAGGGAAGGGCCACGCGCGCGGGCGGGCAAGCTCCTAATAGGCCACGAGGCCGGTCGCGTCGACGACGAGAGTGGGTGCCGCGGCGCCAGGCGGGCAGTTCGTTCTGAAGACAGCCCGGAGGCGTCAGCCGATTCTCGGGCCACGCCTGGCGCCGGCGGCGATTCAGCCGCGAGGAAGGCTTCGGTAGACCTCGCGGGCGACGTAGCGCTTGAGGATCCGGATGATCTCCTTCTTCGATCGTCCCTCCTTCAAGCGACGCTCGACGTAGGCCTTCGTCCGGGGGTCGTTGCGCATCCGGGTGATGACGACGCCCCACAGCGCCCGGTTGGCGCTGCGGTCGCC
>JAJZBI010000032.1 GCA_021798985.1 Actinomycetes bacterium
CTCATCGCGAGCGCGTTCTTGAAGGCGCTCGGCCGCTGAGTTGGCGCTCGGCGCCGCGCCGGCGCGCACCGGCTCCCTAGCATCGGCCCCCGCCGCTCACGCGGCCGTGGAGGCCGGCCTCCCATCGCCTCGGAGGTCGTGCCGTGCCGCCTGTCCCCGACCGCTACGCCCTGTCCCTGCTCGCTGCCACGCTCGGTGCCACGCCCGCCCTGGCGCCGATCTGGCGGACGCTTCGGGCCGAGGTCGGCGACGAGCTCGACTGGCAAGATGCCGCCGGCGAGCTCGCCACGGCGATCTCGGCGCTGCTGTGGCGTGACGACGCTGCGAGCGAGGCGCTCGAGGCGGTCTTTTCGGCCCTCGAGGCCCTGTGCTGCACGGCCGGCGGGGCGCTGTGCGCCCTTGGGGTCCTCCAAGGGCTCGATGCGCCCGCCCGCCGGCGCGCCGATGCCTATCTCCATCCCCGCTCGGCCGCCCTCCTCGCCGCCCTCTGGCGCGCCGAGGAGGTCGCCCGCCGCCGAACGTGCCGGGGAGCAGGCGACGTTTGGCGCTGCCCGGAGGGGCGGTAGAGGACGCGACGATGACGCTCGAGACGCTTCAGCCCATTTCGCCCGCGATCATTGAGGCCGAGCGGGCCGCGAGGGACGAGCTGGCCGGCGCTAGGGTCCGAGGCGGCGCCACCCCCTCGGTGCCCCCGGTCTTGCTCGAAGGATTCGCCGTGAGCCCAGCTGAGCACCTCCCGACGCACCGCGCCAGCGCGCCCGTGGTCGACCCGGGCCAGTTCAAGAGCGTGCTCGGGCACTTCGCGAGCGGGGTCGTCGTGATCAGCGCCCTCGATGGCCATGAGCCGGTCGGCTTCACCTGCCAGAGCCTCTTCGCCCTCTCCCTCGACCCGCCGCTCATCGCCATCGCCCCGAGCCGGACCTCGACGAGCTGGCCGCGCATCGAGCGGGTCGGGCACTTTTGCGCCAACGTGCTCGCGGCGGACCAAGAGCCGCTCGCCCGCTCCTTTGCGGTCTCGCGCCCGGACAAGTTCGCCGGGATCGAGTGGGCGCCCGGCACGAACGGCGCCCCCCGCATCGTCGGCGCCCTCGCCTGGATCGACTGCAGCATCGAGCAGCGCCACGACGCGGGCGACCACCACCTCGTGGTCGCCCGGGTGCACGATCTCGAGGCCGGTGAGGGCCTGCCGCTCCTGTTCTACCGCGCCGCCTTTGAGACCTTCGCCGGCCCGAACGCCCCGAGCGAGCCGAACGGCGCCTGAGCCTCGGGCGGACTAGGCCCGAAGGCGCGCCCCGAGGGCCTCGCCCGCCTCGATCAAGCGGCGCCGCGCCGCCGACAGCTCGGCCTCATCCAAGGTGTGGTCGAGCGCGCACATGCGCAACCGGAAGGCGAGGCTGCGCTCGCCCCCCGACAGCGGGGCGCCGCGGTAGACGTCGAGGAGCTGGAGCGACTCGACCAGCTCGCCCCCGGCGGCCGCGAGGGCGCGCCGGAGGCGCTCGGCGGCCACCGCCTCGTCGAGGACGAAGGCGAGGTCGAGGTCGCTCGAGGGGAAGCGGCTCACCGCCCGGGCAATGCGCGGCCGCTCGGGAGCCGCCAGGAGGGCGCCGAGGTCGGCGACGAGGACGCCGATGCGCCGCTCGCCGAGCTCGAAGCGCTCGGCGACTTCGAAGTCGAGCTCGCCGAAGCCGACGAGGGGGACCCCGGCGCACCAGGCAACGGCGCGCCGGGTGGGGTGCATGCCGCGCACGAGGCGCGCGCCGGCGGCCCCGAGGGCGTCCAGCTCGTCCCCTTGGACGAGTTCGAGGTCGTCGCGCACGAGGCGCAACCCCTCGACGAGGCGCTCGAAGCAGCCCGATGCCGCCGCTGCATCGTCGCCCTCCTCGGCGAGCAGGACGCCGAGCTCCTCGCGCTCGCGGGGCCACTCGCCCGCTGCCGGGGGCGCCTCGAAGACCGCGCCGAGCTCGAACAGGCGCAGGTGGGGATTGCGGTGCGCGACGTTGTGGCGCGCCGCCGCGCACAGCCCTGCCAGCACGCTCGAGCGCAGCGCCGACTCCTCGGCGACGATCGGGTTGGTGAGCCGGACGCGCTCGGGGGCGGGCCCGAGGCGGTCCTCGAGCGCGGGGTCGATGATCGAGGGCGTCCAGGCCTCGTGGGCGCCGAGCCCGGTGAGCAGCGCCATCACCTGGTGCCGGCGGACCTGGGAAGGACTGCGCCGGCCGACCGCCGGCGAGCGGCGGGAACGGGGCGCGATCTGCTCGTAGCCGTAGTGGCGGGCCACCTCCTCGATGAGGTCGATCTCGGCCGTCGTGTCGGGGCGAAAGCTCGGCACGTCGACCACGAGGCCCTGCTCGCTCGGCGCGCAGGAAAAGCCGATCGGCTCGAGCAGCTCCGCCGCGTCACCGGCGCCGAGCTCGGTCCCCAAGAGCGCGTTCATGCGCTCGGTGCGCAGCTCGATCCGCACCGGTGCGGCCGGCACCGGACGGTCCTCGAGCACCCCGGGGGCGAGGCTCGGCACCGGCGCGCCGGCGTGGCGCGCCGCCGCGGCAACGAGCTCGATGACCCGGTCCGCGGCGCGGCGCGTGCCCTCGGGGTCGACCCCGCGCTCGAAGCGGACCGAGGCCTCGGTGCGCAGCCCGCGCCGCTTGGCGGCGCGGCCCACCATCAAGCCGTTGAAGTGCGCCGATTCCAACAAGACCCGCGTCGTCTGCTCGCTGACCTCGCTGTGGCGGCCGCCCATCACCCCCGCCAGGCCGACGACCTCGTCGTTGCCGTCGGCGATCACGCACTCGATGAGGTCGATGTCCTCGCCGCGGCCGTTTGGCGCCCGCCCGAGCACGCGCGCCGTGCCGTCCAAGGTGACGAGCGCCTCGCCCGGCCGGGCGAGGCGGGCGACGATGCGGCCGCCGGCGAGGTGGTCGAGGTCATAGGGGTGGGTGGGCTGGCCGAGCTCCAACATCGCGTAGTTCGAGGCATCGACGACCGCCCCGAGCGGGCGCATGCCCGAAAGGATCAGGCGGCGGGCGACGAGGGGAGGCGAGGCGATCGGCGCCAGGCCGACCAGGACGCGGCCGACGATGCGGTCACAGGCCGAAGGCGCCCGGGTCTCGACCGCCGCCAGCGCCTCGGCGGCCTCGCCGCGCTCGAGGCCCGACACGTCGGGCTCGGGCAGGACGAAGGGCAGCTTGAGGCGCGCCGCCAGGTCGCGGGCGATCCCCGCGATCGACAAGCAGTCGGGCCGGTTGGGCTCGATCGAAAGATCCAAGACCGCGTCCGGGACGATCCCGAGGTGCTCGGCGAGCGGGCGGCCCGGCTCGATGCCCGCCGGCAGCGCTGCGCCGGGTCCTGGCGAGGACAGGACGAGCAGGCCGGAGCTCTCGCCCGGCAGGCCGAGCTCGCCCGGCGAGCACAGCATGCCGTTCGAGGTCACCCCGCGCATCGTCCGCCGGCCGATCGCCATGCCGTTCGGCAGCTCGGTGCCGACCGTGGCGAGCGGGACGACGTCGCCGAGACCGAAGTTCCAGGCGCCGCAGACGATCTCGAGCGGCTCGGGGCCGCCGGCGTCGACGAGCACCCGACGGATCTTGTCGGCGCCCTTGATCGGCTCGAGCGCGACCACGTGGGCAAGGACGACGCCGTCGAGGCCCGAGCCGACGAGCTCGGCACCCTCAAAGACAAGGCCGAGCGAGGACAGGACGCGCCCGAGCTCGGCGACATCGGCCTCCTCGCTCGGGGAGGTCGGCAGGGGGACGAAGTCCTTCAGCCAAGACAGCGGTACGCGCACGGGGTCTCCAAAGGTGCTCGGTGAGGCGGCGGCGAAGCGATCAGAACTGGGTGAGGAACCGGACGTCGTTCTCGATCAGGCTGCGGATGTCCTCGATCTGGTAGCGGATCATCGCCAGGCGGTCGATCCCGAAGCCGAAGGCGAAGCCGGACCACTCCTCGGGGTCGACGCCGGCCATGGACAAGACGTTCGGGTGCACGAGGCCACAGCCGCCGAGCTCGATCCAGCCGGTGTTCGAGCACGTGCGACAACCGGCGCCGGAGCACAGCACGCAGGTCACCTCGTACTCGGCCGACGGCTCGGTGAAGGGGAAGTACGCCGGGCGGAGCCGGCTCTTGATCGCCGTGCCGAAGATCGCCTCGGTGAAGGTGGCGACGGTCCCGGCCAGGTCCGCGAAGCTGATGTCGCGGTCGACCGCGATCCCCTCGATCTGGTGGAAGGCGGGCAGGTGGCGGGCGTCTGGGGTGTCCCGCCGATAGGCGCGCCCGGGCGCCACCGCGTACAGCGGCAGCTCCTTTCGCGCCAGCAGGCGGATCTGGACCGGCGAGGTCTGCGAGCGCAAGAGGAAGGTCTCGCCGTCGTCGAGGTCGAGGTAGAAGCTGTCCTGGTTCGAGCGCGCCGGATGGTGCGGGGGCATGTTGAGCGCCGTGAAGTTGTGCTCGTCGGACTCGACCTCGGGCCCCTCGGCGATCTCATAGCCCATGCCGAGGAAGATGTCCTCGAGCTCGGCGCGCACCTGGCTGACGAGGTGGAGGTGCCCCGCCGCAAAGCGCCGCGTCGCCAGCTCGCTCAGGTCCAAGCGGTCGGCCTCGAGCGCCGCGGCGCGCTCGGCCACCGCCAGCACGTCGCCGCGCGACGCCACGGCCGCCTCGAGGCCGTCACGCGTCGCGTTGAGCGCGAGACCCACCTCGCGGCGTTCCTCGGGCGTCGCCCCGCCGAGCGCCCGCTTCCAGGCCGACAGCACCGAGGAGCGCCCGAGGAGCTCGAGGCGAACCGCCTCGAGCTGACGCCGGTCCGCGGCTGCGGCGATCGCCTGGCTGGCCTCGGCGAAGAAGGCCGCGAGCTCGTCGCTACTCGGCAGGCTGGCGCGGTCCGCTTCGCGGTCGGGGCGGGGCATGGCCCCATGCTAAATGCTCGGCGCCCCGGGCCTCGTGGCCCCCTCCTGACGGCGCCGGCGGGCGATCTCGAAGGCGAGCACGGTGGCCGCCATCGCCACGTTCAGCGACTCGGTGGCGCTCGCCATCGGGATCGAGACGGCGCCGTCGAGCTGGCCGGCGAGCTCTGGGGGAAGGCCGCTCGCCTCGTTGCCGAGCACGAGGGCGAGGCGTGCGGAGAGCGTCGCCGTCGCGTAGTCCTCGCCGCCGCGCGCCAAGGTACCGAGGACCGAGAAGCCCGCGGCGCGCAGCGTCGAGAAGGCCTCGCTTGCGCCGATGCCGAGCGCGATCGGCACGCTGAACAGCGCCCCGGCCGAGGCGCGCACCACCTTGGGGTTGTAGGGATCGGCGCTGCCCTCACAGCAGATCACCCCGCCCACCCCGGCCGCTGCCGCGCTGCGCATGATCGCCCCGAGGTTGCCCGGGTCGCGCACGTCGACACAGACGAAGAGCACCTCGGCGCTCGCCACGAGCGCCGCGGCGGGGCGGTCGAGCGCCGCCACCACGCCGCACAGGCTCTGGGGGCTCGTCGTGTCGGCGACGCGCTCGATTACCCCGGCCCGCAGCGCGAAGCACCGCACGCCGGCCGCCTCAAGGCGCGCCAGCACTCGGGCGGCGGCCTCCTGGCGATGCGCCTCGGGGGCGAAGTAGACGGCCTCGATGGCGGCGCCCGCGTCGAGCGCCGCCTCGAGCACCTTGGTGCCTTCGACGACAAAGGCCCCGTCCGACCGGCGCACGCTGCGCTGGCGGAGCAGGCGCCGCAGCCGCTGCACCCGCTGATGGCGCGGCCCCAAGGCCGCGCCCGGCAGGGAGGTCTGCGTCAGGAGGCGGCCGGCGCCGCCTCGGCGCCGAGGGCGTCGGCAGCGACCTTGACGATCGCTGCGAAGGCCGCCTGGTCGCGCACGGCGAGATCGGCGAGGACCTTCCGGTCGATCTCGACCCCGGCGCGGTGCAGCCCGGCGATCAGGCGGCTGTAGCTGATGCCCTCGGCCCGTGCCGCGGCGTTGATGCGCTGGATCCACAGCGTGCGGAAGTCACCCTTGCGCGCCCGGCGGTCCCGGTACGCGTACTGCAGGGAGTGCATGACCTGCTCGTTGGCGGCGCGATAGGACCGCGACTTGTTGCCGTAGTAGCCCTTCGCCCGCTCCAGGACGACGCGGCGGTGCTTCTTGCCATGGACGGCCCGCTTCACCCTGGCCATGGATCCTGCTCCTTTCGACGACGTGTGTGGTCAACGCGCCCTGCGGACGTGCCGCGGCGCTCGGCGCTGGCGCCTGCTGGCGCCGGCCGGAAGGCTCAGATGCCGAGGAGGCGCCGCACCTGGCGGCGGTCGCCGGCCGCGACCTCGGCCTCGTTCTTGAGGCGACGGGTCCGCTTGGACGCCTTCTTCTCGAGCAGGTGCGAGCGGAAGGCCTTGCGCCGCATGATCTTGCCGGTCCCGGTCACCTTAAAGCGCGCCGCCGCGCCCCGGTCCGTCTTCATCTTCGGCATCGCTCAGGCCTCTTTCTGCTCGGCTTGCTCGGCGTTGCCCGGAGCAGCGCCGTCGTGTGCTGGGAGTTCCTCATCTTGGACGGCACGAGCCGCCTTGGCCTGGCGGGCCCGCTTGTCGGGCGCCAGCACCATCACCATGTTGCGACCGTCCAGCCGGGCCTCGGACTCGACCTTCGCCGAGCCGTCCACCTGCTCGGCGATGCGGTCCAAGATCCGCTTGCCGAGCTCGGGATGGAAGACCTCACGGCCCCGGAACATGATCGTCACCTTGACCTTGTGGCCGTCGTCGAGAAAGCGCGCCACCTGGCGGGTCTTGGTGTCGAAGTCCCCTTGGCCGATCTTGGGCCGGTACTTCATCTCCTTGATGCCGACATTGCTCGCCTTGCGCCGGGACTCTTTGGCCCGCTGCGCCTCGTCGAACTTGAACTTGCCGTAGTCCATGATCCGACAGACCGGCGGGTCGGCGAGCGGCGCCACCTCGACGAGGTCGAGATCCATCTGCCGCGCGATCGACAGGGCCTCAGGCAGCGGCTTGATGCCGAGCTGGGTCCCTTCGGGATCGACGAGGCGGACCTCACGAGCGCGGATCCGATCGTTCAGCCGCGGCTCGTTGGCGCTGGGAGCACTGGAGATCTGGCACCACTCCTCTCGGTGGGAGCCCTGCGTCGCACGCAGGACGTCGACAAGGGAAGACGCGGCGCGCTGCCGGCTCAACCACCGAGACCCGCTGCACACGCCCGCTCGAGGCGGCGGTGAGCGGGTGGGAGTCGCCGAGGCGGCCCCGCTTCCCAATTCAGTTGGCCCCTAGGCTAGCAGCATGAGCAGCCTGTGGACACCTGGCGGTGAGCGGCCGGTCCGCCGTGAGCAGCCCGAAGCCCAAACGAGCCCGCCGGGCGGTCCCGCCGCCGGCCGGGGCGCTGTTGCTGGCGGCGAGCCGAGCCCCGAGGAGGCCGCCGCCGAGCTGGCGCGCCTTGAGGCGCAGCTGCTCGGCGTGCCGGCGGGCGACGTCGTCGCCAACCACTGCTACGGCCTGTTCGAGCTGGCGGCGCTGCACCTCAGCCAGCAACCGCCCAACTTCGAGCAGGCCCGCATCGCGATCGACGCCCTCGGTGCCGTGGTCGAACAGCTCGGCGAGCGCCTCGGCGAGGGCGCGCCGGCGCTGCGCGAGGGACTTTCGCAGATCCGCCTCGCCTTCGTGCAGCTCTCCGGCGCCCCCACCTCGGGCCCTGACGCCCCGGGCACCACCGCGCCCCAAGCCGGGCCGGGCGAGGACGCCGCGGCGAGCGGCGAGGCGAACTGAGCGTGCCCGCGCCGCTCGTGCGGCTCGTCGCAACCGACCTCGATGGCACGCTGGTGCGCCCGGACGGCACGGTCTCGGCCCGCACCCGCGCCGCCCTCGAGGTCGCCACCGAGCGCGGCGCCCGCGTGGTCCTCGTCACGGCCCGCCCGCCGCGCTGGGTCGACGAGCTCGCCGCCGCGCTCGCCTGCGACGAGGTCGTCATCTGTGCCAACGGCGCCCTCGTCTACGACGCCGCGCGGCGGCGCGTGCTGCGCCACGATGCGATCAGCGCCGAGGTCGGCACCGAGCTCGTCACGCGCCTGCGCAGCGAGCTCCCCGAGCTCAGCTTCGCGATCGAGCGGGAGAGCAGCTTTGGCCACGAGCCCACCTACTGCTGCACCTGGGAGCGCCCCGAGGACACGCTCGTAGCCCCGGCCGAAGAGCTCGTCGCGGCGGGTTGCACCAAGCTGTTGTGCCAGACCGTGCCGCCGGTCGACCACGAGGTGCTCGTGAAGCGCTGCCAGGCGGCGGCCGGCGACCTCGGAACCGTCACGATCTCGAGCCTCGACGGGCTCGTCGAGATCGCCGCCCCCGGGGTTTCCAAGGGCGCTGCCCTCGCCCGGCGCTGTCTCGAGCTGGGTATCGAGGCGAGCGAGGTGGTCGCCTTCGGGGACATGTTGAACGACCGATCCCTGCTCGCCTTCGCGGGCTGGGGCGTGGCGGTCGACAACGCGCACCTCGAGCTGAAGGCCATCGCCGACGAGGTCACAGCACGCTGTGACGAGGACGGCGTGGCAAGCGTGCTCGAGCGGATCTTCACGATTCGCTGAGCTACCGATCGGGCCAGTCCGCCGGCAAGGGTTGATCTGGGCGACAAGACCGCCACCTCCGTCGAGTCAGCGCAATCCGAGGACGGCAAGGAGCGCCTCGTCGATCCCCAAAGCTCCTCATGGCAGAGGTGCCCGGCGAGTTCGTCGAGCCGCCGAGCATCCACCGCACCGATCTGCTCCACGAGCACCCGAGTCTTGAACCCGCGATCTCCGCCTCGGGGCGAAAGGATGTGGCCCGAGCGCTGCGCGACATGGGGGCCACGACGACCACCGACCGCGACACCAGGTCGTCGGCTTGCAGGACGACGCCGCAGCGGTCGCCGGGGCGTTCGTGGTTCGACAAGGCGCTCAGCGCCCTCGAGTCCACGGGCTTGACGCCGTTGGAGGCCATCCGCGTCGCCCGGCTCACTGAAGTCCGGCGCCGGCGCCAGGAGCTGGCGGCCGAAGTGGCCGCGCTCGAGGCTAACGAGCAGGACCGGGAAGAGATGGCAGCGGTCGCCGAGGTGACAGAAGCGCTCCGTGCGGTGACCTCTCTCGCTTCTGGTTGCCGACCGAACCCGGGCCTCGTCGTCGAGGCGACCGAGCTCGCTCGCGCCATGGGTCGCTGGTATCACAAAACGTGGTACAACGAGCTCACCGCCTGCCGGCGAGCTGCGATCTCCGAGCTCGACTCGATCGGCGATTCGGTCGCGTCGGACGAGCGCCGCCTGGAGCCGCGCGCCAAGGGGCTGCCGTCTCCAGCCGGCGCCGGGCTGGGATCGCCTCCTGCCGTCTCGCCGAGCGAGCGCGTCACGGCGTCGTCGGGTACGCCATTCGGCCGGCGTCGAGCGCGACGAGTTCGGATGCCTCCAAGGTACCGAGCGGGCTCGCGAGGAGGTGGAAGGTGACCGCCGCGCCGGACGCGATCTGGCGCGAGCCGTCGGCGATCGCGACGGCGTGGAACCCGTAGCGCTCACCGCCCTCCTCGGCGAGCTCGCCGAGGCCGCGATCGGCGTCGAAGGCGACGACGCGACCGCGACGGGGGGCTGCCAGCGGGCCGAGCCCGCGCACCTCGAGGCTCACGGGATGATCTTGGAGAGCGGCAGCTCCAACACGTCGCTCGCGCCCCGGTCGATCAGCTCGGGGATCAAGACGTTGATCGTCGCCTTGGGCACCACCGTCTCGATCGCGTAGCCCCCTTCGCCAAAGAGCTTGCTCACCGTCGGGGCCTTCATCGACGGCAGCACCGAGATCACCGCCTCGAGGTTCTCCTCGGCGACGTTCGCCTTCACGAGCACCTGGGAGCGGGCGGTCAGTGCCCCCTGCAAGAGCGCCAGCAGCTGGCCCATGGCGTGCGCCTTTCGCGGATCTGCCGCCGCGGTCGGATTGGCGATGACCTCCGTGTAGGACCGGAGCACCTGCGCGATCACCCGCAGCCCCGCGGCGCGCAGCGCCCGGCCCGTCTCGGTGATCTCGACCACCGCATCGGCGATCTCGGGCACCTTGGCCTCGGTCGCGCCGTAGGAGAGGCGGACGTCGGCCTTGATGTTGTGGGCGAGCAGGAAGCGCTCGGTGAGGCGCGGGTACTCCGTCGCCACCCGCGCCCCCTGGGGCAGGTCCTCCACCTTGTGGTACGGCGAGGCACCGTCGACGGCGAGGACGACCTTGATCGGGTCGCTCGTCGCCTTGGAGTAGGCGAGCTCACCGAGGCTCGTCACTTCGGCGCCCGTCTCTTCGATCCAGTCCCGCCCGGTGATGCCGAGGTCGAACAGGCCGTCGGCGACATAGACCGGGATCTCCTGGGGCCGCAGGATCCGCACCTCGGCGACGCGAGGGTCATCGATGCTGGCCCGGTAGTCGACCTCAGAGGATCGGCGCACGGCCAGGTCGGCGTCGGCGAACAGCTCGAGCGTGGCGCGCTCGAGCGATCCCTTGGGAAGGACGATCCGCAGCATCCCTACAGCGTGCCTGCAACGGCGCCGGGCCGCCAGCGGCCGGGTGGTCCGGCGCGCGGATCAGTCGGCGCGGACCGAAAAGGCTGCCTGCTCGGCGCGGCGGCGCAGGTCCACCACGGCGTCGAAGGGCCGCTCGTTCGAGAACACGGCGCTGCCGGCGACAAAGACCCGGGCACCGGCAGCGGCGGTCAGCTCGACCGTGCCCGGCGCGATCCCGCCGTCGACCTCGATCGCCACCGCAAGGCCGCGCTCGTCGATCAGACGGCGCGCGGCCGCGATCTTCGGCACGACCTCGTGCATGAACGACTGGCCGCCAAAGCCCGGGAACACGGTCATCAACAACAGCAGGTCCATGCTCTCGAGGTAGGGCTCGGCCGCCGCGAGCGGCGTGTCGGGGTTGCAGGCGAGCCCCGCCTTCATCCCGAGCGCGTGGATCTCACGGAGCAGGCGCGGCGTGTCGCCGATCTCGACGTGCACCGTCACCGAGCTCGCCCCGGCATCCGCGAAGGCCTTCAGGAACTCCCCGGGATTGGTCATCATCAAATGGCAGTCGAAAAAGGCCGGCGAGTGGCGGCGCAAGGACGCCACGACGGGCGGGCCGATCGTCACGTTCGGTACGAAATGGCCGTCCATCACGTCGAGGTGCAGCCAGTCGGTCACGCTCGTCACCTCGCCGGCCGCCGCCGCCAGATGGCCGTAGTCGGCGGAAAGCAGCGACGGGGCGATCTTCACCACACCGGGCTCGAGCATCGCCTCGAACCCTAACGCGGGCGCCTCTGGCGACTGGCGGAGACGCCCCGCCGGAGCGCCAGCGCCGATCGAGGGGTCTTCTCCCCAGCGACGTCTGGGGCCCGGGCCTATGGGGCGCGGGAGCGACCCGTGCGCCGGCGGGCACGATGGCCGGCGTCCGAGGGCACGTAGCTCACCGGCTCGCTGCCATGGCGCTTCAGGCACCGGTCCTCGCTCATGGTGCTCGTCATCAAGGGGATCACGGCGAGGAGCACCACGAAGACGAACACCAGATGAGGTAGGCCAGCATGGTTTCACCTCGCCGAGCGGGGTCGTGTCGGTGCGGGCGTCCCGCCCCAGCACTCGGCTCGTCCACCCCATTCCCTAAACGGCCGGCACGCAATCGCTGCGCCGCCACGAAGCGGCAGCGCGCCAGCATTATGGTCAGGCACGATGGCCGGCTCGCTCGAGGCGTCGCTTCCCGAACGGGCGCACCCGCGAGGGCGCAGCGGGGCGCTCGTGCGCGCCGAGGTCATCAAGCTCGCGAGCCTGTCCTCGGCGCGCCGCGTGCTCGTCGGCGCGGCGCTGGCGGGGATCGCGGTGTCGGCCGGGCTGTGCGCGAGCCACCGGGGCGGGGGCGGGGTGTTCGACCCGACGGTGCTGAGCCTCCTCGGCCTGCTCGTCGCGCAGGTGACGGTCGGCGCCGTCGGCGCCGTCGCCTTCTCGGGCGACGACGAGCAGGGCACCTTGGCGCTCAGCCTGGCGGCGTCGGGAGGGCGCCGCATCGCCGTCTTTTGCGCCAAGGCGGCGGCGGTCGCCACGCTCGCCTTGGCAATCGGCGAGCTGGCGGCCTTCTCGGCGTTCGCGATCGGCCAGCGCACGCTCCCCGCGTCGCTGCGTGCCAGTCTGGGCGAGCCCGGGGTGCTGCGGGCCGTGGTCTTCGGCGGCGCCTCGGTCGCCCTCGTCGCGCTGATCGGGCTCGGCCTGGCGAGCGCGCTGCGCCACGGTGCCGCCGCCATCGCCTGCCTGGCGGCGCTGTTGTTCGCCGCCCCGGCGCTCATGGCGGCGCTCCCGCTGGCGATCGAGAACGTCCTCGATCGCTTCGTGGTCGCCAACCTCTTCGCCGTGCTCGTCAACGTCGGCCACGGCCGCCTCGTCAGCTTTGCCCTCTCGGGCACCGGGGTTCCCCGCGCCACGCTGTTCGACGCGCCCGAGGCGCTCGGGGTCCTCGCCGGCTACGCCGCCGTCACGCTCTTGGTCGGCGCGGCGCGTTTTTGGCGTGAGGGCGCCTGAGCGAGCTCAGGCGCCCTCACGGGAAAGGCGGGCCACCCAGCGGCGCAGCGTCGGTGGGCTGATCGGACCCTCGACGACGTGGACGACCTTGCCCTTGGCCGAGAGGAAGACGGTGTCGGGTAGTCCCGGGAGGCCCAACTGGTCGGCGACCGCCTCCTGTTGGTCCGAGACGGCGACGAAGGGCAGCTTCACCTTGCGGGCAAAGGCGAGACCGCTCGCGGTGGGGTCGTTGCCGTCGATGCCGATGAAGGCGACCGGGGTGTGCGCGGCCTCGAGGCCGCGCACCACCTTGGAGAGCACCGGCATCTCCTTTTGACAAGGGCCGCACCACGAGGCGAAGAAGACGAGCACCACGGGCCGGTGGCGATAGGCCGCCGAGGGATAGGCGAGCGTGCGCGTCTGGCCGAGCTCGGAGAGACGGAACGTCGGCGGAGCCGGCAGCGGCGCGGCGGTGTTGGTTGGGGCCGAGCCGCCGGTGGCGGCGAACAGCACGCCGGCGGCGATGAGCACCACGAGCGCGCCGATCGACCAGCGCATCCGCCGGCGGTAGCGGCGGCGCGCCGCCTCGATGCCCGCGGCCTCGGCATCGGCCGGCGCCGGTGCGCTCTCGATTGCCTTCATCACCACCACCGCCGGGCCACCCTCAGGGGTGGCGCACCACCACGTCGACCGCCATCACCAAGAACAGCAGGCTGAGGTAGCTGATCGAGTACTTGAACATGCGCAGCGCCGTCACCGCATCGAGGCGCTTCAGCAACCGCACCGAGTAGGCGAGGAACGAGGCGCCGAGGACGATGGCGACGGCGAAGTAAAGGGCCCCCATGTGGCCGACGAAGCCGAAGAGCACCGTGAGGCCCACGAGCAGCGCCGTGTAGAGCAGGATCTGCCGCGCCGTCTTGGCGAAGGTGGCGACGACGGGGAGCATCGGGACCTCGGCGGCCTCGTAGTCGTCGCGATAGCGGATGGCGAGCGCCCAAAAGTGCGGCGGCGTCCAGACGAAGATGATCGCGAAGAGCACGACTGGTGCCCAGCTCAGCGTGCCGGTGACCGCTGCCCAGCCCACCAACACGGGCACTGCGCCCGCTGCCCCGCCGATCACGATGTTGCTCGACGAGCTGCGCTTCAGCCACATCGTGTAGACGAAGACGTAGAAGGCCGTGGCGGCGACCGCCAGGCAGGCCGACAGCAAGTTGACCGTCAGCCAGAGCTCGACGAAGGCGACGATCTCGATGGCGATGGCGAAGGTGAGCGCGGCGCGGGCGGTGACCTCGCCGGTGACGAGCGGACGGTTGCGCGTGCGGCGCATCACCTTGTCGATGTCGCGGTCGATGACCATGTTCGTCGCGTTGGCGCCGCCGGCCGCCAGGGTGCCGCCGACCAAGGTGGCGAGCATCAAGGTGACCGAGGGCACGCCGCGGCGGGCCACGAACATCGTCGGCAGCGTTGTGATCAGCAACAGCTCGATGATCCGCGGCTTGGTGAGCGCCACGTAGCTGCGAACCTTGGCGAGGCGCAGCGTCGCCGCGCTCGGCGCGCGCGTCGTCTCGATGGAGCGAGTTGCCATTAGCGCCAGCCTAGGGTCGCAGGGAAGACAGGGACAATCACCCCGCCCGGCAGGGCAAAGCTGCCGAGAGGGGCGGTGGTAGCCTCGGCGCGATGACCCCGCCGAGCGATGCTGGCGAGTCCGGCGCGGTGACCGCCGAGCGGCCCGTAGCGCCGCCGGAGCCCTCCGTCGACCGCAAAGCCGCCTTCGCGGCAGGCCCGCCTGGCGTCAGCCGCAAGGCGATCGGCATCGGGCTCGCCATCATGGCGGCGGTCGCGATCTCGGGCACCTTGCTCGAACACGTGATGTCCTCGGGCGGCCCTGCCCCAAATGCCACCGCCCGAGCCACGGGCCGCGCCATCCAGGTGCTGCACGTGCCGGCCAAGCACCTCCCCGGCGGGGCCAGCGTCGTCAACTTCCTCGGCGTCGAGGCCCTCGCCCGCCACAGCGCCCCGCCGTTGCGGCTCCCCTCGAACCGCGGCGGCGAGCTCTCGCTCGCCTCCCTGCGCGGCAAGGCCGTGGCGCTCAGCTTCCTCGACGCTCCCTGCAATGACGCCTGCCCGGTGATCGGCGCCGAGCTCGCGGCGGCCGACCAGCGCCTCGGCGCGGCGGCGGCAAGCGTCGAGTTCGTGATCGTCAACGCCGACCCCGACGCCACCGCCTGGCAGGCCGCACCGCCGGCGCTCTCGCGCACCGGCCTGCAGGGCCTGGCGAACGTGGCGTTCCTCACCGGCCCGATCGGCCGCCTCAACCCGATCTGGAAGCGCTACGGCGTGGGCATCCAGGTCAGCAGCACCGGCCAGGTCGCCCACAGCAACCTCATCTACTTCATCGACCCCAAGGGACGGCTCGCCTACCGCGCCACGCCCTACGCGAACGAGGCCCGCAACGGCACCTACCACCTCGCCCCTGCACTCGAGCAGCGCTGGGCTGGGGGGATCGCCACCTACCTCGACTCGCTGGTGCCGGCCGCTTCGTCGCACCGCTAGCTCCGCTCGGGCAGGACAGGGAGCTTCGGATACCCAAGGTGCGCGCGCAGCAGCCGGTTCGCTGCGTCGACCTCGGCGTGCAGCTTTGCCCGGTCCTCGGCGGCAAAGCGCTCGGCCTTGTCCAAGGTGGCGAGCGCCTTGGCCTTGGCCGCCGGCGAGGGGTGCTCGACCAAGGTCTCAATGGCGATGATCGCGGCGAGCGCATCCGAGGTCGTCCAGGTCGTCACGGTCGAGACCGCCTGGGACATCTCACGCCCGGGCGCCGAGCCCGGCGTCTCGATGCCAGAGAGGTTGAAGATGTCGTTGTTGGTGAATGAGCACGCCGCCTGGTCGTCGCGCAACAGCCCGGGGATCCGCATGCGGTTCGAAGGCGCCAGGCTCGGCGACTGGGCGTCGTTGTAGAGCCGGAACGCCTCGCCGACCGAGAACGTGCACGAGCCGGCATCGGTGTTGATCGCCTCGACGACCGAACGCTCCTGGGCGATCGCGGCAGCCCGCGAGGTGTGCTGGGGCAGGTCGGTCACAACCGTCACCGCGAGGATGGCCGCGACCACCAGCGCGAGCAGCGGTCCCCGCCGGCGGTACCAGACCCGGGGCCGGCCGACGGGCCGGTTCGGGTCCAGGCCGAAGCCGACCGCCGCGCCGATGCGCTGGGGACGATCCGTCACGCTCTGCTCACTCATTGCCCGTCGCCCATGGTCTCGTCCCACCCATCTTGTTGCCAAACTCCCGATTCGGTGGCCCGAAGGCCCGCCGCCGCTCCTCGCGGACGAGCCGCCGGAGCTCGGCGTCGGGTCGATCGCTGTCATCGAGCCACATGCGCAGCGTCACGAAGATCACCGGCAAGAAGACCGCTGCCGCCACCAAGAACACGACCCCGCTCATGATCTGCTGGTCGGTCACCACCACGCCCGGATCGACGTGTGAGCCGCTGTAGACCGGATACCAGCTCGTCGAGAAGGCCGCGAGATACGACACGATCCAACTTGCCCACATCGTGAGCGCCGCCACGAGCGCCCGCGCCGGCGACGGGGAAAGGCGCGGCGTGAGCGGCGGACTGTCGATCAGCTCGAGCCACAGGCCGATCCCCGCCGGCACGAGCGTGAGCACCTCGGCGATCACGAGCAGCCGGTGATCGACGAGCGCATCCACCGCCACGGGCAGGCGCCAGCCGATCGTCACCAAAAGCTCGATGCCGAGGTATCTCGCCGCTCGAGAGAAGGTGGCATGCCGTCGACGGCGCTCGCCGAGGCGCTCGGCAAACCGCCGACCCCCTGCCGTCCACCGCAGCGGCCCGGCCGCCACCACGGCCGGCGGCACGAGGAGCGCGAGCACGACGAACTGGATGACCTCGAGGTAGCCGTGCCGCCCCATCCCGGTGATCACGGGGGGACACAGCACGACCACGAAGGCGACCCCGCCTCCGATCCCCGCCAGGCGCCGCATTGCCAACGCCCCGGCTGGGCGAACTGCTAGCGGCTCGGGTGCCGTTGGAAGAACGCCCAGAAGCACACCGCCACGAGCGTCCCGATCGGGATCGCGAACGTGAGCACCTGAGCTCCGAGCATCGTGCTCGCCGCAACCATCATCCCCGTCCTCCTGGCCGACGAGCTCCGCCGACGACGGATCTCTTCCCTGCCCACGCCACACTACCGCTACCGCCTTTAACCACTGCCTGTCGCACCCGCGAACCCTCAGCTCAGATGAGGTAGAAGAGGATCCAGAAGAACACGGCCACCACGGCGAGGAAGCCCCAGAAGACGGTGCAGCCCTCGACGCTCGCCCGGAACAGGCGCGCCGCGGGGAGCGTGGAATTCGCCGCTCCGCCGTCCTCGGCGACCGCGCGCCGCAGCCGGAGCGAGCGCGCCAGCAGCGTCTCGAGCCAGTAGCAACCGCCCAGCAACCCCACGAGGTTGAGCACGCCCCAACCGATGAACGTCGAGGCATAACCGCTCGAGCCCGGGTAGAAGGGCAAGCGGGTGAGCTCGTAGATCTGCAGTGCGAAGCCGAGCGCCCCGAGCAGCAGGCCCATCCAGCCCGCCACCTCCCAGTCCACGACCGAGCCCCGACGGAAGCGGTACATCCCGTACACCGACAGCGCCGCCGTCGCCGCGCTGAGGGCGAAGATCGTCGCCCCCATCTCGGTCGGCGCCGTGACGTGGTTCGGGCGCCAAAGCTGCGCCTGGTTCGCCGAGCGTAGGTAGAAGAACGCGAAGGCGAGCGAGGCGTAGATGAACGACCCCACGCCGATCAGCGAGCGACTGCCGATCCACGCGGCGCCCTCGGCGGCGCGCAGCTCGTACGCGATCTCCTCGGGGGTTTCTTTGAAGTTGGTGACTGGGGTAGCCATGGCTGCTCCGAATCCGATGGGCTGGTCGAGTGCGGTTGGCTCAGACGATCGGCGGGCGAGGGTCGAGGTCGCCGCTGTCGTCGGGTGACTGGACGTCGGCCGGGGGCACCTGCTCCCCCGGTGCTGCTACCTCAGACAGTGCCGGCTCGGAGAACGTGCCGAAGTCGGCGACGCCCTGGTCCGGCTCGTCGTAGTGGTACGGGTCGGCGACCACGACCGGCAGCCGCTCGAAGTTGTAGTGCGGCACCGGTGTCGGGACCTGCCACTCGAGGCCGCGAGATCCCCACGGGTTGGATTCCGCGCGTTTGGGGGCGATGTAGATCGACCACACGAAGTTGAAGGCGAAGATCAAGAAGGACGAGCCGAGGATGTAGGCGCTGACCGAGGAGAAATCGTTCAGGCCCTGCAGGCGCGTCGCGTACTCGAACACCCGGCGGGGCTGACCGAGGAGGCCGATGATGAACATCGGGAAGAAGGTCAGGTTGAAGAAGACGAACATGATCCAAAAGTGCCAGATGGCGAGCTTTCGGTTCAGCGTCTTGCCGGTCATCTTGGGCAGCCAGTAGTAGAGGCCACCGAAGAAGGCGAAGATCAGGCCGCCCATGATCGTGTAGTGGAAGTGCGCCAGCACGAAGAAGCTGCCGTGCACGGTCACGTTCACCGGCACGTCGGACAAAAAGACGCCGGTCACGCCGCCGATCAGGAAGTTGAAGTACACCGCCAGCGCGAAGAGCATCGGTGGTTCGAAGCGGATCCGGGCTTTCCACAACGTCCCCAGTCCGACCAGGAAGATGAAGCCGGTGGGGATCGAGATCAGCTCGGTCGTCAACATGAACAGCGGACGCATGTCCGGGTTGATGCCGCTCTGGAACAGGTGGTGCTGCCAGACAAAGAACGAGAGCAGGGCGACGCCGAGCATGCCGGCGGCACCCACCTTGTAGGCGAACAGGGGCTTTCGGCTGAAGACCGGCAGGATCTCCCCGACGATGCCGAATCCCGGCAGCGCCATGATGTAGACCTCGGGATGGCCGAAGAACCAGAAGAGGTTCTCCCACAAGAATGAGCTGCCACCGTGCTCGTTCACATAGAAGGCGGTGAGCGCCGTGCGGTCCAAGATTCCGAACAGGCCGGCCACCACCAAGGTGGGCGTGGCGAAGACGAGCAATGCCGTCGTCGCCAGCACCGACCAGACAAAGATCGGCACGCGTCCCCAGGTCATGCCCGGAGCCCGGTAGTTGATGATCGTCGCGCCGAGGTTCAGCCCGGCGAGGATCATGCCCATGCCGATAATGGCGAAGCCAACGAGGTAGGAGTCCATCCCCGCCGTCGACTGGGTCTGCAGCGGGGCGTAGCCCGTCCAACCGGTCGGGAAGCCGCCGAGCGGCAGCGCCGTCAAGATGACCAGGTAACCCGCGCTGAACAGCCACACCGACGTGGCCTCGACGCGGGGGAAGGCCATCCGGCGCGAGCCGATCATGAGCGGCACCAGCCAGTTGCCGAGTGGGCCGATGACGACCGAGGAGGCCATCATCATCATGATCGTGCCGTGCTCGCCGACCACTGCGATGTAGGTGCCCGCCCCGAAGAAGTGGTTCGTCGGGTTCAACAACTCGGTCCGAATCGCCATCGCCAGCAGTCCGCCGGTGAAGAGGAACAGCAGCGAGACGATGACGTACTGCATGCCGACGACTTTGTGGTCGAGGTTGAAGCGGAAGTAGCGCTGCCAGCCCTCCTCGGCGACCTCGGGGAGCGGCTCGCGGCCGATCAGCTTGGCTAGCGGGTAGTTGAACGCGCCGATGCCGATCAGGTAGCCGAGGGCGCCGAGCGCGAGGCCGAGGACCACCGCGACATCGTTCTCGCCGTTGCTCTGCGGCACGGTGTAGCCCGCGCCGATGACGTTGCCGATCCAGTGGCCAAAGGCGTAGCCCGCGACCGCACCGATCAGCGCGGTGCCGAGGTGCTGGCTCGCCCAGGCCGGCCGGTTGCGCACCCGCTGTGCCGGCGGCGGGGCTGCGGTGTTCCCGGCAACTGGGGTGGTGATGGTGCTCGCCATCTCAGCGAATCCTCCCGCTCATCCCGCTCACGACTGCGCCGCACTGGCGCCGTATTGCTTCACCTTCACGGTGTTGGCCCCATACAGCGAGCTCTTGCTGTAGGGATTGACGTTGTCGAGGTAGTAGCCCCCATCGGCGCCGTTGGCGTCTGGCGTGTAGGTCCAGGCGAACGGCGGCAGGGTCTTGGTGTTCGCCGCGAGCTTCTTCTCGGTCGTCGTGGCCCAGTGGTAGAAGGCGGTCGGCGAGACCACGTGGCCGTAGTTGTACATTGCGCCGTGCCACAGGCCGCACAGCTCGTCGCAGCGCACGGTGAACCGGCCGAGCTGCTGGGGCTTGACGTAGGCGATGTTGTCGGTGCCGGGGTTCGCGTCAGCCTTCACGCCGAGCTGGTAGGCCCAGAAGTCGTGGATCACGTCGAGCGACGTCACGTGGAAGGCGATCTCGGTGTTGTCCGGGACGATGAGCTGGCTCGTCTCGAAGCCGCCGAAGCTCGGGTACCG
The DNA here is from genome assembly GCA_021798985.1 of Actinomycetes bacterium. Taxonomy (GTDB): domain Bacteria; phylum Actinomycetota; class Acidimicrobiia; order Acidimicrobiales; family Bog-793; genus JAKABX01. Next base: position 19,928 of record JAJZBI010000032.1, read on the forward strand.
GTACGTCCACATCCACTGCTGACCGATCACCTGGATCGGGAGGATCGTCTTGGTGGTTGGCTTCCAGATCGCCGTCGGGCCCTCGCCACCACCGGCGCCCGCCGGGGCGATCAGCTCGTAGGTCCCAAAGCCGAAGAGGCCGATGACGACGACCGTGGTGATGGCGATCCAGGAGGTCTGGATGCGCAGCGCCGTGCGCGCCGGCACGCCGACGGGGGCCTCGTCGGCATCGTGGCGCGAGGCGCGCCACCTGATGATGGCGAAGCCGAGGTAGGTCCAGACCAAGATCACGACGGGCAGGGCCACGACGAACAAGACGTTGAAGTCGAACTGCGCGCCCTCAGCCTGGTCGCTCATCCGCCCGGGCGGGATGTGCGGGCCGGCCAAGAACCAAAAGAGCAGGTCGGCGACGATGCTCAGCACCACCCAGATGGTGGCGATGGTGCGCAGGTCATGGGAGTTGCGCGCCCGGTGGGCGCCGGCGCTGGCGGTGGTGGCAGCCATCAGGCGACCACCTTCAGCAAGCCGTCCATGTACCCAATGGTCTGCATCGGCCCTCCGTTGCCGTAGAGGTAGCCCAGGCCGCAGGGCACGAAGCACTGCCAGTGGTACTGCCCGACGCCCGGGGTCTTGAAGGTGAAGGTGACCGTGTTGTGCGCCTCTTGCATCGTGCAGGGCGCGACGTTGCAGAAGTCCTTGGCGTTGCCGGCCACGCCGACGAGCGGGACGTTGATGCCGAGGCTCGGGACCGAGAAGGTGTGGCCGATCCCATTGCCCTCATAGCTGTTGACGTTGGTCAGTCGCTTGCCGTTCAGCATCGCGCCGCCCACGCCGGTAACGAGGCCCCGCTGCTGGTTTCGGATCGGGCTCCCCGAGTCGTACTGCAGGATCGTGACGTGCACCGTCGTGTGCGCTGGCAGGTTCCACAACGTGGAGTGGATCCACTTGCCCTGCTGGTCCTTGACCAGGTAGGAGACCCACTCCGGGTGGATCCCGTAGCCGATCGATCCGACGGTCTGCAGCGTCAGGTCGACCGGCTTTCCGGCCTGATGGCCGCTGGCGAGATCGACGGTCGGCGGCTCAGTTCGCAGGAACGCCATGGCGACGAACACGACGAGTCCGACGGCGATGGCGAACAACATGCCAGCAACGCTGGCGCGCGCCCCCCGTGACACCCTTTGCGCCTCCCCGGTAGCAAACGATCGCATCGGTGGGCACGGTGCCCGCCGACTTGTACGCAAACGTGTCCCGGAACCCTATGGCGTGGCGTTGTTGCCGTCAATCATCAATTGACACGGCGCCGTCGAGGTTCGCTGTGCGCACAGCGATGGGCTCCAGGGCGGCTTGATCAGCGGCCGAGCTCGGGCATCGCGCCGCGGTGCAGCATGCGGTCGACCGCCGCGGACAGCCCCCCGTCGCTCTCGTCGATCACCCGACGGAAGACCCGGATGAGCGCGGGCACCGCCCAGAAGTCCCCGCAGACCCACAGGATCGCCGCGCCGAGCTGCTGGTCGGCAAAGGGCGAGAAGCTCACGCCCGGGATGTGGTCATAGACCGAGTACCACGAGCTCGAGGTGAAGATCGACAGCGTCATGGCGAGCACGAACATCACCACGTTCGTCCCGATGATCGCCCCGATCTGGCCGGGCAGCGAGAGCCGGGGCCGGAAGGGCCGTGACGGCATCAGCTGCAGCCAGAACAGCACGCCGAAGAGGATGAAGCTGCCGTGCATCAACACGACGTGCACGACGGGATTCTCCTGGGCGAGGTCGAAGGCGCCCGGGACGTGCCAGAACACCATCGCAACGTTCATGGCGAGCACACAGAACCAGCCGTTGCGGGCCAGGCGTCCGAGGACCCGCAGGGGCGCTGCCCAGGAGGAGAAGACGAGGGCGCGCCCGATCGCACGACGCCAGCCGACGGGAAGGCCGAAGCTGAGGGGCACCCAGGGGGCCGCAGCGACGATCAGCATCGGGCCGAAGAACATCAAGAGCAGGTGCTCGATCATGTGGACGAAGAAGTAGTCGTCCGCGTAGTAGTCGATCGGCGACGCAACCGCCACGAGCAAGATGGCGAGGCCGCCATAGAAGCGATAGCTGGCGCGGCGGCGCCGGGCGGTGCGAGCCGGGGTCGAGCGGGCCGCAAGGCGCGACAGGCCGAGCTCGTGCAAGGTGACCAGCACGGCCACGATCAGGATGAAGGGGTCCAAGGACCAGTGCCTGAGATACGTCATCGTCTCTCCCCCGCCGCCTTCGGCCCGATCCTGAGAGCGCAGTATCGCCGCGCGGCACCCTAGGACGCCACGGCACCGCCACGTTGCGACGGGCGCCCGGCGATATCGTGCCCCACGATCGCACGACCCGCGTCGCGGCCGGCGCGCCCGGACGTCGTCCATCGCTGCGGGCGGCGCGTCGCGCTGGCTCAATCGGCCAGCAGGTTCTGGACGAGCGCCGCCAGCGCGGCCTCGAGCGATGCTCTGCCGGCCGGCGTCGCCGGTACCGGCTCGGTGGCGAGCACGGCGCGGACCGCCCCGCTCGGATCGATGACCCAGACGACGTCGTCCCGGGCGGGCATCTGGCCGTGCGCCGCGAGCTCGTGCGCGACGCCAAGGTGCGCCCACGCCGCGCGCAGCGCCGGGAGCGGGCCGGTGAGGAAGTGCCAAGCAGCCGCGTCAGAAAGCTGCGCTCGGCGGTCGAAGGCGCGCAGCGCCGCCAGGGTGCGACGGCGCGGGTCGTCGTCGATCGCCACGAGCGTGACGCGCCGGTTCGCGGCGCCGATGCGCCGACGCGCCTCGGCCAGCTCGCGCGCGACGCCCAGGCTGTGGCCCGCACCGAGCGGGTCGAGGAGGGTGAGCAGCACGACATCGCCATGCAGCGCCGCCAGCGTGAGCTTCCTGCCGTGCTGATCGACGAGGCCGACGCGCGGCGCCGGGACGTCGGTGATCACGGGGGACCCACCGGCCGCCTCGCGCACCAGGGCGCGCGCCGAGCCGCGCTGGAGCATCGACGCGACGGCAATCGGGGCCACGCCAAGGACCACCACCAAGACGGCGCCCAGGGCGGCGAGGGTCCGAAAGCCGTAGCTCGGGCTGGCGCTCAGCCGCCGCGTCCACGCCAGGCGAACACCGGGCTCGGCCACTCGCGCGCCTTGGGCGCTCGGGCGGAGGGCGGCCAGCGCTCCGGCGGCGAGGAGGACGAGCTGAGGCGGGATGCTGTTCGGATCGGTCCCGAGCCCGCCGAGCACGCCGAGGTCCTGGACGAGGACCCAGACGGCGAGACCCAAGGCCCCCGCCGCGACCACCGCCGCACGCAGCAGCGCCGGCCTCCGGATCCACAGGCCGACGCCGATCGCCACCAACAGCACGACGATCAGCGCGTTCACGGTGGCCGCGTGGGCGTCCACCACGGTGCCGAAGGCACGCAGCCAGCCGGCCAGCACCGGCGGCTGGGGCGTCGCCGCCATCGAGGCGACCATCGCGCCGAGGCGCCCGTGGTCGCGCCAGAAGCCGCGCCCAGGCCACGCCTGGAGCACGGCCATCGCGACGAACAACGCGCCGAGCCCGCGCAGGAGGTTGCGCCCGGTCGCCGCGGCACCAAGGCGCGCCTCGGGAAGGGCGAGCAGCACCCCCGCGACGCCGTAGAACAAGGCGGCGCCGGGCGCGCCGAAGAGCCACGAGGCCCCCGGGGCAAGCATGGCGCCGAAGGACTCGCCAAAGACGAAGACCACGAGCGCCCAGGCCGTCGAGGCCCCCCCGGCAAGGCGCGAGAGCGCGCCGCGGGGGGCGATGAGGAGCCAGGCGCCGATCCCGCACTGGATCCAGACCACGGCGACTGCGGCGGTGACCGGGTGCGCGCTCCAGGTCGTCGTTGCGAAACTGACCACATGTTGCACCCAGGTCGGCGAGGCGTCCGCCGTCGGCGCCATCACCTGGCTCGGCATCCCGATCGGCATCGCGCTCTGGCTCTGGAGCAGGCCGTCGGCCAGCCACAGCAGGCCGAAGCCGATCCGAAGCAGGCGGCGGGGCGCCGGCTCGCTCGTAGCCGACGTCGCCTCCGCCAACTCGCCCCGCGCGCCGCCTGCCGCCGTGCGCCTGCGCAGTTCGATGCCGCGCAACACGTTCCCCCCGACCACGACGAGCACAGCCAGCGCGAGGACGATGAGGAGCTGATGGCCAAGGGTGGCGTGGAAGGCCCGCACGATCCTCGAGCGCTCGAGCGACAGGGCGCCACCCATGCCAGGCACGGACTGCTTCCTCCCGCTCCCCGCCACCCACCAGGCTATTCGTACACGTACGCAAGGTGCGCCGCCGGCGCATCGTAGCGCCGATGAGCGGCCAGCTTGCTGGCGCCCGGGGCCTGCGCCTCAGTCGCCAAAGCGCTCCCCTGGCGCGACGCGCGCCCCGGCGGCCCAGCTGGCAAAGGGCTGGCGCGCCCGGCCCTCGCCCTGGACCTCGATCAGCGCGAGCAGCCCTTCGCCGGTCCACACCGCGTCGCCCCGCGCCGTGCCCGGAACGCCTGCCTCGGACCCTGACGGCGCGGGAAGCGGACGAGCACGGTGCACGAGGAGCCGGCGCCCGCGAAAGGTCGTCGATGCCCGACCCACGCGCACGACCCGCGCCAGCTCACCCGCCGGGCGCCGCCAGTCCAAGATCAGCTCCTCGGGCCGGATCTTGTCGGCATAGGTAGCCTCACCGACCTGGGGCCGCGGGGACCCGAGGCGGTCGAGGCCGCCCGCAAGGCACTCGAGGAGCAGCCCCGTGCCGAGGTCGCCGAGGCGCGCGCGCAGCTCCGCGGCGGTTTCCTCCTCCCCGATGCGCACCGGCGCGCTGGCATAGACCGGACCGGTGTCGAGGCCCTCCTCGAGCGCCATCACGCACACGCCGGTCTCCTCGTCGCCCGCCAGGATCGCCCGCTCCACCGGCGCCGCGCCGCGCCAGCGCGGCAGCAAGGAGAAGTGGAGGTTCACCATCGAGAGCTTGGCCAGCACCTCGGGCTTGATCAGGCGCCCGAAGGCGACGACCACGCCGAGCTCGGCGCCGCACGCGGTCGCATCGGCGACCCGCTCGCTGACGGGGAGGCCGAGCGCGAGCGCCCTGGCCTTCACCGCCGTCGGGACGAGGGCGCCACCGCGCCCTCGGCGCCGGTCCGGCATGGTCAGGACCAGGCGGAGGTCATGACCGGCGCCGACGAGCGCCTCGAGCACGTCGGCCGCGACCGGCGGGCTCCCGAGGAAGCAGAGCGCGGCCAGTGCTAGAGGTCCGAGCGCGTCGCGGGCGCCACCAGGCTGCTCGATCCGACCGCCCGCTGGCGTAGGACCCGCATCGCCTCCTTGCGCCGCTCGGGGTCGAGGCGCTCGGTCACCAAGATGCCGTCGAGGTGGTCGACCTCGTGCTGGAAGCAGCGCGCCAACAGCTCGTCGGCTTCGATGTCGAGCTCCTCGCCGTCAAGGCCGACGCCGCGCAGGTGCACGGTCTTTGGCCGGACGATGTCCCAGGCGAGCTCGGGAACCGACAGGCAGCCCTCGAAGTAGCTCCATGCCCCGTCGCTCTCGACGAGCTCGGGGTTGATCACGACGCCGGGGCCCTCGCCCACGTCGTAGACGAACAGCCGCTTGGACACCCCGACTTGGTTCGCCGCCAGGCCGACCCCGGGCGCGGCGTACATCGTCTCGATCATGTCCTCGCAAAGGCGCGCGATCGCGCCGTCGACCTCGGCCACGGGCCGGGTCGGCTGACGCAGCACGGGGTCGCCAAAGAGGCGGATCGCAAAGCTCGACACGCCCCGATCGTACCGGCCCAACCGGCAGCACCCGCCTGGCCGGGACCTCGAGGCGGCCGGGCGGCCGGGCGGCCGGGCGGCCGGGCGGCGAGGCTCGTCAGCGAACCGCTTCGAGGAGCCGGACGCGCCAGGGCCCGGGCTCGATCGCTGCAGTTGCGTCGAGGGGTACGAGGCGCACGGTGGTGGCGGCGACGCAGGTGAGTTCGAAGGGGCGCCAAGGGCCGGCGCCCGCGCTGACCTCGGCGCGATAGCGGCCCGGCGGCGGCACGACGAGATCGTCGGGGACCACGTACGCGCTGTCCTCGACCCGCTCGCCGCGCAGCTCGTGGGGTCGCCCGAGCAGCTCGCCGGCAAGTTCGAGCGACCCGGTCGCGACGAGCGCGCGGATGCGCGAGGAGGAGATCACGATCCCCTCCTCGCTGGTGAGGGCCATGCCCTCGGTACGAAAGTCCCACTTGGATCCGAGGCGGGCCAGCAAGGCGACATCGCCAAGGGCCTGGTGGCCGAAGCGGAAGTTGTCGCCCACGACCACGACGGCGGCATTGAGCCGGTCGACCAGCACCTCCTCGACGAAGTCCTCCGCCTCCTGGTCGGCTCGGGCGCGGTCGAAGGCGAGCATCACGACCTCCTCGGCGCCTGCCTGTTCCAACAGCTCGGCCTTGTGCGCGGCCCCCGTCAGCAGCAAGGGCGTCTCGGCGGGGCGCAGCGTGGCGAGCGGGTGCCGGTCGAAGGTGACGACCGACAGGCGTGTCCCCATGGCGTCGGCGGCTGCCCGGGCCCTCGCGAGCAGGGCGCGGTGGCCGAGGTGGACCCCGTCGAAGTTGCCGATCGTCACCACGCGGCGCGGGCGTGGGGCCGGCGCGTCGCGCCGCGTCGCCGCCTCAGCGGCTGGCGCAGCGCGCACCGGCGCGCTCGGCTCGGCGAGGACGACGCTCGCCTTCAGCTGCTCGCCGCGGCGCTCATAGATGGCGAGCAGGACGCCCTCGGCAAGCAGGGCGAAGGGGCCAGGCCCCTCCACGCCGAGCGCGGCCGCGTCGATGCGAGCACCGTGCTGGATCGCGCCGATCAGGCGCGCCGGCACCTGCGAGGCTGCCAGGTGGCCGACGAGCCCCGCGGGAGGGCGCACGAGCGCCGGGGTGATCGCCTCGAGCGCCACGGCGGCTTCGACGGCGAAGGGCCCGATCGCCTCGCGGCGCAGCGCCCGCAGGTGGGCGCCGCCGCCGAGCGCTCGACCCAGGTCGGCGGCGAGGGTGCGGACATAGGTGCCCGACGAGCAGCGCACGCGGGCGCGGTACACGCCAGCTTCATCGGTCGGCTCGATGGCGAAAGCGAAGACCTCGACCTCCCGGTCAGGACGCTCCACCTCCTGGCCAGCGCGGGCGAGCTCGTGCAGGCGGCGCCCGCCGACCTTGACGGCCGAGACCATCGGCGGCACCTGGCGGATCTTGCCGAGGAAGGCCTCGGCCGCCGCGGCGACGTCATCTGGCGTGACGCTCGCCATGTCGTAGGTGGCGACGACCTCACCCGACGCGTCGAGCGTGGTGGTCTCGGTCCCGAGCACGATCTCGCCGACATAGGTCTTGTCCAGCTCGCCGACATAGCGCAGCAGCCGCGTCGCCCGGCCAACCCCGAGCACCAGCACCCCCGTGGCGTCGGGATCGAGGGTGCCGGCATGGCCGATGCGCCGCTCGCCGAGCAGCCGCCGCGCCCGCGCGACGACGTCGTGGGAGGTGAGCCCGGCTGGCTTGTCGACGACGAGGTAGCCGTCGGGTGCGCTCACGAATCACGCTCCGCGTCGACGTCGCCGCGGGCCTGGCGCTGCGCGGCCCGTCGCAGCGCCGCCTCGACGCGCTCGCCCGCCTCGATCGCGGGGTCCGCCAGGAAGCGCAGCGCCGGGGTGCGGCGCAGGTGGGCCTGCGTGCCGATCGCCGCCTGCAGGGCGCGGCGGTGCTGCTCGAGCACGGCCGCGGCCTCCTCGTCGAGATGGGCGAGGAGGACCGTGGCGTGGCGCAGGTCAGGCTCGCACGCGACCCCGGTCACCGTCAGCAACGAGAGACGCTCGTCGGCGTCCTCGAGGCGGCGGATCTCCTCGGCGAGCACCTCTTGGAGGAGCGCGTTCAGTCGCGCCGTCCGCGGGTAGCCGTGCGAGGACCGATGATGGCGACGGTCCATGGGGTCTCCCTGCCCGGGCTCAGGTCCGCGGGACCTCGCGCTCCTCGAAGGTCTCGATGATGTCGCCTTCGTGGAGGTCCTGGAAGTCCGTGAGGCCGATGCCGCACTCGAAGCCCGACTGGACCTCGCGCACGTCGTCCTTGAAGCGCCGCAGCGAGCTGATGGCGCCCTTCCAGATGACGACGCCGTCGCGAAGGAAGCGGACCTTCGAGCCCCGGGTGATGGTGCCGTTGCGCACGTAGCACCCGGCGATCGCCCCGATGCGCGGCACGCGGAAGATCTCGCGCACCTCGGCCTCGCCGGTGACCACCTCTTCGAAGGTGGGCGCCAGCATGCCCACCATCGCAGCTTCGATGTCCTCGATCAGCTTGTAGATGATCTCGTAGGTCCGGATCTCCACGCCCTGGGTCTCGGCGAGCTCACGAGCGCGCCGGTTGGGTCGCACGTTGAAGCCGATGATGGTGGCGTTCGACGCCGAGGCCAGCTGGACGTCCTGCTCGCTGATGCCGCCGACGGCGCGCCGCACGAAGGCGACCTTCACCTCTTCGCGCTCGAGGCGCCGCAGGCTCTCGGTCACCGCCTCGAGCGATCCCTGAACATCCGCCTTGAGCACGAGCGTCAGCGTGGCCGTCTCGCCGCGCTGGATCTGCTCGAAGATGTCCTCGAGCTTGCCGCCCGCGCCCGAGGCGACGGCGGTGCTCGCGTAGCCGGCAAAGCGCAGGCGCTGCTCACGCGCCCGAGCGATCGTCTCGGCGTCCGAGACGTCCTCGGTCACCCGCAGCTCGTCACCGGCCACGGGTGGCTCAGAGCACCCGAGCACCTGGACCGGCATCGAGGGCCAGGCTTCTTTGACCTGGTCACCGTGGTCGTCGATGAGCGCCCGCACCCGGCCCCACGCCGCCCCGGCGACGATCGGATCGCCGACGCGCAGGGTTCCCCGCTCCACGATCACCGTGGCCACCGGGCCACGGCCGATGTCGAGGTTGGCCTCGAGCACGGTCGCCCGGGCGCGCCCCTCGGGGCTCGCCTTCAGCTCGAGCACCTCGGACAGCACCAGGATCTGCTCGAGCAAGTCATCGATCCCAAGACCCTGCAGCGCCGACATCTCGACCGCGATCGTGTCACCGCCCCACGCCTCGGGGACGAGCCCGCGCTCGGACAGCTGCTGCAGGACGCGGTTGGGATCCGCGTCCTCGCGGTCGATCTTGTTGACCGCCACGATGATCGGCACGTTGGCGGCCTTCGCGTGGTCGATCGCCTCGATCGTCTGGGGCATGACCCCGTCGTCGGCCGCGACCACGAGGACGACGATGTCGGTGACCTGCGCGCCGCGGGCGCGCATCGCGGTGAAGGCCTCGTGTCCAGGGGTGTCGATGAAGGTGATCCGCTGACCGTTCTTCTCGACCTGGTAGGCGCCGATGTGCTGGGTGATGCCGCCGGCCTCGCCGGCCACCACATCGGTCTGGCGGATGCGGTCGAGCACCGTCGTCTTGCCGTGGTCGACATGGCCCATCACCGTGACGACCGGCGGGCGGGGACGCAGCGCTGCGGGATCGACTTCCTCGTCGGCGAAGAACTTCGCCTCGAGCGCGGCCTCTTGCTCCTCACCGGTGTCGACGAGGCGGATCCGGGCGCCGAGTTCTGCGGCGAACAGCTCGATCATGTCATCGGTCAGCGACTGGGTCGCCGTGACCACCTCGCCTTGCAGGAAGAGGAAGCGGATCACGTCGCCAGCCGAGCGGTTCAGCTTCGGGCCCACTTCCTGGGGCGTCGAGCCACGCTCGATGATGACCTCGTGGTCGGGAACCGGCGCGTTCGACGGCGTGTAGGTCGAGACCTGGATCGGCTCGAGCTCTTCGACGTTGCGACGGCGTCGATGCGTCCGGCGCTGCGGCGGGCGACCGCGCCCTGCCGGGCCTCCGCGCGCGCCGGCTGGCGCGCCCACACCGCCACCGGGACGGCCACCGAATCCACCGCCACCAGCACCGCCACCGGGACGGCCACCGAATCCACCGCCACCAGCACCGCCACCGGGACGGCCACCGAATCCACCGGGGCGCGGAGCACCGCCACCGGGGCGGCCACCGAATCCACCGGGGCGCGGAGCACCGCCACCGGGACGACCGGTGACCGGCGCAGGACCTCGGCCGCCCATGCCCGGAGGCGGGGGGATCGGCCGACCGCTCGGCGAGCGCGGCGGGCCGCCGGGAGGCGGCGGAATGGGCTTGCCCGACGGCCCAAGCAAGGGCCGGCGATCGCCGCTCTGACCGGGGCGACCGGGCGCGGGCGCCGGTCGGCCGGGAGCCGGACGCGGCGCGCCGGAAGGCGCCGGTCGAGCACCAGGAGCTGCCGCGGCGGGCTGTTCGCCGGGGCGCGGCGCGGGGGTTGGGCGGGGTGGGGCAGGCGCTGGGCGCGGTTCGGCCACCTCGCTCGCGGGGCGGCTGCGCACGACATGATGCTCGCTCGCCGCCGGGGCAGCCGGCCGACTCTGCGGCTCGGCGGGTGGCGCCGGCGATGCCGCCGGGGCGATCGGACGGGGCGCCGGTGGCGCGGGGCGCTCAGCCGGTGGCGCGGGGCGCTCGGCTGGCCGCTCGGCTCGCGGGGGTTCGGCGCGTGGGGGTTCGGCGCGTGGGGGTTCGGCGCGTGGGGGCTCGGGGGCGGGCGTCGGAGCCGGCTCGGGCGCGCGCTGGGCGCCACGGCCGCCACCGGTGCGGGCCTCGGTGGCCGGCTCTTCGGGCTGGGTGGCGCGCACGAGGCCTTCGCGCTCCGCCTTGCGGCGGACGCGGTCTGCCTGGGCCTCCTCGATCGAGGATGAGTGGCTCTTTACGCCGATCCCGAGGGAGACGCAGAGATCGAGCGCCTCCTTGTTTGAAAGGCCCAGCTCACGGGCGAGCTCGTAGACGCGGATGTTCTTCGCCAACTGCCAGAAATTCCCTTCCTGATGCGCGTCCAGAGCGCGCTGTTCCTCGCGCCCCGTCGCCGCTCGATCTATCCTCCCACACCTTGGCCGGGCGCGTTCCCGGCCTCCAGCTGACGCCAGAGCGCGTCCGGCTGGCGAACCACGATCGGGTCGTGACGCAGCGCTCGTGAGAACGCCCGCCGCTCGATCGCGAGGTCGAGACAGCGCCGCGCACCGCGACACACCCACGCGCCCCGACCCGGTTGGCCGCGCCCGGCCACCAGCTCGTCACCGTGCAGGCTAAGGCGAACGAGCGCCGCGACCGGTCGGCGGGTGCGGCAGCCGGCGCAGGTTCGCTCCGGCCCTCCGGCACGCTCGCCGCGACGCCCGCGGCCTACGGGGCGTCCTCGGTCTCGGCCGGGGCGCGCTCCTCGCCGCCCTCGTCCACCGCCGGCTCGCTCGCGCTCACCTCGGGCTCGCCCACCGCCGGCTCGGCCCCGTCGACGGCCGGCTCGGCCCCGTCGACCACCGAGGCAGCCGAAGGGGCGGGTGCCCCGGTGCCGCCCTCGGCCCACTCGCTCATCGAGATCGCCTCGCCACCCCCGGCGGGCTGGAAGACCATCTCGCCGGCTTCGTTCTGGACCCACTCACCCTCGGCCCAGTCCTCAGAGGAGAACCCAGCCTCTTCCTCAGCGAGCTGGGTCTCGCTCTTGATGTCGATGCGCCAGCCCGTGAGGCGGGCGGCGAGCCGGGCGTTCTGGCCCTCCTTGCCGATGGCGAGCGAGAGCTGGTAGTCGTGCACCACGACCGTCGCCGTTCCGGTCGCCTCGTCGAGGCGCACCTCCTTCACGCGTGCCGGCTGGAGCGCCCGGGCGACGAACTCGGCGGGATCGTCCGAATAGGGGACGATGTCGACCTTCTCACCGCGCAGCTCGTTGGTCACCATGCGGACCCGCGCGCCGCGAGCGCCAACGCAGGCGCCGACGGGGTCGACGTTCTGGTCGTTCGACCACACGGCGATCTTGGTGCGGTGCCCGGGCTCGCGAGCGCACGCCTTGATCTCGACGACGCCGTTCGAGATCTCGGGCACCTCGAGCTCGAAGAGCCGCTTGATGAGGCCGGGGTGGCTGCGCGAGACGACGATCTGGGGGCCCTTGCTCGTCTTGCGCACTTCGACGATGTAGGCCTTGAGCCGCGTGCCGCTCTCGTAGTGCTCGTAGGGGACCTGCTCGGCCTGCGGCAACAACGCCTCGACCTTGCCGAGGTCGAGGAGCGTGTAGCGGTTGTCGTTCTGCTGGATGATCCCGGTGACGATGTCGCCCTCGCGCCCGGCGTACTCCTCGTATTTGAGGTCGCGCTCGGCCTCTCGGATGCGCTGGAGGATCACCTGGCGGGCCGCCTGGGCGGCGATCCGGCCGAAGTCGTTCGGCGTGTCGTCCCACTCGCGCACGACGTTGCCGTCCTCGTCCAGCTCCTGGCCGTAGACGCGGATCTCACCGGAGTCCGAGTCGATCGTGACGAAGGCCTCCTCGGCGGCGTTCGGCAGCCGCTTGTACGCCGCGACGAGGGCGTTGGCCAACGCTTCGAGCAGCGTGTCCACGGCGATGCCCTTGTCGCGCGCGATCTGCTGTAGCGCGTCGAGGAACTCGAAGTTGGTCGAACTCATTACCGTGCCACCCTCTCTCGCTCATCGCCTCGACGATCCTCTGATGCTGCCTGCTCGCGCTTGGAGCGAGCGCGCTTCGCTGTTCCACCCGTGGCGGCCTTCTCGGCCCGCTCGGCCGCGCGGCGCGCCGCCAGGTCGGCTTCCCAGTCAAAGACGGTGCGCGCCCGCTCGAGGTCGCGATAGGCGATCGGGCGCGGACCGTCGGCGAGCTCGAGGACAAAACCCTCCTCATCCGCGCTCACGAGTGATCCCTCGACCCGCCGCTCGCCCTCGGTGCCCGGCAGCGTCCGAGCGCTCACCCGAGCGCCGACCGCGCGGACGAACTGGGCTGGGCGGCGCAGTCGCCGCTCGAGGCCTGGGCTCGACACCTCGAGCTCGTAGCGGCCGGCCGGCGCGAGCTCGTCGTGCTCGTCGAGATAGGCGGACAGGGCCCGCGAGGCCTCGGTCAAAAGATCGAGGTCGAGCCCTCCCCCGGGCCGCTCAACGGTCACCTGCAGGGTCGCCCCGCGCAGCTCGACATCGTCGAGCTCAAGTCCAAGGGCGCGACAAGGCCCCTCGAAGGCGCGAACAAGCTCGTCGCCAGACACGCCCACGCGGCCTCCTCTCGACTCGCCCTGCGCTCCGCCTCCCGGGCGCTCCCTTCCAACGTTCTCCCAACGGCCGCTGAAATGGAAGAACGTGGGCATCCGCCCACGTTCTTACGACCCTCGCGACCGCTGAACCGTTGCTGAGTATAGCAGCGACACGCTTCGAGCGGCCGGGGAGATGGCGACGGGCGTGCAACCAGGCGGGTCAAGCGGTAGACCTAGCGGTAGCACGCGAAGCGAGCCTGCTTCTGGTCGGGGGTCGGTCAGGAGGACAAGGTGGCAGGCAGCTGGTCGCGCGCGTCTCGAGCGCCGAACGAGGGCGCCGCCGAACAGGCGGGATGGGGCGAGCCGGAAGGTCGCCGCCGAATGCTCGTCGCCGTCGGACAAGACGGCCCGCGCCACACCCTGGTCGACCTGCTCGAGGCCAAGGTCACGGCGCTCGCGGGCAGCGGACCGGCCGCCCGGCGGCGGCTCGTGCAGCTTGCTGTCGAGGTCATCGAGGGCCGCTGGTCGGCGCCGTGCCGGGTCTATGGGGTCAACCTCCCCGAGCTGGGACCGGCGTCGTGCACGCTCGCCGGGGCCGAGCGGGCGGCGCTCGCAGGCGGCGATCCGCTCTTGGTCGTGGCGGCGCGCCGGCCCGATGGGGGCGACGATGCGAGGCTCGAGCTGCTCGCACGCGAGACCCGCCCACGAGGGACCGTGGCGATCCTCACCGACCACCTCGGCATCGGCGCCGCGGTGGTCTTGCCGCTCGAGGCACCGCCGGTCGCCGAGGCCGCCGGGCCATCCCCGATCGAGGTCGCCGTGCTGGGCCCGGTCGAGATCCGCGGCGCTGCCCCATCGTTGGCCAAGCGCCCCAAGCTCACCGAGCTCGTCGTCTACCTCGCCCTGCACCCCGAGGGCGTCAGCACCCCAAGCTGGACCGCCGCGCTCTGGCCCGACCGGCTGATGCCAGCACAGACCGTCCACAACCGCATGTCCGAAGCGCGGGGCTTGCTCGGCATCGCCACCGACGGGAGCTCGCGCCTTCGGCGCGAGGGCGACCGGCATCGACTCCATGAGGTCCGAAGCGACTGGGAATGCTTTGCGCGCCTGGCGGGGCGCGAAGAGCCCGATGCATGGATTGCCGCGCTCGAGCTCGTGCGCGGCCGACCCCTGGAGGGCCTGCTCGGGCGGCCGTGGTGCCTCTATGACGGCACGCTCAGCGAGATGGAAGTGGCGATCGTCGAGTGCACCATGCGCCTCGGCCAGGCCCTGCTGCGCGAGGGCAATTGGGACGGTGCCCAGTGGGCAGCCATGCGTGGCCTGAAGGCGTGCCCCTTCGACGAGCGACTGCACCGCCTCGCGATGCGGGCCGCCGACGCGGCGGGCAACCGGGCGGGCGTCGAGGCGATCTTTCGCGACCTCGCGGTCAAGCTCGAGGTCGACGGCGACCCGCGCCGCCAGCTGCACCCCCAGACAGTTGCCCTCTACGAGCGACTCGGCGGGGCTGCCCTGTCGAGCACCCCGAGCACCATCGCGGCGACCGAGGGAGGCAGGCGGACCCGCACGGGGTAGAGGCGCGCGGACGAGAGGAGACGAGATGGGAAGCGAACCCCGCGACGGCGCGCCTGCGGGCCGCCGGCTCCTGCGCACGCCCGATCACGACCATGCCGTCGGAGGCGTCGGTCACGGTGGACCGGTCGCGCCCGATCCCCTCGACGACGAGGCGCCCGAACCGCTCGGCGGCGTGAAGCCCGACGGCGGTGACCCACCCCCCAAGGACTACGGCGCGAGGGTGCCCTTCACCGAATAGGCGCTCCTCGCCCCGCGACTCGCCCAGACGGCTGGCTATCGTGCAGCGACGTCAGGGAGGGGAGTTGGCGATGGGCATTCTCGAGGGCAAGAAACTCCTGATCACGGGGGTTCTCACCGACGACTCACTCGCCTTTGGCGCCGCGCGGCTCGCCCAAGAGGAAGGGGCGGAGGTGCTGTTGACCGGCTTTGGCCGGGGACGCTCGCTGACCGAGCGCAGCGCGCGGCGGTTGCCGCGACCGGCCGAGGTCCTCGAGCTCGACGTCACCCAGCCCGACCAGCTCGAGACCGCCCGCGGGGAGGTCACCGAGCGCTTTGGGCGACTCGACGGCCTGCTCCATTCCATCGGCTTCGCCCCAAAGAGCTGTCTCGGCCAGGGCATGCTCGAGGCGGGCTGGCAGGACGTCTCGACGATGCTTGAGGTCTCCGCCTATTCGCTCAAGGCGCTCGTGGCCGCGATGTTGCCGCTGTTATCAGTGAGCGGGTCGGCCTCGGTCGTCGGCCTCGACTTCGACGCCGCGGTCGCCTGGCCGGGATATGACTGGATGGGCGTGGCGAAGGCGGCCTATGAGTCTCTCGCTCGCTACCTCGCCCGCGACCTCGGGCCGAACAGGATCCGAGTGAACCTCGTCGCCGCTGGTCCCGTGAAGACCGTGGCGGCGCGATCGATTCCGGGCTTTGCGCGCTTCGAAGAGGTCTGGGACCCGCGAGCTCCCCTCGGATGGGACCTCGTCGACGCCGACGGAGCGGTCGCCAAGGCCTGCGTTGCGTTGCTGTCGGACTACTTCCCGCGGACCACGGGTGAGATCATCCACGTCGACGGCGGCTTCCACGCCGTCGGAGCTTGACGCCGCCAGCCCGGACAGGACAAGCGCGTCGCCGAGCCATGCCGGGGTAGGGTTAGGTCTCCCGGCGGCGTGGCCGAGTGGCTTAGGCAAGGGCCTGCAAAGCCCTGTACACCGGTTCGATTCCGGTCGCCGCCTCCAGGAATTCTCGCAGTTGCGGGTCATGCGTGCCTGCCGGTTCTGGCCCGGCGCAAGGCGGAGTCGCTTATCGTGCTCGCGCCCGGTGGCGGACGCCCGGCCGTAAGGGCCAGGACTGCCCGACCCGAGGCGGGCGCCCACCTTGGGTCCGACGGCCGTCAGGGGGCCACGGTCTGCAGGCTTCGCTTGACGGCAGCGTTCCAGAGCGCCTCATCAAGGGAGGCAAGGCGTCCGCCGACATGTTCGGCGGCGAGCAGGACACAGCAGTCGGACACCTTCAGACCCGCCTGCGAACGCAAGAGCGCCAGTTTGACCGCCGTATCGTCCAGAAATGGGAGCTCCTCGACCTCCAGCTCCCGCAGAGTGAGGCGGGCCTCATCCAGCCGATCATCTCGGGCGGGCACGACGAGCACTTCGGCAAGCGTCAGCGGGTTGGCGCCGAAGTCATCGTCGATCTCTCGTGCCAGCAGGGCCTCTGCGGCTTCGTGGTGTTCGTCTTCACCTTCGAGGTACGCGATGAGCACGCTGGCGTCCAGCACGATCATGCCGGCCATTCCTCTCGCGTCTGCTGCAGGTAGTGGGGCCCGTACGAACCGCTAAACGCGCCGCTGTCTCGGCGGAGTGCTGCGAGCCGGCGCTGATGCCGCTCATCATGGGCGTGTCGAGCAGAGCGGGAGCCCTCCAAAGCCAGCTGTACCAACAGCTGGCTCCGGCTGAGATCTGGCCATTGCTTCGCCGCCGCGTCCAACGCAGCAGCGAGATCATCGGTCTCGGTCACAAAGTGCCGTGGGCGGGTCGTCAGCATCCTCCGGTGTAGCACGGCGAGGTGGAGGTACTACACCCATACGGCCTGGTCCTCCTGTCAGCGGGCCGAGCCAAACGGTGGCCATGTGCTCCCCGTCTGCCCGGTGCTGGCTCCGCCGACTCCGTGTGTGCTCTCAGCGGCGTTACGCGCCGCCGGACCGCAGATCACCGTCACCGGCAGGCGCCCGATCGACGATTATGGACAATGCCCTGGGCAAGGCCCGCTCCCCCTGACGACGATGGAGTAACGCCACGCAGCGCACTCGCCACCCGCCCCGAGGAGCGGCTACTCGTCCACCGTCACCGTGAGCAGCCGAGGCATTCCGACCTCCTCGGACACCGGTTCGCCGTCAGCCTCGAGCCCGGCGACGTGCACTTCGATTGCCTCGGCCGCTCGCTCCCGGCACTCCGCGACCGTGCGGCCCTGGGTGAAGCACCCCCGGATCGCCGGGACACACACGACGTAGCCTCCGTCCTCGTCCGACATGACGACCGCGGTGTAGGTCCGCACGAAGTGCTCCTCCCTATCGCTGGACCCGGTGATGCCGCGTCGGGAGCCGCTCAGCTCGCCTGCAGGTACTGACGGACGGCGCGCCGGATCAACTCAGAGACGCTGACGCCCTCCTCGGATGCTCTCAAGATGAGCGCGCCCTTGAGCGCCGGATCGAGCCGCACCGACTCGACCGACGCGGGTGCGGCGCCCATCGACGGGCGACCGGCGCGCCGCTTGAGGATCTCCTCGACCTCGTAGCCGGCCTCCGCCTCGTCGGCCATGGCCTCGACCATCTCGTCGGTGATCGGCGTCCCGTCCTTCTTGTGACCGTGGTCCTTTGCCATCGCTAGTCCCCTGGGAGCAATCGGCGGTACTTGGCGCGCATCGCCATCGCATGGATCACCGCAGGGCCCTGCGGTCGGTCCATCACGACCACCTCCAAAAGGTTGCCGGCGCGGTCGGGGCCAATGACGAGCGAGCGGAGCGGATCTTGTCCGACCTCCTCCACCGCCACCGCATGCGCGAGCGCGTGGACGACGTCGTCCGCCTCGACGCCGTGACGATGCGCGGACCAGAGCAGCTCCACACGCAAATAACGTAGTACGTAACGGCGCGGAAGCCGACGGTGCGACCGCGCTCGGTCCGTCGTGGCGCGCGTCCGCTGCGCGCCACGACGGACCACGAGCGACCGCGACGTTCGCCCCCACGTCGCCCCATCGGCCAATTTCCGGGCCTGATAAAGTGCCTCTGAGCAGGGATTACTGACCACCGGTCGCCGCGCTGCAAAGCCCGGTACACCAGTTCGATTCCGGTCGCCGCCTCCAGCACTTCTCGCAGTAAAGTGGCTGTTCAGTGGCCATTTTTTTGGTCGGTCCACGACAGACCGGGAGTCACCGCTGGAACCCCTCAGTAACCCCTGTTTTGGACCCAGCGTGGGTCCCAGGCCAGCTGAGGAGATGTGCCACAGATCGACAAGCGCGGGAAGCGCTACCGCGCCCGCTACTACGACCCCCTCGGGCGCCGGCACTCGAAGACGTTCGCCCGTTGCGCCCATGCGAGCGGTTCCTCTGGGAGCTGCGCGTCGAGATGGACCGGGGCCACTGGCTCGACCCGAAGGGCGCCGCGCTGACCGTGGCGGAGTGGTCCGAGGAGTTCCTCCGGCTCTCCCGGCGGCTGTCGCCGACGATCCAGGCACCCTACCGCCGGGACCTTGACCGTTACGTGCTTCCTCGCCTACCGCATCGGGCGACTGCCGGCCGACGAGATCGAGAACTTCCTGATGGACGAGGTGGCGGCGGGGATCGCCCCGAGTTCGGTGCACCGCCACTACCGCGCGTTCCGGGGGATGCTCGAGGTGGCGGATGAGAAGGACAAGATCGTCGTGAAGCCGTGCAGCCGGATGAGACCGCCGCGCTCCCCGTTTGGGAGATGGTGCTCGCGAGTGATCGAAGCGACGCCATGGGGCCCCGTTGCCGTCGGCGGAAGCCCGCCGCTGCGCTTTGAGCCTTCAAGTGCTTGTTGGTCGGGGACCTGACGGGCGTCGTTCGGCACTTTTTGTCCTACTTCCTGTGCTACCATCTGCGCGTGGCTCAGCGTGACAAGCGGTCCGTGTCGTTCCCGCCCGAGCTGGCCAAGGCGATCGACGAAGCAGCGGCCGCCTCGGGCAGTTCGTTCAGCGCGTGGATCGCCGAGACGGCCTCTCGCCGTCTGCGTCTGGAGGCCGGGCGACGAGGCGTTGTCGAGTGGGAGGCCGAGCACGAACCGCTGTCGGAGGCGGAGCTGGCCGAAGGGCTGGCTCGCGCTCGGGAGCTGCTGGGTCGCGCCCCCTCGCAGCGGTCTGCCTAGTGCCCGGCGCCACCTACGACACCGGGGCCCTGATCGGCGCAGATCGCAATGACCGTCGCATGTGGGCCCTTCATGCCGGCTTTATCGCCGAGGAGGTGGTGCCGACCGTGCCCGCGCCGGTGGTCGCCGAGGCGTGGCGGGGAGGTTCCCGGCAAGCGAGCCTGGCCCGCATGCTGGCCGGCTGCGAAGTCGAGACGATGACCGCCGAGCAGGCCCGCCAGGTCGGTGTACTTGCCGGCCGGGCCGATCACGACGACGTCGTGGACGCAGCCGTCGTCGAAGGCGCAACCCGACGCAACGATGAGGTCATCGTCACCTCGAACGAGACCCACATGCGGAAGCTCCTCGACGCCACAGGCAAGCGGATCCGCATCGAGGCCGTCTGACGATCTGCGCCGCCCGCATCGAAGCCCACGACGCTGGGGGCGCGAGCAGTACGCCGACTCGGCGCTGCTCGGCGATCACCGAGATCTGGAAGGTCCACCGTCGTTCGGTGCGCTGTGTCCTACGAATCGTGATTCAATCGACACGATGGCCAGAGCGATCTCCGTCAGGCTCGACGACGAAGCCGATAAAGCGCTGCGAACGCTCGAAGCCACCGGCCTCACGCAGTCCGAAGCCATTCGAACTGCCCTGCTCGGGGAGGTCCGCCACCGCCGTCGCAGCCAGGAGCTGGTCGCGGAGGTGGCTGCCCTGGAGGCCGACGACGCAGATCGGGAGGAGATGCTGGCCGTCGCAGAGCTGATGAAAGCCCTTCGTGCTCCGAGGTGACGTCCACCGCTTCCGACTGCCCAAGGGTCTTGGCCACGAACAGCACGGCGACCGATTCGCTGTCGTGGTTCAAGCCGACGAGTTCCTGCCGAGGTCGGTCGTCATCGTTGCCCCGACGTCGCGAAGCGCTCGTCCAGCATCGTTCCGACCAGAGGCTGAGATCGCCGGCGAGACCACTCGCGTCCTGGTCGAGCAGATCGGTGCCGTCGA
>JAJZBI010000059.1 GCA_021798985.1 Actinomycetes bacterium
GGAACGCCGAGGACGGCGGCAAATGCTTGGATCCAATCGTCCCGATCCATCACCGGTTCCCATCGCCGGTCACGGTGTCGGTTGCCCGATCCTGCACGTGCAGCTGGGCCACCGCCACCTCTGGGACTGACAGCGCGCTCTTTCGTACCCACCCCTCGATCAACCCTGCCATGCCCTGCCAGTACGAGCCGGTCACCCGTTCCCGCACCTCGGCCGCGTAGCGAGGCACCCATCGGAGCAGATGACCAGCCAGGAACTGCTGGCCGAGGTCGACCTTTGCATCCTCACCGCTGTCCATGGTCGCCCACAGCTCGGCGGCGAACGCGCACTCGACGCCGAGATGGTCCGGGGCTCGCACCCACGGGTAGCGCGACAAGTGCCCAACCCATTCGAGGTTGGCCTCGTCATACCAGGAGAGCACCTGGGCAGTGACGGCCCCCCAAAGCGCCTTCGAGGCATCGAGGTAGACGGAGGCATACGGCGGCACGTAGCGACCCGGGACCGGGACGACGACGCAGCTCTGGAACTCCCGCCTCGCGACCTCCAACTCGGCGGGGTCATCGAGAGCTCCCAGGACGGCCGCGACGTCTCGGGAGAGGTCCGGGTCGAAGCGGGCCATCTCCTCGAGCCAGGGGCCTTTGGCGCGCTCGTCGAGCCGCAGAGGACCCTCGAGCCAGACACGGGCCAGGTAGTCGTAGCCGAGCGCCCAGGTCCAGGCGGCCATGGCGCTCACCGTGCCGGCCCTAGAGCTTCTCGACACGGACACGCGTGTCGTAGTAGTCGGCCCCGCCTCCGACCGGGTCCTCCAGGCCGATGGTCCAGCCGTCGGGGGCGGCGAGGTCGGGGTCGAGCCGCATGACCGCGTTGAGCCGCACCGGGGCATTGCGGGCGCCGTCTCCTTGGAACGACTGCCCGTTCACCCGCCAGCGGCCGGATCCGTACTGCCAGTGGCCGAAGGCAGCGGGGAAGGTGATCACCCCGGGCCTGATCCCCGAGATCGTGCGCACCCGCCCGCTCATGCCTGACGTATTGGTCGCCGACACGACCCGCACCTCGTCGCCCGACTCGATCCCGAGGCGCGCCGCGTCGAGCGGGTTCATCTCGATGAAGGCTTCGGGCATCATCTCGAGGAGCCAGGGGTCCGCGATCGTGCGGGACTTGGAGTGGATCGGCTGCTTGTGGGTCGAGAGGAACAGCGGGTAGCGCGAGATCGGGTCGAGATCGGACAGCAGCCTCCCTCGCATCGTCTGTACGGGCTCGAAGCGCGGCACCCCGCTGAAGCGCTTGCCCGTCAGCGCGTTGTGCGTCGTGGCCATGACCTCGTTGTAGAGCTGGCAGGGGTACTCGGTCGGCGTCTTGGAGAGCGAGCCGTAGGTGTGGGTCGCCCACGTTGGCTGGGCGGGGTACGCGCCGACCTGGGCCACCATCGCGCCATAGATCCGTCGCAGGTCGTCGGCGCCGAGCGCCCCCGGTGGGGTTGCCCAACGCCCGAGGCTGGACTCGGTGATCTGGCCGACCGTCAGGGAGCTGAGACGGTCGGCAACCGCCCTGCTCGGCTGGTAGCCGACGGCGTAGTCCTCGAAGCGCCCTCCCCTGGCCAGCACGTAGCCGATCTTCCTCCACACCGCGTCGGGGAGCCGCACCTCGGGCTGCAGCGCGCCGAGCCCTGCCATCTCCATCTCGGCGGGCGTCGCGTCTGGTACCGGCCCGGCCTTCTCGAACCCGCTGGGCCCGAGCACGAGGAAGCTCGGGTCGTACGCGATGTTGGCGACCTGCCGGAGGTAGAAGTCCTCCCTGCGGTCGAGCCCGCCACCGTCGGCGAACGCTCCGCTCCCAAAGCCAGGCATGCCGACCGCCTTGGCGACGTCGATGAGGAACTGCTCCATGCACATGGGCTCGCCGCTCGCTGTCGTCGCCGTGAGCGGTTCGACGACAGGCCGGCGGATCCCTTGGGCCTTGGTCGGATAGGTGGGGAAGTTGGTGGGGACGCCCCACCCCTCGAGGTAGCTCGTGTCGGGGACGATGTAGTCGGCATAGGCAGAGCTCTCCGCGACGACGATGTCGGTCGAGATGAACAGCGGGACCTTGGCGGTGTCGGTGATCATGCGGATCCATGGCGTGCCCTCGGGCGCCCCCCCGATCGCCGGCGGGCTCCAGGCCGGGTTGGCCTCGTGCTGGAGCATGATCTTCGCCGGGTAGGGGTACTGCTGGTAGA
This sequence comes from Actinomycetes bacterium, assembly GCA_021798985.1. Classification (GTDB taxonomy): domain Bacteria; phylum Actinomycetota; class Acidimicrobiia; order Acidimicrobiales; family Bog-793; genus JAKABX01. The sequence continues at coordinate 2,216 of JAJZBI010000059.1, forward strand.
TCCCGGCGAAGATCTCCGGCCAGATGCCGAACCCGAAGGGGAACCACGGCCTCGGCGCCGGGAAGGGGCTCTTGCCGGCCCCGACAGCCCTCGTGTAGGCGTCGGACTGCTCGTAGAAGACGCCCTCCCGGGAGATGGGGACCCCCGCCGGCACGGACTTGGGCTGGCCGGGCCAGGTGGCAAGCGGGTAGGGCGCGCCCGGGTTCTTCCCGTCGAAGTCGGCGGCACCACCACCCACGAGGTAGCCCCCGACCCAGTCCACGTTGCCGAGGAGGAAGTTCAACACCATGATCGCCCGGCCGTTGTACACGCCGTTGGTGTGCATGGCAGCCCCGCGATAGAAGTCGGCGACTGCCTTGCGGCCATGGCTGGTGAACTCCGCGGCGAGGTTCTCGATGACCTGCTGGGAGACGCCAGCAAGGGAAGCGTATTCGGCGACGGTGCGCTCCGCGGCAGCCTGGTAGAGCTCCTGCAGCGCGCTTCGGCACGTGATGCCGTTCACGACAACCGTGGCGGTGCTGAGATTGCCCGCAGGCCACAGCTCGCCGGTCGACGCACTCGCCGCCGGCACCGGACCATGGGTTGCCACGTCCCAGACCACCGGCTCCGCGCCCGACGTGCCCCCCGTCGTGGTGAGTCCCGCCTCGCTCACCGTGAGGAACTTGCCGTCGCTCGGCTGGGAGGGGTCGGCGACGACGAGCCAGGCAGCGTTGGAGAAGTTGGGCTCACCCGCAGCCGTCGCGGCGTTCGCGTTCGGGATGGCGAGGTAGGCGCTGTTCTGCGTGCCGGCCTCGAGGATGCGGCGGATCATCCCCATCGCGAGCGCTCCGTCACCACCTGGACTGATGGGGACCCACTGATCAGCGAGCAGGGCGGCATTGCCGGCGTGGGGATCGACGATGACGTAGTGCAGGCCGCCCGCAGCGCTCGCCTCGGCGATCTTGCGCCCGAGCGCCTGCATCGGGAAGTTCGCCTCGGTCACGTTCGCGCCGAACCAGATGACGAACTCGGCGTTGGGGACGTCGGGCTTAACCTCGCCGTTTCACGGAATTCGCACCACTGAGGGCGCAGAGACGCGAAAGTGGCCTTCCCGTAAGGGATAATGGGGGTTCTCGAAGCTCCCACAATCCTCACGGAAAGGCACTTTCCAGGTGAAGCGTAGCGCGGCATCAGGACGGGTCAAGGTGACCGCCGACGGCGAGGGCGTGGTGTCCCACGCGGGGGCGGAGTTGCTGCGGGAAGTCGCGCAGTTCAGCGGGCTCACCGCGGCGTGGGACGCGGCCCTGCTCGGCACGTACAAGGCGCTGCCGATCCACTTTCCCGGTCGGGTCCTCTGTGACATTGCCGTCGCCATCGCCGACGGCGCGGACTCGATCAGCGACCTTCAGGTTCTGCGGGATCACCCCCAGCTATTCGGACCGGTCGCCTCGACCCCGACCGCTTGGCGTGTCCTCGACCGGGTGAGCGAGGCGCATCTGCCCCTTCTTCGCCGGGGCCGGGCGCTGGCACGAAAGGCGGCGTGGGCAGCTGGAGCGGGTCCGGACCTGTCCGAAGAACTCTGCCTCGATATCGACGCCACCATCGTGATCGCCCACTCCGACAAGCAGACAGCCGAGCCGACGTGGAAGAAGACGTTCGGTCACCACCCACTGCTCTGCTTTCTCGACCGGCCCGAGGTCTCCTCGGGTGAGGCGCTTTCTGGGATCCTGCGCCCCGGTGGCGCGGGCTCCAACACCGCCCAAGACCACATGTTGGTGCTCGATCTGGCGCTCGAATCCTTGCCCGAAGAGGCCCGGCCGAGCAAAGACAGCCCCGGTGGCCCCCGACTCCTCGTTCGCTGCGACGCCGCCGGTGCGACCCACGACTTCGCCGACCACTGCCGCACACTCGGGGTCGCGTTCAGCTTCGGGTTCCGCGTCACCCAAGAAGTCCGTGACGCCGTCGTGGATCTCGACGCCGACGAGTGGTGGGAGGCGATCGACACAGACGAAGGCGATCTTCGCGACGGCGCATGGGCCGCCGAGGTGACCGAGATCCTCGATCTCGAAGCGTGGCCCAAGGGATCGAGAGTCGTGGTCCGACGCGAGCGACCCCACCCCGGTGCCCAGCTCAGCCTCTTTGACCTGGTGGAGGGCTTCCGCCATACCGCCTTCATCTTCGCCCCACCACGCGAAGACGACACGATCGCGATCGGGATCGACCACCTGGAGCTCCGGCACCGCCGCCACGCCAGGGTGGAGGACCGCATCCGTCAGGGTAAAGCCGCCGGCTTGCACAACTTTCCGTGCAAGGAGACGGCCGAGAACAACGCGTGGCTGGAGCTCGTGCTCACCGCAGCAGACCTCGTGTGCTGGTCGAAGCTCCTGTGCTTTCACGACGAGCCCGAGCTCGCCCGCTGCGAGATCGCCAGCTTCCGCTACCGCATCTTGCACATGGCGGCGCGCCTCACGAGGAGCGGCCGGGTCACTTCCCTGCGACTCGACCGGACGTGGTCCTGGGCCAAGCAGCTCGCGCTGGCGTTCAGTCGCCTGCGGACGGCGTTCGCCTGAGCCGCCCACCCTCTGCGCCGGCACGACGCGGCGCCATCAGGCACCACGTTCCCCCCACCTCTGGTGGATCGCGTCCCGGCGTCAGTGATCGACTCGGGCACCGGTCGCCGCGACGTCCACAGCGTCTTCGCGCTTCCCATGGCGGTCACGAGGTCCCGGGATGAAACAGCGAGGTTAAGCATCGCGACCCCACCGATCCCGTTCAGCGACTGCTGGGTCGCGACGTGGTGGTTGAGCTCGCAGATCCCGACGTGGGGGAACACGTTCACACTGCCAAAGGCGTGGGCAAAGCGGGTGAGCAGGTCGTTCTGCCCTGGCTCTGCCCTTCCCCAGTAGACGACGAGCCCGTTGGTCTTCGGCCCGAAATCCGGATTGGCCGCGTCGATGGGCTCGAAGCGGCCCTGCCCGCCGCGCCAGATGTCCCTGAACCCCTCGACGTAACGGTGCTCCTCCCCTGCGACATGGGAGAACAGGCGACCACCGTCGACCACCTCGGTGACCAGCTGCTCCCAGGAGATCGCCTCGAAGCTCCCCGACCCTCTCGGTCCGCTGCGCTTGAGTGGCACCGTCAACCGGTAGGGGTCGTAGACGGTCTGGCGCCCGGCTTGGCCACGGGCGCACAGCGAGTGAGGCTGGGACCACACGCTCGCCGCGGCGGGGTCGGTCGCGTAGGGGGCGTGCGGCTCGGTGGCGTGGGGGTGGTAGGGGTTGCCGTCGAGCTTCTCGAGCACACCGTTGAACGTACGAGCCACGAGGCCGCAGTCGCTGCGGCATTGCTTGCAGACGCTGAAGGTGGTGCGAACGCCCCGCCAGGTGGGCGGCCGGTCCGGGTAGACATAGCTGCCCCGGCGGTGGAAGACGTCGCCGATCCACGGGGACACGCCCCACCCGGCGACGGCCGCCCCGCCGGCGACCAAGCCGGTGCCCTTCAAGAACGAGCGTCTGCTGAACGGCGTCGACAGGACCCCCTCGGGAGGCTGGTCTGGCTGGCCTGGCACTACGCACCCCCTCTGCTCGAAGCGGACGACAAGCCGGCCCCGGGGAGCGCCGAGGGTGCCTCGTCGTGGGCGATGGCAGGGGTTCTGGCCGCGGTGGACGGTCCCGGAGGAAGCGGTGAGGCCGACGTCGGCTCGCTTGCGTGCCGCCAGGGGAACAGCCACGAGAACAACAAGAAGAGCAGGAACGCGACGCCGAAGACGCCGAGGACGGTCTGCACCGAGTCGAAGCCCGTCAGGGGCACCGACGTCGTGACGACCGTGTTCGACGAGACCTTCGACTCCGCCTGCCCGCCGAGGACCACGTTCCAGCGCATCGCGTACACGCCAGCAAGGACGGCGAGGCTGATGACCGCTCCGCCGAGCCAGCTCCGCCTCACCACGGGTACGAGCCACAGCACGAGCGGGAGGACCATGCCGATCCCGAGCTGGACCCCGAGGTAGGTAAAGGTGAACGGGCCGTGGAGCATGAGATGGTAGAAGGCGTAGTAGGTGGAGCCCTGCGCGTACTCAGGCACCGCGCTCGTGAGGAGGTCCAGCGCGTCGAGGAAGAGGTCGAGCAGGAGGAACACCACGAGGTAGGTCAACAGCCCTGATGCGACCTGCCGGTCCGCTCGCCGGCCGACGTAGCGCATCGTCACGACGTAGACGAGCCACATGAACGCGATGCCAGAGACAATGGCGGACACGATGAAGAGCACCGGCATGAGGGGAGTCGCCCACAGCGAGCGAGCCTTGGTCGCACCGAAGACGAACCCGATGTAGCCGTGGAACAAGAAGGCGAGGACGATGCCGGCGCACGACAGGCCGAAGAGGACCTTGCGGTCCCGGCGGGCACCGGGCTCCGAGGTGTCGCGACTCCCGAGCGCGATCACACGGTGCAGGCCGGCCCACCAACCGTGCCCCTCGCCGATGCGGGCGTTCGTCACCCGGAAGGCGAAGTACAGCTCGACGAGCATCAGCACGATGTAGGTCAGCCAGATCACGATGAACGTCGACAACGGCGAGTAGGGGAGATGGTCTCGCGTGAGGAGCTCGAGGGCGTTGGAGGGCTGGCGGGCGTCGCCGAGCACGGTGACCGGAGCGGCGATCAGCAAGGCGAGGCTGGCGAGCACCGCCAGGGGGGCGAGCGCGTCGAAGCGCCGCTGGTGGAACACGTGGCTGAGCGACGAGACGATGAACGACCCGGCGACCAGCCCAGAGATGAACGGGTAGGTCACGACCATGATCCCCCAGTAGCCGTTCTCGAGCCCCGAGTGCGTGAGCGATCCTCCCATCAGCTCCTGCCTCCCTCGCCGCCGGTCGGGGTCTCGAGCAAGACCCTGCCGGTCAGCTCGTCGTACTGGTTCGTGTTGGTGCCCGCCGCGTACGGGTAGACCGTGTTGAAGGCGGTGGCTGCATCCACGAGGTCGCCGTCGAGGTTGATGTAGAAGACCTGCGGGTGCGTGCCGGCTGTGACGTCCAAGCGCTCCGTCGCGTACTGGGCGAGGAGGGCTCCCACGTCGCTGTCATCTATGAAGGAGCGCCCCTTGTCAAGGCTGTGGCGCCCGTAGGGCGACACGATCGAGCAGGAACTCCGGCGCGGTGTCTCGGAGTGGGTGACGTCGTGCGGGCGCGCCAAAGCCCCCGA
>JAJZBI010000008.1 GCA_021798985.1 Actinomycetes bacterium
GGATCGGCAACGACCGCAAGCTCCGCTCGCTCATCGATGAGTTGCGCGACGTCGCAGAAGCGGCGACCGACCTCATCCTTGAGACCGAGGTGAAGGTTTAGTTACAAGCTAAGCAAGGTCAACACGTCGGGGCTGCGTCGCTTGGCGGCCGGCGCGGTGCTCTCGGGTGTTGGGCTGGCCTTTGCCACCTCGGCGGTGGGTGCTGCCGTGGCGCCGAAGGCCGCCCCCATCCCGACGCCGAAGAAGAACCCCAAGGCGGCGGCGCTCGTGCCCGCCGCATCCGCAAGGCGGGCAGCGTCACCTTTGCCGCCGACGCGACCTATGCACCCGATGAGTTCGTGGCGGCCGACGGCCACACGATCATCGGCATGGACGTCGACCTCGGCAAGGCCCTCGCCGCGGTGATGGGGCTCAAGCCGCGCTTTGTCAACGCCACCTTCGACACGATCATCCCCGGCCTCGTGGACGGCCGCTTCGACGTCGGTCTGTCCTCCTTCACGATCACCGCGGCGCGCGAGAAGCAGGTCAACTTCGTGTCCTACTACCAGGCCGGCGAGGGCTTCTACGTCAAGGCCCACGGTGGCCCGGCGCTGTCGGGCCTTGCCAGCCTGTGCGGCAAGAGCGTCGCCGTCGAGACGGGCACGACCGAGCAGACCGACGCGCGGCACCAGGTGGCGGCGTGCAAGAAGACCGGCAAGAAGCCGGACACCGTCCTCAGCTTCAACACCCAGGACGAGGCCAACAGCGCCGTCGCCTCGGGGCGGGCTCAGCTCGGCTTCGCCGACTCCCAGGTGGCCGCCTACATCGTCTTGCAGTCCCACGGCCTGTTCAAGCTCTCGGGCCACCCCTTCGAGGTGGCGCCCTATGGCATCGCGTTCCCCAAGTCCTCGAGCCTCGACAAGGCGACGCTTGTCGCCTTGAAGGACCTGATGGCCAAGGGCATCTACGCGAAGATCCTCGCCAAGTGGGGGATCGCGAATGGCGCCATCCACAATCCGGTGATCAACCCCAAGGTCGGCTGATCAGGTCCGGAGGGCCGGTGCGGGGCGCGCGGGGGGGCTCGCGTGAGCGCACCGCGGCGCCCCGGCGACATCACGGCGGTGCCGGTCCGCCACCCGGGACGCTGGGTGGCGAGCGCGGTCGTGCTCGTGTTGGTGGCGATGCTGATCAACAGCCTCGTCACCAACACCCGCTATGGGTGGGGCACGATCGGCCACTACCTGTTCGAACGCTCCGTGCTCGACGGACTGGCGCTCACCTGGGGCCTGACCGGCGCGGCGATGGGCATCGGCGTCGCCGGCGGCATCGTGCTGGCGGTCATGCGCCTCAGCGCCAACCCGTTGCTGTCGGGCGTGAGCTGGTTCTACATCTGGGTCTTCCGCGGCACTCCCGTTCTCGTCCAGCTCTTCCTTTGGTACAACCTGTCGTACCTCTACAGCCACATCGCGCTCGGGGTGCCCTTTGGGCCCGAGTTCGTGCACGCCAGCACGAACACCTTGATCCCCGCCGTCGTGGCGGGGATCTTGGGGCTCGGACTGAACGAGGCGGCCTATATGGCTGAGATCGTGCGCGCCGGCATCTTGGCGGTGGACCCCGGCCAGCACGAGGCGGCGAGCTCGATCGGCATGCGCCGCGTGCAGATCATGCGCCACGTCGTCTTGCCCCAGGCGATGCGCGTCATCGTGCCGCCGACGGGCAACGAGGCGAACTCGATGCTGAAGACGACGTCCCTCGTCAGCGTGATCGCCGTCTATGACCTGTTCGGCACGACGCAGAACTTCATCGCCAGCACCTATGAGTCGATCCCGCTGCTGTTGATGGCGAGCATCTGGTACCTCGCCTCCTCGACGGTCCTTAGCGTCGCGCAGTACTACGTCGAGCGCTTCTACGCTCGCGGCGCCCAGCGGGCGCTACCGCCGACCCCGTTGCAGCGCCTGCGCGCCAACCTGACGACGCTGCGTCGCCCCCGCATCGACCTCGCGCCGGTTGCGCCGGCGTCGCGACGCCGGTGAGCGGCGGGGCCGCCGTGGCCGACAGCGACGCGGCGATGGTGCTCGCCGAAGGGGTCCACAAGCGCTTCGGGGCCCTCGAGGTGCTGCGCGGGATCGACCTGTCGGTGCGCCGTGGCGAGGTCGCCTGCATCATCGGACCGTCGGGCTCGGGCAAGTCGACCTTTCTGCGCTGCGTGAACCACCTCGAGAAGATCGACGCCGGGCGCCTGTTCGCCGACGGCGTCCTCGTCGGCTACGAGGAGCGCGGCGGGCGCCTCCACGAGCTGCACGAGCGCGAGGTCGCGCGCCGGCGCGCCGAGATCGGCATGGTCTTCCAGCACTTCTACCTCTTCCCGCACATGACGGTGCTCGACAACGTCTGCTCGGGGCCGCTGATCGTGAAGGGTGTCCCTCGCGCCGAGGCCGAGGCGCGCGCACCAGCTCCTTGAGCGGGTCGGCCTGGCCGCCAAGGCGGCGGCCTACCCCCGCCAACTCTCCGGCGCCCAGCAACAGCGCGTGGCGATCGCCCGGGCGCTCGCGATGGATCCCAAGCTGATGCTCTTCGACGAGCCGACGAGCGCGCTCGACCCCGAGCTCGTCGGCGAGGTACTGGCCGTAATGCGAGACCTCGCGCAGTCAGGCATGACCATGCTCGTCGTCACCCACGAGATCGGCTTCGCCCGCGAGGTCGGTCACCTGCTGTGCTTCATGGACGGGGGCGTCGTCGTCGAGTCCGGGCCGCCCCGTGAGGTGATCGCCTCGCCGAGCGAGGCGCGAACGCGGGCCTTCCTCGAGGCGGTGCTCTGAGCCGGACGCGGCCCCGCGGACCCGGCGTGTGACACCACCTTCCCAGCCGAGTATCCTGTTCCGGCACGCCCGCGCCCAGGTCGGCTCCCGGCCCCTTGGCGCGCGCAACCATCGTCGGGGCGCTGCCCGCGGCGCGAGCAGAAGGAAGGACCGTGCGCACCTACTCCCCAAAGCCGAGCGAGATCGAGCGGGCCTGGCACGTCGTCGACGCTGAGGGCCTGGTGCTCGGCCGCCTCGCCACCACCGTGGCGAGCGTGCTGCGCGGCAAGCACAAGGCGACCTTCGCCCCCCACCTCGACACCGGCGACCACGTGATCGTGGTCAATGCCGCCAAGCTCGTCCTCACCGCCAACAAGGCGGAGGCCAAGATGGCCTACCGCCACAGCGGCTATCCGGGCAGCCTGCGGGCGACCAGCTACGCCGAGCTGCTCGAGCGCAAGCCCGACGAGCTCGTGCGCCGGGCCGTGCGAGGCATGCTGCCAAAGGGCCCCCTCGGACGCCAGATGCTCCACAAGCTGAAGGTGTACGCCGGCCCTGAGCACCCCCACGCCGCCCAATCGCCCCGCCCCCTCGAAGTCGCCGGCGCCCGGCGCGCTTCCTAGTCAGAAGATAGAGAGTCAGCGCCATGCCCAAGCCGCTCGTGCAGTCCACCGGCCGCCGCAAGGCGGCGGTCGCCCGCGTTCGCCTCCGTCCGGGCTCCGGCGCGGTCTCGATCAACCGGCGCCCCATCGAGCAGTACTTCCCCTCGGCGGGTCACCGGATGCACGCCACCGAGCCGCTGCGCGTCGCGGGGCGCCAGGAGTCCTACGACGTGGACGCCACGATCGATGGCGGCGGGGTCTCCGGCCAGGCCGGCGCGCTGCGCCTCGGCATCGCCCGTGGCCTGGTCGAGGTCGACCCCGAGCTGCGCACCGGTTTGAAGCGGGCGGGGCTGCTCACCCGCGACGCGCGCGAGAAGGAATCGAAGAAGTACGGCCTGAAGAAGGCCCGCAAGGCGCCCCAGTACTCCAAGCGCTGAGCGCACCCGTGCCGTCGCGCATCGGCTCGCTGCGGCTCGGCTCGCTGCAGTTCGGGACCGACGGGCTGCGCGGCGTCGCCAACAGCGAGCTCACCCCCGAGCTCGCCCTCGCCCTTGGCCGGGCGGCGGCGCGCCACCTCGGCGGCGAGCGCTTCCTGCTGGGCCGCGACACCCGCCGCTCGGGGCCGATGCTCGCGGCGGCGCTCGTCGCCGGCTTGACGAGCGAGGGCGTCGAGGTGATCGACGTCGGGGTGATCCCCACCCCTGGGCTCGCCTGGCTTGCCGCCGACCGCCGTCTTCCTGCGGCGATGATCTCGGCGTCGCACAACCCCTTCCACGACAACGGCATCAAGCTGTTGTCCGAGGGCGGCACCAAGCTGCCGGACGCCGTCGAGCAAGCCGTCGAGGCCGAGCTCGACCGGCTCTTGTTCCTGCCGCCCGGCTCGGGCGGCCAGCTCCCCCCGGCCGCCGCCGAGCGCGTCGGCGACCTCGTCGCCGACCCCGGTGCCATCGAGGGCTACGCCGACCACCTCGTCGGCTCGGTCGACCTCGCCGGCGCCAGCCTGCGGGTGGTCTGCGACTGCGCCAACGGGGCCGCGGCGCGCGTCGCCCCCGGCGTGCTCGCCCGCCTGGGCATCGACGCCGTCGTGCTCGCCGCCGAGCCCGATGGCACGAACATCAACGCCGGGTGCGGCTCGACCCATGCCGCCGGGCTCGGGCCGCAGGTGCGTGCCGCGGGCGCGGATCTCGGCCTCGCCTTCGACGGGGACGCCGACCGGCTGATCGCCCTCGACGAGCGCGGCGAGGTCGTCGACGGCGACCGGTTGCTCGCGCTCTTCGCCGTCGACCTGCACGAGCGCGGCGAGCTGGCGGGCGGCGCGATCGCGGTCACCGTACTGTCGAACCTCGGTCTGCACCGGGCGCTGCAGGACAAGGGCATCGGGGTCGTGCAGACCCCCGTCGGCGATCGCCACGTCGCCGATGCCCTCGACGCCCACGGCCTCGTGCTCGGTGGCGAGCAGTCCGGGCACCTCATCTTCCGGCGCGAGGCGACGACGGGCGACGGCATCTTGACTGCCCTCAAGCTGATCGAGCTCGCCGTCCGCAAGCGCCGCCCCTTCAGCGAGCTGGCGGCAACGGCCATGTCCCGGATGCCCCAGGAGCTGCGCGCCGTGCCCGTCGCCGAGCCGCGCCGTCTGGCCGAGGCCGCGGCGGTCTGGGAGGAGGTCGGCCTCGTCGAGGCCGAGCTCGGCGAGGAGGGCCGGGTGCTGCTCCGGGCGAGCGGCACCGAGCCGGCGGTGCGGGTCATGGTCGAGGCCGAGACGATCGAGCGGGCCCAGGGCTACGTCGAGCGGCTGATCGCGGTCGTCGAGCGGGAGCTCAACGGCTGAGCGCGGCGCTGCCGCGTTCGACCGTTTCGGCCACGCGAACGCCTGAATGGGCTTAGCGTGGTGCCATGTGCGGCATCTTCGGTGTCACCGGCCTTGCTGACCCGCTGGCGCTCGTGGCTGCCGGCCTGCGCGCGCTCGAGTACCGCGGCTATGACTCGGCCGGCATCGTCACCGCGGACGTCGAGACCCACGAGCTGTGGCGCTGCCGGGCCGCCGAGCGCGGACGCTCGATCGAGAAGCTCGAGACCCAGCTGCACGGGGCGCCGGCACATCCCGGCGCGACCCTCGGCCACACCCGCTGGGCGACGCATGGCGCGCCGAACGAGGAGAACGCCCACCCGCACCTCGACTGCAGCGGCCGGATCGGCCTCGTGCACAACGGCATCATCGAGAACCACCGCGAGCTCGCCCTCGAGCTGAGCGCCGCCGGGCACGCGTTCTCGTCGGCGACCGACACCGAGACCTTCGTGCACCTCGTCGAGGCCAAGGTGCGTGCCGGCGCGTGCCTGCGTGAGGCGGTGGCGTCCTGTCTCGGCTCGGTGACCGGCGACTTTGCGGTCGCGCTCGTTGACGCCGCCGAGCCCCACACCATCGTCGCCGCCCGGCGGACCTCGCCCTTGATCTTCGGCCGCACCGACTCGGGCGCGATCGTCTCCTCCGACATCGCCGCCGCCTTGCCGACCACCCGGGACCTCTACCAGCTCGGCGACGACCAGATCGTCGAGCTCTCGCCCGACGCCGTGGTGGTGATCGACGCCTCGGGCGCCCCCGCGACGGCGCGGCGCCTCGAGGTCGCCTGGAGTGTGGAGGCGGCCCAGAAGTCCGGCTACCCCGACTTCATGTCGAAAGAGATCGCCGAGCAGCCCGTCGCCCTCACCCAGACCCTGCTCGGCCGCTTCAGCCCGGCCGGCGTCCCCGAGCTCGAGGAGCTCGCGCTGTCGGGCCCCGAGCTCGCGGCGTTCCGCCGCGTGGTCCTGGTCGCCTGCGGCTCGAGCTACCACGCCTGCTTGTCGGGGCGCGACGCCATCGAGCGCCTCGCCAAGGTGCCCGCCGAGGTCGACATCGCGAGCGAGTTCCGCTACCGCGAGGCGGTGCTCGGCGCCGACACCCTCGTCGTCGCCGTCAGCCAGTCCGGCGAGACGATCGACACCCTGCACGCGCTGCGCGAGGCGCGCCGTCGGGGCGCCAAGGCAATCGCCGTCTCCAACGTCGTTGACTCGGTCATGGCCCGCGAGGCGGACGGTGTCATCTACACCCATGCCGGCCCGGAGATCGGGGTCGCCTCGACCAAGTGCCACCTCGCCCAGCACGCCCTTTTGGCGGTCTTTGCCCTACACCTCGCCCATCACCGCGGCGAGCTGTCCGGCGAGCGGCTGGCCGCCGCCGCTGCCGAGCTGACCGCCCTGCCGGGCCTTGTCGAGGCGGCGCTTACCCGCTCGGAGGAGCACGCCGCGGTGGCGCGGCGCTACGCCGGCGTGAACGACTTCTATTTCCTCGGCCGGCGCAGCGGCTTCACCGTCGCCGCCGAGGGGGCGCTCAAGCTGAAAGAGCTCGCCTACGTGCGTGCCGAGGCCTATCCGGCAGGGGAGATGAAGCACGGGCCCATCTCACTGATCGAACCGGGCGCCGTGGTCGTCGTCATCGCCCCGCGCGACGCCCTGTGGGAGAAGGTGATGGCGAACGTCGAGGAGATGCGGGCCCGCGGCGCCACCGTCGTGGCCGTGTGCGAGGAGGGCGACCAGGAGACCGAGGCGGCCGTGGACGCCGTGCTGCGGGTGCCGAGCACCGGCGCGCTGGCGCGGCCGATCGTCGGCGTCGTACCGCTACAGCGCTTCGCGTACGAGATCGCCCAGGCGCGGGGCAACGACGTCGACCGCCCGCGCAACCTCGCCAAGGTCGTCACGGTCGAGTGAGCGGGATGGGCGGCGGGGTCGGCCTCGACCTCGTCGAGATCGAGCGCTTCCGCGGCGTGCTGGACCGCCGGCCACGCATCGCCGAGCGGCTCTTTTGCGAGCACGAGCGCGCCGCCGCGGCGCGGCGGGCCGACCCGGTGCCCTCGTTGGCGGCGCGCTTTGCCGCCAAGGAGGCGGTGATGAAGGCGCTCGGCGTCGGGCTCGGGGCCTTCGACCTCGCCGAGGTCTGCGTGCAGCGCCTGGACTCGGGCGCGCCCCGACTCGAGCTCAGCGGGCGCGCCGAGCGCCTCGTCGCCTTGCTCGGCATCGTCCGCCTCGACGTCTCGCTCAGCCACACCGCCCAGATGGCGGCGGCGGTGGTGGTGGCGCGATGAGGCCCGTGCTCACGGCGGCCGAGATAGCCGAGGTGGACGCCCGCGCCCAGGCCGAGATCGGCATCGAGGCGCTGATCCGCCGCGCCGGCCAGGCGGTCTTCTCGGCCGCGATGGCGCGCCTTGGCGGCACCTACGGCCGGCGCGTCGTCGTGGTGGCCGGCCGTGGCCACAACGGCGACGACGGCAAGGTGGCGGCCGCGCTGCTCGCCCGACGCGGGGTCCGCGCCCAGGTCCTGGCGGCGAGCGACGCGCCCGAGCGGCTCCCCGAGTGCGATCTCGTCATCGACGCCGCCTACGGCACCGGATTTCGCGGCGCGTACCGCGCGCCCCGAACGGGCGCGGTCGTGCTCGCCGTCGACGTGCCCTCGGGGGTGCGCGCCGACACCGGCGCCGCTGGGGAGGGTGCCGTGGTCGCCGAGGAGACCGTCACCTTCGGCGCGCTGAAGCCGGGACTGCTGCTCGAGCCGGGGCGGGCGCACGCCGGCCTCGTCCACCTCGATCCGATCGGGCTCGACGCGAGCTCGGCCCGCACCTTTGAGGTCGAGGACGCGGACGTCGCCCACCGCCTGCCGTACCGTCCCCGCGAAGCCCACAAGTGGCAGAGCGCGTGCTACGTGGTGGCGGGCTCGCCGGGGATGACTGGCGCGGCGGCGATGTGCGCCCGTGCCGCCGGGCGTGCGGGGGCCGGCATGGTCCGCCTCGGCTCGCCGGGGGCTGAGCCGGGCTCGGTGCCCTTCCTCGAGGCCGTGGCGCGCCCGCTGCCGGCGACGGGCTGGGCCGAGGCGGTGCTCGGTGAGATCGGGCGCTGCAAGGCGCTCGTGTGCGGCCCCGGGCTCGGCCCGGACGCCGCGACGTCGGTGCGCGAGCTCGTCGCCGCCGCCGAGGTGCCCATGGTGCTCGACGCCGACGGCCTGAACGCGCTCGGCGAGATCCGATCGGGCGACGGCCCGCTCGCCCGGCGGCGGGCCCCGGTCGTGCTCACCCCCCACGCCGGGGAGTTCGCGCGCCTCGCCGGCTCGCCGCCCGGCGAGGACCGCATCGCCGACGTGCGCGACCTCGCCCGGCGCGCCGGCGCCGTGGTCTTGTTGAAGGGAGCCACCACCGTGGTCGCCGATCCCGACGGCCGGGTGCTGATCGCCGCCACCGGCTCGCCACGGCTCGCCACGGCGGGCACGGGCGACGTGCTGTCGGGCGTGATCGGCGCCTTTTTGGCCCGCGGCCTGCCAGCGCTCGAGGCGGCTGCGCTCGCCGCGCACGTGCACGGGCGGGCCGCGGCGCTCGGCCGTGACGAGGGGCTGCTCGCGAACGACTTGCCCGAGCTCGTCGCCGACCTGCTCTCGACGGCGATGCCGGCCGCGACGCGGCGCTCGCACCCGCTGCACCCGTCCCTCGCCGGTGACTGAGGTCTTCCGGCCGGCCTGGGTCGAGGTCGACCTCGGCGCGATCCGCGCCAACGTGGCGGCGCTGTCGGCGCTCGTCGCCCCGGCCGGGGTGTGCGCCGTGGTCAAGGCGGACGCCTACGCCCACGGCGCGACCGCCGTCGCCCGCGCCGCCCTCGAGGGCGGGGCGAGCTGGCTGGCGGTCGCCCTCGTCGAAGAGGGGGTGGCGCTGCGCGAGGCAGGCATCGACGCGCCGATCCTGTTGCTGAGCGAGCCGACACCCGAGGGCATCGACGAGGCCGTCGCCCGCGACCTCACGCTCAGCTGCTATCGCGCCAAGGCGATCGCCCGCGCCGCGCGCGCCGCGGCGTCGCTCGGGGTGACCGCCGAGGTGCAGCTCAAGGTGGACACCGGGATGCACCGGGTGGGCTGCGCGCCCGCCGAGGCCCCCGCCCTCGCAGCGGCGATCGCCGCCGCGCCATCGCTGCGCTTCGGCGCGCTGTGGACCCACTTCGCCGTGGCCGACGAGCCGGACCACCCCTTCACCGCGCGGCAGCTCGCGCGGCTGGAGGAGGTGGCGGCGGTGCTCGGCGCTCACGGGCTGCGCCCACCGCTCCTGCACGCTGCCAACTCCGCTGGCGCGCTCTTGCATCCCCGCAGCCGCCTCGACCTCGTGCGCTGTGGGATCGCTACCTACGGCTACCACCCCACCCCACACCACCGGCCCGTCGCGCTCAGCCCGGCGCTGTCGTGGAAGGCCAAGGTGCAGCTCGTGCGCGAGCTCGAGGCGGGCGAGGCCGTCAGCTACGGCCTGCGCTACCGCCTCGAGCGCCGCTCGCGCATCGCGGTGGTCCCGCTGGGCTACCACGACGGGGTGCCGCGCCGCCTCGCCGCGGCGGGGGGCGAGGTGCTGATCGGCGGCCGCCGCCGGCCGATCGCTGGCACGGTCACGATGGACCAGCTGATGATCGACTGTGGGCCGGCCGGTGAGGGCAAGGTGGCCGTCGGCGACGAGGCGGTGCTGATCGGCCGCCAGGGCGCCGAGGCGATCAGCGCCGACGAGTGGGCGCAGCGCCTCGGCACGATCAGCTACGAGGTGCTCTGCGCGATCGGCCCCCGGGTGCCGCGCCGGGTCGTCGACACCGGCTGGCCCGGCGCCCGAGCTCGGGGCTAAGCGGCCGGCACCGGCGCCTTGGCGCCGGCCGGGCCGGCGAGGTGCACGCCGAGCTCGATGAGGGCGAGGCCGGCGCGGCGCCGCAGGTGGCGGGAGAGGCCGGCTCGTTGCGGCAGGACGCGAGCCGCCTGGGCGGTCGCCGCCTCGGCGGCGAGCTCGGCCTGGTGCTGGCGGGCCATGGCGATAGTGCGCTCGGGGTGCATCACGCCTCCTTTGGGGGCGGTGGGGCGATCGGGTAGCCGAAGACCAACAGCTCGACGGGAAGCGCCTCGGCCGGGCGGGACTCAGGGTCGTCCCGGCGCTCGGCGTAGCGGTCGCGCAGGAGTTCCACGAGCTCGTCGACTAGGCCGCCGAGCTCGTCTGGGGTCAGGAACATCACGAACTCGCTGTGGGTCGCGGCCTCCCGCCACGCCGGCGGATAGGCCGCCCGCGTCTCGGTCCAGTGCTGGTAGCGGGCGAGGTGGCGCTCGCTCATCAGCCGGGCGAGGGCCTGCGCGGCGACGGCGGTGTTGGGGTCGGCGTCCTCGTTGGAAAAGCTCATCCCCCGGGCACTCGTCCTCCAGGGCCGGGCGCGGCCCTTGCCGCCACCTGCCTCTTCGACAAAGCCGTACTGGGCGAGCTGGCGGAGGTGGAACGAGCAGGTCGTGGGGGACTCACCGATGCGCTCGCCGACCTCGGTGGCCGTCATTGGGCCGTAGATGCCGAGCGCCTCGAGGAGGGCGAGGCGGACCGGGTGGCTGAGGGCCCGCATCGCCCGGGGGTCGGTGATGTGGGGGAGGGGCGGCGGCGGGGGACGCTCACCGGGCGGGGTGTCCATATCCTCGATTGTACTCTCTCGAGAGACAGTTGTCGACATAGATCTGTCGAAAAGATCATGTCGAAAATTGATGCTTCGAGCATTTGCTCTCGAGATTTGCCCGTGACGACCCTCCCCGGGTGCTCGCCGAGCGCCGGGCGGCGGTGTCCCGGCTGGTCCCGGTGGGGGCGCGGTGTGCGGCGGTACCATCGCCCGGTGCCCACGCTCGACGAGCTCGCCGCGACCGTGCGGGGCTGCACCCGCTGCCGTCTGGCAGAGGGGCGCACCCAGACGGTCTTCGGCATGGGCGACCCGTGTGCCGACCTCGTCTTTATCGGCGAGGGCCCCGGCGCCGAGGAGGACCGCCAGGGCGTGCCCTTCGTCGGGCGATCTGGCCAGCTCCTCGACCGCCTGATCGGCGAGGAGCTCGGCATCACCCGCGACGCCGTCTACATCTGCAACGTCACCAAGTGCCGCCCGCCGAACAACCGGGACCCGCTTCCCGACGAGGTCGCGGCCTGCAGCCCCTACCTCGCCCAGCAGCTCGAGCTGATCGCTCCCAAGGTGATCGTCACCCTCGGCAACTTCGCCACGCGCGTGGTCCTTCGGACCAACGAGGGCATCACCAAGCTGCGCGGAGCCGTGCACGAGGCCGACGGCCGCGTCGTGGTGCCGACCTTCCATCCCTCGGCGGCGCTGCGCGGCGGCGGGGCGGTGCTCACTGCGATGCGGGCCGACCTCGTGCGCGCCAAGCAGGCGCTCGGCGACGGCGCCGCGCGCCGATGAACGACACCTTGCAGCTCGAGTCGTCCGTCGAGGTCGGGCGGTTGGTGCTGCTCAGCCCGTCGGCGGCGAGCACCCGCGCGCTCGGCGCGCTGGTGGGCCGGCTGCTCGAGCCCGGCGAGGTGGTGCTGCTGTCGGGGGGACTTGGGGCCGGGAAGACGACCTTCACCAAGGGCCTCGTCGCGGCGCTCGGCTCGAGTGAGGAGGTGACGAGCCCGACCTTCACCTTGCTCCGCACCTACGCGAGCACCCCCGTCGTCGCCCACGTCGACTGCTGGCGCCTCGAGGACCTGAACGAGGTGGTCGACCTCGCCCTCGAGGAGGTGCTCGATGAAGGGGGGATCGTCGTCGTCGAGTGGGGCGAGGCGGCGGCGCCCCTCCTCGGCGCCGAGGCGCTGGTCGTGACGATCAGCGACCCGGGCGAGCTCTGCGGCTCGGCGCGCCGCGTCGAGCTCTGCGATCCGAGCGGCCGTTTTCGCGAACGCCTGGCGGCGCTCGCCCCGCGCCTTGCCAGGGTGGGGCGATGACCCTGGCTCGCGCCGGGCGCGCCGGCCTGGTCCTGCTCGCCATCGAATCGGCGACCGTGGAGGTCGGCGCAGCGCTGTGGGGTGAGGACGGCCTGCTCGCCACGGCCTCGGAGCGCCCGGGCCGTCAGCACGCCGAGCGGCTGCACCCGTTGATCGCCGAGGTGCTCGACGTCGCCGGGCTGCGGCCGGAAGCGCTCGGCGCGCTGGCGGTCGACCGTGGGCCCGGCCTGTTCACCGGGCTGCGCGTGGGCATCGCCGCCGCCAAGGCGATCGCCTTCGGCCTTGGCCTGCCGCTGTATGGCCTGAACAGCACGGCCGTGCTGCGAGCGGCCGCGGGCGAGCGGCCGGGCGGCGTGGTGGCGGTCGTGGACCTGCGCCGTGGCGAGGTGGCGTGGTCGGCCGGGACCGGCCTCGAGCGGGGCAGCCCCGAGGCGCTCGCGGTGGCGCTGGCGGCGATGGCGGCGCCGCTCGTGCTGGTCGGGGACGGAGCGATCCGCCACGGCGCCGAGCTCGTCGAGCGCCTCGTCGCTGCCGGGTGCGCCGCCCCCGAGATCGCCGGGGACGAGCTCGCCGCGCCCCCCGTGGA
Source organism: Actinomycetes bacterium (assembly GCA_021798985.1). Lineage (GTDB taxonomy): Bacteria > Actinomycetota > Acidimicrobiia > Acidimicrobiales > Bog-793 > JAKABX01. The sequence goes on from JAJZBI010000008.1 coordinate 12,740, forward strand.
CGTGCTCGCCCGAGTGGGCTTCGCGGCGGCCGAGCGCGGCGAGGGGGGCGACCCCTTCGCGCTCGAGCCGGCGTATCTGCGCGAGGCGGACGTGAGGATCAACTGGACGACCCGTCACGACGAGGCGCGCCGGGCGGTGCAGGCGTAGTGGCCGTCCGCTTCCCCCACCTGCGCGGCGAGCCGACCGTGCCGCGCCCGCGGCCCGAGGCGGTCATCGAGATCGTGCCGATGCGCCGGCGCCACGTGCGCGCCGTGGTCGCCATCGAGCAGGGGATCTTCCCCCGCCCGTGGTCCACGGGGCTGTATCTGAGCGAGCTCGCCCAGCCCGAGACGCGCGCCTACTTTGTCGCCCTCGCCGAAGGCGGGGTGATCGGCTACGTCGGCTCGATGATCGTCGCCGGCGAGGGCCACATCACCACGGTCGGAGTGGCGCCCGCCTGGCAGCGCCGCGGCGTCGCCACGCGCCTGTTGCACCGCGTCGCCACCGAGGCCCGCGCGCGGGGCGCCGAGGCGCTGACCTTGGAGGTGCGGATGTCGAACCTCGGCGCCCAGTCGCTCTATCGCGCCTTTGGCTTCGCCCCGGCCGGGGTGCGCAAGAACTACTACGCCGAGGTCAACGAGGACGGCCTGGTGATGTGGGCCCACGACGTCCACACCGACGCCTACCGCGAGCGCATCGACGCGCTGTTGGCCCGCGCCCTTCGACCGCCGAGCGGGGCGAGCGGTGGCTGAGCTCGTGCTGGCGATCGAGAGCTCGTGCGACGAGACGGCGGCCGCCGTCGTTGCCGACGGCCGCCACGTGCGCTCCTCGGTCGTCTCGAGCCAGGTCGACCTGCACGCCCGCTTCGGCGGCGTCGTCCCCGAGATCGCCGGGCGCGCCCATCTCGAGCGCCTCTTGCCGGTGGTCGACGAGGCGCTCGCATCGGCCGGGCTCAGCCGGGCCGACGGGCCGAGCCTGGCGGCGGTGGCCGCCACGAGCGGGCCGGGGCTGATCGGCTCGCTCCTCGTCGGGGTCTCTGCGGCCAAGGCGCTGGCGCTCGCCTGGAACGTGCCCTACGTGGCGGTCAACCACCTCGAGGGGCACCTGTTCGCCTCGCTCCTCGAGGCACCCGACCTCGAGCACCCGGCGATCGTGCTGCTCGTCTCGGGCGGCCACACGCTGCTCGTGCGACTCGACGCGCCGGGCCGCTACGCGCTGTTGGGCGGCACGGTCGACGACGCGGCGGGGGAGGCCTTCGACAAGGTCGCCCGCTACCTCGGTCTCGGCTACCCCGGCGGCCCGGCGATCGAGGCGGCGGCGCGCCAGGGTGACCCCACGGCGGTCGCCTTCCCGCGCCCGATGCTCGACGAGGGCTTCTCGTGCTCCTTCTCGGGGCTGAAGACGGCGGTCGTGACGACGGTGCGCGCCCGGCCGGAGCTGTCCACCGAGGACGTGGCTGCCTCGTTCCAGGCGGCGGTGATCGACGTCTTGGTCCACAAGGCGCTCGCCGCGGCGCGCGCCGTGGGCGCCCGGTCGATCTGCCTGGCGGGCGGGGTCGGCGCGAACGGCCCGTTGCGGGCGCGCCTCGAGGAGGCGGCGGCGGCCGCCGGGTTGTCCAGCTACCTCCCCTCCCGAGCGATGTGCACCGACAACGCGGCGATGATTGCGGCGTGCGCGTTCGCCCGCCTCGAGCGCTCGGGCGCGAGCCCGCTCGACTCGGGCGCCGAGCCCTCCTTGGCCTTCCCCGCCGCCTGACGCGCCGCGCCCGGTTGCTCGGCGCGGGCGCTCCCGGTATCGTTGGCACTCGTTAGGTCTGAGTGCCAAACCCCCCGGGCGCAAGGGTGCGTCGTACGGGGTTGACCAAGAGGAGGCAACCGGAGATGAAGCTGCAGCCGCTGGACGACCGCATCGTCGTTCGCCCGAGCGAAGCAGAGGAGACGACGGCGTCGGGTCTCGTCATCCCCGACACCGCCAAGGAGAAGCCGCAGCAGGGCGAGGTCCTCGCTGTCGGCCCGGGACGGCGCGCCGAGAACACCGGCGAGCTGATCCCGCTCGACGTCAAGGTCGGCGACAAGGTCGTCTACTCCAAATACGGCGGCACCGAGATCACCATCGACGGCGAGGACCTCTTGATCCTCACGAGCCGCGACGTGCTCGCCAAGGTGGGTGCCTGATGCCCAAGATGCTCCGTTTCGACGAGACCGCCCGGCGCGGCCTCGAGGCGGGCGTGAACAAGCTCGCCGACACCGTGAAGGTGACGCTCGGCCCCCGCGGCCGCAACGTCGTCCTCGACAAGAAGTTCGGCGCCCCCACGATCACCAACGACGGCGTCACCATCGCCAAGGAGATCGAGCTCGAGGACCCCTTCGAGAACATGGGCGCCCAGCTGGTGCGCGAGGTGGCGACCAAGACCAACGACGTCGCCGGTGATGGCACGACGACGGCGACGGTGCTCGCCCAGGCGCTCGTGCGCGAGGGCCTGCGCAACGTCGCGGCCGGCGCCAGCCCGCTGTCGCTGAAGCGCGGCATCGACAAGGCCGTGGCCGCCGCGGTGACCTCGCTGCAGACCCAGGCCCGCGAGGTCGAGGGGCGCCACGAGATCGCGCAGGTCGCCGCCATTTCGGCGGCCGACGCCTCGATCGGCGAGGTCCTCGCCGAGGCGATCGACAAGGTCGGCAAGGACGGCACCGTCACCGTCGAGGAGTCGAACACCTTCGGCCTTGAGCTCGACTTCACCGAGGGCATGCAGTTCGACAAGGGCTTCTTGTCGCCCTACTTCGTGAGCGACCAGGAGCGCCAAGAGGCCGTCCTCGACGACCCCTACCTGCTGATCACGAACCAGAAGATCGCGGCCGTGCACGACCTTGTGCCCGTGCTTGAGAAGGTCATGCAGACGGGCAAGCCGCTGCTCGTGATCGCCGAGGACATCGAGGGCGAGGCGCTCGCCACCCTCGTCGTCAACAAGATCCGGGGCACCTTCAACTCGGTCGCCGTCAAGGCGCCCGGCTTCGGCGAGCGCCGCAAGGCGATGCTCGGCGATATCGCCGTGCTGACCGGCGCCCAGGTGATCTCCGAGGAGGTCGGCCTGAAGCTCGACGGGGCCACCTTGGACCTGCTCGGCCGGGCGCGCCGGGTCGTGGTGACCAAGGACGACACGACGATCATCGAGGGCGCGGGGTCCGGGGACGAGGTGAAGGGCCGCATCGCCCAGATCCGCCGCGAGATCGAGGAGACCGACTCGGACTGGGACCGCGAGAAGCTCCAGGAGCGGCTGGCCAAGCTCGCCGGTGGCGTCGCCGTCGTGCGCGTCGGGGCGGCCACCGAGGTGGAGCTGAAAGAGAAGAAGCACCGCATCGAGGACGCGTTGTCGGCGACCCGGGCCGCCATCGAGGAAGGCATCGTCGCCGGTGGCGGCACCGCCTTGCTGCGGACCCGTCCGGCGATCCAGGATGCCGCGTCCAAGCTGGTGGGCGACGAGGCCACCGGTGCCCTCATCGTTTCCCGCGCCGTCGAGGAGCCCCTCAAGTGGATCGCCCTCAACGCCGGCATGGAGGGCGCGGTCCAGGTGCGCAACGTCGAGGCCGCCGAGGGCAACGTCGGCCTCAACGCGGCGACGGGCGAGCTCGTCGACCTCGTCAAGGAAGGCGTCATCGACCCCGCCAAGGTGACCCGCTCGGCGCTGCAGAACGCGGCGTCGATCGCCGGGCTGCTGCTGACCACCGAGGCCCTCGTCGCCGACAAGCCCGAGAAGAAGACCGAGGCCCCGGCGCCTCCCGGTGGCGGCATGGGGATGATGTAGCAGGCGACATCGCAGTGGCCGGGCAGGTCCCGGCGACCGAAGAGAGAGGGGGCGGGCGCGAGCCCGCCCCCTCTTGTCGCATCGCAGCACCGCTCGCGGGATCGTCGCAGTGCTCGGTTCGCCGCCATGACGGACGATCGGCGCGCTCGAAGCTCAGGTGCTGCTGGCGCCATCTCCATGGGGGCGAGTCGTTCCCGTCGCGGGCTCCTGCTTGCGCGCGAGAGCGAGAAGGCTTCGGGTTGCCGCGGTGGCGAGCTCACTGTCGCCGGCGCGGATTGCATCCAGCACCAGGCGGTGCCCCGACAGCGCCTCGCGCCTCCAGCGTTCGGTCGACCGTACGGAATGGATGCGGGTGAACAGCGCCGCCTCGATGATGGGTTCCAGCTGAGAGAAGAACTCGTTGCCAGAGGCGTCAAGCATGGCGGCGTGAAAGCTCCGATCGGCCTCGGTGAACGACTCTGCATCACTGATCGACTGTTCCATCGCTGCGAGCGCGACCTCCATTCGGCCAAGGTCGGCATCGCTTCTGCGCTCGGCGGCGTAGCCGGCGGCCGTTGGTTCGACGGCGAGACGGAACTCCGCGAGCGAGTCGAGAAAGCGCTGTTTGGGTTGGGTTTCGTAGTGCCAGCGCAACAGGTCAGGGTCGAGCAGATTCCACGCCGACCGCTCGGTCACGAACGTCCCGGTCCCCTGGAGCGCATCGACGAGCCCCTTGGAGGCGAGTACCTTCAGCGCCTCGCGGAGGGCTGTCCTGCCGAAGCGCAGCTCGTGCTCGAGCCGGGGGAGATCGATGAGCTGGCCGGCTGCGAGCCCCCCGCTCACGATGCGCTGGCCCAGTGCGTTGACTGCGGCAGCATGTGAGCCACGACCCCGAAAGCCTCGCCGCGGCGCGCCAGGTGCCACGCGAGCGGCCGCGTTGGCTTCATGGGGAGATGACCTGCCCTGCGTCATGAGACGCTAATCGTACTAGGCCGCCCTCGCTCTCCTTGCGTTGATCTCCTCGCCTCCAAAGAGCAGCAGGCCAGCTCCATCGGGCGCGCTTGCAGACGTCTTACTAGACCGTTAATCTGATTACCGCCCTCGACGGACGAGCGTCGGTGGCACGGGGGTGGGGGGCTCGGTCGCGTGGTGATGCGCCAACGGGCGTGGTGCCCATGCTCCGGCGAGACTCGGCGCCGCTGGCTCGCGCGCGATGCGGGTGCACACCCGTTTCGGCCGCAGATGAGCGATGCGGCCACGACAAGGAGGGGAAGCCATGCACGCCAACTCTGGACGCAGCCGCACGCTGCTGCGTCGAGCACTTCGCCTGGGGGCGAGCGCCGGCGCACTCGGAGCGCTCGCCTGGTCTGTCTCGCCGACAGCGAGCTCGGGCGCTGCGACTGCGGTGAAGCACCCGACCTTCGTCTATCTGCAGACGGATGGATCGCAGTCCTACTTCGTTCTCGAGGGCGACGGCGCCAAGGCCGAGGCATCCAAGCTCGGCGCCACCGTCAAGGTTGAGAACGAGTCGAGCAGCTCCTCGACGACGATCAGCGACATCCAGACTGGGATCGCGGATCATGTCAACGGCTTCATCGTCGTGGCGCCAGCAGCGTCGTTGGGGCCGCGCATGGTGAGCCTCGCGAACGCAGCGCACGTGCCGATCATGGCGTCGGACAACGGCTTTGCCGGCAGCAACAACAAGCAGGTGCCTTTCGTGGGCATTGACGCCGCACAGTTCGGCGCCAACTCCGGCAAGTTGATGATGAACTTCTACAAAGCGCTGAAGTGGAAGAGCAGCAACAGCTACATGTTGCTCATTACGAATCCGGCGCTGCCCACGATCGTCCAGCGCACGACGGCCGAACAGAAGGCAGCGATCGCCGCGGGCTTTCCAAAGAGTCACATCATCGACGTGCCGACGACCGACAACACCACCGAGCAGGCATACACGAACACCGGCCCGGTCAAGACGGCCCACCCCCAGGCTCAGCACTGGCTAGTGACGGGCGGCAACGACGACGTCGCCTTCGGTGCGGCCAAGGCGCTTGTGGCGGCGGGTGTTAAGCCGCAGAACATCGACGCGGTCGGACTCGGTGGCGATCTCGCTTGCCAGATCTGGGCCAAGGGCGCACCGAACGTCGGCTTCCGTGGGACCAACTACATCTACCCGAACGCCATCGGGGCGACTGCGGTGAAGGAGCTGTACAACAACGTGGTGCACCACGCGGCCTTTCCTCGCAATACCTACGTCTCCCCGATCCGCATGACGAGGGCAACCCTCCACAAGGTCGACAAGGCCTGCTGACCGGTCTTCGAGGAGTCCGTCGACCGCCGTCGTCCTGATGATCGATCCGGGCGACGGCGGTCGTCTTGCCAGGCAATGCTGCGCCGGAGGAGAACGCATTGATGTCAACGCTTGCTGAAGCAGGAAAGCACAACGGTGATATCGTCGCCCCGGACCCTCAGGCGTCGGCGCTTGATTCCCGCAGACGGCTCACCGGCACCCTGTCTCGTGACGTCCTGATCGATATCGCGCTGGTCGTCGCGCTCGGACTGCTCATGGCGATCTTTGGCGTGGCGAGTTCTGGCAAGGAGTTCCTCGGAACGAATATCGTCGCCATCTTTGACTCAGGTGCGATTCTCGGCGTCGTTGCCGTCGGCGAGGTCATCGTGATGATCGCTGGTGCGCTCGATATCTCGGTTGGATCCAACGCGGGGCTCGTGACCGCGGCCGTCGCCGAGGTCATGCTCCATCAGCGGAACGATCTCCCCCTCGCGATCGTCGTGGGCCTCCTTGTTGGCGCTCTCGCGGGGGCAATCAATGGTCTTGCGGTGGCGTACCTTCGCGTCAACGCCGTCATCGCGACGCTCGCCACATATTCGGCCTTCCTCGGCGCAGCCTTGCTGGTCACGAACGGCAATCAAGTCGGTGTCGTGAGCAGCTTCCTGGCGACCCTCGGGACGGGGTCGGCGGCCTCTGTCCCGTATCTCGTCTTCATCCTCGTGGTCGTCGTCGCGATTGCGATGTTCGCGATGCGGTCCACGCTGGCCGGGCACCGCGTCTATGCGGTCGGGGGTGGCCCGACCGCGTCGCGGCTCGCCGGTATTCGCGTCCAGCGCTACCTTCTCGGCGTCTTCGTGGTGAGCGGCCTGTGCGCAGCGGTCGCAGGGGTCATGCTGGTTGGCCAGACGGGCACGGCACAGCCCACCGAGGGCAGTGTCGGCCTTGAGCTGACGGCGATCACCGCAGTGCTGCTCGGCGGCACCGGGCTGACCGGCGGAACCGGGACCGTGCTTGGCGCGGTCTTGGGTGTGCTTGTCTTGTCGACGCTGGACAATGGTTTGCTCTTGATTGGTGTGCCGTCGTTCTGGCAGGAAGTGGCGACCGGCGGGTTGCTGCTTGTTGCGGTCCTGCTCCAGGACGTGGGCGGACATCGGGCCCGCTGGCGCGCGGTTCGAGCGGCGAGGCGGAGAGCCGCGCGCTCGGGTGCAGCGATGGCGGTACGGCCGTGAGCGGGTTCGCTGGCGAGCCGTCGGTGGTCGTCGCTCGCCTCGCGGCTGCGCATTTGTCAAAGCGCTACGGGCATGTTGCCGCGCTCAACGACGTGTCGGTCGAGTTCCGCCCGGGTTTGACCGGGATCATCGGCGACAACGGCGCCGGAAAGTCGACGCTGCTCAAGATCTTCAGCGGTGTTGAGGTGCCAGATGAGGGCGCGGTGCTGATCGACGGCGAGCCCGTATTGCTCGACTCGGCCCGTGCCTCGCGCCGTGTAGGGATTGAGTCGCTCTATCAGGACCTTGCACTTGTCGAGACAATGTCGATTGCCCACAATATCTTTCTCGGTCGTGAGATCACCCACCGAATCGCCGGCCTGCGCCTGATCGATCGGCGCAAGATGCGTCAGGTCGCCGACGAGGCGCTCACCAAGGTGCGCATCGCCATGCCCTCCTCCCGAACGGGCGTGCGTCAGCTGAGCGGCGGACAGCGCCAGGCGGTCGCCTTGGCGCGGGCGATGCGCTTTGGCGCTCGGGTCGTCCTGCTCGACGAGCCGACTGCCGCCCTCGGACCACGCGAAACCGCGGCCGTGCTTGGGATTGTGCGCGACATGGCCGATCGTGGCGAGACCGTCGTCATGGTCGGTCACAACCTTCCCCAGATGCTGGAGCTTGCCGACAACCTGCTCGTCATGCGCGCAGGGCGCGTGGTAGCGACCCCGGATCCGAGGACGACAACCTTGCGCGACCTGACGGAGTTCATGGTGGGTTCCCTTGACTGACATGCCATTGCGCCTGTTGGGTCGCACGGCGATCGTGACTGGAGCGGCGAGCGGCATTGGCGCGGCGTCGGCGCAGCGCCTTGCCGACGAGGGTGCACGGGTCGTACTCGTCGATGTCGACGAGGCCTTGGGTAGCGCGACCGCCGCCAGCATCAGTGCGCGCGGTGGGGACGCCGAATTCGTGTGCTGTGACGTCGCTCAGGCGACCGACTGGATGCGGCTTCGCGAGCACGTCCTCGCGGGATCGCCCGCGGTGCACGTGCTGCACTCCAACGCGTATGTCGAGACCGTTGCCCCAGCTGCAGAGCTCGGCGAGGAGGACTGGGACCGCCAGCTCGCAGTCTGTTTGAAGGCGACCTACCTCGCGATCAAGACATTCGCGGATGCGCTGCGGCGCGAAGGAGCTTCGATCATCATTACCTCATCGGTGCACGCGTTGTTCGGGCTCCCCGGGCACCCGGCCTACGCTGCCGCCAAGGGGGGTCTGAGCGCGCTGACCCGCCAGCTGGCGGTCGACTACGGGCCCACGGTCCGTGTCAACGCCATCGTCCCGGGGCCGATTGCGACGCGGGCATGGGACCAAATCAGCAATGAGGAGCGGGAGCGCAGCGCCGCCGCGACCGTGCTCGGCCGCCTTGGCCGTCCCGAGGAGGTTGCCGCAGTGGTCGCCTTTCTCGCTTCCCCAGAGAGCTCGTATGTCACCGGAGCGAACCTCGTCGTCGACGGCGGATGGAGCGTGTGCAAGGAGTCATCGTGACGAGTCCAACGCTGTGCGTTGTTGTGGGTCGAGCCGAGGGGGGGCAATGAAGATCACAAGGCTGGAGACTTTTCTTGTCGCTCCGCGCTGGCTGTTTCTGCGTCTTGAGACCGATGAGGGACTCGTCGGCTGGGGTGAACCGATCGTCGAAGGCAAGGCGGAGACCGTGCGTAGCGCGGTCAAGGAGATCGCTGAGCTCCTGATCGGCGAGGACCCACTGCGCATCGAGCACCACTGGCAGACCCTCACCAAGGGCGGCTTCTACCGAGGAGGTCCGGTGCTTTCGAGCGCCGTGGCCGGGATCGACCAGGCGCTGTGGGATATCGCGGGCAAGGCGTTGTCAGTTCCCGTTCATCAGCTCCTGGGGGGAGCCGTGCGCGAGCGCGTCCGCGTCTACGCCTGGATCGGAGGGGACGTGCCCGAGGCGCTCGCCGAGGGGGCCCTCGCGCAGGTCCAAGGCGGCTTCACTGCGGTAAAGATGAACGGGTCGGCGCAGACAGAGCCACTCGAGACACGCCATGCGATCGATGCCATTGTCGAGCGGGTCGCGGCGGTCCGCGAGGTGATCGGTCCGTCGCGCGACCTCGTCATCGACTTCCACGGTCGGATGTCGACGGCACTCGCGCGCACCTTGCTACGGGCACTCGAACCACTGGCGCCGCTCTTTGTGGAAGAACCAATACTCCCCGAGTTCGCACGGGACTTGCGCCCACTGGTGCAGTCGACGACGATCCCGCTTGCCACGGGCGAGCGTCTCTATTCACGCAACGACTTTCGCGACGTCGTCTCGACGGGCATCGCCGTGGCACAGCCCGATGTTTCCCATGCTGGAGGGATTTCAGAAGTGCGCCGCATCGCGGCGATGGCCGAGCCGTTTGATGTCTTGGTGGCGCCGCACTGCCCGCTCGGTCCGATTGCACTCGCCGCGAGCCTCCAGCTGGCGTTCTCGATGCCGAACTTCCTCATCCAAGAACAGAGCATCGGCCTGCACTACAACGATGGTGCCGAGGCGATCGACTACCTCATTGATCCAACGCCGTTCCGCTTCGTGGACGGCTATGCCGCGCCGCTCATGGCCCCCGGTCTCGGAATCGACATCGATGAAACGGCGGTGCGCCGTGCCGCAGCGGTTGGTCACGCCTGGCGCAATCCGCGCTGGACGCACCGTGACGGTTCCTTTGCCGAGTGGTGATCAGCCGTCCGCGATGGCCCGCGACTCTCCCGCGCTCGGGCTGGCTGCCGAGGCCCCATGGCACTGAGCGCGCGGATTGAGCTCCAGCGGGGCGGGCGGATCGCTTCGTTGAGGTCGAGCTCGGGGGACGAGTGGCTCTGGCATCACCTAGCGGCACGTCATCGGGACGGTCTTGGACCGTCGCCGAGCTTTGTGGACATCGGGGGAGTCGATGAGTGCATCCCGACCATCAGCGGGACCCCGGACCACGGGGCGGTTTGGTCGCGGGCATGGGAGGGGAGCGCCGAGAACGCCACCGTCACGACTGAGGAGTTCGAGTTACAGCGCCAGATCACCTTCGGCGATGCACTCGTGCTCGACTATCGCCTGCTCGCCGAGCCTGGCTATGAGTTCGTCTGGGCTTGGCACGCCCTCATCGAGCCCGAACCTGGCCTGGAGTTGTGCGCCCCGGCGGGGCACACGGTTCGTGCCTGGCCAGCCCACGACGGCGAGGCGGTAACCACGCGCTGGCCAGCCGTGCTCGGCCGACAAGGTTTCGACGTCTTGGCTCGAGAGGACGACGGGACCGCGCTGTTTTGCCTACTGCCTGGCCTCGGAGAGTTCGCGGTCAGAGGACGACGGGGCGGGTTGAGCTGGTCCCTCGACGGTGAAGGCCAGCCGGTCGCCATGGGCATCTGGCGCAACCTCGGTGGGTTCCCTTCTGTGCCCGGGACTGCGCGATACCGCAGCCTCGGCATCGAGCCCATGCTCGGTCATGTCCACAACGTCGCCAAGGCGCGCCCCGGCGAGCGTGCCCGAGTGCCGGCGAGCGGGGTGCTCGCTTGGCGGCTCATCGTCAGAGAAATCCATGGCTCTTCACCTCATCGTTGAACGAGCCGTTCGCGCGCGAAGCACCAGGTCAGCCAACTGCTGAAAGAGCAGTGCGGGGATTGGCAGAAGATGCCCGTGGTTCGCGCGTGCGACAGGGCAACCCCAGGGGTGACGGCCCGCGTGCGTCCTGGGGCCGTCAGGCTCCGCCCTGGTCGGAGCGGTCGCCTAGCCTCGCGGCGTGGCTCGCAGGTTCCGCCAGGTCGTCCCGCGTCCCGAGCGCTCGCGCCCGGGGACGACGCCACCCTGGTCACGGCTCTCCCCGTGCGAGCGCGGGCGTGTCGATCTCGCGAGGGTGCGCCGGGCGCTCGCGGTGGCAGGGCTCTCGGGCAGCGGACCGCACGGGCAGGGCGCGTCGTCCGGGCCAGCTGCCACCGCCCTCGTCGACGCCGCCGTGCTCGCCGCGCTCTACGAGCAGGACGGCGAGGCGATGCTGGTCTTGATCCGGCGCGCGGCGGCGCTCGAGCGCGATCCGGGCCACGTCGCGCTGCCCGGTGGGCGCGTCGAGCCGGGCGAGCCGGCACTTGCGGCGGCGTTGCGCGAGGCGCAGGAGGAGATCGGCCTCGACCCTGCGGCGGTCGAGGTGCTCGGCCACCTGCCGCCGATGCGCCGCCAGAGCGCCGCCCACCACGTCGCGCCCTTCGTCGCCGCCTTACAGGACCGTCCTCGCCTCGCGCCGAGCCCCGAAGAAGTCGAGGCGGTCTTCGAGGTGCCGCTGGTCGAACTGCTCGCCGACGGCGTCGCTTGGGAGGAGCACTGGGGTGAGGAGCCCGCCCCCGCGGCCCACCCGGTGTGCTTTTTCGCCGCACCTTCCCTCGGCGACGACCTGCTGTGGGGCCTGACGGGCCGGGTCGTGTGGCAGCTGCTTGAGCTCGTGGCCGCGGTGCCGCCGCGATGAGCCGCGCCCGCGGCGCGCCGAGCGCGCGCGTGGCGCCGTCTGTGGGCGCGCCCGCTGGCCGAGCGAGCGCGCCGCCGCGGCGCGGCCCCCGCAAGGCGCGGGTGTTCGCGCTCGCCATGGCCCTCGTGTTCTGCGCGATGGCGCTGTGGAGCGCGGCGACGCCGCTGTACGCGGCGCCCGACGAGCCGGTCCAGGCGGCCAAGGCCGCGGCGGTGGTCCGCGGCGAGCTGGCCGGCGCGCGCTATTCACCCCAGGTCAAGGCGCTCGGCCTCGTGCACGTGCCGGCCTTCTTCGCCCTGCCGGCAAACCGCAACGACCCGACCTGTTACCACCGCCAGCCGACGATCCCGGCGAGCTGCGCGCCTCGGTTGGTGGACGCCGGGAACGCGCTGACGCCCTCGTGGATCTACGTGGCGCGCTACCCGCCCCTGTACTACGCGATCGTCGGCCTGCCGAGCCTGTTCGGCAGCGGGCCGCTCACCGTGTACCTGATGCGCCTCGTCGCCGCCCTCTTGAGCGCCGTCTTCATCGCCCTGGCGGTGATGTCGGCGGTCGTGTGGTCCAAGCGCCGCCTGCTGCTCGCCGGCGTCCTCGTCGCCACGACGCCCATGGTCCTGTTCCTCGGTGGCGTCGTGAACCCGAGCGGCCTCGAGGTCGCCGCCGCGATCAGCGTCTGGACGTCGGGCACGCTGCTCGTCACCGAGCACCTCCACGACCCCCCGCCCGGACTGGTGGCGGTGCTCGGCGGCTCGGCGGCCGTCTTCGAGCTCGTGCGGGCGCTCTCGCCCTTCTGGCTGGCCCTCATCGCGCTCGCGCTGGTGGGCATCGCCGACCGGCGCGGGCTCGCCGCCTTGTTCCGCCGTCGCCAGGCGCGATGGGCGCTCGCTGGCGTGGCGCTCGTCGGTGTGGTGGCGGTCGCTTGGATCCTCGGCGAGCACGCCACCGACGTCTACTCGAGAAGCCCGCTCGGGCCGGCGCCCGAGACGACGATCCTCGAGACGTCCTTTGCCCACAACGACTTCTACCTGCAGGGGATGATCGGTGTCTTCGGCTGGTTCGACACCTTCTCGCCGACGTTCACCTACGTCGCGTGGTACGGGCTCGTCGGCCTGCTCGGCCTGATGGCGGCGATCGTTGCGCGGGCGCGCCAGGTTCTCGTGCTCGTCGTGCTCACGGCGGCGATCGTCGTCGTGCCGGTCGCGATCTCGAGCTCGCAGGTGCACCGCTACGGCTACACCTGGTCCGGCCGCGACACCCTGCCGCTCGCGGTCGGCCTGCCGCTCGTCGCCGCGGCGCTGATCGCGTCGAGCGACCTCGCGCGCCACGGCCGCCGCCTCGTCGCCGGGGCCGGCCTCGTCGCCTTCCTCGCGCAGTTCGCCGCCTTCTTCGAGGCGCTGCGGCGCTACGGCGTGGGGACTCGGGGCCCCGATTTCGGCTTCGTGCTGCGGGCCAGCTGGTCCCCCCCCACCGGCTTCGTCTTCCTCCTCGTCGCCGAGGCCGTGGTGCTGGCGCTGTTGTGTGCCGGCGCGGCGGCCGTGGTTCCCCGCCCGGCGTTCGCCCGGGGCGCCCACGCCGCCGGACGCCGTGCCGAGGCAGAGCAGGACGCGCCCGAGCGAGGCGAAAAGGGCGCGGTAGTGCTCGGGGAGGATGGGCGGGAGACGGAGGTCGAGCCGGGCGCGGCGCCCCTTTCTGCCCCGACCGGGCCCAGCCAGTAGCCTGACCGGCCGGACCTGGCGCCGCTGGCGCCGACCCCCCGGGCAAGGGCGCCCGGGCCCAGCGCAGCCGGCACCGGGAGGCAGGCGGGAGATGGCGGAGCTCGAAATCGGCAGCGGCAAGTCGGCGCGCCAGGCCTTCGGCCTGGACCAGCTCTCGATCGTGCCTGCCCGGCGGACGCGGGACGCGGCCGACGTGGACATCTCCTGGCAGCTCGATGCCTTCCGCCTCGAGCTGCCGCTCGTCGCCGCCCCGAGCGACGCCGTCGTCAGCCCCGCCCAGGCGATCGAGCTCGATCGGAAGGGCGCGCTTGCGGTGCTCGACCTCGAGGGGCTGTGGACGCGCTATGAGGATCCGGCGCCGCTGCTCGCCGAGCTCGGGCGCCTGCCGGCCGGGGCGGTCGCCGCCCGGCTGGCCGAGCTGTACGCCGAGCCGGTGCACCACGAGCTCGTCACCGCGCGGGTGGCGGAGATCGCGAGCTCGGGTGCGGTCGCCTGCGGGGCGGTCAGTCCCCAGCACGCCGCGGCGCTCGCCCCGGCGGCGCTTGCGGGAGAGCTCGATGTGCTCGTCGTGCAGGGCACCGTCGTCTCGGCGGACCACGTCTCCAAGACCGCCGAGACCCTCGACCTGGCGGCGCTGATCCGTGAGCTCGACGTCCCCGTCCTCGTTGGCGGGTGCGCTTCGTACCAGGCCGCGCTGCACCTGATGCGGACCGGCGCCGTCGGCGTGATCGTCGGCACCGGGCCGGGTGGCTCGTCGACCGCGGCCGACGTGCTCGGCATCGGCGTGCCGCTCGGCACGGCGATCGCCGATGCCGCCGGGGCGCGCTCGCGCCACTTGGAGGAGACCGGCGTCTACGTCCATGTCGTGGCCGAGGGCCCGATCGCCACGGGCGCGGACGTCGCCAAGGCGCTTGCCTGCGGGGCGGACGCCGTGATGCTCGGCACGCCGCTCGCGGGCACGGCGAGCGCGCCGGGGGCCGGCCGCCACTGGACCGGCGCCGCCGCCCATCCGCGCCTCCCCCGAGCGGTCTGCTCACAGGTCACCACGCAGGCGACGCTCGACGAGGTGCTCTTCGGCCCGGCCCGCGCGGCCGACGGGCGTACCAACCTCGTCGGCGCGCTGCGAAAGACGGTCGCGCTGTGCGGCTACGCCAACGTTCGGGAGTTCCACAAAGCCGACGTCGTCGTGGCTCCCTCGGCGGGCCGCGCTCCGGTCGCCGGCTGACTGCCGTGGCCCAGGGGAGGGCCCGGGCCGACCTAGTGGCGCTCGGGTGGCTCGTCCTCCTCGTCTTGTTGTACCTCTCGCCGGCGATCAAGGACGGTCCGAGCTTTGGCCCCGCGGACCTCGGCCAGGGCCTCTCGCACCTCACGGCGCTCGCCCATGCGGCGCCGAACCACAACATCATCAACGGCGACCAGATCGACCAGGCGATCCCCTGGAACACCCTCGACTGGCGCCTCGTGCACCGCGGCGAGCTGCCGCTGTGGAACGACCTGTCGGGGACCGGCTTTCCCCAGCTGGTGAACTTCGAGTCGGCGCCGCTCGCCCTGCCGAGCCTCGTCGGCTACCTCTTCCCGCTCTCGCTCGCCTTCTTGGTGACGATCGCCATCAAGCTGTTGATCTGTGCGACCGGTGCCTATGTCTGCGCCCGCCTGCTCGGCTGCCGCCCCCTCGCCGCGGCGCTCGCCGGCTCGACCGCGATGCTCTCGGGGAGCTTTGCCGGCTGGCTCGGCTGGGCCATCTCGGGTCCACTCGCCTGGGCCGGCTGGATCCTCGCGGCGGCGATCTGGTGTGCGCGCGCCCGCCGATCGCTGGCGCCGGTGGCGCTGCTGGCCGTCTCGGCCGCCTTTTGCATCTACGGCGGCTTCCCCGAGGACTACGCGCTGATGGCCTTCGGCCTCGGTCTCGTGCTCGCCATTGCGGGCGTCATCGCCGTGGCGCGGCGCCGCCTCGTGCCCGCCGCCGTCGGCCGGATCGCCCTCGGCGCCGCCCTGGGCGCCGCCCTGGCGGCCCCGTTGTGGCTGTCGGGGCTGTCGGGGATCGGCAGCTCGGCGCGCGCCGGCACCGCGGCAGCGACTGGCTTGCCGCTGTCGGACCTGTCGCTGCTCGTCGCCCAGGGCTACAACGGCCTGCCGATCCGCAACAGCTACTACTTCGGCAGCGCCGACTACTACGAGTCCGCCGCCTACGTCGGGGTGATCGCGCTGGTGCTGGCGCTGGTGGCGCTGTGGTGCTGCTGGCGCCGCAGCGCGGTGGTCTCCCTCGGCGTCGGCCTGTTGGGCTGCCTGCTCCTCGTCTACCGCCTCGGGCCGGCGGCACCGGTGCAGCATCTGGTCAGCCACCTCGGCCTGCTCGGGACCGTCGCCCTCCAGCGCGCCCTGCCGCTCGTCGGCCTGTTCCTCGCGCTCTTGGCCGGCGTGGGCGCCGAGGCGGTCCTCGCCCGCTGGCGAGAAGCACGCGTGCGCGCCGCGCTGTTGGGGGCGGCGGTCGTGCTCGCCAGCGTCGTCGGATGGCTGTGGGCGGATGTCGGTGACGCCACGATGCCCCCCGCCGACGCGGCGCAGTACCACGTGCTGCCGTCATCCGCCGCCCTGCCCGGCGTCCTCGCCGGCCTGCGCCGCGCCGCCCTGATCTGGCCGAGCGTGATCGCCGGCGTGTTGGTGCTCGGCGTCGCGGTCGCCTCCCACCTCACGGCGTCGCGCCGCCGGGCACACGCCGTCGCGTCGGCGCGCCGTCGCGTCGGCGGCCTCGCCCTCGTCGGTCTCCAGGGGGCGTTCTTGGTCTTCGCGGGGGTGGGGATCAACTCCTATGCGGCGACGAGCTTTCCGAAGACGGCGGCGACGCGCCAGCTGGCGGCGGCGGCGGGGACGCGCCTCGTGGCGCTCGACGGCGGGAACGTCGCCGACCTGCGCCAGTGGACGGGCGTCGGCTTCTACCCCGAGATCAACATCGGCTATGGGATCGACGAGCTCGGGATGCACGACCCATTGATCCCCCAGTCCTACTTCGACGCCTGGCCGGTGCCCGACACAGGCCAGGACGCCGGGGGGACCAACCTGTTCGTCCCCGCGGTTGACTCCGCCACCCTCGCGCGCCGCTACGGGGCGGCGGAGATCCTCGCCTCGGCGAACGTGCCCGCTCCGGCGGGGACGACGAAGCTGGCAAGCATCCCGGCCAATGACGGCAACCCGCACCAGGCGATGGTGCTGTACGCGGTGCCCGGTGGGTCGCGGTTCTCCTTCTCCGGGGCGAGCGCGCTCACGGCGACGGCCGCGTCGGCCTCCCCGGGCGCTCGAGGTGCCAGCGGGGTCGCGCGGCGCGGCACCGACCGCGTCGTCTCGGCCAGCCACCCCGGCGACGCGCGCTATGTCGTGCACGTCGTCACGCCCCACTCGGGCGAGCTCGCCGCGGCGATCACCGCGGTGGCCGGGTGGCGGGCGAGCGCGGACGGCCATGGGCTGTCGGTCGCGCACCGAGCCGGCATGCTCGTGGTCGCGGTGCCGGCGGGGACCAGCACGCTCACGCTCAGCTACCGTCCCCCACGCTTCGCGCTCGCCACCGCCCTCGCGTTGTGTGCACTTGTCGTGTTGATAGTTTGGGTGGTCTTCGACGCCTGGCGCCGGCGCCGGGCGGGCGGGGGTGGCGCTGGGCCGCTGGTAGCCTCAACGGGTGGCTGAGAACGTCGCTTTGGGGCCAGATCCTGCCGGCTTCGACACGATCGCCGTCGTCGACTTTGGGGCGCAGTACGCGCAGCTAATCGCGCGGCGGGTGCGCGAGGCGCACGTGTACTCCGAGATCGTGCCGCACTCGATCACCGCCGCCGAGCTGGCGGCGCGCTCGCCAAAGGGCATCATCCTCTCGGGCGGGCCGAGCTCGGTCTACGTCGAGGGCGCGCCGCGCCTCGACCCGGAGATCTTCGAGCTCGACATCCCCGTCCTCGGCATCTGCTACGGCGCCCAGCTGCTCGCCCAGCAGCTGGGCGGCGAGGTGGCCCGCACGGGGATCGCCGAGTACGGGCGCACGCGCCTCACCCGCGACCTCACCGCCACGAGCGCCCTCGTCGGCTCGTGGCCCGAGCGCTGCGACGTGTGGATGAGCCACGGCGACTCGATCGTCGCCGCCCCGCCCGGGGCGATGGTCACGGCGGTGACCGACCAGGTGGCCGTCGCCGCCTTCGAGGACGGCGCGGCGCGCCGCTACGCCGTGCAGTTCCACCCCGAGGTGGTCCACACCGAGCGGGGCCACGAGCTGTTGAAGGCCTTCTGCCTCCAGGTCTGTGACTGCCGGCCGAACTGGACCCACGTCTCGGTGATCGAGGCGGCGGTCGACCAGGTGCGCCAGGCGGTGGGCACCGGCCGGGTGCTGTGCGCGCTGTCGGGCGGCGTCGACTCGGCGGTGACCGCCGCTCTCGTGCACAAGGCGATCGGCGACCAGCTGACCTGCGTCTTCGTCGACACCGGGCTGATGCGCGCCGGGGAGGCCGAGCAGGTCGAGGAGACCTTCCGCCGCCAGTTCGGCCTCGACCTCGTCCACGTCAAGGCGAGCGACCGCTTCTTCGCCGCCCTGGCGGGCGTCAGCGACCCCGAGGCCAAGCGCAAGGTGATCGGCGAGCTGTTCGTGCGCGTCTTCGAAGAGGTCGCCTCGGAGGTGAGCGGGGTGGGCTTCCTCGCCCAGGGGACGCTTTACCCGGACGTGATCGAGTCGGGCAGCGGGCATGCCGCCACGATCAAGACGCACCACAACGTGGGCGGCTTGCCAGAGGACATGGAGCTCGAGCTCGTCGAGCCGCTGCGCCTGCTCTTCAAGGACGAGGTGCGGGCGATCGGCGAGGAGCTGGGGCTGCCCGAGGAGCTGGTCTGGCGCCAGCCCTTCCCCGGGCCGGGCCTCGCCGTGCGCATCGTCGGCGAGGTGACGCCCGAGCGTGTCGAGCTGGTTCGCGCCGCGGATGCCATCGTGCTCGAGGAGGTCCGCAACGCTGGGCTGTGGCGGGCGCTGTGGCAGTCCTTCGCGGTGCTGCCGGCCGTGCGCAGCGTCGGGGTGATGGGCGACGAGCGCACCTATGCCTACCCGATCGTCGTGCGCGCGGTGACGAGCGACGACGCGATGACCGCCGACTGGGCGCGGCTTCCCTACGAGCTGTTGGAGCAGATCGCCAAGCGGATCATCAATGAGGTGCCCGGGATCAACCGGGTCGCCTACGACATCACCTCCAAGCCGCCCGGCACGATCGAGTGGGAGTGAGCCTGTTCGGCGACGCCGCTGGCGGGGACCTGTTCGATCTCGACGCCGAGCTCGGTGAGGCCGCGCCGGGCCCGCTCGAGGCACACGGGCGCCCGCGCCCGGTCGGTGACGAGGAGGCCGCGGCGGCGCTCGTCGCCGATCTCAACCCCGCTCAGCGCGCCGCGGTGGTGCACCGGGGCGGCCCGCTGGTCGTGATCGCGGGTGCCGGGTCGGGCAAGACCCGGGTCCTCACGCGGCGGATCGCGCACCTGCTCGCGACGGGCACGTCGCCCTATCGCGTGCTGGCGATCACCTTCACCAACAAGGCGGCCGACGAGATGCGTCGCCGCGTCGCCGCGCTCGTCGGCCCGGTGGTCGACAAGATGTGGATCTCGACGTTCCACTCGGCCTGCGTGCGCATCTTGCGGCGCAACGCCGAGGCCGCCGGCTACCGCGCCGGATTCACGATCTACGACGACGGCGACAGCCGCCGCCTCGTCGACCACGCGCTCGAGGACCTCGGCATCGATGCCAAGCGCTTCCCCGCCCGCGCCGTGCTCGGCGCGATCAGCGCCGCCAAGGCCGAGCTGCTCGACCCGGCGCAGTACGCGGAGCGGGCGTACACGATCTATGAGCGCAAGATCGCCGAGGTCTACGCCGAGTACGACCGCCGCATGCACGAGGCGAACGCGCTGGACTTCGACGACTTGCTGCTCGCCACCGTGGCGCTGTTGCGCCGGGACGAGGCCGTGCGCGCCGAGTACGCCGAGCGCTTCGAGCACCTGTTGGTCGACGAGTACCAAGACACCAATCGCGCCCAGAACGAGATCGTCACCTTGCTCGGCGCCACGCACCGCAACGTCTGCGTCGTCGGCGACTCCGACCAAAGCATCTACCGCTTCCGCGGGGCCGAGATCCGCAACCTGTTGGACTTCGAGGTCGCCTTCCCGGACCAGACGACGATCGTGCTCGACCAGAACTACCGCTCGACCCAGACGATCCTCGATGCCGCCAACGCCGTCATCGGCAACAACCTCGTGCGCCAGGACAAGCGGCTGTGGAGCGCGCTCGGAGCCGGGGAGAAGATCAAGCGCTTCCGCGCCGGCGACGAGCGCGCCGAGGCGAGCTTCGTCGCCCACGAGATCGCCACCTTGCGCCGCGAGCACGGCGTGCGCCTGGACGAGGTTGCCGTCTTCTACCGCACGAACGCCCAGTCGCGCGCCATCGAGCAGGCGCTCGCGGACCGGGGCCTTGCCTACAAGGTGATCGGCGGCACGCGCTTTTACGACCGCCGCGAGGTCCGCGACCTCCTCGCCTACCTCCGCCTCGTCGTCAACCCGACCGACGAGGTCTCCTTGCGCCGCGTCATCAACGTGCCAAAGCGCGGGGTCGGGGCGACGAGCGTCGCCAAGCTGGCGACCTTTGCCCGCGAGCAGCGCTGCAGCTTCGCCGAGGCCCTCGAGCGCGCCGGCGAGGCGGGTGTGACGGGCAAGTCGGCGGCCGGCATCGCCAGCTTCGGCTCCCTCGTCGTCGCCCTTGGCGGCCTTGGCGACCGGGCCCCCGCCGACGTCGTCGCGGAGGTGCTCGCCCGCACCGGCTACCTCGATGCCCTCGAGGCCGAGGCGGCGAGCGGGGCCGCGAGCCGCGTTGAGGCCGAGGGGCGGATCGAGAACCTCGAAGAGCTCGAGACCGCCGCGGCCGCCTACGACGACCTCGCCGTTTTCCTCGAGGCCTGCTCGCTCGTCGCCGCCACCGACGATCTCGAAGACGGCGACGGCCGGGTCGCGCTGATGACCCTGCACGCCGCCAAGGGGCTCGAGTTCGCGACGGTCTTTTTGACCGGCATGGAAGAGGGCGTCTTCCCTCACGACCGCGCCCTTTCGGAGCCCGACGACCTCGAGGAGGAGCGGCGCCTGTGCTACGTGGGCATCACCCGGGCCCGCGAGCGGCTCTATCTCACCCACACCTTCGTCCGCACCCTCTTCGGGGCGACGCGCGACAGCCTGCCGAGCCGCTTCTTGCGTGAGATCCCCGACGAGCTCGCCGAAGACGTCGAG
The DNA here is from genome assembly GCA_021798985.1 of Actinomycetes bacterium. Classification (GTDB taxonomy): domain Bacteria; phylum Actinomycetota; class Acidimicrobiia; order Acidimicrobiales; family Bog-793; genus JAKABX01. Next base: position 33,485 of record JAJZBI010000008.1, read on the forward strand.
AGCGCGTTCTCCTCGGGCGGCTTCGGGCTGCGTGAGGCGGCCTGGGGCAGCCGGGTGGGCCTGCGCGAGCAGGTCGGCAACGCCCTCGGTGCCGCCAAGCCCGGTGCAAGCGCCCCGCGTCCGGTGGCCTCGACAGGGGCGGAGTCGCTCGGCCTGTCGGCCGGCGATCGCATCGTGCACGCCCGGTGGGGCGAGGGGACCGTCGTCTCGGTGCGCGGGGAGGGCGAGCGCGCCGAGGCGGACATCGCCTTCGTCCGCCAGGGCACCAAGCGCTTCCTCCTCGCCCTCACCCCCCTCAAGCGCGCGTAGCGGGCCCCTCGTCCCGGGCCCTTTGGCCTCAAGGCGCGACCGATCTCGCCGATAGATGACGAGGACCCTCCGCTGACCGTGGCGGCGGGCGAGAGGCCGCGAGACGCGGCGACGAGGATGCGATGAGGACCCCGAAGCGCACAGAGGGAGCGACCCGCCTGCCGGCCACGCGCCTGAGCGCGCGCCGGGCGCGGCGCGGCGGCCTCGTCGGCCTCGTCCTCGTCGTCCTGCTCGGCCTGCTCTTTGCTGCCCAGCAGGCGGACTCGGCCTACGCGCAGGGCAATGCGCGCGCCAAAGAGGCGTTCCGCGCCGAGGGCTCCTCGGTCGCCTCGGCGCTGTTGACCTCGATCGAGCGCGATCAGGATTACATGGCGACGCTCCGCTCGCTGTTCTCTCAGTTCCCCGGGATTACTAACCGCCAGTTCGCCCGCTGGAGCGCGGGCCTGCGCACCGCCTCGCGCTATCCCGGCGACATCGGATATGGCTATATCGAGCTGGTCCGGCGGGCCGACCTGCCGCGCTTTCGCGCCGAGATCGCCGCCGATCCGCCCCTTGGCCACACGCCCGCCCCCTTCTCGATCCTGCCGGGCGGCTCGCGGCCGACCTACTGCCTGATGCGCCTGGCGGCAGGCGCCCGCTTTGTCATCGAGCGCCAGGCGCTCAGCTTCGACTACTGCTTCCCCTCGCCCCTCTCCCCATTCCACGCCAGCTTCCCGCTCGCGGTGCGGCGGGGAGCGCTCGCTGCTGCCGGGCCGATCTCGATGTTCCCCGACGTCTTTTTCATGGTGGAGCCGGTCTTTGCCGGTGCCACCGTGCCGAAGAGCGTGGCGGCGCGCCAGCGCGCCCTTCGGGGTTGGGCGGTCGGGACGTTCTCGGCGAGCGCCACGGTCACCCCGGCGCTTCGCGGCCAGCAGCACCTCGCCGTAAGGTTGCGCTTCCTCGTCCCCGGCGAGCGCCCGATCACCCTCGCCACCCTCGGCGGCCATCCCCGCGGCCGCCATCTCGCCCTCGCGGACCCCGCCGGGGCGGGGGCATCCTGGCAGGTCGTCGTCACCGGCGGGCCGGGCTCGGGCGCACTTGGTGACGCGCTGACGATCGGTGGCCTCGTGCTCGGCCTCACCGTGGTCCTGGCGCTGCTGGTCCTCCAGCTCATCCGCTCGCGCACCCGGGCGCTCACCCTCGTCGACGAGCGCACCGGCGAGCTGCGCCACCAGGCCCTGCACGACTCGCTCACCGGGTTGCCGAACCGGGCGCTGGTCGTGGACCGCGCCGAGCAGATGCTGGCGCGCGCCCAGCGCGAGGATGTGGCGACGGGGATCTTGTTCGTCGACCTCGACAACTTCAAGGACATCAACGACAGCTTCGGCCACCAGCGCGGGGACGAGCTGCTGCAGGCGGTGGCGCGGCGCCTGGTCGCCGTGGTGCGGCCGAGCGACAGCGTCGGGCGGCTCGGTGGCGACGAGTTCGTCGTCCTCGTCGAGGACCGCTCGGTGGACGAGGCGTCCGCGCTCGTCGCCGGGCGCATCCTCGAGGCGCTGCGTGAGCCCTTCGAGCTCGAGGGCCTGGCCGGGGTGAAGCTCGCGGTGCGTGCCAGTGTCGGCGTCGCCTTCTCCAAGGCCGGCAGCGCCGAGGAGCTGCTGCGCGACGCGGACGTCGCCCTCTACCAGGCCAAGCAGGCAGGCGGGGGCCGCTACGTCGTCTTCCACCCCGACATGCAGCTGGCGGTGCTCGAGCGCCTCGGCCTCGAGATCGACCTGCGCCAGGCCATCGAGGAGCGCCAGCTCTACGTCGACTACCAGCCGATCTTCGACCTGAGCAGCATGGAGATGACCGGCGTCGAGGCGCTCGTGCGCTGGCGCCATCCCCAGCGCGGCGTGCTGGCACCGGACGTCTTCATCCCCCTCGCCGAGCGGACGGGCCTGATCGACGGCGTGGGGCGCTTCGTTCTGACCGAGAGCTGCGCCCAGGTGGCGCGCTGGGCGCAGGCCGGCCACATCGTGCACCTGTCGGTGAACATCTCGGGGCGTCAGCTCGACTCCGACGCACTGCGCGACGACGTGCGCGCCGCGCTCGCCCACAGCGGCCTCGACGCCCGCCAGCTCACCTTGGAGCTGACCGAGACCGTCTTGATGAACGACGCCGACAGCACGCTCGCCCGGCTCCGAGCGCTGAAGGAGCTCGGGGTGCGGATCGCCATCGACGACTTCGGCACCGGCTACTCCTCGCTCGGCTACATCCGCCAGTTCCCGATCGACACCTTGAAGATCGACCGCTCCTTCATCGCCGCGGTGCCTCGCTCGCCCGAGGCCCGTGCGCTGCTGCAGACCCTCGTCCAGCTCGGCAAGTCGCTCGGCCTCGACACCTTGGCCGAGGGCATCGAGGACGAGACCCAGCTCGTCGAGCTGCAGCGCCAAGAGTGCGACCAGGGCCAGGGCTTTCTGTATTCGCGCCCCGTCGCCCCCGAGGCGATCGAGGAGCTGCTCGCCGGCGCCAAGCCGCGCCTTGACAGCGCCGCGCGCCTCGGCTGAGCACCAGATGTGGCCGCGACCCTTGCGGGGGCGGCGACCAAAGCGCATGCTTCGCCGATGGAGCTGCGCACGACGCCACCGTTTCGCGCCGATCACGTCGGGAGCCTGCTGCGGCCGCCCGAGCTGCTCTCGGCGCGCGCCGAGTTCGCCGCGGGGCGCATCGGCGCCGGGGCCCTCAAGGCGGCCGAGGACCGGGCGATCGCGTGGGCGGTCGCCCTGCAGCGAGACGCCGGCCTGAAGAGCGTCACCGACGGTGAGTTCCGCCGCACCTCGTGGCACATGGACTTCATCTACGAGCTCGGCGGGATCGAGCCCGGCAGCGAGTCCTTGCAGGTGAGCTTCAAGAACGCAGCGGGTGAGACGTCCTTCACCTCGGCTGCGCTGCACGTCACCGGCCCGGTCCGGCTCGAGCACACGATCTTCGGCGAGGCCTATTCCTTCCTCGCCGCGCAGGCGGGCGACTCGGTTGCCAAGTTGACGATCCCTTCGCCGAGCATGGTGCACTACCGCGGTGGCCCGGCGATGCTCGACCCGGCCGTCTATTGCGACCCCGAGCCGTTCTGGGCGGATTTGTCTGCGGCCTATGCCGAAGAGGTGCGCCGGTTGGGGGCGCTCGGGTGCCGCTACCTGCAGCTCGACGACACCTCGCTCGCCTACTTGAACGACCCCGCCCAGCGGGCGATGCTGAGCGCGCGCGGCGACGACGCCGAGCACCAGCACCTGCGCTACATCCGCCAGATCAACGCCGCCTTGGCGGGCCGCCCCGACACGATGGTGGTCACCACGCACTCGTGCCGTGGCAACTTCCAGTCCTACTGGGCCGCCGAGGGGAGCTATGACTTCGTGGCCGAGGCGCTGTTCAACGAGCTCGACGTCGACGGCTTCTTCTTGGAGTACGACGACGAGCGCTCGGGCGGCTTCGAGCCGTTGCGCTTCTTGCCAAAGGGCAAGGTCGTGGTGCTGGGGCTCGTCACCACCAAGCGCGGCGAGCTCGAGTCCAAGGACGCGCTGAAGGCCCGCATCGAGGAGGCGGCGCGCTTTGCCCCCATCGAGCAGCTGTGCCTCTCGCCCCAGTGCGGCTTCTCCTCGACGGTCGAGGGCAACAAGCTCACCGTCGACGACGAGATCGCCAAGCTCCGCTTGATCGTCGAGGTGGCCGAGGAGGTCTGGGGCTGAGCCCGCTCCGGCCCGCGTGCGTCGCCCTTGGAGCGCGGGCGACGACGTGTGCTGGCGGGGATCGGGCGACGATCGCCAAGAAGGGTCCGGACGAGCAAGTGAGGTGAGGATGTTGGGCCAAGACGACGCGGCGACGCCGGCTCCTGGCGTCTCGGTCGAGTTGCTGGCGGCGCTCGACCTCGGCCCAGAGATCACGGGCATGCAGGGCCGCCAGTTGCGCATGCGCCGGTTCACCTTCGCGCCCGGCGCGATCTTCGGTCCGGTCCACGAGCACAAGGACCGGCCCGGGCTCGTCTACGTCCTTCAAGGGACGATCACCGACCACCGGGCGGGGATCGCCAGGGACTACGGGCCGGGAGCCGGCTGGCCCGAGGAGCACGAGACGATGCACTGGCTCGAGAACCGGGGAACGCTCCCGGCCATCGAGATCTCCGTCGACGTGGTTCGCCTTGGCGAGGAGCAGATCGCTCCGTCGCCATAGGACAGCCGCGGTCGCTCGCGTGCCGGCGCGCCACGCCGCTCGGATCTGGCCGCCCGGGCGACGCCCATCCCTACTGGCCGGTGCCAAGCCGACGGACCTTGAACGCGGAACTCCCGCCAGCGCCCCAAACCAGCGTGCTCGCGCGACGGCGCGTGCGATCAGCGCCGGCGGGCGATCAGTGGGCGGCAGTCGAGGCCAGCGTGGAGGCGAAGATCTGCCACGCGAGGAGGGTCTTTGCCGCCAAGGAGAGCGTGACGTAGACCCGCTCGCCCACCAGGTACTCGCGCCATCGCCCCACCCGGCGATATTGGAGCCATTGGTTGACGGCGAAGCAGTTGAACGCCGCGAACAGCGAGGCGAAGATCGCGTAGACGAACGCCGGAGGGTGGAGGTCGGCGCCCGGCCCGGCGAGGTAGACAGCGATCGCTGCCCAGGGGACGATGCCGGCCAGGCAGCCGAGCCAGAAGGGGCCAAGGCTCCCCCCGGGCGGTTCGTCGCGCTCTTGAAGCCAGCCAAAGCCGATCATCGAGGCGTTGACGCCGATCAGCGCGACGAGGGCGCCGACGTCATCGATGCCGACCAGCATGGCGATGAGCACGATCATGACCGACGCGCTGAGCGAGTACTCGAGCCATCGATAGGGATTGCGCTGGTTCGCCAGCTGGGCCTGGTAGGCGGGCCACGCCGGCCCGGCGATGGCGAGGTGGGCGACCGCAGACAGCGCGAAGAAGGCGGCGATTGCCCAGGCGAAGCGGAGGTCGAACAACGTGACGGTGCGAGTCCCGACCCCAGCGCCGGGCGGGCCAGTCATGTACGAGGCTCGCACCGGCAAGGAGAACGCGTTGGCGAAGACCACGACGGCGATGGCCTGCGCGGCATGCAGCATCCCAGCCGCCAGGTTGTAGGAACGGAGCCGAACCGGCACCGCCCAGCGCGCATGGGTGCCCACGCCTTCAGCAAACGCCGCCGGCGCAGCGACGGCCAGGGCCGAACGTCCCTTTGCGCCATCTTGTCGATCACGGCGGGGATAGGGCCAGACCCGTTGGTCCCGGCCCCCCCGTGCGTCGGGCGGCGCGCCGCGCTACTGGATCCCGCACACCTGACCGAGGGCGGCGGGGACCGCCACCGTCTGTCGCCCGTCGGCTGTGCAGTAGGGGTTGGGCCGCGCGAAGTCGACGGGATGCCATGTCCCGTGCCCGTAGCGCATCAAGGCGCCGTGTGGCGCGCCGACCGGCCCGGTGGAACCGGGTGCCAAGGCGTCGCTGCGCTCGATCATCACCGAGATCTCGGCCAGGTTCCCGGCACAGACGAGGTGCCCGTTGTAGACGACGCGGACCTTGCTGCCGTAGTCCGACTGGAGCGCCGCCAGCATCGGGGCGATGGCGCACGGCGCCTGGAGTGGCGCCTGCAACAGCGGCGAGGAGGCCGCCACGCGATAGGCGTATTGGACGACGCTGAAGCGGAGCCCGTCACGCGTCCGCTTCGGCGCAGCGAACCTGAGCGTCGCGAGATAGCGCACCACGCGGCCGCGGGCGCAGCTCGGCGTGCACGAGTTGTGCACGTAGACGGCGGTCGCCGTCGCCGAAGCTGCCGTCCAGCTCGTCCAGTGGATCTTCTCCAAAGAGGCGCTCGCGTCCGTGCAGGACAAGGCGTAGCGCGCCGGCCGGACCACTGCTTCGCCCTGGCAGGTGAGCACGCGTACCGCGCTGGGGGCGCTCGTCGCGCTGGGGGCGCGACCTGCGAGCGGCACGATGGCGACGCTGAACGCTCCAAAGAGCGCCAACCCGGCGAGTTGGTTCACAAGGGCCGCGCCTCCCTTCCTCCACCAGCATTGCGGCGCTCGAGGCCGAAGGCCAGCCAGCACCCATCGCGTGCACTGTGCCAGGTTCGCCTCGCTGGGATTAGGGCCAAAGGTCACCTCGGCGCCCGTGGCGCACCCGTTCGCCCTCGATCGTGTCTCCGGCTCGACGGGCGAGGTGCGGCCGTGTGCCCTATGGCCTTGGCCGGCCGCGTGTCGTCCTTGGGCGAGGCTGAGGGCAGCGGCACGCCCCGACGCCCCGGTCGGGACCTTGGTCTCAGGGTGTGAAGCTGATTCCGCCCTTCGCCTGGGCGGTCGTCATCAGCTCCACCCAGGTCCGGCCCGGTGCGAGACCGACGGGGTTCCCGGCGGCGTCGGTGAACGTCGTCGCCGCGCTGTCGCTCGCGCGATGCCAGGTCACCGGGAGGTAGTGGCCGTCGCGCAGCACGTAGCCCTGGCCGCTCCCGGTCGTCTGGCTCTCCACGTCCCCGCTGCCACCCGGGCTCTCAATGTAGGGGCCGAGGCGGTAGTTGACGATCTCGACCACGACGTTGGTGGTACTGACGGGCTGGTTGGTGAGGGCGTCGACGTCAGGGCTATTAGCATAGGTGTGCAGCCAGTCTTTGCCAGCGGCGTTCCAGTGCCAGACGACGTCGGTCCCCGCGGAGAAGTTGAGGGCCGCGGCGGACAGCGGTTTCGCGCTCTTTGGAAGCGAGGAGGTGTAGGTGAATACCGGGGCGGGCGGCGTGTGGTCTTTGGGGAACAAGCCATAGAGGGCCTGGGTGCTCGTGTAGAGGTTGTCGGGCGGCACGCGATTGGTCGTGCGCACGCCGACGGGGCTCGAGAAGTCGAGCAGGTCGACGCTGTGCAGCCAGTGGTCGGCCTGGACGGCCTGCAGGTTGGGGTCGATCCCCCCGGCGAAGGCGAGGATGGGGGAGCCGAACTGGCCGGCGAGGTGGTAGTCGACCCAGCGCAGCGAGCGATCGGGGCCGATCATGGAGGCGTTGGTGCACTGGTAGACGGCCATGTAGCGCATGATGAAGCCCTCGGCGGGCGTGTCGTAGACGATGTCCGCCTCGTTCAGGCCGCTTTGGGGACGGGCGCCGTTCGGCTCGTTGCCGATCTTCACCAACAGCGCGGGGCGCTGGGGCACCTTTCCACCCGGAGCCGGCAGGTCGGTCAGCGGGCAGCGGCTCGTCGCCACCGCCGCCGGGGCGCTTTCGGCGTGGCTCGGGTGGTGCTTGGTCGCCAGCACGGCGCCGGCAGCGGCGGCCGCGATGACGACGACGAGCGCGGCGGCGACGCCGAGGCGCCGGCGGCGGATGGTTGCGGCCGAGGGCGCGGCGGGCTTGCGGGTATGGGCGGGCACGGCCGAGAAGTTAAACAATCTGCGGCCGGATGTGGGGGCAGGCGCCCCAACCGTGCCGACGCGCGCCCCAACGGTGCGATCGCCGTCGCCTCAGTGCCGGGCGAGGGCTGCGGCGCGCCGCGCGGCGACGACGGCGCGCCAGTGTCGCGGCGACAGCAACGGCGCGAGCTTGGGGTAGCGGCGTCGGACATAGACGGACGCGCCGGGGTCCGGCAGGCGGATGAATTGGTGGGCGAACCAGCGCGAGAGCCCCGGGGTCCACGGCACCCGTCGGGCGTCGGTGCCCGACTCGACGAAGAACTCGGTGTGCGCGAGCCAGTGGTGCCAGATCTTGGCGAGCCCGGGCACCTCGGTCGCGCTCGCCGGTCGCGGCCCACCGGCCGAGAGGGCCAGCAGCGTGCCCTCGGGGTCGACCACCACCGGGCACCCGGGCCGGCTGGCCAGGTAGCGGTTGGCGCTCACGAGCAGGATCGGTGCGTCGCTGATCGCGCAGGCGCCCGGCGGGATGGCGGCGTCGATCGCGAGGGCCGGGTCGCCCGCCCCCTTGGTGGCAGCGACGTCGAAATCGATCTCGCCGGCAACAAGTGCTGCGACGAGCACGAACACCAGGGCTGCCGCGGCGATCGGGAGACGGGGAGCCGGGTGGCCCTTGGCCACCGCCACGCGCGCCAGCAGGCGGCGGGCGCGGCTTGCCGCGCAGCCAGCCACCAGCGCGGCGAAGGCGGCGGGGAAGGCCCCGTAGTGGTCGTAGAAGTCCGGCGCGCCGAGCACCGCGGCGACGGCGGTGGCCGTGGCGAGGAGGAAGTAGCGCTCCTCGGTGGCGCTGACGTCCAAAAGCGCCGGCCAGAGGCTTGCCCACCCAGCCAGCGCCAACAAGACGGCGGCGACGCCGAGGGGGATCGCCAGGCCCGCAGGGGCAATGCCGGCGATCCCGTGGAGCCCAGTGAGCACGTCGAGCCGGTTGGCCAGCAGGTGCTGGGGGGCCGAGCGCGAGAGCTGGGTGATGATGACGTCGTGGACGAAGCGCCCCGGCGCGAGGGCGAAGAACGGGCCGCAGATCGCGCCGAACCCGACGGCGGTGCCACCGATGAGGGGGAGCACCGCCCGGCGCAGGCCGCCGCGCGCGCCGTCGCGCCGCAGCGCGAGCGCCGCCAGGCAGACGAGCGGCAGCACGGCCCATGCCTTGATCGCCCCGCCGAGCCCGAAGCACGCGCCGGCGAGCGCGAGCCGCCCCGGCCCGCCGAGGCGGCCCTTGGGGAAGGCGAGCGCCGTCGCGCCGAGCAAGCAGGCGACAAGGTAGGGCTCGAGCAGCACCGTGCGGTCCGCGAAGAAGGCCGCCGGGTAGATGGCGACGCCAAGGCCCGCGATCGCCGACGCGCTCTTGCCCCGATGGCGCAGCACGAAGGCGGCGAGGAAGGCGTCGAGCCCGGTGACGAGCGCGGTGAGGAGGCGGGCGACGCCGAGGCCGACGCTGCTGCCCGCCCCATGGGTCAACCAGACGACCGGGGTGAGCAGGACGGCGATGCCGGGGGGCTGGACGAAGGTGAAGTCGCGATAGGGCAGGACGCCATGGCTGAGCTGGGCTGCGGCGCCGTAGTAGGCGCCGTCGTCGTACTGGGTCACCCCGTGCAGCGCGCCGGGCTGGACCAAGGTGACGAGCACGATGGCCATGGCGAGGGCGCCGCAGCCGAGCGCGACGGCAAGCGAGCGCGAGGCGGCGCGCACCGTTGCGTCGCGGACGCGCCGGGCGATGCCGTGCTCGGCGGGCGGCGTCGCGGCCTGCAGCACCCCGGCCGTCACGGGCAGCGATCGTACCGGGGCGGCGCCACGCCGAGCGGCGGCGCCGGCTCAACTGTCGCCCCGCTCTCGCCCTGCGTAGTATCGGCGGGCCGACGAGCCGCCGCAGCTGAGGAGGACCGCGCCCGTGGATCTACTCGAATACCAGGGCAAGCAGTACTTCGCCCGCTACGGGGTCCCCGTCTCTGACGGCGAGGCCGCCGACGACGTCGAGACGGCCGTCGCCGCCGCCGAGCGGATTGGCTACCCGGTGGTCGTGAAGGCCCAGGTGCGGGTCGGCGGCCGGGGCAAGGCTGGTGGGGTCCGTCTCGCCAACACCACCGAGGAGGCGCGCGCCGCTGCTGAGGCCATCCTCGGCCTCGACATCAAGGGCCACGTCGTCCGCCGGGTGTGGGTCGAGCACGCGACCGACATCGCCAAGGAGTACTACGCCAGCTTCACCTTGGACCGGACCGCGAAGAGCCACCTGTGCATGCTGTCGGCACGCGGTGGCGTCGACATCGAGCAGGTCGCCGACGAGAGTCCCGAGGCGATCGCCCGGCTCGAGGTCGATCCGCTGGACGGCATCGACGCCGACGCGGCGCGCCGCCTCGCCCAGCAGGCGGGCATCGACGCCGAGGCTATCGACGGCGTCGCCAGTGTCCTCGTCAGCCTGTATCGCTGCTATGAGGAGGGCGACGCCGACCTCGTCGAGATCAACCCGCTCGTGCTCACCACCGACGGCCGCGTGCACGCGCTCGACGCCAAGGTCACCTTGGACGACTCGGCGGCCTTCCGCCATCCCGACTGGGACGTCTGGCGCGACCTCGACGCGTTGGAGCCCCGCGAGCGCCTCGCGCGCGAGAAGGGCTTGCAGTACGTGGGCCTGGACGGCACCGTCGGCATCATCGCCAACGGTGCCGGGCTGGCGATGAGCACCTGCGACGTGGTCAAGCAGGTCGGTGGCGAGCCTGCCAACTTCTTAGACATCGGTGGCGGGGCGAACGCCGAGGTGATGGCGAGCGCGCTCGAGGTCATCACGACCGACGAGAAGGTGCGCGCGATCTTCGTCAACGTCTTCGGCGGTATCACCCGGGGCGAGGAGGTCGCCAAGGGCATTGTGCAGGCCCTCGAGCGCGTGCACATCGATGCCCCGATCGTCGTCCGCCTCGACGGCACGAACGCCGAGCAGGGCCGGGCGATCCTCGCCGAGTACGGCTCGCAACAGCTGGTCTCTTCCCCGACGATGCTCGACGCCGCCCGCCGCGCCAGCGAGCTCGCCGCGCAGCGCGCCTGAAAGGACGCCAATGAGCATCTTCGTTGACGAGAACACCAAGGTCGTCATCCAGGGCCTCAGCCCGACGAGCCAGGGTTGCTACCACGGCCTGCGCAACCGCGCCTATGGCACCCAGGTCGTCGCCGGCACCAATCCGCGCCGCGGCGGCGAGGTGATCGAGGGCATCCCCGTCTACTCGACGGTCGCCGAGGCGGTCGCCGAGACGGGGGCGAACGCCTCGTTCATCACCGTCCCGCCTGCCGGCGCGCCGGCGGCGATCCTCGAGGCCGCCGAGGCCGGGATCCCCTTCGTCGTCTGCATCACCGAGTTCATCCCCGCGCACGATGAGGCCCGCGTCTTCGCCGCCCTGCGCCGCAATTTCCCCCGAACCCGCCTCCTCGGCCCGAACTGCCCCGGCATCATCAGCCCGGGCAAGGCGAACATCGGCATCACCGCCGGGGAGATCGCGCTTGCTGGCGGGCCGGTCGGCCTCGTGAGCCGCTCGGGCACCGTCTTCTACCAGGCGCTGTACGAGCTGACCCAGAAGGGGATCGGCCAGACGACCGGCGTCGGCATCGGGGGCGACCCGGTTCCGGGCACCGGCTTCGTGGACTGCCTGGCGGCCTTCCAGGCCGACCCGGAGACCAAGGCGGTGATCATGATCGGCGAGATCGGCGGCACCGAGGAAGAGCGCGCCGCCCGTTTCATCGCCGAGCAGATGGACAAGCCCGTCGTCACCTACATCGCCGGGGTCACCGCGCCTCCCGGCCGGAAGATGGGCCACGCCGGCGCCATCGTCTCGGGCACGAGCGGCACGGCGGCGGCCAAGATGGCCGCGCTCGCCGAGGCCGGGGCGCTCGTCGCGCAGAACCCCACCGAGGCGGGCGAGCTGATGGCCGACGTCGTCGCCGGCCTCTGAGGTGTCAAGCGACTTCACCGCGCCGCTCGGCGAGCTCGATCCAGAGCTCGCCGGCCTGATCGACGCCGAGCTCGACCGAGAGCGCCACAGCCTCGACTGCATCGCGTCAGAGAACTTCGTCCCTGCGGCGCTCATGGAGGTCCAGGGTTCGGTCCTCACGAACAAGTACGCCGACGGCTACCCCGGCCGGCGCGACTACGACGGCTGCGAGGTGATCGACGAGGTCGAGCGCCTCGCCATCGCCCGGGCCAAGGCACTCTTTGGCGCCGAGCACGCCAACGTGCAGCCCTACTCGGGCTCGAACGCCAACTTCGCCGTGTTGCGCGCCCTGTGCGCGCCGGGCGACACGGTCCTTGGGTGGGACTTCACCCATGGCGGACACCCCACCCACTACGACGCCGACACCTTGACGGGGCGCTTCTACCGGGGCATCGCCTACCACGTGCGCCGCAGCGACCGCCTCGTCGACGTAGACGAGGCTGCCGAGCTCGCCATGACACACCACCCGAAGGTGATCTTTATCGGCTGGTCGTGCTACCCGCGCACCGTCGACTACGCGGCCTTCCGCGAGATCGCCGATCGGGTCGGCGCCTACCTCGTCGCCGACATGGCGCACGTGGCGGGCATCGTGGCCGCCAAGGCGCACCCGAACCCCGCGCCGCTCGCCGACGTCTGCACCTTCACGACCCACAAGACCCTCGGTGGAGCGCGCGGCGGCGTGATCTTGTCCCGCGCCGACCTCGCCGAGCGCATCGACACGGCCGTCTACCCTGGCTCCCAGGGCGGCCCGCTGCCCCACGTCTTTGGCGCCCATGCCCTCGCCTTCCACCTCGCGGCGCGCCCGGAGTTCGCCGGGCGCATCGCCCAGACCCTGTCGGGCGCGCGCACTCTCGCCCGCGTGCTCGTCGAGGCCGAGGCGACGACGCGCTGTCAGGTCGTCACGGGGGGGACCGAGAACCACCAGGTCATCTTGGACGTCTCCCCCTCGGGGATGGACGGGGCCGCGGCGCTCGAGCGGCTGGAGGCGATCGGGATCAACGCCAACGCGATGCCGCTCGCCTACGACCCGGTTGCCGGGCCGATCGGCTCGGGGATCCGCCTCGGCGCGACCGCGCTCGCCACGCGCGGCCTCGACGACGATGCCTTCGCCGAACTCGGGGAGCTGATCGCCGCCGCGCTCGGCAGCGAGGGCCCGAGCGAGGCCGTGGAGGGCCGGGCCGCCCAGCTTGCCGCCTCCTTTCCGCTGTATCCGGCGCTCAGCTGAGCCGAGGGCAATGGGCGCTGCTGGTAGCCTGCCGCGGTGATCGCCGCGCTCGCCTCGGGGACGGGCACGATCCTCGAGGCGCTGATCGCCGCAGAGCTGCCGATCGAGGTCGTGCTGGTCGACCGGCGCTGTGCCGCCGAAAAGGTGGCCGAGCGAGCCGGGATCGCGCTCGAGTTCGTCGAGCGCAGCTTCGCCGCAGGCTTCGACCGCGACACCTACAGCGAGTCGGTGCTCGCCGCGCTCGCGCCGCACCGGCCGCTCGTGCTTGCCATGGCGGGCTTTGGGACCGTGCTCGGCGCGTCGGTCTTTGCGGCCTACCCGGGGCGGATCTTGAACACCCACCCGTCGCTGCTCCCCGCCTTCAAGGGCTGGCACGCCGTCGCCCAGGCGCTCGAGGCCGGCGTGAGCGAGACGGGCTGCACGGTGCACGTGGCCACGCTCGAGGTCGACGCCGGGCCGATCCTCGCCCAAGAGGCGGTGCCGGTCAGCGCGGACGACGACGAGTCGTCCCTGCATGAGCGGATCAAGCAGGTCGAGCGGCGGCTGTATCCGACCGCCATCCGTTGTTTCCTCGCCGGGATGCAAGCCGCCGGTGCACACCGCGGCGACAAGGAGGTGCCGTGAGGGCGCTGCTGTCCGTGTACGACAAGACCGGCCTCGAGGCCTTCGCCAAGGGCCTCGTCGCCCTCGGCTTCGAGCTCGTGGCGAGCGGCAAGACTGCCGCCGCGCTCGGGGCGGCGGGAATCGCCCACCTCGAGGTCGCCGAGGTGACCGGGGCACCCGAGATGCTCGATGGCCGCGTGAAGACACTGCACCCCGCCATCCACGGCGGCATCCTCGCCGATCGCTCCAAGCCCGAGCACCTCGAGGCGCTGGCCCAGCGAGAGATCGCCCCGATCGACCTCGTCGCCTGCAACCTGTACCCCTTCACCGCCTCGCCATCGGTCGAGATGATCGACGTCGGCGGGCCGACGATGGTGCGCGCGGCGGCCAAGAACTACGAGCACGTGGTGGTGATCGTCGATCCCGCCGACTACGGCGCGGTTCTCGACGAGCTGCGTCGGGAGGGCGCGGTCGGCGCGGCCACGCGCCATCGCCTGGCGCGCAGCGCCTTCGCGCACACCGCCGCCTACGACGCAGCGATCGTCGGCTGGCTGGACAGCGGCGAGGCGCCGGCGACCCCGCCCGGCGACGACGTGCTGCCTCCAACCGTCCACCTCGCCCTCGAGCGGCGCCAATCGCTACGTTATGGCGAGAACCCCCACCAGGCCGGCGCCCGCTACGGCGTCGTCAACGCCGCGGCGAGCTGGTGGGACGGGGCCGTGCAGCACGGCGGCATGGCGTTGTCGTACCTCAACCTCTTCGATGCCGAAGCGGCGTGGCGGCTCGCGCACGAGCTCGGCGAGCTCGACCCGAGCGGCGCCGCGGCGGTGATCGTCAAGCACGCCAACCCCTGCGGAGCGGCGATCGCGCCCGACCTCGCGACCGCGTACGAGCGCGCCTTCGCGGTGGACCCGACCTCGGCCTTCGGCGGCATCGTGGCGCTGCCCGGCTCGATTGGCCGCGACCTTGCCGAGCAGATCGTCGCCAACGCCAAGGCTGACGTGCTCGTCGCCCGGCACATCGAGCCGGACGCCCTGGAGCTGTTTGCACAGCGGCGCAAGAACATGCGCGTCATCACGGCAGATGCCCCTGGTCCCGAGCCGCTCCAGCTGCGCCCGCTCGGCAGCGACTTCCTCGTCCAGCAGCCCGACCGGTTCCTTGCCACCCGCGCCGAGTGGCGCGTGGCCACCAAGGCGGAGCCGAGCGAGGAGGTCTGGCGTGACCTCGAGCTCGCCTGGCGGGTCTGCGGCCGCACCAGCTCGAACGCGATCGTCCTTGCCAAGGGCGGCGTCGCCTACGGCATCGGGTGCGGGCAGCAGAACCGGGTCGACTCCGCCGCGATTGCCGCGCGCCGCGCGGCGGGGCGCGCCGAGGGCGGGGCGGCGGCGAGCGACGCGTTCTTCCCCTTCCGCGACGGCCTGGACGCCTGTGCGGACGCCGGCGTGCGGGCGATCATCCAACCAGGTGGGTCGCTGCGCGACGATGAGATCGTCGCCGCCGCCGATGAGCGCGGTCTCGCGATGGTGATGACGGGGGAGCGCCACTTCCGCCATTGAGGCGGCACCTGCCGCCGACTCGCCGCTCGTGTTGGCGGACGTCGGCCGCGCGCGGCGCGTCGGCGGGCACGGCGCGCGGCTCCGCCGTCGGGCTACCGCCTGGCTAGCCTGGGCCGAGCCAGCGTCGCGGTGGCGCGGCGAGGAGGGTCCCTGTGTCGTTGCCCCGCCAAAGATGACGGCGATCACCCTGGACGGCGAGGCGGTCGCGGCTCGGATCCGCGCCGAGGTGCGCGTCGAGGCCGAAGCGCTGCGGGCGGCCGGACACCACCCCGGCCTCGGCACGATCCTCGTCGGCGACGATCCCGCGAGCGCCCGCTACGTGGCGATGAAGCACGCCGACTGCGCCGAGGTCGGCATCGCCTCGGTGCACGAGCACCTGCCCTCTGACGTGCGCCAGGACGAGCTCGAGTCCGTGATCCGCCGCTTCAACGAGGACCCGGCGATCGACGCCTACCTCGTGCAGCTGCCCCTGCCCGCCGGGCTGGACGAAGAGGCCGCGCTCTTGGCGGTCGACCCCGACAAGGACGTGGACGGCCTGCACCCGGTCAATCTGGGCCGCCTCGTGATGGGCGCGCCCGGGCCGCTGCCGTGCACGCCGGCGGGCATCGTCGAGCTGCTCGCCGCCTTCGAGGTGCCCGTCGAGGGTCGCCACGTGGTGATCATCGGTCGCGGCCTCACGATCGGCCGGCCGCTCGCACTGCTGATGGCGCTCAAGCGGCCGGGCTGCAACGCCGCGGTCACCGTCGTACACACCGGCGTGCCGGACCTCGCCGAGCACGTCCGGCGCGGCGACGTCGTGGTGGCGGCGGCGGGCAGCGCCGGGCTCGTGACGCCCGAGATGGTGCGGCCCGGCGCGGCGGTGGTTGCCGCCGGGGTCTCCTGGGACGGGCGGCGGGTGCTGTCCGACGTCGCCGACGACGTCGCCGAGGTGGCCGGATGGCTCTCTCCGCGCATCGGCGGGGTCGGCCCGATGACGCGGGCGATGCTCTTGCGCAACACCGTGCGCGCCGCAAAGCGCCACCTGGGCGCCTCGGTCAGCGGCTGAGCGGATCGGGGGCGGGCGCCGCGCTGGCCTCGGGCTCGCGGGCCGGGGCGGCACGGTGCCGGCGGCGCCAGCCGACGCGGCCGGCAAGGGCGGCGCTCAGCCGGTTGTCTTGGGCCGGGCTGAGGCGCGTGCCGAGCTGCAGGCTGGCGAACACGCCGAGCCCGGCCAGGATGACGAGGGCGAGCACGAGCGGTCCGCCGAGGGACGCACCGAGTAAGACGCCGATGACCGCCGGGGCGAGGATGTTCGCGCTCTGGATCACCGACCAGCTCACCGCGTTGTACCGGCCGCGCAGCTCCTCGGTGGCGAGCGCGTTGACGAGGACGTTACGCACCGGGCTGAGCGCCATCTCGCCGACCGCGAAGATCGCCCCGAAGCTGATCACGAGGACCTTGGCGGCCACCGAGCCGGGGAAGCGCCCCGCCGTCCACTCCGCCAGCCAGGCGAGCGCGATGGCCGAGGAGGCGATCGCCAGGGCGAGCGAGCGGGGGATGCGCTCGACGATGCGCGACGCCACCTGCTGGAGGCAGACGATTACCACGAAGTTGACGACGAAGGAGTCGGCGACGAGCGACGGGCTGACGCGCACCGACGTCACCGAGTAGCCAACGAAGCCTGCGTCGACGGCGCCGTAGCCGACGAGGAAGATCGCGCCGAGCAGCATCACGTAGCGGAGGAAGACCCGGTTGGCGAGCACCAGGCGATAGGCGCTCGCCGGTCGCCTGGCGCGGGCGCGTTGCTCACCGGTGGGCCGGGGCGCCCGCCTCGGCAAGGTGGCGCTACCGACCGCCGCGGCGACGAAGCTCGCCGCATCGAGCAGGTAGATCAGAGTGAAGGTGCCGGGGCGGTGGACCGCGACAACCTCGGCGGCGACGAGGGCTCCGGCGGCCAGGCCCAAGTTGACGAACATGAAGTTGAGCGAAAAGGCGCGGGTCTGCAGCACCGGGTCGCGGATGAGCTGGGCGAACAGCGTGTTGACGGCGGTCGCGATGCCAGCCGTGCCGAGCCCGTAGAGGGCGAGGGGTCCGATGGCGCTCGGCGCGGAGCCGATCACGGGCAACAGCGCGCTGCCGGCCGCCGCGGCGAGGGCGGAGGAGAACAGCACCGCGCGTGCCCCCAAGGTGTCGACGAAGCTGCCGGCAAGCGGCGTGGCGATGAGGCCGACCACCGCGGGGAGCGCCATCAACAAGCCGGTGCCGCCGAGGCTGATGTGGCGGACGTCGTGGAGGTAGACGAGCAGGAACGGGTAGGTCAGCCCTGAACCCAGGCAGGAGACCAGCGCCATGCTGAGCATGACCCGGATCGGTCGCGGAAAGGCTGGCGCCATGGTCGAACCGCAATCCTACCGAGCGGTCTGCCCGGTCGCCGGTGCATTTTCGTGACCGCCGGGGTCTCGACCGCCGCGCGCCGTGTCGCTCGCTAGCCTTCGTGGGTGGTCCTGATCCCGCCCGAGGGCGCCGACTGGCTGGCCGTCACCGACGCCTCGTTGCCCGTCGCTCAGGCGCTCGACTTTGCCGGCGATCCCAGCTGTGGGGGCGTCGTCTGCTTCTGCGGGACGGTGCGCGACCACGCCGAGGGGCGCCCGGGCGTCGAGACGCTCACCTACGAGGCCTATCGCGAGGGCGCCGAGCGGGCGCTCGGCGAGCTGGCGGCAGCGGCCCGGGCGCGCTGGCCGGAGCTCGGGCGCCTCGTCATGCTCCACCGCACCGGCACGCTCGTCGTCGGCGAGGTCGCCGTGGTCGTGGTGGCGAGCGCGCCGCACCGCAACGAGGCCTTTGACGCCGCCCGCTACCTGATCGACGAGCTGAAGCGTACGGTGCCGATCTGGAAGCACGAGCGCTGGGCCGGCGGGAGCGGCTGGAGCGAGTGCGCCGAGCCGCTGAGCGCGCAGCCGGCGATCGAGCTGAGCTGATGGGCGCGCTCAGCGATCGCTTCGGGCGCGTGCACGATGACCTGCGCCTGTCGATCACCGACCGCTGCAACCTGCGCTGCGTGTATTGCATGGACGACGACGTGCGCTTTCGCCCCCGTGAGGAGCTGCTGAGTGTCGAGGAGATCGGGCGAATCGCCAAGGTGGCGCGCTCGTTGGGGGTGCGGTCGGTGCGGGTGACCGGCGGAGAGCCGCTCGTGCGCAAGGAGGTCGTCGAGATCGTCGCCACCCTCGCCGAGATGGGCTTCGAGGACCTCTCGCTCACGACCAACGGCACGCGCCTCGCCCGGCTGGCGGCGCCGCTCGTCGCGGCCGGCCTGCAGCGGGTCAACATCAGCTGCGACTCCCTGCGAGCCGACCGCTTCCCCGAGATCCGGCGTCGGGGCCGCCTCGAGGAGGTGCTCGGTGCCATGGAGGCCGCCGAGGCGGCGGGCCTGGTGCCGCTCAAGGTGAACGTCGTCCTCGCGCGGGGCGTGAACGACGATGAGATCCTCGACTTCGCCGAGTTTGCCCGCACCCAGGGGCGCATCGTCCGCTTCATCGAGCTGATGCCGCTCGACTCGGCCGGGGCGTGGCGACGCGATCAGGTGGTGGCCTCCGACGAGGTGATCGCCACGATCGCCCGGCGCTACCCCCTCGAGCCGGTGCACGTCCCCGGCGATCCGGCGCCGGCCGAGCGCTACCGCTTCGTCGACGGCGCCGGGGAGATCGGCGTCATCGCCACGGTGACGCGGCCGTTTTGCGGGACCTGCAACCGTCTGCGTGTGACCGCGGACGGTGCGGTGCGCAACTGCCTGTTCTCCGACGAGGAGCGGTCGCTTCGCGACCTGATCCGGGCGGGGGCGGACGACCGGGCCCTCGTGGGCGCCCTGCTGGGCTCGCTCGCCGACAAGCGGGCGGGCCACGGGATCGATGAGCCCGGCTTCTTGCGGCCGCGGCGCTCGATGTCGATGATCGGCGGCTAGGTGGTCACCGTCCGCCTCTTTGGGCCGGCGCGCGACCTGTTCGGCGCGCCCTCGTGTGTGCTCGATGCGACGGCGCTCGACGTGCTGCGCGACGAGCTCGCGGCTCGCGGCGGGCCGAGCTTCGCTGCGCTGCTCGCCCGCTCGGCGCTTTGGGTCAACGGCGAGCCCGCCGGCGCCTCGCTGGCGCTCGCGGCAGGCGACGAGGTGGCGGTGCTGCCGCCGGTGTCCGGTGGTTGCTGAGGCGGCGGCGGCGGGCGGCGGCCGGCCGACCGCCGCGGTGCGGGTGCTGGCACTGCGCGGCGAGCGCCGGCTCGCCTGGCCCGAGACCGTCGTTGGCGAGGAGCCGCTCGAGATCCGCGTCGCCCAGCCCGATGGCCGGGCCGAGACCGTGGCGGTGACGATGCGCACGCCGGGGCACGACTTCGAGCTCGCCATCGGCTTCTTGCGCGCCGAGGGCCTGCTGGGGCCCGCGACGATGCCGCGCGCCGTGCGCTACTGCGTGGACGCCGGCGAGCGGTGGCACAACGTCGTCACGGTGGACCTCACCGAGCCGGTGAGGATCGCGCGCCGGCGCGATTTCACCGTGAGCGCCAGCTGCGGGGTCTGCGGCAGCGCCTCGATCGACGACCTCGCCGAGCGTTGCGACGCGCTCCCACCGGGCCCGGTGCTCGATCCCGCCCAGCTGCTCGCCCTGCCCGAGGCACTGCGCGCCGCGCAGCCGCTCTTTGACGCGACGGGCGGCGTGCACGCGGCCGGCCTGTTCGACCGAGACGGCCGGCTGCTCGCCGCCCGCGAGGACGTCGGCCGCCACAACGCCGTCGACAAGCTGCTCGGCTGGTGCGCGCTCGAAGCGCATCGCCCGGACGCGGCGGTCTTGTGCGTCTCGGGCCGCGTCAGTTTCGAGATCGTCCAAAAGGCGGCGGTCGGCCGCTTCCCGATCTTGATCGCCGTCTCGGCACCCTCGAGCCTCGCTGTGGACACGGCGCGCCGCCTCGGCCTGACGCTGATCGCCTTCGCCCGGGGGCGGCACGCCAACGTCTACGCGGGCCCAGAGCGCGTTGGCGCGCGCTGAGGGGCGATCAGTCCCCGAGCTCGGCGGACAGCGCGCGCGCCGCGTCGAGCGCCTCGGCGGGGGATCGCCCCGCGCGTGCCGCGAGGTAGCAGGTCACCGGGGCTGCGGTGCGCTCGGAGGCGTGCGCCGCCACGCCCGCGGCGGCCAGCAGCGCGTCGATCTCCTCGGCGCTGAGCGGCTCCACGCCCAGCCGCTGCGCATAGCGCTCGAGCCACTCGCTTGCCGGTATCGCCATGGACCGAGCCTAACCGGGCATAGTTTTGGCGGCAGGAGCCGGCGCCATGGAGGTGGGATGTGCCCGAATACGGCCGCCTGACGCATCTCGACGAGCACGGCCAGGCGCACATGGTCGATGTTTCGGCGAAGGCCACCACCGCGCGGCGGGCGGTCGCCGCCTGCCGGCTCGTGATGGAGGCCGACACCGCCGCGGCGTTGATCGCTGGCAAGCTCCCCAAAGGCAACGACGTGCTGGCGATCGCCCGGGTGGCCGGCGTGCTGGCCGCCAAGGCCACGCCGCAGCTCATCCCGCTGTGCCACAAGGTGCTGCTCGGCGACGTCGCCGTCGACTTCTCGATTGGTGAGCGCGAGGTGCGCGTCGAGGCGAGGGTGGCGGCGCGGGACCGCACGGGCGTCGAGATCGAGGCGCTCAACGCCTGCCTGGCGGCCGCCCTCACGGTCTATGAGGGCTGCAAGTCGCTCGACCGTTCGATGGTCATCGAGGACCTCACGCTGCTCGAGAAGTCCGGCGGGCGCTCGGGGAGCTGGCAGCGACTCGCGGACGGCTCGGTGCGCCACGACGTGACCGGGGGCGAGCCATGAGCCCCTTCACGCCGCGCTCGGGCCTCGTGCCGACGGCGGGGCTGCTGCCCTCCGAGGGAGGAGCGACGCGCCCTCCCGTCGGCGGGATCCTCCTCACGGGCGGCGCCAGCAGCCGCATGGGCCACGACAAGGCGCTGCTGCGCATCGCCGGGGAGCCGAACGCCCGGCGCATCGCGGCGATGCTGTCGCGCGTCGCCCACCCCGTGGTTGAGGTCGGCCCGGCGGTGTCGGGACTGGCCTCAGTGCGCGAGGAGCCGCCGCTCGGCGGCCCGCTCGTCGCGATCGCCTGCGGCGGCCGGGCGCTGCGCGCCCTCGGCCACTCCGGTCCGGCGCTCGTGCTCGCCTGCGACCTGCCCTTCCTTACCGAACCGTTGTTGAGCTTCCTCGCCGAGCGCGACGGCGACGGCTCGGTCGTCCCCTCGGTCGAGGGCGAGTCCCAGCCGCTGTGCGCCCGCTGGTCGGCGGTCGACCTCGCCGTCGCCGGAGCGCTGGCGGCGGCCGGCGAGCGCTCGCTGCGCGCGATCCCCTGGGAGCCGAGCACCGACCGGCCCGACGAATCCGCGTGGTCGCCCGTGGCGAGCGCGCGCACCTTTGCCGATGTCGACTCGCCGGCCGACCTCGAGCGGCTCGGCCTGTCGATGGAGGACGTCTTTGAGTAGCGGACTCGTTCCTTTGGCGGACGCCCAGCGCCGCCTGGCGGCGCTCGTCTCCCCGCTCGCGCCGCATCAGGTGCCCCTCGCCGAGGCGGTCGGGCTCGTCCTCGCCGAGGACGTGGCGGCGGCTGAGGCTGTGCCGCCCTTTGCCTGCTCGGCGATGGACGGCTACGCGCTCGCCGCCACCGCTGAGCCGGCGCCGCTCACCTTGAAGGTCGTGCGCCGCATCCTCGCCGGCGACGTTCCGGGCGACGCGATCGGCCCCGGCGAGGCGGTGCGCATCATGACGGGGGCACCCCTGCCGCCGGGCGCGGACGCCGTGTGCATGCTCGAGGACAGCGAGGCGGCACCCGACGGCGCGGTCGTGGTGCTCGGGCACTCGCCGGCGCTAGGCGAGCACGTGCGCCACGCCGGCGAGGACGTGGCGGCGGGCGCCGTGGTCCTCGAGCGCTCGTCCACGCTCGGCCCGCGCCATCTCGGCGTGCTGGCGAGCCTTGGCCGCACCGCCGTGCTCGCGCACCGCCGCGCGGTCGTCGGGGTGCTCTCGACCGGCAGCGAGCTCGTGGCGGCGCCTGCTCGGCTCGCGCCGGGCCAGATCCGCGACTCGAATCGCCAGGCGCTCCTCGCGCTCGTCGCCGCCGCGGGGGCGAGCGCGCTCGACCTCGGTCTCGTGCGCGACGACGAGGATCTTGCGGTGGCCGCGGTGCGCGCGGGCGCCGAGCGCTGCGATCTGCTGGTGACGAGTGGCGGCGTGAGCGTCGGGGACAAGGACGTCGTGAAGGCGATCATCGATCGGTGCTGTGACCACACCGAGGTGCTCCAGGTGGCGATCAAGCCCGCCAAGCCGCTCGCCTTCGGCCGCCTCGAGGGTGGTGGGGTGCTGATCGGCCTGCCGGGAAACCCGGTCTCTTCTGTGGTGAGCTTCGAGCTCTTCGTCCGTCCCACCATCGCCGCGCTCGGTGGCGGCGAGGCGCCGGGGACGGTGCAGGCGATCGCCGGGGAGGCGCTCTCGCGGCCAGTTGACGGCAAGCTCCATCTCCTCCACGTGCGGGTCGAGGTCGACGGCGACGGCCGCCTCGTCGCCTGGCGCTCGGGCGGGCGCGCCTCGCACCTGCTCGCCTCGACGGTGGCGGCCAACGCGCTGGCGCTCGTGGCCGACGGGCCGGGCGTCCCCTCGGGTGCCGTGGTGCCGGTGCTCCCGCTCACCGGAGCACGCTGGCCCGCCTCAGTGCGGCCGCTCCCCGGCGAGCAAGCTGAGCGCGTGGGGGACAAGGTCGAGGACGGACTCGAGGGACTCGACGGCGCCTGCTGTTGAGCCGGGCAGGTTGATGATCAAGCAGCCGCCGACGCAGCCGCAGATGCCCCGGGAGAGCGGGGCTCGGGCATCGGCGCGCCGGATCACCTCGGCGAAGCCGGGCACGGCGCGCTCGATCACCTGGGCGGTCGCTTCGGGGGTGAGGTCCCGGGGCGACAGCCCCGTCCCGCCGGTGGTGAGGAGCAGTCCCGCGTAGCCCGCCGACAGGCGCCGGAGCGCCGCGGCGACCGGCTCGATGCCGTCTGGGCAGACCTCCGTGGCGAGGACGCGAAAGCCCGCCCGCTCGAGGCGGAGCCAAAGCGCCGGGCCGCTCTCGTCGCGCCGCGTGCCGGCGACGACGCCGTCGGACACGGTGAGCACCTTGGCGTCGCGAAGGATCGGCGCGGGCGCCGTTGGGCCTGGCACGACGGTGACGCTATCGAGCGATCGGGCCCACCGCCCCTCGCCGCGCCCATCCGCCACCGGCCCACCGGCGTAAGGGGGCGGCAGAACGGGCAGCGATGGGGTGTGGTCGCCCCGCCGGTGCTCGACGCGCCCGTGCGCCTGCACGTGGTGCTGACCGGCTTCCAGGTCGATCCCGCCACCTTGATCGCCGATGCCACGCTGGCGCTCGCCATCATCGGTGAGATCGCGGCGACGCGCCACTTGCGGCGCCGCCACCGCCGCGCCATGGCCCGGGCCCTCGCGTTGTGCGCGGGCATCACCGTGCTCTTCGTCGCCGTCGGGTCGGGCGTGGCCGCCTACGACGACACCAACGCGGCGATGCACGTCCTGCAGCACCTGATGCTGATGATGCTCGCGCCGCCGCTGCTCGCGCTCGGCCGCCCGATCACCACCCTCGCCCAGGCCGCCCCGCGCCCGGTCCAGCGCCTCGTCGTGCGCGTCGCCAACTCGCGCGCGTTCGGCGCGCTCGGCAGCGTCGCGCTCTGGCCGGTGTACTTCGGCGCGATGTGGGCGGCCTTTCTCAGCCCGCTGTACCGCCTCGACCTCGAGAACTCCGCTGTGCACGACGCCACCCACGTCGGACTCGTGCTGATCGGCTACTGCTACTGGCAACAAGTCGTCGGCAAGGAGCCCGCGCCGCGCCGCGCCACGCCCGCGCGACGTGCCCTGGCACTGCTCGTCGGGGGGCCCTTCGAAGGGGCGCTCGGCGTCGTCCTGCTCGTCACCCCGCACCCGCTGTTCCGCAGCACGCTCGCGGCGACGCACCTTGCCGGCGCGCTGTTCCTCGTCGGCGCGATGTTGATCTCGGGCCTGGCGCTGGCGCTCGTCCTGTACGACTGGGCCCGTCAGGACGAGCAGCGCACGCGTCGGCTCGACGCGGCGGTGGCCGCCGAGGAGCTGCTGGTCGAGGCGAGCGAGGCGACCGCCTGGTCCGCCAGCGCCCTCAACCAGCGACCGCCGGCGAGCTCGACGCCGAGCTGAGGCCAGCGCCCCACTCCGGCTGCATGCGCCCGCTCCGGGGGACGTCGCGCCAAGCCGATCCGCGCCGGCCGGCCGAGCGCGGGCTCAGCGAGCGCGGGGACGCTCGCTTGCCCGGGCGAGGCGCTCGGCGAGGTCTTGGTCGACGAGCGGTGCCATCTCCTGGCGCCGCCCGAGGCGCGCCGCCAGCGCGGCGGCGCCGAGGGTGGCGAGTGCGCCCGCCAGCGCGGCCCGGCGCCGCCCGCGCCGCGGGGGAACCAGCGCGCGCACGGCCTCGCCGAGGCCGGTCGTCGGACGCGGCGGGGGGTCGTAGAGGCGGTAGGGGGCGAGCCGCTCGATCGGCTGGGTGGGTGGCACCTCGCCCGGTCGCAGCCCGTCCACGATCGGCGTCATCGTCTCGAACTGGGAGCGGTGGGGCTTGGCGCGGTGATCCAGCCACGCGAGCACGAGCGCGACGCCGATGAAGGGCGAGCCGAAGTACAGCGGCCAGGGCCAGAAGCTGAGACCGAGACCGTCGATGACCACCCCGAGCGCGCCGATGCAAGCCGGCAGCGCGCTGCGCGGCAGGAAGAACAGCTCGCGCCCGGCCGGCCGCCGGCTGGCGGCGATTGCGACCGTCAGGGCGAACAGCTCGATGATGCCGAAGGCGGTGCCGTAGAGCGCGAGCTCGACGCCGGTCCCGCCAAAGCCACGCAGCACGAGCACGAGGGCGCCGTTGAGCAACCCCCAGCACAGCAGCACCACCGGGGCGGTGACCTTCATCGCTCGGGCTCCTCCTCGCTTGCCGCGGCGTGCGCGAGCAGCGTCTCGTGGGCATGGCCCTCGGCCGCCTCGACGGCATCGAGCTCGGCCCGTTCGCGCAGATCGAGCAGCGGCGCCGGGCTCGTGACGTAGGGGAGGGGCTCGGAGAAGTTCAGCGGCGGCGGCGGGGAGCTCGTCGCCCACTCCAAGGTGAAGGCGCCCCAGGGATTCGCGCCGGCGCGCTCTCCGTGGTGCAGGCTCTTCACGATGTTGATCGCCAGGACGACCATCGAGATCCCGAGGATGCCGGCACCGATGCTCGAGATCAGGTTGGTGGTCGTGAGGCCGGCGGTCGGCGGGTAGGTCTCGACGCGGCGCGGCATGCCGAAGAAGCCCGAGAGGAACATCGGGATGAAGGTGACGTTGGTGCCGATCACCATCAGCCAGAAGTGTGTCTTGCCGAGCCGCTCGTCGAGTAGTCGCCCGGTGGCCTTCGGGAACCAGTAGTAGAAGCCGGCGAAGAAGCCGAACACGCTGCCGCCAAAGAGCGTGTAGTGGAAGTGGGCGACCACGAAGTAGGTGTCGTGGAGCATGTAATCGAGAGTCGGGGAGGCCAGCATCACCCCCGTCGCGCCGCCGATGAAGAACTGGGGCAGGAAGGCGATCGCAAACAAGAGAGCCGTCCGATAGACGAGGCGGCCGCCGACGAGGGTCGAGATGATGCTGAAGTACTCGAGGCCCGCCGGCACGATCAAGAAGATGGAGACCACCGAGAAATAATCGTTCGGGATCTGTCCCGTCGTGAACATGTGGTGGCCCCACACCGCCATCGAGCCGGTCGAGAACGCCAAGAGCGCGATGACCGTCCATTTGTAGCCCGAGTTGCGTCGGCCGCTGAAGGTGGCGGCCACGTCCAAGATGGCGCCGACGAAGGGGAAGAACATCACGTAGACGACGGGATGGCCGTAGAACCAAAAGACGTCTTGGTAGGCGATGTTGAAGGTGTTCGACGCCGTGACGCCGGGGTGGAAGCGCGCCACCGTGAGCATCGACATCGCCGCCAACAAGGCAGGGAAGGAGGCGATCACCATCAAGGTGGTTCCCACCATCGACCAGGTGAACAGCGGCATGCGCATCAAGGACATCCCCTTGGTCCGCAGCCGCATCACGGTCCACAAGATGGCGCCCCCGATGATGAGCTGGCCGAGGCCGGCGAGGAAGGTCCCGGCGATCCACAGGTCCATTCCCTTGCCGGGGCTGTACTCGCTGCCCGACAGCGGCACGTAGGCGAACCACCCGTCGTCGGCGGCGCCGTGGGAGGTGAGGAAGCCGCCGACCATGCCGAGCGCGCCGAAGAGGTAGAGGTAGTAGCAGAACAACAGCAGGCGGGGCGCGGCGATCGTCGGCGAGCCGATCTGCAGCGGCACGAGGTAGACGCCGAGGCCGAGTGCGAAGGGCGTGATGGCGAGGAAGATCATCCCCGAGCCGTGCATCGTGAAGAACTCGCTGTAGAGGTGGGGGGAGAGGATCGACATCCCCGGCAGTGCGAGCTGCGAGCGCATCGTAAGTGCCATGGCACCGAAGACGAAGAAGAAGACGAGCGCCGTGCCGAGGATCAAGAGCGCGATCCGCTTGTGGTCGGTCGTGAGCAGCCAGCCGGCAACGCCCCGGCGAGGGACGGGCACGGTCGGAACGCTGGCGGGAACGGTCGTCACGGTGGGCCCCTTAGGCGGCGGAGTGGACAGAAGCACGCTGCGAGCGCAGCCACGAGTCGAATGCCGACGCGCTGACCGCCTTCACCCGGAAGTCCATCCGGTAGTGGAAGATGCCGCAGTAGACGGCGCAGCGGCCCACCCAGTCGCCGGGGTGGGTCGCCCTCACGTCGAAGCTGTTGACGTGGTGCGGGAAGGCCTCCATCTTGAAGCGGAAGTACGGCACCCAGAACTCGTGCACGACGTCGTTCGAGGTGAGGTCGATCCGGACGTCCTCCCCGACGGGGAGCATCAGGGTCGGATCCTGGGACTTGGTCAGGCACGTGCCGGTGACGGTGACGGGGGTGTGCTCGTAGTGGAAGCTCCAGCACCACTGAAAGCCGACGACCCTGACCGAGAGCTGGGGCTTGCCCAGGCCGCGGCGCTCTTGGCCATTCACGTGGGCGACGAAGATCGACAGCCCGAGGGCGATGATCACGAGCGCCACGACGTAGAGGGGCTCGGCCACGGGGTGCTTGGCCACCTTGGAGGGCTCGTGCCCGCGCCCGGCGCGGTAGCGGATCACGGTGAAGGCGACGATGGCGCAGATGATCACCATCACGGCGATGGCGATCGGCGCCTCCACCCCGAACACCTCGTTGAAGTCGTGGCGGAAGTTCATCGGTCTGCCATTCGGTCTGCGGCGTTCTGAGGGCTGGCGCCGCGCGGCCTAGGGAACGTGCGCCACCAGGTGGGACAGCGACCGCCTACCCTTCGTTGCAATTAGGCAAACGAGCGCCACCCGCCCGCCGTGCCAAGCTGGCGCGGTGCCCAGCGTTCTCGACCTGCTCGCGCGCGGACCGACCGTCTCGGTCGAGCTGTGGCCGCCGCGCACGCCCGAGGCGGCCGAGCGGCTGCGGGCCGCGATGGGCGAGCTCGAGGCGCTGCGCCCGGCGTTCGCCTCGATCACCTACGGGGCCGCCGGCTCGGCGCGCGAGCGCACGCACGACCTCGTGCTCGAGCTGCACGCCCGGGGCGCCATCGTCCCGATGGCCCATCTCACCTGCGTGGCGCACGCCCGCCACGAGCTCGAGGAGATCCTCGAGCGCTACCGGGCTGCGGGGATCGAGAACCTGCTGGCGTTGCGCGGGGACCACCCAACGGGCGAGCCGGCCGCTCGCCCCGGGGAGCTCGCGCACGCCATCGAGCTCGTCCACCTGGCCAAGGCGCGCGGCTTTTGCGTCGCGGTGGCGGCGCACCCCCACGGCCATCCCGAGGCGAGCGACCCCGCTGCAGACCTCGATCACCTTGCTGCCAAGCTCGAGGTGGCAGATCTCGGGATCACCCAGTTCCTCTACAGCGCCGAGGAGTTCCTGCGGCTGCGCGACGCCCTCGCCCGGCGCGGGGTCGACCGACCGCTGCTGGCCGGGATCATGCCGATCACCGGTCCGCGCACCCTCACCCGCATGGCCGAGCTCTCCGGCGTGCCGGTGCCCGACGCCCTGGTCCGCCGGGTAGCGGCCGCCGGTGAGGAGCTCGCGGCCGTGCGCGAGGTCGGGGTCGAGATCGCCACGCAGCTGTGCGCCCGCCTGCTCGCCGAAGGCGTCGACGGTCTGCACTTCTACACGATGAACCAGATCGCGGCGACCGCCGAGATCTGCAGCCGCCTTCACCGGTAAGCCCGGCCACCCACGGCCACCCGGCGCGAGCGCCGCCGGCGCTCGGCCGCCTCACCACGCGCTGCGCCGCGGCACGAGCGCGGACCGTGGGCGGCGGGCTCGTGTGGCGGGCGTCGCCACAGCTGAGCAGGGGCCGTTTGCACGGCCAGGGCGGCGGGGTAGCGCCCCTGCGGCGTCGGTGCTCGTGCGCCGCGAGGAGGGCGTGTGGTCGGCCGCATCGCGAAGTGGGTGGACAACCGACTCGCGTTCTCGCGCTCGGGCCGCAAGATGATCGACTACATCTTCCCCGAGCAGTGGTCGTTCCTGCTCGGCGAGATCGCCGCCTACTCCTTCATCGTGCTCGTCATCACGGGCATCTTCTTGACGTTCTTCTTCGTTCCGAGCTCGGCGACCGTCATCTACCACGGCTCGTACGCGCCGCTGCACAACCAGCCGATGTCGGAGGCCTACCGTTCGGCACTCGATCTCTCCTTCAACATCCGTGGCGGCCTGCTCTGCCGCCAGGCGCACCACTGGGCGGCGCTCATCTTCATCGGGGCGATCGTCGTGCACATGGGCCGGGTGTACTTCACCGGCGCCTTCCGGCGCCCTCGCGAGCTCAACTGGATGGTGGGCGCGACGCTGCTGTTGCTCGCGATCTTGAACGGCTACCTCGGCTACTCGCTCCCCGGCGACCTCGACTCAGGCCAGGGCATCCGGATCGGTTACTCGATCCTCGAATCGATCCCCTTCGTCGGCAGCTATCTCGCCGAGTTCCTCTTCCACGGCCAGTTCCCCGGCACGGGCATCTACGAGGAACGGTTCTTCATCTTCCACGTCTTGCTCCTGCCGTTGCTCATCATGGGTCTCCTCGGCGTGCACATCTTGTTGATCATCAAGCCGCACCACACCCAGTTCAAAGACACGGATAAACGCGGCGACAATGTCGTCGGCTCGCCGATGTTCCCGTCGTACGCGGCCAAGAGCACCGGGCTGTTCTTCATGGTCTTCTCGGTGATCCTCGGCCTGGCGGCGGTGGTGCAGATCAACCCGATCTGGCAGTTCGGGCCCTACCTTCCCTTCCGGGCGACCGACGCGAGCCAGCCCGACTGGTACGTGGGCTGGCTGGAGGGGGCGCTGAGGATCTGGCCGAACTGGGAGATCAACCTGCCGGGTCACATGGTGCCCGAGCAGTTCTTCCCCGCGGTCTTCCTGCCGGCGGTCACCTGGATCGGCCTGTACCTCCTCCCCTTCGTCGACCGCTTCCTCACCGGCGACCGGCGCGAGCACCATCTCCTCGCACGGCCCCGCGAGCATCCGGGCCGGACGGCCTTCGGCGTGGCGATGTTCACCTTCTACGCCGTGCTCTTCGTCGCTGGCGGCGACGACGTGCTCGCCCAGTACTTCGGGGTCGGCGCGCACGCCATCGTCTGGTTCTTGCGGGTGACCGTGATCGTCGCGCCCTTCGTCGCCTACGCCGTCACCTGGAAGATCTGTCGAGAGCTCGGCCGGGCTCCGATCGCCACGGCGTCCCAGCGCTACGTGGTCGCGGTGCGCCAGGCGGACCGCTCGGTCGCGCTGCACGAGCTGCCTCGGGAGATCGAAGAGCCCGAGCCCGAACCGGTCGAGCTCGGCTGATCCCTCGGCGCGCCGCGCTCGATCTGACCGCGACGGCGGCGGAGGGATAGCCTGCCGCCGATGACGACAAGCGCCCCTTCCTCAGCGCCGGTGCAGGTCACCGTCACCGGCGCAGCCGGCCAGATCGGCTACTCGCTCCTCTTCCGCATCGCCTCGGGTCAGCTCCTCGGGCCGAACCAGCCCGTGGTGCTCCGCCTGCTCGAGATCGAGCCGGCGATGAAGGCGCTCGAGGGCGTCGTGATGGAGCTCGACGACTGCGCCTTCCCCTTGCTCGCCGATGTCGTGACGACCTCGGAGCTGAAGACCGCCTTCGACGGCACCTCCTACGCCCTCCTCGTGGGCTCGGTGCCGCGCAAGGCCGGCATGGAGCGCAAGGACCTCCTCGGGATCAATGGCGGGATCTTCAAGCCGCAGGGCCAGGCGATCGCGGCGCACGCCGCTTCGGACGTGCGCGTCCTCGTCGTCGGCAACCCGTGCAACACCAACTGTCTGATCGCCCGCTCCAACGCCCCCGAGATCCCTGCCGAGCGCTGGTTCGCGATGACGCGCCTCGACGAGAACCGGGCGAAGTCCCAGCTGGCGCGGCGCGCCGGCGTGCCGGTGCGCTCGGTGAGCAACCTCGCCATCTGGGGGAACCACTCCTCGACGCAGTTCCCCGACGTCTGGCACGCGCGCATCGGCGGTCAGTCGGCCGCAGGGGTGATCGGCGACGAGGAGTGGCTGCGGGGCGACTTCCTTACGACCGTCCAGCAGCGCGGTGCGGCGATCATCGCCGCCCGCGGCGCCTCCTCGGCGGCCTCGGCGGCCTCGGCGGCGATCGACTCGCTCGTCTCGGCGACCAACCCGACCGCCGAAGGGGACTGGACCTCGCTGGCGGTGGTCTCCCACGGCGAGTACGGGGTGCCCGAGGGCCTGCAGTTCGGCTTTCCGGTGCGCGTCGACGCCTCGGGATCCTGGCAGGTCGTGGAGGGCCTCGAGCACGGGGAGTTCGCGACCCAGCGTCTCGCGGCGACTACCGAGGAGCTGCTCGCCGAGAGGGCGGACGTCGCCGACCTGCTCGGCGCCTGAGCGACCCTGAGCCGCCGGCGTGCGTCGCTGCTAGCCGCCGGCGCGCGCCCGGGTGAGCGCCAGGTGGCCGAGGGGATGGGCCATGAGGTAATCGGCGAGCTCTCGCACCACCGGGGCGGCCGCATCGGCGCCGTAGCCGGCCTGGTCGATCTCCACGCAAAAGGCGTAGCGGGCAGGCTGCCCCTTCGGGCCGCCGAAGGCGACGAACCAGCTGACCGGCTGGCCGGCGTGGGTGATCGTCGCCGTGCCCGTCTTGCCGGCGAGGTTCCACTTCGCGAAGTCAAAGCCCAAGAAGTCGCTGTAGGCCGTGCCGATGGGACTCGTCAGCGCGCCCTGGAACCCGGCGAGCAGGGCCTGGTCGACGGCGGGGGGCAGGGAGACGTGGCCCATCACCTTCGGCGCGATCCGCCGGATCACCTTGCCGGCCGGGGTCGTCAGGGCGGCGCCGATCTCTGGCGCGTAGCGAGTCCCGCCGTTCGCGAACGTGGCGTACGCGTTGGCCATCTCGAGCGGGGTGACGAGCGTCTCGCCCTGGCCGAAGGCGAGCTCTACGTTGTCGCCGACATACCAGCTCGCCGGCGGGAAGACCGCGGGCGCTTGGGCATGCAGCGCGCGCCGCACCGCCAGGCTGTCGACCTGGCCGTTGTCGACGTTGGGGAGGTCGATGCCACTTTCGACGCCGAGGCCGTAGGCGTGGGCGGCGTTCTGGATCGGCGTCGGGCCGTAGCGTCGCTGTTGGTCGTAGAAGAGCTCGCCGAGGTTGTAGAAGAAGACGTCGCTTGAGTACGACAGCGCCGAGGAGATGGTGAAGTTCCCGCCGCTGTCGCCTGGAGCGTCGGTGAGCACCTGTCCGGTGGGCAAGGTGAAGTACCCCGGGTCGTGGTAGGTGAAGCCGGGCGAGATCAGGCCGTCGTCGAGCGCGGCGGTCGCCGTGGCGAGCTTGAAGGTCGAGCCGGGCTCTTCGGCGCCGACGACCGCGTAGTTGTTCAGGGGGCTGCCGAGCTCGCCGACGAGGTGCGCGTAGGTGGTCTGGGAGATCGCCGGGACCCAGTCGTTGTTGTTGTAGGTCGGTGACGACGCCATCGCCAAGACGGCGCCGTCTTGCGGGTCGATGACGACCCCCGCCGCCCATGGCGCGGGGACCGCGCCCGCCGAGGTGGTGCCGGCGCGTAGCGCGGTCAGCTCGTTGGCGAGGTCGGACTGCAGCTGGGCCTCGAGCCGGGCGCTGAGGTGGGTGACGAGGGTGTCGCCCGGTCGCGGGGGGCGGACCGACACGGTCTTCACGGCGACGCCGGCCGGGGTGACTTCCTCGATCCTCTGGCCGAGGTGGCCCTGGAGCTCGGCGTCGTAGTACTGCTCGAGACCGGACTGGCCGACGATCGTGTCGGCGCTGTAGCCAAAGCGCCGGTCGGCTTTGAGCTCGCTGGCGTTGATGGGGCCGACGTAGCCGATCACCTGGGCAGCGACGCCGCCTTGGGGGTAGCGGCGCTCGTAGGTGGTCTTCACCTTGACCCCGGCAAAGGCCCGGGGGTGCTCGCCGATCTCGACGAGGGCGGCCGGCGGTGGGTTCGTGGCGAGCGGGACCGCCTGGTACGCGTAGTACTGGTTGCTGGCCAGCTCAACGCGTAGGGCGGAGGCGCGCACGCCGAGCAGTGCCGAGAGCCGCCCGAGCGTCCCGGGGTGGGCGAGCGCGGACTGCCGGCTCATCGCCACCTCCTCGACGGGGACGTCGGTCGCGAGCGGCGCGCCGCCGCGCGCCTCGATCGTCCCGCGCGGCGCGCTCTCGGCGATCACGCGCTGAGAGAGGGCGACAGCCGCACTCGCGTAGCGACGGCGGTGGATCACCTGGATCGACCAGAGCCGCACGGCGAGCAGCGAGAAGAGGCCGACCACGACCATCCCCGCGGCGCGCGTGCGCAGCGAGAAACGGGCCGCCGGCGGACCCTGCTCGTTCTGGCGGCGCGCCGGGGCGAAGATGCGGCGACGCGGGCCCAACGCGCTGCGCTCTCAGGCCGCGGCGTGGCGCCGTGAGGCGGCGCGGCCGGTGTTGCGGGTGGTCGAGGGCACTGCGCCACGCTGCCGCCACCCATTTGGCCGTTCAAAGAAGTAGAACGCGGGGGTGCATCGGTACGCGCCTATCGACCTGCGGCGGCTGGCGATCTTCCTCGCCGTCGTGGACGAGGGCGGCTTCACCGCGGCGGGCGACGCGCTCGACGTCACCCAGCCGTCGATCTCTCAGGCGATCCGCGAGCTCGAGGCCGAGCTCGGTGCCGAGCTCTTCTTCCGCATCGGCCGAACGGTCCGCCTTACGCCGGCCGGCGAGGCGCTCGTGCTGCCGGCACGCCAGGCGCTCGCCACCGTCGCGCGGGCGTCCTCGGCGGTCCGTGAGGTCGCCGGTCTATCGACGGGACGCCTCGAGATCGCCTGCCTGCCGACGCTCGCCGCGGCACCGCTGGCGCCGATCATCGGTGCGTTCCGCCGCGCCCATCCCGCCGTGGCGATCACCTTGACCAATGCCGAACACGCCGCGCAGCTCGTGGGCCTCGTGCGCTCGGGGCGCTGCGAGCTCGGCCTCACCGAGGCGCGCGCCGCGGAAGAGCTGTGCGTCGTGCCGCTCGGCCTGCAGGACCTCCTCGTCGTCCTGCCTCCCGGGTCGCCGGTGGAGCACCCCTACCCGCTCGGCGAGCTCGCCCGTCAGCCGCTCGTCGCTGCGCCGAAGGGGAGCTCGAGCCGGGACTTGCTCGACGAGGCGCTGGAGGCGCGTGGCGGTCTCCACCACTTCGCGGTCGAGACTGCCCAGCGCGAGGCGCTCTTGCCGCTGATCGCTTGTGGCGCCGGTGCCGGGCTGCTCCCGCGCCCGATCGCCCGCCAGGCCGAGGCGCTCGGTTGCGTGGTGGCCGAGCCGCACCCGGGTGTCTCCCGCCTGCTGGCGATCGTGCATCGGCCGGGGCCGCTCACCCCTGCGGCCCAGCGATTCGTGGCGATCGCCCGGGAGCGGGCGTCAGCCGACGATCCCTCGACCGGGCTCGCCTGAGGGAGCGGGAGGTTGCGCCGTGCTCGGCTTGGCCGCTCCAGCGCAGCTGCCGGCGTGGCGATCGCCCTCCGGGCGCCGGCGATGCCGACCGGATCGATCCCACACGCGGGCCCAGGGCCAGGGGCGAGCGCATCGACGCCGCCGTTCCCGGACCGCGAGGTCGCCGAGCCCTTGGTTCTCGGTGCAGAGGCGCCGAGGTCACCCGCCGATCAACCCGCAGGAGGTCTGTTCAGCGAGCGCGCCCGACCACGGGCACGAGCACCGACCGCCACGCCGGTTCCGCCTCGAGCGGCGGATCAGCTCGCCGCGGCCGCCAAGGCGGAGGGGGCTCGCCTAGTCGGCAGCGATGAAGTGCTCCACGACGGGCGGCTCGGCGAAGTACGGGCCGAGGATCGCCCGCCACTCGGCGAACAGCGGGGAGTTGCGGAACCCCTCCATGTGGTGGGCGAGGCTGTCCCACTCGACGAGCAACAAGAAGCTCGACGGCGACTCGATCCCGCGCAGCAGGCGGGCCGAGTTGCAGCCGTCGGCGGACAAGATGACCGCCTGCGCCTCGGGGAAGGCCGCGGCGAAGGCGGCTTCGGTGCCCGGCCGGACGATGATCACCGCGCGCTCGAGCACGGGCTGGCCGTCATCGGCTCCGCCGGGCTCTCCGGACTCCTCGAAGTGCGTCGTCGCCGCCAGCCGCACGAGGGCGTCACCGAGCGCGGCGAGCTGCTCTTGGGCAGCGACGAGCGCGTTGGCGTCCCCGCGCAGCTTGATC
Source organism: Actinomycetes bacterium (assembly GCA_021798985.1). Classification (GTDB taxonomy): domain Bacteria; phylum Actinomycetota; class Acidimicrobiia; order Acidimicrobiales; family Bog-793; genus JAKABX01. The sequence goes on from JAJZBI010000008.1 coordinate 68,354, forward strand.
TTGCCCTCGGCGAGCATCGACGACGCGGCGGCACCCGAGGCGATCGCCCGCGCCGTCTCGTAGTCCTCGACGAGGACCACGTCGGCGTCCCGCACGCTGCCGGGCACGACCGCCGCCTCGCCACCCCCGCCGAAACGGATCGTGTAGGCGAGGTCGCCGCCTTCGAGCGTGGGCACGCCGGTGATCAGCTGACCGAGCGCGAGCGCTGGTCCGTCGGCGAGCCCGGGCGCGGCGCGCAGCTGGTCAGCGAGTTCGGCGAGCCACTCGTCGGAGAGGAAGAGTGCCATGCTAGGCGTCCTTGCTCGCGGCGCTGCCGTGCTTGGCGGCGCCGTTTCGCCACAGCGGGGCGACCGCGGCCACCTCGGCGGCGCTCTGTGGCGCCTTGCGACCGAGCAGCTTGCGGCCGAGCCAGGCGACCGGGTCGTAGCGGGCATCCACCACGCGCTCTTTGAGCGGGATGATCCCATTGTCGGTGATGTGGATGCCCTCGGGGCAGACCTCGGTGCAGCACTTGGTGATGTTGCACAACCCGACGCCCATCTGCTCGCTGATGTAGCGGCGGCGATCCAGGTTGTCGAGCGGGTGCATCTCGAGCTCGGCGAGCCGGATGAGGAAACGGGGGCCGGCGTAGTGCGCCTTGTTGTCCTCGTGGTCACGGATGACGTGGCAGACGTTCTGGCATAAGAAGCACTCGATGCACTTGCGGAACTCCTGGCTGCGGTCCACGTCGACCTGGGCCATCCGGTAGGTGCCGTCGGCCTCGCGGGGTCCGGGGCTGAAGGCGGGGATCGCGGCGGCGACGGTGAAGTTGTAGGAGACGTCGGTGACGAGGTCGCGGATCACCGGGAAAGTCCGCATCGGCGAGACGGTGATCGGCTCGTCCTGGGGCAGCGTGCTCATACGCGTCATGCACATGAGCCGCGGCTTGCCGTTGATCTCGGCGCTGCACGAGCCGCACTTGCCAGCCTTGCAGTTCCAGCGCACCGCGAGGTCGGGTGCGCTCGTGGCCTGGATGCGGTGCACGACGTCGAGGACGACCTCGCCCTCGAGCGCGGGCACCTCGTAGTCGACGAATCTGCCGCCATCGGCGTCGCCCCGCCACAGCCGCAGCGTGACGGCGCGCCGCGCCGTGCTCGACGGCGCGGCCGGCCTCGTGGTCGACGCGGCCTGCTCGGTCGTGCTTGCCATCAGTGACCCTCCTCGAAGAGCGCCTGGAGTTCTGCGGGCATCGTCGGGAGCGGTGACTCGCTCACCTCGACGACGCCGTCGCGCAGGCGGCTGACCATGTTGATCTTGCCGAAGTGGTCGGGATCGGACTCCCGGTAGTCGTCGCGGGTATGGCCGCCACGCGACTCCTTGCGCTCGATCGCCGAGCGCGTCGTGCAGTTGGCCACCGCCAGCATCGACTGGAGGTCGAGGGCGAGGTGCCAGCCCGGGTTGAACTGGCGGTGGCCCTCGACGCTGACCGTCCCGGCGCGCTCGGAGAAGTCCCCGAGGCGCTCTTTCGCCTCGACGAGCTCGGACTCGGTGCGGATGATGCCGACGAGGGCCTGCATCGTCTCTTGAAGGTCCTGGTGCACGGCGTAGGGGTTCTCGCCCGAGCCGTCGAAGTAGCCGAGCGCCTCGTTGCACACGGCGTCCACCTGGGCCTCGTCGACGACCGTCGCGCCCGTGATGCCGAGCGCGTGCTCGGCGGCATAGCGCCCCGCCCGCCGACCGAAGACGAGGAGGTCCGACAGCGAGTTCCCCCCGAGGCGGTTGGCACCGTGCATCCCGCCGGCCACTTCGCCGCAGGCGTACAGGCCCGCCACCGTGCTCGCCGCCGTGTCACCGTCGACGCGCACGCCGCCCATGATGTAGTGGCACGTCGGGCCCACCTCCATCGGCTCGGCGGTGATGTCGACGTCGGCCAACTCCTTGAATTGGTGGTACATCGAGGGCAGGCGGCGCTTGATGTCCTCCGCGCTCCGGCGCGAGGCGATGTCCAAGAAGACCCCGCCGTGCGGGCTGCCGCGCCCGGCCTTCACCTCGGAGTTGATCGAGCGTGCCACCTCGTCGCGGGGCAGCAGTTCGGGCGGGCGACGGAAGTCCCGCTTGTTCTCGTACCACTGGTCGGCCTCGGCCTCGCTGTCCGCGGTCTCCTTGGCGTAGAAGTCCGGGATGTAGTCGAACATGAAGCGCCGGCCCTCGGAGTTGCGCAGCACGCCGCCGTCGCCGCGCACGCCCTCGGTGACGAGGATGCCCCGCGCCGAGGGCGGCCAGACCATGCCCGTCGGGTGAAACTGGACGAACTCCATGTCGATCAAATCGGCGCCCGCCCAGAGCGCGAGCGCGTGGCCGTCACCGGTCGATTCCCAGGAGTTGCTGGTGAACTTCCAGGTCTTGCCGACTCCGCCGGAGGCGAGCACGACCGCCTTGGCGGAGAAGACCACGAATCGGCCGCTCTCTCGCCACAGCCCGACGGCACCGTTCACCTCGCCCGAAGGGCCGTGCAGGAGTCGCACGATCTTGCACTCCATGAAGACCTCGACGCCGAGGGAGACCGAGCGCTGCTGCACGGTGCGCAGCAGCTCGAGGCCGGTGCGGTCGCCGACGTGGGCGAGGCGGGCGTAGCGATGGCCGCCGAAGTCCCGCTGGAGGATGAGGCCGTCCGGCGTGCGGTCGAACAGGGCGCCCCACTCCTCGAGCTCGAGGACCCGGTCGGGGGCCTCCTGGGCGTGCAGCTGGGCCATCCGCCAGTTGTTGAGCAGCTTGCCGCCGCGCATGGTGTCGCGGAAGTGGACCTTCCAGTTGTCCTCCGACCAGACGTTGCCGAGCGCGGCGGCGACCCCGCCCTCCGCCATCACCGTGTGGGCCTTTCCGAGCAGGGACTTGCACACCACGGCGGTGCGCGCCCCGGTCGCGCTCGCCTCGATGGCGGCGCGCAGGCCGGAGCCCCCGGCCCCGATGATCAAGACGTCGACGTCATGCCGTTCGAGCTCAGCCATCAAAAGATCCTCGGGTCGGTGATGGTGCCGCTGGCAACCAGGTAGATGTACAGGTCGGAGACGATGATCGAGAACAGCGAGCACCAGGCGAAGAGCTGGTGGTGCTCGTTGAGGTGCGTGAGCACGTTCTTCCAGAGCCAGTAGCGGCCCTTGTGCTTGGAGAAGTGCTTGAGGCCCCCACCGCACAGGTGCCGGCAGGCGTGGCATCCGAGCGTGTAGGCCCAGATGAACACGGCGTTGATGACGAGGATGATCGTGCCGACCCCGAGGCCGATGCCGTTGGCAAAGCGGAAGGCGGCGATCGCGTCCCAGGTCAAGATGCCGGCGAAGATCACCGCGAAGTACCACGTGTAGCGGTGGATGTTCTGCAAGATGAGCGGGAAGCGGGTCTCGCCGCTGTAGCGCTTGCGCAGGCCCTGGCCCTCGGCGGTCGAGCCGGCGTCGGGCACCGCGCAGGCGGGCGGCGACAGCCAGAAGGAGCGGTAGTAGGCCTTGCGGTAGTAGTAGCAGGTGGTTCGGAAGGCGCCCGGGAAGGCGAGGATCAGCCAGGCGGGCGAGATGCGCCACCAGCTCCAGCCACCCCAGACGTACCCGGCGGTGGTGCAGCTGTGGGTGAGGCAGGGGGAGTAGAGCGGTGAGAGGTAGTCCCGACCGTACGCGCCGGCGTAGAAGTCGCCGTTGCGCAGCGCCGCCCAGATCGAATAGGCAATGAAGCCCAACAGCCCGAGCGCGGTGAGCGCCGGCTGGAGCCACCAGGTGTCCCTGCGCAGGATCTTGCGGAGCGGTGGGCCGCCTCTCACGCCTCCGATGCGGACCGGAATCGGCGCAATCCCGCCATTGGGATTCGGCGCGCCTGGCGTCTCCTGGACCACCGTCACCGTGCTCTCCTTGCCGTGATGGACTTCACGTGCCGGCGTGCCTCGCCGGGCGCGGCCGCGCCCCCACCGGCGCGCGGTCCGGTTGGCCCGTTACCACGCGTGGACGGGGGAGCGACGTCGCACATCCTCGCGCCGCCACGCCGTTCTCTGCGAAAACGGCCGCGCAAGCCCCCTCGGTAGGCTCGGCCCCATGGCCGCTCGCCCCACCCCGCACAACCCCGCCGCCCCGGCCTCGCCGCCGCCGGCGGCTTCCACGCTCGGCGAGCTCGTAGCCCTCGGCTACCAGCCGACGCCGGTGCGCGAGGAGCTGCGGCGCAACGTCATCGCCCGCCTGTCGGCCAATCGGCCGATCGTCGAGGGGGTGCTCGGCTTCGAGGACACCGTGGTGCCCCAGCTCGAGCACGCCCTGCTGGCGGGCCACGACGTGATCCTGCTCGGCGAGCGTGGCCAGGCGAAGTCGCGCATCGTCCGCTCGCTCGTCGCGCTGTTGGACGAGTGGCTGCCGGTCGTCGCCGGCTCGGAGATCAACGACGATCCCTTCGCCCCGGTCTCTCGCGCCGCTCGAGACCTCGTTGGCGCCAAGGGCGATGAGACGCCGATCAGCTGGGTGCACCGCAGCGACCGCTACGGCGAGAAGCTCGCCACGCCGGACACCTCGATTGCCGACCTCATCGGCGAGGTCGACCCGATCAAGGTGGCCGAGGGCCGCTACCTGTCCGACGAGCTGACGATCCACTACGGGCTGGTGCCTCGCACCAACCGCGGGATATTCGCGATCAACGAGTTGCCGGACCTCGCGGAGCGGATCCAGGTCGGCCTGTTGAACGTGCTCGAAGAGCGCGACATCCAGATCCGCGGGCATCGCGTCCGCCTGCCCCTCGACGTCATGCTGGTCGCCACCGCCAACCCCGACGACTACACGAGCCGCGGCCGGATCATCACGCCCTTAAAGGACCGCTTCGGCGCCCAGATCCGCACGCACTACCCCCGCGACGTGGCGACCGAGGTCGACATCGTCGCCCAAGAGGCCCGTCCGGTCACCTCGCCGGACGTCGAGGTCGTGCTGCCGGCGTTCATGTCCGAGCTCATCGCCCGCATCAGCCAGGCAGCGCGTCACAGCGCCCGGGTCTCCCAGCGCTCGGGCGTCTCGGTGCGCCTCTCGGTTGCCAACCACGAGACGCTGACGGCCGCCGCGCTGCGGCGCGCCCTGCGGCTCGGTGAGCGCGATGCGGCCCCCCGCGTCAGCGACCTTGCCGCGCTCGAGTCCTCCACCCTCGGCAAGGTCGAGGTCGAGGCGCTCGAGGAGGGCGAGGATCTCGAGGTGCTCAGCGAGCTCATCGACAAGGCGGTGCGGGACACCTTCCGTGACCACGTGCCCCAAGAGCGCCTCGCCGAGGTCGTCGGGCGCTTTGGCGAGGGCGAGAGCATCGAGACCGGGGCCGGGGTGGCCTCGGCCGACTACGTGGCCTTTGTCGCCGGCTGCCCGCCGCTCGCCGGGGTGGTGGAGCGCCTCGTCGGCGCCGAGGCGCCCCCCTCGGCGGTGGCGAGCGCCGTCGAGCTCGTCCTCGAGGGCTTGCACCTATCGCGCCGGCTGAACAAGAGCGAGAGCGACGCCGGCCTGTCGACCTACGCCCGCCGTTGAGCGGCTACCTCGCCCGCTCGCGCTGGCGCTACAGCCGCTGGGACGGGACCCAGCAGCTCCGGCCCATCGACGGCGCCGACGTCCTCGACCAGATCGCCGACGACCTGCTCTACCACGGCGACCTCGATGCCGCGCTGCGCCGGCTGATGCACGAGGGCTGGGACGACGCCGAGGGACGGCACATCGCCGGCCTGCGCGAGCTCCTCGAGCAGGTCCGCGACCGGCGCCGCGAGCTCGCCCGCTCGGACCTGTCCGGCCTCGGTGACGACATCGTGCGCGGGCTCGACGAGGTGCTCGCCGCCGAGCGGCGTGCCATCGACGAGGACGCGATCCGCCGCGCCGCCGCCGCGCGCCGGAGCGAAGAGGAGGAGGCGGCGCATCGCCAGGCGCTCGAGCGCCACAGCGAGCTCGACCTGCTGCCTGACGACCTTGCCGGAAAGATCGCCGCGCTGCGCCAGCACGACTTCGTCTCGCTCGCGGCGGCCGAGCGCTTCGCCCAGCTCACGGAGCGCCTGCGCCACGACCTCGCCCAGCTGCAGCTCGACCGCTCGGCGGCGGCGCTCGCCGCCGCCGGCCCAGAGGAGCGAGAACACCTGCGTGCCGGCCTCGCGGCGCTCAACCAGATGCTCGCCCAGCGCGCCGGCGGTGAGCCGATGGACCCAAGCTTCGAGCAGTTCATGGAGCGCTTCGGTGACCTGTTCCCCGGCGCCGCGAGCCTCGACGATCTGCTCGAGCAGCTCGCCGAGCGCATGGCGGCGGCCTCGGCGCTGCTCGCTTCGCTCGATGCGGACCAACGCGCCCAGCTCGAGGCGCTGAGCGCGGAGCTGCTCGGGGACCTCGACCTCGCCTGGCAGCTCGACCAGCTCGGACAGCACCTGCGCCAGCTCGCGCCCGAGCTCGGCTGGGACCAGCGTTACGACGTCGGCGGGGACGGGCCGCCCGTCGGCCTCGGAGAGGCGGGAGAGCTGTTCTCCGCATTGTCGCGCCTGTCGCGCCTCGAGCAGCTGTTCTCCTCGGCGTCCTCGCCGGCTGTGCTCGGCGAGGCCGATCCGGGCGAGCTCGGCGAGCTGCTCGGAGCCGACGCGGCGCGCTCGCTCGACGCGCTCGCCGAGCTGACGCGTCGCTTGGAGCAGGCGGGGCTCGTCTCCCGCCGGGAGGGGCGGCTGCGCCTCACGCCGCGGGGGCTGCGCCAGCTCGGGGCGCGCGCCCTCGACGAGCTGTTCGCCCGGCTCAGTCGCGACCGTCTCGGCGACCACGCTATGGCGACGGCGGGGATCGGTCACGATCCCGAAGGCGCCACCAAGGCCTATGAGTACGGGGACCCCTTCCGCCTCGAGGTCAACGAGACGATCCGCAACGCCATCCGCCGTCAGGCGGGGGCCGGCATCGTCGGCCCGCCGATCCGCCTTGCACCCGATGACTTCGCGATCGAGCGCGCCGAGCAGGTCACCTCGGCCGCCACGGTCGTCGCCGTCGATTTGTCGCTGTCGATGCCGATGCGGGACAACTTCCTCGCCGCGAAGAAGGTGGCGATGGCGCTCCAGGCGCTCATCGCGTCGCGCTATCCCCGCGACTACCTCGGCCTGATCGGCTTCTCGGCGACCGCCCGCGAGATCAGCCCCGCCGAGCTGCCCGAGGTCTCCTGGGACTTCGCCTACGGCACCAACCTCCAGCACACCTTGGCGCTCGCGCGCCGGATGCTCGTGCACCGTCCGGGGTCCAAGCAGGTCGTGCTGATCACCGACGGCGAGCCCACCGCCCACGTGCTCGAGGACGGCGAGATCTTCTTCCACTACCCGCCGGTCCCCGAGACGCTACGGGCGACGCTGCGAGAGGTGCAGCGCTGCAGCGCCGAGCACATCACCATCAATACCTTCGCTCTCGACGCGACGGGCTCGTTGCGCGCCTTCGTCGAGGAGATGACGCGGCGCAACCGTGGCCGGGCGTTCTTTGCGACCCCCGAGACGCTTGGCGACTACGTCTTGATGGACTTCGTGGCGCACCGCGGCGGGATGCGCCGGCTGGCCCGCGGCGCCTGAAAGACCCCCCTTGCGCCACGGCGCATCGGCGTCCATGATGACATCGTTGTAATTCCAATGATGTCATCAGCGCGCACGAGAGGGGAGGAGCCCATGGAAATCGCGGCGCTCCTAGGGCAGACGCTCGGCGGAGCCGAGCGCAGCTGGCAGTCTCGGGCGAACTGCATGGGTGTGGATCCCGAGCTCTTCTTCCCCGAGCGGGGCTCGTCGACCCGGGAGGCCAAAGAGGTCTGCCGGGGCTGCGTCGTGCAGATGGACTGCCTTGAGTTCGCCATCGCCAACGGCGAGAAGTTCGGCATCTGGGGCGGCATGAGCGAGCGGGAGCGCCGGCGCGTGCGCCGCGCCCGCCTGCTGCCCAAGCAGCCCGGGCGCGCCGCCGCGTCCTAGCGGTCCGCAGCCAGGCGGTGATTGCCTGGCTCAGGGCGTCGTGACGCGGCCTCGGCCTGAGCCATCCCGATCGGCGAGGCGCGCCTCGATCGTGCGCTCGGTGGCGAGATCGAGGCGCGCCCAATCGCGTTGCGGGATCGCCTCGAGCAGCGAGCGCGCGAGCAGGCCGACGAGTTCGGTCGCGACGATGCGGACGCCTGCTCGCTCGGCCAGGTCGGTGAGGCGGGCGAAAGCCTCCCGCGGGCCGACGGCCCATGGGGCCACGAGGTTGCAGGAGACCTGGGCGCCCGCCGCCACGGCGAAGCCGAGCGCCCGGATCTCGGGCGAGCGCAGCTGCGCGGCGAGGCGCCGAGTGAGGGCGAGGTCGCGCGTCGAGAGCACGAGGTTGTAGGCGACGAGCGCGCGGCGCGCGCCGGCGCAGATCGCCCCGGCGCGGGGATGGGGCTGCGCCGGCCCGGCATCGGGCTCGAGGTCGCCAAAGGCCCGCTGGCGGAGGTCCACCAGGCTCCGTTCCCCGTGCTCGAGCGGTCCGTAGCGAAAGCAGGGCACGGCGAGGTCCTTGGCCACCCAGGAGCAAAAGCGGTCGCGGGCGGCACAGGCAGCGCCGAGCTCGGCGCGGGCGAGCTCGGCGGGAAGGGCGCCGGGTAGCAGGGGGACGAAGGGAACGACGTCAACGCTGCCGAGTCGGGGGTGCACGCCGGCGTGCGCCCTGACGTCGATCGCGGCGACCGCCGCTTCGGTGACGGCCCGCGCGGCCGCCTCGCAGACGGCGTCGTCTCCCGCCAGCGTCAGCACGGCGCGGTGGTGGTCCGGGTCGCGGTGCACGTCGATCAGCGCCGCGCCAGCGCGCGCCGCCAAGTGGTCGAGGAGCGCGGCGTCGCGGCCCTCGCTGACGTTCAGGACACAGCTGAGCACGTCACCAAGATGGGGGTGCTGCGCGGTTCAGCGCACCGCCCGCAAGACGAGGTGACGGCGCTGACGGGCGAGGCGGCGCCGCTCGCGCTCAGACGTCCCGCCCCACACCCCGTGATCGATGTGGTTCTCCATCGCGTACTCGAGGCACGGTGCCTTCACCGGGCAGTCGGCACAGATGCGACGCGCCACGTCGACGCCGACCCCGTCGCTCGGAAAGAACGTCTCGGGCGGAAGGTCCCGGCACTTGCCCTGCGCCATCCACTCGGTGTCCATCACATTCCCCATTCTGCCCGACCGCCACGCGAAGCGTGCGGCAAGACATGACGAGCGGACTCCCGGTGGCCAGCGGCGTAGCCCCCCCACGCCGCCGCCACCGGGGTCCTGCCCTATTACGAATACGTTACACCGGTTCGCCTCGGCCCGACAAGACGTTCTTCGCCTGTCGCTGCCCGGATGGGGCACGGCCCTTGCTGGCAGCATGCCGGGCGTTGCTGGGAGCTTGCTGTGACGTCGCGTTCCAGGGTGCCGGCATGTGCTCGGTAGGATCGAGGCGGCGCAACACGGCGCAGCGAGTTCGACCAGCGGAGTCCGCCGATGACGATGACCAACCCAGAGGAGCACACCGAGCCACCCCGCGGCCATGTCCGCGTCGTGTACCTCGGGCCGGTCGCGCCCCACTGGGAGGTCGAGTCCGAGTTCGGGGAGCGCCCGGTCATCGAGGCCTTCCGCGAGCGGGCGCTCGCCCGGCTGGTCCTCTTGCCCCCCCACGACCCGCAGTTCCGCCGCAACCGCGAGCGGGTCGTGCGCGACGCCGAACGCGAGAACTTGATCTTGGAGTGGGACCTCGGCCTGCCCGAGGAGGAGACGGCCTCCGCCCCGGCCTAGCGGTCCTTTTGGGCGGGAAGGTTGACCCGCTCGATCCAAAGCCCCGGGGCGTCGACCTCGGCGGGGGTGGGCAGGTTGGCCTCGACCACCCACAGCTTGGCGAGCTCCACCTCGCCGCCGCGCTCGAGCACGCCGCGGACGAAGGCCTCCCCGCGATCGACCTGGTCGACGTCGAGCGCCAGGCCGAAGAGCGCCTCGGCGGCGCGGGCCTCGCTCGTGCGCTCGACGCGGCGCCGGCGCATGGCCTCGCGGACCGCCGAGCGGCCGGCAATCGCCTTGCCGGCGACGGAGTCGGTCACCCACTCGACGTAGCCGCCGAGGACGGCGCTCAGGGCGTCGAGCTCTGCCTTGATACGCCGCAGCTCGGGGGAGTCGTTCACCTCGGCGAGCGCCGAGGGGTCGCCGAGCAGGCGCGTGAGGTCGCCGAGGTCAGACAGCTCGCCGCCCGCCGCCTCGCTCAAGCGCTGCTCGAGCGCCTGGGGGTCCGGCCGGAAGCCGGCAGCGTGCGCGACGAGCAGGCGGGCGAGGCGCTCGGCGACGTGTGGGCGCGACATCACGGCGTGCGTGGCCACGTCGCGCACCGCCAGCCACAACGTGGCGTCGTCGCCCTGCAGGCTCCAGGACTCGACGAACTCGGCAACGTTGCCGGGCACGACCACGAGCTCGGCGCTGTCGCGCCAGGGCAGCGGCAGCTCGTACTGGCCGAGCGTCTGGCGGGCGAGGTGGCCGACGACCGAACCGACCTGCATCGCGATCATCGCCGGCGCCATCGCGCTCGCCCACTGGGCGAGCAGCGCGGACAGGTCCTGGTCGCTCCCGCCCGACAAGGAGGCGCCGAGCGCGCTCGCCAGCTCGGCGCCCGTCGCCGGCTGGCCGGGGTTGAGGGCGCGGGCGATGTCGAGGATGAGCCAGCGCCACGACTCGAGCGCGCGCCGCGCCCATTCGGTGCGGTTGACGGCGACGACACCGATGCTCCGCCCGCTCGGGTTGACGCTCATGCCGATGACGGCGGCGACCTGCAGCTCGGCGATGCGCACGTACTCCTCGAAGCGCATGCGGGCCATTGGGTCGACGTTCGGCTCAGAGGCTCCCTCGCTCGCCACGCTCTGGGCGAGCTGGAGCGCGAGGTCCCACTGGATCGGGCTGTCGGTGCGCAGCATCTTCAAGAGATCGCCGAGCATGTTTGGGAAGAAGCCGCCCATGCCCTCGGGGACGTCAGGGCTCATGTGGCGAATCTAGGCGAGCGGCGGGCAATCCGGTGCGCCGGGCCTAGTGTGGCGCGCCGTGGCGGAGTCCCTCTATGAGCGCCTCGGCGAGCGCCAGGCCATCTTCGAGATCGCGCACCGCTTCTACGCCAAGGTCGCGACCGACGCCGTGCTGCTGCCGCTGTACCCCGAACAAGACCTTGCGGGCGCTGAGGAGCGCCTCGCCCTGTTCTTGGTGCAGTACTGCGGCGGTCCCGAGGAGTACCAGCAACGCCGCGGGCACCCCAAGCTGCGCCTACGCCACTTCGAGTTCGCGATCGGCGAGGCCGAGCGAGCGGCGTGGATGTCCGCCATGACCCAGGCGGTCACGGAAACGGCGCCGCCGCCCGAGGCGGCCGCCGAGCTGATCGCCGCGCTGGCGCGAACCGCGGGCTTCCTCGTCAATCGTGGTGGGCTCAGCCTCGGCACCCGAGGGCTGCCCGGCGCCTGAGGTGGCGGCGTCAGTTGCCCGAGGGACCCTGGAGGTAGACGCGGTAGAAGAGGTCGGTCGTGCCGCGGCTGATGCCGATGAGCACCGGCTGGCCGCCCGCCAGACCGTAGAGGTGGCCGCGCAGGCCGATCACCGAGGTGACCCGTTGGAAGTTGACCGAGGTGATCACGTCGCCGGCCCGCAATCCGGCGACTCCCGCCGCGCTGCCGGGCGCCACCGCCTTCAACAGCACCCCAGCGGGCTGGAAGTTCGCCTGCGGCACGGTCTCGCCGACGACGCCGAGTGTGCCGTGGTGCACCGTCCCGCTCGCGAGCAGCTGGTCGACGACCGGTCCGGCGATCCACGCCGGGACGGCGACCGCGGCGCCGTCCTTGGCCCCGGCGACCATGCCGACGACTGCTCCGTTGGCGTCGATGAGCGGGCTGCCCGGGACGGCAGCGAGCGCGGGGATGTCGGTGCGCAGTGCGTCGGTGAGCGAACCGCCGCGCAGCGAGATCGTCGCGTCGAGTCCTTGGAGGGAGCCGAGGCTGTAGTGGCTGCCGCCCATCGAGGTGATGGCCAGGGCGACCGACTGCTGGTCGAGCGCACCGCTGGCGCCGTTGCTGTTGAGCTGGATCGCCGGCAGCCCGCTGATGCCGTTCACGTGGACGACGGCGATGCCGCTCGCCCGGTCGAGCGCGACGAGGCGCGCCATCGCCGGTACGGTGTCTTGCGTCTTCACGATGAGGCCGGTCGCACCCGCAAGCGCGGGTGCCGGGGCGACGACCATCCCGTCGGAGCGCACCACGAGGCCGAGACAGCGTTGCTCGCTGTGGCCGCGCAGCACCTCGATGGTCGCGATCGACGCGCCGACGCGGGCGATGTTGGCGTCGAGCGCCGTACCGATCCCGATGGCGCGCGGTGAGACGCCCGGCGTCGAGGCCGATAGGGGAGCGGCGAGGTCGTGGGCGGGTGCGGCGCGTCCGGTGAAGGCGCCCGCCAGGTGCGTACCGAGGGCGACCAGGCCGGTCGCGAGGATCGCGCCCACCAGTCCGGCGGTCCACGCGCTCGCCCGAGAAGGCTGCTGGGTCAGCCAGCGGCGCCGGACGGCGACCTCGTCGAAGGGCAGGCCGCCGTTCCCGCTCCCGAGCTCGGAGGGGTGGCGCCAGAGGCGATCCTCAGGGGGCAGCGGCGCGCTGAACTCATCGTCGGCGAAGTCGTCGAACTCGCCTGGGTACGCCGCCATGTCCGCGCACGCTACCGCTGCGTCGGGCGCTCGTCCCGTCGCCTTGGCACCGCGAGCGGCCAACGGCGCGCGCTCAGGGGTGCCGACCACCCAAGGCGTCTGGTGCACCACGTTGTGCAGCAAGGGTGCAAGGCCAGGACTGCCGCCAGCTCATAGCATGAGTGGCGATGCGAGCGGCCTGCTGGAGATGAGCATGGACCTCGCGATCGACGTGGGAACGGCGTCCATCCGGGTCGCCGAGCACGGCGGTATGGTGCTCGACGAGCCGGCGATCGCCGCCGTCGACGTCGACAGCGGGCGACTGCTCGCCTTCGGCGCCGAGGCGCTCACCAGTGGTGCGGCAACCGCCGGGCGGGTCCGCCTCGTCCGTCCGGTGCGCCACGGCCAGCTCGCCGACCTCCGCCTCGCCGAGGAGCTCTTGGCGGCCCTGTTGCGCCGTGCCGGCGCCACGCGGCGCGGCCGCCCGCGGGTCCTTTGCTGTGTGCACGCCGATGCCACTGCCGTGCAGCGCCGCGCCGCCAAGCGCGCCCTCGAGCACGCCTCGGCCCGTACCGTCCGGTTCTTGGAGCTGCCATTGGCAGTGGCGATCGGCGCCGGCGTTGCGATCGAGGAGCCGACCGGCTCGATGGTGCTCGAGGTCGGGGCGGCCACCGCCGACGTGGCGGTGCTCGCGCTCGGCGGGATGGTGACGAGTGCGACGGTCTCGCAGGGCGCGGACGGCTTCGAGGCCGCCGCGCGCTCGCTGCTCGCCCGCCGCCACGGCCTCGTCGTTGACCAGGCCACCGCGCGCGAGATTCTGGCAATGATCGGGACCGTCGATCCGTCGGCCGCCGAGGCCCGGGTCGAGGTGCTCGGCCACGATCGGGCGACGGGGCGGCCTTCGGCCGCCGTGCTGCGCCGCTCCGAGCTTCGCCGGGCGCTCGAGGAGCACCTCGAGCCGGTGCTCGCCGCGACGCTGCGCTGCATCACCGAGTCCCCGCCCGATCTCGCGAACGACCTCCTCGGCGCGGGCCTCGTGCTGGCGGGGGGAGCGAGCCAGCTCGACGGCGTCGCCGGGCGCGTCGCCGAGGCGACGGGGATCCCGGTGCGTCCAGCGGCCGACGCGCGGCGCTGCGCCGTGCTCGGCGCGGCGCGCTGCCTCGCCTGGCTCGACGAGATCCAGACGCCCGAGGACGAGCCGCGCTGGTCGCTCAGCCGCTGAGATCCTCGGCGGCCTGGCGGACCTGCCAGTCGCGGTCGGCGAGGCAGCGCTCGAGCGCGGCGTCGACGTCTGGCCCCTCGAAGGCGGCGAGGGCCACCACTGCCCGGCGCCGCACGGTCGCGACGTCCTCGAGCGCGGCGAGCACCGCCGCCTTGCCCGCCCCGTCCCCGATCGCTCCGAGCGCGGCGACGGCGGACTCGCGACACAGCGGCTCGTCGTGGGAGGCGGCGATCGCGGCGAGCGCTTGGACCGCTGAGGCGTCGCGCACCTCCCCGAGGGCGTACGCGGCGGCCTCGGTGATCGCCGGATCGTCGTCTTCGAGCAAGCGGCGGTAGTCGGCGCCCGGCAGGTGAGGGGCGAGCTCGCACACTGCCCGGCGCACGTCCGGATCAAGATCGGCGCTCGCCCGCGCGCCATCCTCGGCGCGCGCTGCGCCGAGACGGACGAGGGAGGAGTAGCCGGCGATGCGAACGCTCGGGGCCGGGTCCTCAAGCGCGGCGCGTGCCGCCGTCTCGTCGCCGAGGTGGCCGGCCATCGCGGCGGCCGCCCGCCGCTCGAGCACCGGGGTTCGCCTTGTCTCGTCGCCGGGGTCGCCGGCGTCTGCTGCTGCGGCGCGGAGCGCGTCGGAGGAGGCCGGGCGCCGTGGCAGGCTACGGGGCATGGACGGGTCGCTCGAGCCGCGCGGCGCTGCGTCGGAGCACGGCGCGAGCGTACCGGGCGGGCCCGAGCCGAGGGAGCGGGCAGGCGCAGCCACCGGGCGCTCGCGCCGGAGCGGTTGGCTCGGCCGGAGCGTCGTAGTGTTCTTCGTCTTGCTCGTGATCGCCATCATCGTGGCGTCGTTCGTGCAGATTCCTTACTACGCGATCACGCCGGGAACCGCGATCGACGTCGCGCAGATGGTCACCGTCCCGCCAAAGTACCGCCATCCCCACCGCGGCGGCGTCTACATGACTGATGTCGACCTCGTGCCCTTGCGGGCAATCCAGTACCTCTTTTACCGCTGGAACCACGACGATCAGGTGGTGCCGAGCGCCGAGCTGACCGGGCCGGCCAGCTCGGCGCAGTACGACCAGCAGGGCATCATCGACATGGTGGACGCCCGCCAGGCCGCCAAGGTCGTGGCGCTCTCGGCGCTCGGCTACCACGTGCGCGCCATCCCGACCGGCGTGGTCGTCTACGAGCCCTTCCCCAACACGCCCGCCAGCGCGCACCTCGCGGTGGGCGACGTGATCACGAGCATCGACGGCAAGGCGACGACGACCCTCGCGGGGCTCCAGAAGGTGCTCGGATCGAAGGCTCCTGGCGATCGCGTCGAGCTCACGACGCACTCCTTTGACGTCCCGCCGCAAAAGGCCCATGGCGCTGCCCTCACCCATGTGGCGGTCGGCCTCGGGCGCTGGCGCGTGAAGAACGACACGCTCGTGTGCATCCCGCCCGGGGTCACGAGCCGTCTTCGGGCCGCGCCGAGATCCGTCATCGCCCCCGCCTGTCTCGGCTTTTCGGCCTACCAGGCCTATCGGACCGCCGGCCTGCCCTTCAAGGTGACCATCGACAGCCAGGGCATCATCGGGCCCTCGGCCGGGCTCGCCTTCACCCTCGGGCTGCTCGACCAGCTCGACGGCGGCTCGCTGACCGCCGGCAAGCGGGTCGCGGCCACCGGGACGATCGCGATGAGCGGCGCCGTGGGCGAGGTCGGGGGGGTGGCGCAGAAGACGGTCGCGGTCCGGCGGGCGGGCGCGCAGGTCTTCTTCGTCCCCCGCGCCCAGTACGCCACGGCCAAGGCGCACGCCGGAGAGCACCTCAAGGTGGTAGGCGTCTCGAGCCTGCACCAGGCGCTCGCCTACCTTGAGCGCACCGGCGGCCGGCTCGGCGCTCGGGCAAAGACCGCCTGAGGTCCTAGGCTTTGGCCCGTGTCCGACCTCGTCGACCCACCGCACGCTGAGCTCGCCCCCGACGAGATCGCCGGCCGCTCGTTCCCATCCGCGCGTCGCGGCCTCGACGCCGACGCGGTCCGCCGATTCCTCGCCGAGATCGCGGCGCAGATGCGCGCCCAACGAGAGCGCGAGGCGCTGGCGCGCGCCGCGCTGAGCGACCTCGAGGCGCGCTTGCTCGCCGCGCAAGAGCGTGCCGCTACAGCCGAGCGGGCGGCGGCGAGAGAGCTCGACGAGGCAACCTTGACGGCGGCGCTCGGCACCGAGACCGCGAAGGTGCTGCGCGCCGCGCACGATGCCGCCCGTGAGGTGGTTGCCAAGGCAGAGGCCCGTGCCGGCGAGCTGACCGGCGCAGCCCAAGAGATCGTTGCCAAGCAGTCGGCGCTCGCCAAGGAAGAGGCCGATCGCATCCTCCAGTCCGCGCGCAGCGAGGCCGAGTCGCTCATCAGCGACGCCCGGGGGGACTGTCGGCACATGGTCGAAGAGGCGCGCGAGGCGCGCCGGAGGATCCTCACGGACCTCGCCGACCGGCGACGTCACCTCCACGTCCAGCTCGAGCAGATTCGTGCGGCCAAGGACGCGCTCGTCGAGATCGTCGATCGAACGGCGGGATCGGTCGAGGACATCCGCCGGCAGCTGACGGGCTCGGAGGACGCGGCACGCCAGGCCGCCGAGGGCGCCGCGGGCCTCGCCGGCGCCCTGTTGGCCGACGCGGTGCCGATTGAGCAGCTCGTCGCCGAGGTCCTGGCGGGTCCGGCGCCCGTGCCGAGCGAGAGCGCCCTCGAGCCCGAGACGCCGTCGCCGACCGACGTCGTGCCGGTGGAGGCCGACGTGACGTCGGCCCGGCTCGATGCTAAGGACGGCTCGTCGCCGGGCAGTGCGGCAGCCGGGCTATCGGGACGCGACGGGGACGACTTGGAGGAGCTGACCCTGCGTGATGGCCTTGCCCAAGACGCCGTGCTCGCTGGCGTCGAGCCCGCCCCGGGCGAGGTCGGGGCCGAGCTCGCCCCGACCGACCAAGCGGTGAGCGAGCAAGCGCTGAGCGACGGCGCGGAACCGGCCGGTGCGCTGGCGCTGGTGGTGGCGGGGTCAGAGGGGGGCGCTGTGAGCGAAGCCCTTGTCGTCGAATGGATCGAGCCCTCCGTCGCGACTGAGGCGCACGACGATGCGCCTGCGGCTCCCGAGCAGGTCGCGCCGCCGGCACCGGACGAGCTCGCGCCGGCCGGCGCCGAGGCGGCGGCCCCGCCGCCGCCTGGTGAAGAGCCCACCGCGAACTGGGAAGCCGAGGGGGAAGATGCGCCCGCCGGGGGCGAGGTGCCGGCGAGCGACGCGGAGACGGTCGCAACCATCGAGGGATCGAAGGACGCCAACGGGGCGCGGGCTGGCGGAGTGCCGAGCGCGGTCGACGAGCTCTTCGCAAAAATCCGGGCGAGCCGTGCGCAAGAGGTGGCCGAGGCGCGCGCGGTGCTCGGCGCCGAACGCGAGGACGGCAACGTTGCGCCCGCGGTTCGAGCTGAGGGGGCGCCGGTCGCCGATGCGGCCCCCGCCAACAGTGCCAGCCCAGCGCCGGCGAGCGAAGGGGAGATCCCAGCGGCGGGAACCCGCGCGGCCGGCGAGGGTGAGGACGGAAGTGACCAAGAGCCGGCGCCAGGTATCGGGGCGCGGCGGGACGCGCTCTTGGCGCCGGCGGTCGGCGAGCTCGCCCGGTCGCTCAAGCGCACCCTGCGCTCGCAGCAAAACGAGCTGCTTGCGGCGACCCGCTCGTCGGGCGGGGATGGTCTTGGGGACCTGCTGGCGTCCGAGGAGGTCGCTGCCGAGATCGCGCGCGGCGCACGGCCCCAGCTCATCAACGCCTACGTGGTGGGCATCGAGTTCGCCGCCGACGTGCTGGGCGAGGCGCGCTCGGACGTCGCGCCCCTCGTGATCCCCGAGGCCGGGCTCGTCGAGGCCGAGATCGAGCCGGTCGTTCGCTCGCTCGCCGACGAGGTCGTCGGTCGCATCGTTGAGCAGCTCGCCGCGCCGGCTTCGGCCGGCCAGGAGGATCCGGCCCGTCTCGTCGGGGCGGCGTTTCGTGAGTGGAAGGGCGAGCGCGTCGACCAGCTCGTCGGGGACGCGGCCAACCGCGCCTTCTCCCTCGGTATCCTCGGGCACTCGATGCGCAGCGAGGTCCCGGTCGTGTGGGATCTCGCAGAGAACGAGCAGCCCTGCCCCGAGTGCGATGACAACGCGCTCGCCGAGGACCAGCGTCCCGGAGCGGCCTTCCCGACCGGCCACCTCAGCCCGCCAGCGCATCCGGGATGCCGCTGCGTCGTGGTGCCGGTGGCCGGCTGAGCGCACCGCGCAATGCGCGTTCCTCCTGACATGCCGCCGATGCGGCCCGCGAACCGCCGCCACAGCCTGGCGGTGCTGGTCGCGCTCGGCGTGCTGCTCGTCGTCATCCTCGCGGTGGAGGGGCTGGCGGGGCTCTATGCCAACTTCTTGTGGTTCCACTTCAGCGGGGTGGGCAACGTCTGGACGACGGTGCAGTGGACCAAGGTCGGCCTCGGCGCGGCTTTCGTCGCCTTCGCCTTCGCGCTGTGCTTCGTCAGCCTCCTCCTCGTCGACGCCGTGGCCCCTCGCGTGTTGTTCATGGCCTCCGACAGCGAACTCGTCCGCCGCTACCAAGCTGCCGTCGGCCCGCACGCGGTGGGCATCCGCAGTGCCGTATCGCTCGTCGTCGCCTTGCTCTTGGGGGTCGGGGCGTCCTCGCAGTGGCAGCACTGGCTGCTGTTCGTGCACTCCACGCCGTTCAATCGCTACGACCCGCTCTTCCACCTCGACGACAGCTTCTTTGTCTTCCAGCTGCCATTCCTCTCCTTCCTCGTCGGCTGGCTCCTCGTCGCCCTGGCGGTCGTCACGGTGCTCAGCGCCGTCGGGCACTTCCTGAACGGCGCCATCCGTTTCCATGGCTCGCCGCGGATCGAGCCGCGCGCGCTCGCGCATCTGTCGTTGCTGCTCGGCGCGATGGCGCTCGTTCGCGCCTGGGGCTACTACTTCGTCGACCGCTACCGGCTGGATCTCTCCCAGAGCGGCTTTGTGCAGGGGGCGAGCTACACCGATATCCACGTCCGGCTCCCGGCGATCACCTTGCTCGCCGTAGTGAGCCTGGCGGCCTTCGCGATGTTGGTGTTCAACGCCTACCAGCGCTCGCTGGTGCTCCCAGCGATCGCCATCGGCCTCTGGGCGCTGCTCGCCTTCGTGCTCGGCATCGTGTATCCCGACGCGGTCCAGGCGCTGCGCGTCACGCCGGCCCAGGCGTCCCTCGAACGGCCGTCGATCCGCAACAACATCAACGCGACGGAGTTCGCGATGGGCATCGGTGCCGTCACGACCCAGCGCTTCCCCGCGAACCAGGACCTGACCCCCGCCGCGCTCGCGCAGTATGCGACGACGCTCAACGACGCCCAGCTGTGGGACCCGACCTACACCAAGTCCGCGTTCGACCAGTCCCAAGATGAGTCCCCCTACTTCCGCCTGAGCCCGCTGCAGGTCGACCGATACCGCCTCGGGGGAACCCTCACCCCGGTCGTGATCGGCGCCCGGGAGCTCAACGCCAGCCGGACGACCAGCCAGGGTTGGGTGAACGCGCACCTCGCGTACACGCACGGATATGGCGCGGTCGCGGCGCCGGCGAACCAGGCGGTGGACGGACTCCCGAACTTCGACGTCTCCGGCTTGCCGCCGGTGGCGAGCGACAAGGCGCTGCGTATCACCCAGCCCCGCGTGTACTTCGCGCCGGGCGAGAGCGGCTACGCGGTCGTCGGGACCACCCAGCCCGAGGTCGACTACCAGGGCGCGCACGGCGCCGTCGAGAGTCACTACCACGGCAACGGCGGGATCCCGCTCGGTTCGCTGACGGCGCGCCTCGCCGAGGCGCTGCAGTTGAAAGATCTCAACTTGTTGATCTCGCGCTCGATCACCTCGCGCTCGCGGCTGATCACCATCCCCGACGTCCGCTCCCTCGCCCAAAAGGCGCTGCCGTTCCTCACGGTCGGGAACGACCCCTATCTCGTGATCGACCACGGGCGCCTCGAGTGGGTGCTCGATGCCTACACCACGAGCACCACCTTCCCCGACGCCGAGCACGCGATCACCGGTGAGCTCCCCCAGACGAGCGCACTCGGCGCCTCTTCGAGCTTCAACTACGTGCGGGACGCCGTGAAGGTCGTCGTCGACGCCTACAGCGGCCGCATGCGCTGCTACGTCATGGACCCCGCCGATCCGGTGATCTCGGCCTGGGAATCGGTCTTCCCCAAGATGTTCCAGCCGCGCTCGGCAATGGACGCGACGCTCGCCCAGCATCTGCGCTATCCCCGATCGCTGCTCGAGGTGCAGGCGACGATGTATGGCCTGTACCACGTGAGCGGTGACAACCCCTCGGCCTTCTACACCCGTTCGAACGCCTGGCAGGTCTCCGAGACGTCGTCGTCGGCGAGCGGGTCGCCGAAGGCATCACTCACGACGGCGTCGGGTGCCGCGGCCGCTTACCGCCCGATCTATGAGCTGCTGCAATTGCCCGGCGAGAAGGTGGCGAGCTTCGAGGCGGTCGAGCCGCTCGTGCCGCTGTCGGCGGCGAACCAGAACCAGCTCCAAACGCTGTCGGCCATCCTGTTCGCCGGATCGGGAACGAACGACTACGGGCGCCTCGAGGCCCTTCTCACACCCCGTGGCGGCATCGACGGCCCGGCGCGGGCGAATGCCGACATGCTGCGCGACCCGAAGGTCTCGGCCAAGCTCGCGGCGCTGGATCAGGGAGGCACTTCGGTCACGCTCGGCACGGTCCAGATCCTGCCGATCGACGACTCCCTGCTGTATCTCCGCCCGCTGTATGTCTCGAGCTCGCAAGCCAACCTGCCGGCATTCGCTGATGTCATCGTCGCGTATGGCAAGAAGATCACCATCGAGCCGACCCTCGCCCAGGCGATTGACGACATCTTTGGAGCCGGCGCCGCCTCGGGGATCACGAGCGGCGGCACCGCGCTCGGAGGATCGGTCGGGACCGAGGTGAAATCGCTCTTGGCGGAGGCGAACCACGACTACACGGCGGCCGAGCGAGCGCTCAAGGCCCAGAACCTCGCGACCTACCAACGCGATGTTCAACACGCGGCCGAGGCCACCGCTCAAGCCGGCCGGCTGTTGGCAGGCAAGAGCGGCCACCACGCCTCCGCCCGCTCGATCCGTCACGCCAGCGCATCGGCTAGGGGCGCGGCGCAGCGTCATCTGCGCGCCCGCGTGATCCCGAAAGCGGCGACCCGGCAGGTGCCCGGCCCGGTGGAGGAGCCGGCCGCTCCCCAGGCCGGCTTGCCGACCGGCGCCGCGACCACCACGCGACCCAAGGGCTGAACGATGGTCTGCCGGGCGCTGCTATCATGACCAAATCGCCGCGGGGTGGAGCAGTCTGGTAGCTCGTCGGGCTCATAACCCGAAGGTCGTAGGTTCAAATCCTACCCCCGCCACTACACATCCGAGAATCGGACGCGAAGGCCCAGCGCTGAGCTGGGCCTTTGTCGCGCCCGGTCCCGGCTAGGGGGCCCTCCGGGGGCCGTTTATCAGATGGTCGGGTGGGCGCTGCACGGGCTGCACACCCCTGCCCACCCGCTCGGGACCAGCAAGCCACCAGCTCCCGGCGTTGCCGCCGTCGGCGCCTGTGCGAGGGGTGTGCAGCCGCGCCACCTGCACACCTGCCCGAAGGGGAGAGCCCTCAGCGCTCGATTGCGCGCCGGCGGGGCCAGCGAACCGTCGCTTCCCGCCGGGGCCGAAGGCGCCCCGAGAGGGAAGCCACCGATGGCCGAGACGAACGCCTGCGAGATCGTGGCGAGCACCGAAGGGCACGCTTCGCCTGGCGCTCCCGAGCGCGGTACCCCCGAGCCCGGCACCTGGGTGGCCCAGGAGGAGGCGGCGGCGCTCTGCGGCCGCTCCTATGACACGATCCGCCGCTACCGCCGCAACAACAAGCTCCGCTCGCGCACGCGTGCCGACGGCGCCGTCGAGGTGCCGATCGTCGATCTCGTCGCCTGCGGCTTGCTCGACCCGCTCCTCGCCCGCGAGGACGTGGCGGGGCTTGCCACCAAGAGCCGCGCCGAGCGCGACCTCGTAGCGGCCCGCCAGGAGCTCGCCGTGCTCTCAGCCCGCCTCGAGGCGGCGACGGCGCGGGCCGAGCGCGCCGAGCGCGAGACGCGCGTGCTGCAACAGCTGCTCGAGGGCTCACAGCGCCTCCTCGACGCCTCACTGAGGGGGGCCTGATGCCTCGGACGCTCGAGGGGAGCATCACCCAGCGCGGCGACGTCTTCGATGCCAGCGTCCCGCGGTTCAAGGGAAAGAAGACGCGCGTCACCTGCACCTTCCCCACCCATGCGGCGGCAGCGGCCTGGAAGGCAGAGCAGATCGCTCGGCTCAACCGCGGCCTCGCCGCCGAAGCGGCACCCTCGGAGGGCCGGCTCCGGCGCGCGGCTCGGAGTCGCCGGCCCCGTGTCGACGCGATGGGGCCCGACCTCCTCGCGACGGCGCAGCAGATGGTTCGCGAGGACTACGACATCCTGCGCAAGGGCCTCCCGGACCGGGCGCGGGACGTTCTCGCCATCACCACGAAGCACCTCGCACCGCTCTTCCCGGCGGGCATCCCGACCGACGCCGAAGCCGCCTCGGCGCGGACGATCGAGTGGGTCGTGGCGTCAGCCGGCCGGCGACTCGCCGACGAGGACCTCCCCTCGCGCCACCGCCTCGGGCTGGAGCCGGTGCCGCCCCCCGCCAAGCCCGTGGCGCGGAGCACAATGACCGAGCGGCTGCGTGTCCTGCGACGGATCCTCGACTACGCCGCGCTGCGCGACGCGAGGGTCGTGAACTTCGCCAAGACCATCGAGGCGCAAGAGCCGTCGGGGAGCGTGGAGAAGGTCGACAAGCTGCTCTCGCTGCCCGAAACGCGCCTCGTCGCCGGACAGATGCACGTCGTCCACCAGCTGACGTTGTGGATGGTGCGGCTGCTCGGGCCGCGCCTGTCCGAGCCGTTCGGCGTTTTGGTGGGGGACTTCATGGACGACGACGACGTCGCCGTGCTGCTCCTGCAGGCACAGGGCGGCCGGCCGTTCGCTCTCTGGGGCGACGAACTCGGCGAGGTCGTCGTCACCGGCCACAAGAAGGGTGGGAAGACTAAGGCCGCCTACCGCCTCGTCGGACTGCCCCGCCAGCTGGCGTCGCTGATCCGCGTCGTGATTGCGGCCTTCCACACCGACCCGCTCACCGGGGAGGTCGACCTCGCCGCTCGCCTGATCCCGGCGATCCAGGCAGGGAAGGGCGGCCAGGCGGGCTTCCGCTGCGGGCTCAGCCGTGCCACCGAGCGCTCCGGGCTCGTCCTCAACGGCGACGAGCGGCTCATCCCGCACGGCCAGCGCAAGGCGCTATGCACGGACTTCGCCCGCGACCCGGCGATCGACGCCTTCCTGGCGCGGCGCTGGGCCGGTCACTGGACGAGCGACGACGTCCACGGTCGCGTCTACGTTCGCGACCTCTTCCGCATCGAGGACCTGCTGCCGGCGACTCGCTCGCTCGAGCGACGCATCGACGAGGAGCTCGGCGGCTCGCTGATCGTCCCGACAACCCTGCGCCCGCTCTACGGCGTCGGGCGGCCGAAGGAGGTCGCCGTTCACGCCGACGCGGTGCTCGGCGCCGCCGGCTGGCAGCTGGACGCGTTCGAGGGCGGGTGGCTCGGCGCGGCGGAAGCGGCGGCGTTGCTCGGCGACATGTCGGTGACGGCGACCCGGAGGCTGTTCCCCGGGCGCATCCCCGCCCAGAAAATCGACGGCGAGTGGCGGGCCAGGGTGGAGAACATCCTCGCCTACAAGGATCGCCTCGAGCACTTCGTGTTCCTCGAGGACTTGATCGACGAGACGCGGCGCAGCTACCACCAGCTGTACCGGCTGCTCGGACACCTGGGGCTCGAGACGCAGCGCGACAGCTACAGCCGCCAGCTGCTGCTCACGACCGGGCAGGCCGAGCAGATGCGTGCCGAGTGCCGACGCATCGACGCCCTGCGCGCCCGGGCCGTGCCGGTCTCGGTGGCCTGCCGCCGGCTCGGCGTCAAGCACACCGCGATCCCGGCCATGGTGCGCGCTGGGCGGCTCACCTACGACCCCGAGAGCGACACGACGAGGATGCGCTTCATCACGCTCCAATCGCTCGACGCGGCCGCTACCGTTCGCCACCCGGCACCATTGGTGATCAGCACTACAGCGCTGAAGGCCGTGACGGGTCTTGGCGACGGACAGCTTCAGGCGCTGTGTGACGAGGGACTGCTTGTTCGCGCCCGACGTGGCGGGTTCATTGGGTCGTCGGTGCGTGCGTGGGCCGTGGGGTATCGGCCCGAACTGCTGCATTCTCCACTCCTCGCCGGGTCGCTGGCCTGAGATGACGGGCGCTGCGTTCGCCCGGAAACTGGACCCTGGCGAACGCAACATCGCGCCTGACGGCGCTGTCAGGGGTCCACTACGGCAACAGGTGGGGGAGATGAGCGCGCATTTCTCGACGCGGCGTGAGGGGTGAGAGGGGTGGGGGGACGACTTCCCGGGCGCACCGGCTGACGGCGGCACCTGCTCGCCTACATCAGACCCTGATATTGCAGCGGGGTCACCGGATGGGGAAGATTGTCGCTTTCCTGGGCGCAACGGCGGCGTCGAGCACCAGAACGGTCACCATTCCGCCCACAGGTGAGCAGCCATTGCACGCGTGAGGGGATCCCTCGCGCTGCATCCCGCTTTCGGGCAGGGCTCCGCCCTGGTCTGGTTGAGGTCAGGGCCGGATTGGGTGCTCAGGCAAAGCGCGGGAGTCGTCGCAGGCGTTCCAGTGCGACGATGAACGCCTCGGTGTGCCGGTAGGCAGAAGGAAGGCGGAGCACGAGGCGACGAGAGCGACGAACGACCCGAGCCGCGATGTTCACGAAGCTCGTCCGTAGCCGCTTGCCCCGACAGGTGGCGAACGCCGGGGGGAGGGCGATGACCCGCAGCCAGCGGGCGATGTTGTGCGACAGCGCCGCGGCGAGCCACCAGACCCAGTTGCCGAAGAAGTTCTGTACCGGGGCGTGGTTCATCCCGAAGTCCTCCTTCAGCTGGCGGATCGCCTCCTCTGCGGCGCCGCCCCGGAGGCGATGGTGGTGGTCGAGCTCCGCGGCCGAGTGCTCCTTTGAAGCGTTGGTGATGAGGGCGAAGAACCGAAAGCCGCCAAGATCATCGAAGCTCAGCTGCTCGCCAGCGGACTTCTTCTGGCGGCGGATGACAAGGCGGAGGTCGTGCTTCGCGAAGCGATAGGTCGTCTCGGCGATCTCCGAGCCCGCAAGCTCGCCGTCCGCGTCGTGTGCTGGTCTCCAGATTGTCGCCTCGTCCATCGCGAGCTTGCCGATCGCGGCGCGCACCGGCTTGGTCTGCTCGGCGGTGACGGTGAAGGTCGCCTGGTGGCGGATTGCCGTGTTGACCACGGCCTTGGAGAACCCGGCCGAGTCGACGCGGATCCACAGCTCGTAGCGGTCCCGGGCAGAGCTTGGGACGGCTGCGACGCACTCGTCGATGAAGCTCGCGAGCTTGCGTCGCGGGCTTGCGTTGCCGCCCCGGGCGCGGATAGCGAGCACGTCGCCGCTCTCGCCGATCAAGCCGACGAGCGGGGACATCTGGACTTCGCCCTTGTAAGAAAAGCGCGAGCCCTCCTTGTGCTTGCCGTAGGTGTCGATGTAGGTGGCATCCGGATCGATCGTGAGCCGTCCGGGCGCCGGCGCGGCGCCCATCGCCCAGGCACGCTCGAGCAGGTCGGTATTCGTTGCCTGGGCTCGCTTCACGCGCCCGAGATCGGAACCGGCGAGGAAGCGGAACAGCGTCGTGTGGGAGGGCAGGGCGTGGCTCCCGCGAAGGCGCTGTGTGGCCTCGTCCCGAAGGAGCGAGACGTCGGAGAGGAAGTCACCACCGGCGAGCCGGGTCTCGACGACGGCGCGGTAGCACTCCCCGCCGCTGTAGCCGCCAGGGCCGATCGGGCGCAGGTGGTGGCGGTCGGCCACCTCGACAAGGCCGAGGCGATCGAGCAGCTCACCGAAGAGCGCGATGCCGGCCACACCGGTGACATTGTCCTCGCTCGCCTCGACGGCGACGGGCGTCACGCGCCACAGCGCTCGCGTCGGGGAGACGGCAATGTCCTCGATCGGGAAGGCGAGCGGAGTAGTCTGCACTTGGTAGGTGCTCCTTCTGCTGGGCTGACGTGGTGTTGTGGTGACTCACATCATCCCAGGCAGAGGGGCACTTTCCGCGTCTTTCAGATCCCTGCTGAGCAGCGCGGCTGCAATATCAGGGTCAGAGCACCCAGCGGCGGGCGTTGGTGGGACGCGCGCGTCCGGGCGCGTCGCGGGGCGCCCCGCGCTCGGTGGGGCTTGATCCTCAATCGTCCGACGCAGATGCCGCCGCGACGCCCCCGGGCGCTCAGGGGCCGTCAGCGGTGTCGGCTCGTGGGACGGGCGGTGTCAGACGCCCTCGCCGCTGTCCACGGCGACGACTGTGTCGTAGAGCCCGTAGTGCCGCAGGCCTGCGTGGGACTCGATACCCGTGTAGGCCAGCGAGGCGTCTTCGTAGCGACGGAACGCGAAGATGGCCTGGTTCATGTGCGTCGCGTTGAAGACGCCGAGCTTCACGAGCAGGTGGAAGTCGGCGACGGTCAGCCCGGTGACCGCCCTGAACAGGTCGGGCTCGAGCTTGGTGATGACGTCTGTGAGCGTGTTCTCTCGGAAGTCGGTCAGGTACATGAACGCCGGGATCCGGGTGGCGAACTTGATGAGCTTCTCCTGGATCTGCTTGCGCTTGGACTTGTACTCCTTCTCCTCCTCGGAGAGCTCCTTGCGCTCCTTCTTGTTGAGGGAGTCTCCGCGTTCGCGCTTGGTGTCCGCGACGCGCTCGCTCTTGTTGACCACGGTCTCGAAGATCGCCGAGCCGAGCGCACGGAAGCCCTCGATGTTCATGACGGCGTTCATCGCGGCCTCGCTGCTCATGATCTTGCGGAGCGTGGCGTTGTCCACGTTGACCAGGATCGCCGACTCCCACTTGCGGGCCAGCAGCGTCGCCGACGTGCCGGCCATGGCGATGTCGAGGATTCCGCCGGCGTCGACCTGGGTCATGTTCGACCCGTCGTAGGCGAGGACCGGCAGGAAGCTGACGAGGTCCTCGACCGCGCTCTCCGGGTTGGCGGCCTCCGGTGACAAGCCGATGCCGTAGTCGGCGAGCTGGCGCAGGGCCCGAGTCGGGGCGAAGTCGAACACGAAGCACACGGGCTTGAGCACGGCCTCGGCGTCCGGGTCGTCGCCGTCGGGATTGCTGATCGCCCAGGGAGACTGCACCCGGAACGCCGCCTGGAAGTAGGTCTCCGGGGAGTTGAGGTTGCGCAGCATGAGGATGGCGGACCACTGCTTCACGGTGACGCCGGTGGTCAGCTTCCCGCAGGTGAGGGTGATCGTCTTGGTGTCATGGCCGTCCCCGATCGCCTCGCGCACCGGGGGAAGCGCATCGAGCCCGATGCCGGCGCGCGGACCGGCGACGGTGAGGACCGTGTAGTCGTGCCAGAACGTGTTCTGCGGCGCGGCCAGCAGGTTGGCCATGGCCTCGCAGGCTGCGACGTTGGGCAGGAACCAGAGGGAGTGTTGCAGGTAGGGCAGGAGCCTGGCGTCGGAGTAGGGGAACGGTGGCCGGCTGCCCATGCGCATCGCCTCGACCTGCGTCGGCAGGTAGGTGCCTCGGATGATGTCGAGCCACTTCTGGACGTCGTCCTCGTGCGTGAACACTGCGACGGCGCCGGTGCCGTCGGCTGCGAAGAACGCGCCGAGGTCGAACTCGTCGAACTCACCCTGGTGCGCGATGGCGATGAGCTCGTCGGGCATCTGGTACGTCAGCAGCCGCATCTCGGGCAGGGCCGCGTACGGGTTGCGCTTGCCGGGGTGGGTGAGCGGCCACTCGGTCTTGGCACGCTGCTCGTCGGTGTACGTCCAGTTGAAGATCTGCTCCTCGATGAACTCACCGTTCGCGAGCGCCTTGAACGGCGTCCCGGACAGGTAGAGGTAGGCCCGCGAGGTGATCGGGAGGAAGGCGTCCTCGCCCTTGGAGAGCTCGACCATGGCTTCCTCGAAGGCGTCCAGCTCGGTGTTGTACTCGGCGGCGATCTCCCGCCTGGCGACGGCGTCGTCCTCGCCGGCGAACAGTTCCTGAGCGGAGTCCCGCCACGCGCCGAAGTGGTACTCGTCGAAGACGACCAGGTCCCAGTTCGTCGTGTGGATCCACTCGTTCTTGGCCTTGATGAGCCCGGTGCTCCGGTCACGGCCGAGCAGGTCCTGGAAGGAGCCGAAGTAGACCAGCGGCCGGTCGCGGTCAGCGGTCGCGGGATCACCGCCAGAGGCTGCGGACAGGTACTGCCATCCGTCGAAGTCGGCGTGGGACTCCAGGTCGGTCTGCCAGCTGTCCTCGACGGCGGGCTTGAACGTGACGACGAGGACCTTCACGGGGTAGCCGGCAGGTCCGGTGGCCCCGGTGGCACCGCCGAGGCGCTTGGCGAGCTGGTAGGTGGTGAACGTCTTGCCGAAGCGCATCTTGGCGTTCCACAGGAACCGGGGCGTGGCGTCCGGGTTCTCGGCCCAGATCGAGGTGAAGTAGCCCAGCGTCCTCTCGACCGCCGCTGCCTGCTCGTCTCGCATGGGGAACGTCAGGTGATGCGTGCCCGTCAGCTGCTGGCCGGTGCGCAGCTCGGTGATGGCGGTGCGCACGTCATCGGCCGTGCAGCGGATCCACTCCCGGGACGATCCGATGATCGGGTTGGCGAACCCCTTGTCGATCAGCCGCTGGCGCACATCGGAGTCCCGGAAAGATGTGCCGTCAAGGCGGTCGGCGGGCTCGTCGACGTGCAGCGTGTACGGCTGCTGCATCTGCCCCTGTGACTCGCGGATGCGCTGGTTGACGTCGGGCTTGGTCGTCTGGCCGACCTTGATCAGCCCGATGTAATCGGCGGGCGGGTCGTTCGGGGTCCAGGCGTAGATGCGCAGCTGGGCGTCCGGCTTGACCGGCAGGAGGTCGTCGATGGAGCGGCTCATTCTGACAGCTCCATCGGGCGCACGATCGACTCGATGAAGGCGATCTCATCGGTGGACAGGCCGTACTTGGCGTACAGGTCGGCATCGGTCCATTGCCTCGTCCACTGCTGCTTCGGGACGAAGGTGTAGACCTTCTTCGTCACATGCTGCGACGGCTTGTGCAGAAGGATGAGGAACCGGGTGAGCCGGCACGTGAGGTAGGACAGAGCGCTCTCGGCCTCGTCCTTGGTCTCGAACGGTCCGATGCACAGGTAGGTCTCGGAGGAGATGGAGCCCGACTCGCCGAGGAATGGAGTGGGCAGGATCCGGTGAGGGTAGGTGTCCTTGTTCCCGGTCCCCGGCGCCGCGTATCCGATGTAGACCTTCCAGGCGTCGATGAGGTCGGAGCCGGTCGTGATGTCCTTCCTGGGCGTGTAGCCGACCCCACCGTTCTGGTACACCTTCACGTCCCCGGCACGCTTCGCCGAGCGCGCACGGAACGTAGTCTCCAGCCCGAAGGGCTTCCGGGAGCTCACGAGTCCGTCGAAGCGCTGAGATGCCTCGAGGGCGAGCTTCTGGTCCTGTCCGGTCTCGACGGCGACCACCTTGCGGAGGATCGACAGTCCCTCGTTGAAGCGGATGAAGACCTCGAGGCCCGGCTCCAGCAGAGGTCGCGTCGCGGTTGACACGTCCCCGTTCGGGGCATGTGTGGTGACGCGGCAGTCGCCCGGGTGGTCCCGGTCCCACACGAAGTAGCAGACGCCGCCCTTGAGCCCGACGCCGGAGAACACGTCGCTGGCGTTGAGGTAGTCGTCCAGGGAGCGCAGTCGCTGATCGGCCAGCATCTCCTCCCGGAAGTCGTCGAGCCCCTTGCCGCCGGAGAACCAGCGCGATGGGATGACGAGGCTCAGCAGCCTAGGCTCGAGCGCCTTGGCCTGCTCGACGAACTTCTGGTAGATCGGGGCGGCCGAGGTGCCGAACCCGCCGTCGGACAGCTGGTAGGGCGGGTTGCCAATGATGACGTCGAACTGCATGGCCTCTCCCATGATCTCGCTGATCCGTGCGGTGATGTCGTCGGTGTGAATGAAGACGTAGGCGTGTGTCTCGAGGTCCTCGCCGCGCCCGTAGTCGCCCTCGCCGGCGCCGCAGTAGCGGCAACGGCGGCCCGAGTAGACGGTCATGTCCTCGCCCTTGGTGGGGTGGGCTTGGATCTCGGGGGGACCGCCCTCCCAGGTGTGCTCGGTCCGCTCGAACCAGATGTTGCCGGCGGGCGTGGTGAACGACTTGGCGATCGAGTGCTTGCCGTTCGCGTCCTTCGAGCAGTAGAGGCTGCGACGTGCCAGCAGCGCGGTCAGCCTTGTGATGCCGATGCCGTAGACCTGCCGCGTCAGGATGTGGTCGACTCGGTCGTTGAGGTCGGGGATGGACGGTTCAAGCCCGGCAACCAGCCTGCGGGTGATCTCGCGCAGGAACACGCCGGACTTGGTGAACGGGTCGAGGAACGTCACGTCCGGGTCGGCCCAGATGCTGGCGCCGTTGTTCGCGGCGGCCCACCTCTCAGCGACCAGGTCGAGCATGGCGTTGGCTAGATCCGGCGGGGTGAACACCTCGTCGTTGGAGAGGTTCGCGATCGACGTGAGGATGTCGGGGTTGTGGCCGCGCAGGGTGAACGGTGCCTTCGTCATCGTTCCCCCCCGAGCTCGGCGAGGTCTGCCACAGTCAGAGGCGGGTAGGTCGTGGACGGCGTGAACAGCGCGTGGCCGAGGCCCGCGAACAGGGAGCCCTCGACCTCGAACGCTGCCCGGTAGGTGAGGTTCTCGTACAGGAAGTCGCGACGCTGGAACCGGCCCTTGCCCAGGTAGCCCCACTCGGCGAAGGTGATCGGCTTCCCGTCCGGCGCCGCCATTGTCAGGGCGTCGCCCCGCACGATGTTCGCAGCGAGGACGGCCCGGGCGGCGCGTGCCCACACGTCGTCGTCATCGACGTCGAGGAAGACCGCGAACGCGTCGGCGAGGTTGTCGCGGCACTCGTCGGCGTTGTCTGGAAGCAGCTCGATCCCGTACAGGCACATGAGGGCGAACAGCGCGTAGTGGCGCTTGGCGAAGTCGCTGCCGGAGTGGCGGGCCTGGACCGTTGCCAGCTTGCGGTTGAGGACAGCGACGAGGAAGTTGCCGGAGCCGCAGGCCGGCTCCAGCACCCGGGCGTCGATGCGCTCGGCG
The DNA here is from genome assembly GCA_021798985.1 of Actinomycetes bacterium. Classification (GTDB taxonomy): domain Bacteria; phylum Actinomycetota; class Acidimicrobiia; order Acidimicrobiales; family Bog-793; genus JAKABX01. The sequence continues at coordinate 99,469 of JAJZBI010000008.1, forward strand.
TCGTCGCCGACTCGATCGAGCATCTCCTCGACGAGCCACGGCGGCGTGAACACCTCGCCGTGGTCGACGACCCTCTGCTTGGACTTCACCAAGGCCGCAGCATCGGTCCGCATCCCCGTCCCCTCGCTCATGTCGTGCCCGCTACCCACCGTAGGGGTCATCGGCTGTCCGCCTCGTTCGGGTGGGGCGCGCGCTCTCGCACCACAGTGTCGGGACGGCGCAGCTGGTAGCGGTAGGCGTGGCGCACGCGGTCGGGGCGCAACTCGACGGGTGCGGGTGTGCGCAGGCCCTTGGCGGCCGGGCGTGCCTTGCGGTGCGCGGCCGCCTGGCGGGCGGCGATGGTGCGCTGGTGGGGTCCGTCGAACCACATGTCGAGCTCGAGGTAGCCGGGGTCGGTGGTGGCCTTGGTCCGCATGAGCTCGACGAGCGCGGCGATGTCGGGGTCCTTGGCCGGGTCGGTCTGCCAGTGGCGTGCGGCCCGCCCACATGATGTGGCTGCCCAATCGACGAGGCCCACCGCAAGCGCCTGACCACCCGCCGCCTGGACATCCTCGACAAGGCCATCGCCCGCAGCGTGCACGAGCACGACCCGCGCCTGGCCCTCGAGGCCATGTCGTGCATGCCCTGGGCGGGCCAGGTGTCCATCTTGCGGTCCTTGCCGGTGTCCCACAGGTCGTCCTTGACGCGGCGGTAGAACAGTCTGACGGGCTCGCCGTTCTTGGTGTGTCCGTAGTCGAGGGCGCGGCGGATGAGCAGGAGCACGGTGGTGTCCTACGGGCACGGGTGCCCGTTCGCGCAGTGCGGGCAGTAGGTCGATCGGGCCGACCCGGGCGACCTCGGGATCGCAGAAGGTCACCCACGGCACCGCGGACGCGTCGAATCGGCGTCGCCGCAGGCGCCCGAGCGCGTTGGCGACGGCGATCCGCCCCATCTCGTCACCGACGTGCGTGAACTGCAGGCGACCGGTGACGTCACCGATGGCGAACACGCCCGGGGCAGTGGTCCGCAGGCGGTCGTCGGTCCGGATGTAGCCGCGCCCGTCGAGGGCCACGCCGCCGATGGTGCAGCCGAGCTCGGCGGTCCGTGGCGTCCGGCCCGTGGCGACGAGCACGGCGTTTGCGAGCAGTGGCGACCCGTCCTCGAGCTCAACGGCGACGCTCCCGCCGGTGGCGCGCACCGCGCTGGCACGGCGGCCAAGGTGGAGCGCCACCCCGTCGGCCCTCGAGAGCGGCGGCGATGACGGCGCTTGCGGCGGGCTCCTCCTTGGACAGCACGGGTTCGCCGGACCCGACGAGGTGGACCTCGGCGCCAAAGCGGGCGAAGGCCTGGGCGAGCTCGCAGCCGACCGGACCGCCCCCGAGCACGACCAGCGAGGCCGGCAACCGCTCGAGCTCGAAGACCGACTCGTTCGTCAGGTAGCCGGATTCGGCAAGACCGGGAATCGGTGGAAGCGCCGGCGCGGAGCCGGTGGCAAGGACGACGCGGCGGGCGCGCACGGTCCGTGTCCCGGCGGCAAGGGTACGGGGTGCCACGAAGCGGGCCGAGGCGGACAGGAGCTCGACGCCTTCATGCTCGAGCGCGCCAGCATCCTCGCTGGCGGCGATCGCCGTGACGGCCGAGCGCATCGCCACGAGCGCCTCGGCGAAGGAGCGGCGCTGGGCCGCCGCCTCGATCAACGCCTTGGAGGGAACGCAGCCAGTGAAGGTGCATTCCCCGCCGGGGCGGTCACGCTCGATGAGGAGCGTCCGGGCGCCGCGTCGCACCCCGGCCGCGCTGCCGAGAGGCCGGCGGCACCACCGCCGACGACCACGACGTCGTAGGGCGCCGAGGGCGCGGGTCGACCGCTCGACGGGCGCGTCCGTGGCGGCGTGTCCGCCGCCGGCTGTGTCGTTACGGCCACGGCGTCACCGCCATCCACATCGAAGCGCTCGGCCGGGGGACGGTCGCTGGCCGCCTCGCCCGGCGCCGTCGATCGTCCAGAATCGTGATAGCCACTCCGTCGTCGTGCATGGCACGGTATCGAAAGCCGGTCGACCCGTCCGCTATTCCATGTTCGGGTGACCACGGGCGGGTCACGCGACGGCAACCGTTCGCAGGTGAGGGCTCCTCGAGCCGAGGGCGTAGTCGCGCCGCCGCCAGTCAGGCGTCCTGGCGGATGACATGGCAGACGAGCTTCGGGTCGCAGCGACGAGGGTCGAGCGTGGCGGCGCGCTTCGTCAGGTGGCGCAGCTCGTCGCGAAGGGTCACCAGCTCGTCGATGCGGGCGTCGAGCTCGTCGGCACGCCGGCCGATCAGCTCGACCACGTACCCACAAGGCGTCTCGCCCCGGTTCCGCAGCGCGAGGATCTGCCGGATCTCGCCGAGGTGCAGCCCGACGGCCTGGGCAGCCCGGACGAAGCGGTAGCGCTCGAGGGCATCGTCGCCATAGAGGCGGTAGCCGGCCTCACTGCGCTCCTCGGGCTGCAGCACGCCGACGCGGTCGTAGTAGCGGATCGTCTTGACCGACGTGCCGGCGCGCTCGGCGAGCTCCCCGATCTTCATCGCCATGCGCGCACCCTCCCGCTTGACTCTCCCCTTGAGGGGAGACTTTAGGTTGCCATCATGGCACGAAAGATCACGATCCTCTCCACCCCCGGGTGCCCAAACGTCACCGTCCTACAGGAGCGTCTCGCCGATGCCCTCGCCCGCAGCGGCGGGCCGGCGCCGACGGTCATCGTCGAGGAGATCACCGATCCGACCGAGGCGTCCCGCCGGGGCTTTCACGGCTCGCCTGCCCTGCTCCTCGACGGCGTCGACGCCTTTGCCACCTCCGACAGCCCCACGGGATTCGCCTGCCGCACCTACCGCACCGAGACGGGCATCCAAGGCGCCCCGTCGGTCGAGCAGCTCGTCATCGCGCTCGCCAACGGGGAAGGGCGCTGAGCGGTAGTCACCTCGCTGCACCGCGACGACGTCGCGCGGCTGGTCGCGGAGGGAGCACAGCTCGTGGAGGTGCTGTCCGAAGCCGAGTACGACGAGGAGCACCTCCCCGGAGCGGTCAACGTCCCCCTGAGGCTGCTCGACCAGGCGGCCATCGGCGGGCTCGACCGGTCCCGGCCCGTGATCGTGTACTGCTGGGACGGTCTCTGAGACATGAGCCCGCGAGCCGCGTGCCGGCTCGAGACACTCGGCTTCCGCGCCGTCTACGACTACACCGCGGGCAAGTCCGACTGGCTGGCAGCTGGACTGCCAACGGAAGGCCCATCGTCGGCGACGCCCCGACCCGGGCATCTCGCCCGAACCCCGGTTCCCACTTGTGGGTTCGACGAAACGGTTGCCACCGCACGCGAGCGGGCCATGGCCGCGGGCGAGGACCGCTGCGTAGTTGTCTCTGAGCGCGGCGTCGTGCTCGGGGTTCTTGATGCAGCACGGCTCGCCGGAGACGAAGATGCGATCGTTCAGTGCACGATGCGAGAGGGTCCGCCCGCCGTCCGGGCGCACGAAGAGCTTGGCGCGTTACTCGATCGGATGAATGTGCGAGAGTCCGCCAAGATCCTGGTCACCGATCCCGACGGTCGGCTCGTGGGCATGCTCCACCGCGATGACGTCGCGGCTGCCCTCGATCGTCAACATCGGTCCCGGCGAGGGCCGGGCGGAGCTATCCATCCGACGGTCTGAGACGCGAGGGTGCGGAGGATCGTCGCGGACCTGAACCCAGCTGAACGCCGCCGCCGACTCCTGGGCCGGTCAGGCGCCACGCAGGGTCTTCGTGGTCGCGAGAAGTCGGCCTTCGACGACCAGCGGCCGACCGCAGCGCATCGTCTCACGGCATGATCGTGCGGCCATCCGCCTTGGTCCGGCCGGCGACGGCAGGGAGAACTCCTCCGTCCGTGGTGGTTGCATTTGTGGGGTCGAAGCCGGGACGGCGTCGGCGATCGTCGTCCCGGAACAACCGTTGAAGCGCGGGGCCGAGGTCTAGCTCGTCGGGATATGCGGCGAGGTAGGAGTCGCGGGTGCGCTGCTGCTCTCGGAGCGCCACGAGCTTGTAGCGGGCGCGCAGAGCAGCAGCCACGCCTTTCCCGGGGGCCCCGAGGTCGCGGAACGCCCGTTGCTCGCCCTGGCGTGTCACGGCGATGTTGTCCTCGCCGATGCGTCGTAACTGTCGCGCCCGCATGCGCCGGACAGATGAGCGCGAGGTGTGGGAGTCACGGCGACGCTCGCTTCGATCGCGAGCTGGCGTGCAGCGGCTTCTCGGAGTGCGACTTCGGCCGGGGGCAGGTTGTCACGGCGTTCGAGCGCAGCGATCTCGTCCCGCCGGCTCCCTCCCCACGCGCGCCTCGATGCGCTCACAGAGCACGACCTGCAGGCCCCGGAGGAGCTCGCGGTCCTCGGGGCGGGCGAGCTGCACGCATAGCACCTCGTGCGGCGAGCGGTCGGCCCCGTCCCAGCGGTGTACCTGGGCAACTGCTCGGTCCCCGAGGCGGCGACGGGACGCACGTGCTCGTCTGGGCCGCTCTCGGCTCCCCCCTCCGGCATCGGCGGCGAGGTGGAGCGCGGTGACCTCGATCATCACCCGCTGCGCTGCCTGCCCAGCCACGGCACCGACCGGGATCGTTCTCCTACTTAGCTGCGGCCGCCTCATTGCGGCACCGGGCGGGTGGGCGACGATTCAACTCCTGCGCCTCCTGCAGCCCGGCCGACCACCGGTGTATCGCCCGTCAGAGGGGCCTTTGGTTGCGCGCCCTGCTCACCGGAGCAGAAACAGCGAGGGCGATTCCGAGGCACCGAGCCCACAGCATCACCTGGCGCGCACGTGGCAGGGAGGACAGGCCCGACAGACGCTGCGACGACATGGTCACCGTCGCGGCGCGGGCCGTGGGAGCCGTCTCGGCTCCGTTGCCTTTTCGCTGGCCCTGAACGAGAGCTCGACCATGCGGCGCAACTCGCTCGTCCCCGGACGATCGCTCCCATGGCCCCGCACCGCAGCCCCGAGTCCAGTTCAGCCCCGTACTCCGTCGCAACGGCATTGGAGGAGCTGCTCGCACTCGACAGGAACGAGCGCCTCCGTCTACTCAGACACCGCGACGAGCTCACCGCTTCTCCGGTGGTTGCGACCGTGACGGTTGTCGTGAGGTCCCTGAGGAACGACCCGGTCGAACAGGCCGATTGAGACTCCTGAGTGCGCATTCTTCGGCGGTGACTACGCCACACTCAGGCAGCTGAGCCGCACGTAAGCACAGGTGCGTGCATTCCGGCACCTACCCCGCACCGTCTCGCCCATGCCGATCGACGACGTGAAGACAAACGGAACAACCTTGAGCCGCGCTCTGCGCCGGCGGGTCGCGCGCGATGTCGTAGGGGCAAGCGATGTCCACCCCTTGGTGGCATCCCTCGTTGCCCGCCTTTGCCTCGTCCCGGGAGCCCGCTACAAGCTCGGACTCCTGCGGGTCTCGAGCAAGGGGAACCTCGAGAAGCTTGACGATCAGCGTGGAACCGGAGTTGCCGTCTACGAGGATCTTCCGGACTTCGCCGCATTGAAGGTCATGAGCATTGACGTCGTCGCGCGGGAGTGGCTCCCGATCCGCTACTGCGACCTGAACCCACGAGCGAGCACGACGGTGTTCGGGTGGGTGGGTCTCGTTGGGCAGACAGTCTTCGTCGCAGTTGCCGACTCGGCGCTCGAGGCCAATCTGCCTCCCGACCCGCACGATCCGGCCCACATCGGTCGCAACGCCTACATCGATCTCGTCGCGGCGGCCGCGATCGCGGGCTTCGCTTCCGACATCTACGCGCCCTTCCGGAGTCGCTGGTGGCGAAGTGACCTCTACGCGAACCAGCTCATGACCGCCATCAACCGCCATCTTCCCGGGTGCACCCTCTGGGAGGGCCCGAAGAAAGTCGCGACCGCGGGCGCCGAGAAGGTGATCACTGACGTCACGGGCCGGACCGAGGGTTCGGGCAATGCGGAGGCCTTTGCCGAGCAGACCTTCACGAAGGGGATCGAGCACCTCGAGGAAGGTGGCCAGTGGGATCGCCGATCCAGCGAGCTTCCACTCGGAATGGAGCGGCGCCGCACGACGATGGCGGATGGGACGGCGAAGAAGGCACTCGAGGTCGTCGAGTCACCCCTGCGCGCCGTTGCCGAGGAGGCGCTCAAGATGCGCTCGCGCGGCGCGTCCTGGGAAGACGTCGGCGCTCTGTTCAAAGAGCGCGGCGTGCCGATGTGCGGCACGAAGGCTGCGGGGCGGACGTATGCGCAGTTCTCGTCGACGCGGGCGAGGACAGAATCGGCGAGAAGCTACCTCCTGCGTCACCTCCGCTGGTACCGCACGGGCGAGTGGACCGTGCGTCGGACCACGAAACTCCCGCGCGACGAGGTACGGGGTCAGCAGCTCAGCTTCGATCCCACGACCGGGCGTCGCTACAAGGACGTGAAGGTCCGCCTCCCCTGGCGCCCGTTCCTCACCGAGGAAGAGTGGGCAGCCTTCGATACCCACGAGGCCAAAGACGCCGCCGCGCGGGCGGCGAGTCGCAAGACCGGTGCCGCGGCGCACGAGCACTCCGCGCTCGGCGCGGCTCTCCAGGGCGTGCCGAGCTGGGGAAATGGCGAGACGCTCGCGCCCGAGACGGCGACCGCCTACCGCTGGCGCGTCGGGGGTGAGATCGAGGCGACCCTCCGCCGCCAGCTCGTACACCGGCGCATGGGGATCGCGCTCATCGAGGTCCTCCGCCACCTCGACCGTCCGCTCGCCGCGACGCGCTTTCGCTCGGCGAGCGAGGATCCACTGGCTCCGCTGCAGCGGCGCGTCGAGGGGCTCGAAGCGGCGGTCCAGGGTCAGCGAGCTAGCTCCACGGCCGCCGACAAGGAGCTGCTCGACGCTCGCACCGACGGGCGGGACGACAGCGAGGTCGAGCACTGGCGCGAGGTTGGCACGGAAGCCCGCCGAGAGGCACGACGTCTCGAGGCAGAGCTCGACCGGGCGAGAGCGGACCTCGAGCTTGCGCGCGAGGAGGTGGTGGAGGTCGAAGAGACGCGCTCGGCGGAGGTGAGCGAGCTGGCTCTGTTCGCGTCGATCCTTGCCGAGGGAGAAAAGCGCGTGGACCCGCTCGTGACGGAACTGTGCAACCGCTACGGCCTCGCCGAGACACTGCGCTGCGCGTGGGACGACGACCCCGGCGCCCGGCGGCGGCCCGACCAGCGCCCCGGACGCCCGGTCCGCTTCACAGCGACGGCCTCGCTCCCGCTACTCGAGGGTGGGATCTACGAGGTGCCCGTCAGCTGGACGGTCGAGGATAGCTACGCAGCCCCCGGCGATCTCGCCCTCAGCGAAGCGATCCTGCGCGCGTGGGCAACAGGGGCGAGCTTCGAGGAGATCGCCGCGAGCTACCCGAACCTCGACGCAGGTCGGGTGCGCCGGCGCATCAGCGAGCGGCTCCGAACGGCGGGCGTCGTCGTACGCGACCGGCGGCGCTCGCTGCTCGTGCTGCCCGTCACCGCCCCGAAGGCGATCCTTGCAGCGCTGGCACTCCGCGACCCATCGCTCGCTGCCGGCTATGCCGACGCGCTGAAAAGGGACATCACCGCGGCGTATCTCGACGGCGCTTCCGCGCACGCCGACCTCTGGTGTGACACGGCCCATCTCGAGGAGGATCGCCGCGTTCTGGAGGTCCTGGCCAGCCCGGAGCTCGGCGACGACGGCATGGACATTGCCGCCCTCGCGCGCAACGCCGGTGTCTCGCACCAGCAGGTCTGGAGCATGAACCGCCGGCGACTGCTGGAAAAGGTCTCGCTCAACGCGGTGCGGGTCAAGCGTTGCGATTTCCGCGCGCCACGAAGCAAGACGGCGTGCGGAGGCCCGATGACGATCTACACCCCGGCGCCGGAGGCGGGTCTCATCTGTGCGCAGTGCTGGCGTCCCGAAGGCCGCGCCGGCCAGCTCGGCGAGGAGTACACGTGGCACTGGATCCGCGACGCCGACGGCAGTTACCGCGTCGCGAACGCGCCAATCGTGTCCCCGGGACGCCGTTCTCGTGACCGGCACCTCACCATCGCCGAGGTCGGCGAGCGGCTCGGCCTCTCCGACTACGCCGTCCGCGAGCTCGACCGTGAGGAACAGCTCCTCCCCGACAGCCGCGCCGGCATCAACGGGGGGCGCCTCTATCGCGCCGAACGCATCGACGCCATCCCGCCAGATGCCCGTGAGCGGTGGCAAGCACGCTTCGGCGCGCGGGCTGAGTACGCGCTTCTCCGCACCGGCGACGTCGCAGTGCTGCTCGAGTGCTCGGTGGCCGTCGTTCGGGATCTCGCAAACGACCGGGTGCTCAGAGTCGCGGCCGTGACAGCCGGCAATCAGCGACGATTCGAGCGCGCCGATGTCGATCGCGTGGATCCGGCCATCGTGGCCGCCTACCGTCTTTGCCCCGTCGGGGATGCCGCCAAGATGTTCGGACTCGGCGCATCCACGCTGCGGCAGCTCGCCAATGAAGGAAGCGTGCACTTCCAGACAACCCCGACCGGGCATCGCCGCTTCGACCTCGAGACACTTCGGGGCGACCTCGAGCGGCTTCATCTCGATGGCAGCGAAGGCAACGCCATCGTGTCGATCGGAGAGCTGGCGCGGCACGAGAGCGTCCGGCTCAGTACCGGAATCGTGCGTCAGCTCACCGATCGAGGGGTGATCCGCTGCGCGGGGCGCCTCGGCGGCAAGCGCCGCTACCGCCTCGCCGACGCGCTGGCCGACATCGCCGCCGGTCGGCGGCAGTCCCTGATTCCTCCATTGGGAGCCGGCGGCTGACCCGCGAGGGGGGAGGAGAGGTCTGCAGCGTTCGGATGTGAGCAGAGACCACCGGAGAATCGCCTGCTCCGCTCGAGCACTTGGAGGTGGTGTCGTAGTTACGTCGCGACGCCCGTGCGGACTCACCGAAGTGGCGAATGCACGCACCTTCATGTCCAGCACCGTGTGCAACCGACCCGCTCCAGATCGAGCGGGCCCGCACAAGGAGGACGATGTGACCGTATCTCCCTTGAACACCGACAGTGCCCCGAACACTCGGCCTGGGGTCGCCGCCTTGGATGCGTTCCTCGGACGCATGTTGCGACTCAAGGTGGTGCCTGCACTCGACGATGTCCTCAATGCAATCTGGGGCACCGGATTCGAGCTCATCGAGGCGGCCGAAGCCGCTCTCGCCCTCCCAGGACTCGACCTCGCGGCCAACGAGCAGTTCGAAGCCGCGAGCGATCAGCTGTGGCGCAGCCTCGAGATCGCCGACCGCCTGTACTGCGAGCTCGAGCATCTCTGCGCGTCGCTCGAGCCCCCGGCGGCTCCGCAGCGATGAGCGCGTCGGTAGCCGAGCTCGTCGAGCGCTTTGGCGCCGGATTCGTCCCCGATGTCGCTCCGCCCTACGACCTACGCGCCCTATGTCGGCGCCTTGGGCGCGTGCCCGGGCCGCTCCCCGAACTCCCGCCGCGCATCCAGGTGCGCATCCTCGAGCCCACGGGCCCCCGGCGGGTGGACGCGGAGCCTGCCGCAGTCTTCGGCGTGATCGACGGGATCCAGCCACCGTCGCGAGTCGCATGCTGGCGCGGCGGCCGCCCGGTTGGGCTGCTGTACGTGGCGGCGGGCTGCCTCGAACCGGCGAGCGGCGCGGCGCGTGCGCGCGAGGAGCGCCTGCTCCTCGTCGTTAGCCACCTCGATGAGACCTGGGCACGCGAGCTCGGCTCCGGCGTGCCGATCGCGGTGGTCCGTGAGCGCTATCCAGCAGAACTCGTGAGTGCGATCTCCGAGCTGCACCGCCGCCTCCGCCACCGCCTCGAGCGCGACGTGCTCGGAGCAGTGCGCGCGGCCGGCCGCCTTGTCGTCGTGGATGGTCACCTCCGCGACGTTGCACCGGGCGCTGGCGCGGTCGCCGGTGTCGTGAAGGCGCACCCGCGCCAGTACTTAGGGGACGAGCGTGAGATCGCGAATCTCGGCGAGGGTGAGCTGTCGACGCCTTTCCTCCTTCCCGCTGCCCGTGACGGTGAGGCCGATCGCTTCTCCGCCTATCTGCGGCTCCACCGTGCGGAGGACGCCGAGTGGCCTCACGGCCTCATCCGCCTGGAGACGACGGACGAGGGCCTACTCGAGCCCGTCGCGTCCTGGGCGCTCGTCAGTCGGCAGGGACCGAGCGCCGGTCCGCGCTGGCCGGTCCATCTCGCCTCCACCGCGTACTGCGAGACGTGGCTTCGGTCGCGCGTCCCGCCCATTCTCAGCTGAACGAGCAATACGGCGCCTTGCGCGCGAGCACGGCGCGCTGACCGGTCACGCCGCCGGCCATGCCGGCCCCCACAGGAAGGAGTCCCAATGCCTCCACCATCCGGAAGTCTCTTCCGCGTCGCACACGCCCGCATCGACCGACTGCAGGACCGCCTGCCGGCACGTGCGCGGCGAGACCTTGCGCCGTTTCTCGCGGCTCTCAGTGAAGACGTGGATGAGCTGCTCGTCCTGACCGATGGGGCGCGCAGCGCCCCGAGCGTGGCGACGCCCACCCTGCAAGCCCGAATCGAGCGCCTGAGCGCGCGGTGCGCCGTCCTCGAGGACGCGCTCGGAGCCGACGGAATGAGCGCCGCGGCCCAGCGAGCACTGACGGCCGTGATCGAGGCGTGCGCGGACATAGCGACCTGGGTAATGGAGGCACCGCCCTCCGCGCCGGCACAAGTCGCGTAGCAGCGTGCGGCCGCGTCGCCGGCCGTGCGACGATTCCCCAGAGCAGGGCCGCCGCGTGCGGCCCTGCTTTCGCGCGGAGGCGCCAGGAGTCGAAGCCGTCTCCGTGGGTTGGAGCTCGAGGGGTGCCTCACGGACGGCCCCGCGTGTGACTTTGTATCGAAGTGGTGGCGGGTGTCATGGCTTGGACAGGGAAGTTTGCTGGCCACCACACAGCAGGCTGCGCTCCCGTGAAATGAAGCTCACGTCGGGGAGCTCGGTGGCGGCTGCTCATCGCCTCATGTTGATTGGCGTCGCAGGGACACGCCAACCCCCCGTCTCCGGTTGCGTTCCTGGCTTGATCGCTACGCTTGCGCAACGACGCTCCAGCTCCGGCCCCAAGATCCGAGCGCACCCTGCTGGCTCATCGCCCTGTCGACCAGGTCGCCGGCGTTCAAGCCTCGCCCCGCTCGCCGCCGAGGAAGCGAGCGCTGCGGCGCTCGCGACCGACGCAGCACCTGGGGTCAGGAGGCGGTGCAGGAGGCAGTTGCGCGCCCCGTCACTGAGCGCGACGCGCGGTCTTCGGCGCCTGGCAAGAACGGTGTGGCAGTGGATGCAAAGTCACACGCTGCAACGGCTTTGTCAATGTTGCGAGAATAAAGGGATGTACGAACGACACCCTTCCTTTCGCCCACCCGAGGGCGTGGCGCATCTTTGGCGCTATTTGTCCTTCGCGAAGTACATCAGTCTGCTAGAATATAAGGCTCTTCACTTTGCACGTTCGGACATCTTGGGCGATAGGTTTGAAGGTGCGCTCACGGAGGCCGACAAAGAAGGCATCCGAACCGCCTTTGCTGCCCATCTGCCGAAGTCTGCGCAGGATGGACTCCTAAAGAACTTCAGCGAGACGATGCGGCAAATCCGGCGCGCCATGTACATAAGCTGTTGGCACGAGTCCGAGTATGAACTCGACGCAATGTGGCGGATTTACGCTGCGGATCACGGCATTGCCGTACGCACCACATTTGATGATCTCACGCTGAGTTTGGAGTATCCCGAGCCGATCCATGCGGGGAGAGTCACCTACATCGACTTTCGTACTGACACGGCCTTCTATGACGCGTATCTCTTCTCGGTCTTCTCCCGAAAGCGGCTGAGTTTCGAGCATGAGAAAGAGGTCAGGCTTCTACTCGTGCGCGACATGGAGGGGATCCTCGGAGGCGCCGATGCGCCAGACGTTGTCGCGGCTCCCGTCGACGTCACCCGGATGATCAAACACGTATTCGTGTCTCCCTACGCTCCCGCCTGGTTGCACGACACCGTTGCGCGCGTGACCAAAACATACGGATTGTCGTTTCCAGTGACTCAGTCCCACCTGGCGAAGGACCCCGTGCTTTGAACTCACCCGTCCGCCGAGCACGACATGCCCGTATTCGCTCGAATCCATCGAACAGCGAGGCATGTCAGCCGCCTTCCGCGGCAATGCCTTGAAGCCGAGCGGCTCGTCGTTCGTCTGCGCGGCGCGCCTCCGTGGCCGTGGGGCGCACGGGTGTTCACCGGCTGGTTCGCTCTCCGTCGTTGGGGTGGCGGACGGAGTGACCGCCGCGGCTCAGCGAGCGCTGGACGCTGTGATCGAGGCGTGGACTTGGCGACCTGGGTGATGGAGGCACCTGCTTCCGCTCGGGCGCAGGTCGCATAGCGACAGCCAACCGCTTCGCTGGCAGGCCGGCGATTCACCCAGAGCAGGGCCGCCGCGTGCGGCCCTGCTTTCGCTCAGATGGACACGCGCCGAGTCTCGTGCTGGCGATCTGGCTCCCGGACCGACTGCGCGCAACGCCTGGGAGCGCTCGCGGGATGGCGGTTCTACCTGGTGCGGCACCGCTGCGACCTCCGTACTCCGGCGGGCACAACGCATTTCGGCTCATGGCGGTGGAAGTAAGGTCGCAGCGCAACGATCGTCGGCGAGTGCACCGAGCAGGCGAACCCGCAAAGTCAGATCCATGAAGACCATTCCTGTGACCGACGTTCGGACGGCCTGGCCCACTGCTCGCGGCGGGAGGATCGACAAGGGCTGGGTACGAGCGCTCGTCAACGCGGACGAGCTCGCCCCGATCGTCGTCTCCAGGGACGAACACCAGCTGATCGACGGGCAGCACCGGCTCGCCGCGGCCATCGCCCGAGGTGATAAGTACATCGAGATAGTCGAGCTGGACGTCCGCGACGAGCTCGACGCTCTCGAGCACAGCGCCCGGGCGAATGCGCACCACGGACTCCCGCTCACCACCGCCGACAGGCGAGCGCTCGTGCGGGCGATCCTGCTGCGAGCGCCAGAGTGGTCGGACCGGCGTGTCGCCACCATTGCCGGCGTATCGCCGACCACCGCCGGCGCCGTACGGCAACGGTTGCAGGATGAGGGAAGTGTCCAGACTGGACAGTTTCGTGTCGGCCGCGATGCCCGGACCAGGGAGTACGTTGCCAAGTCACCCGGTCCCGACGGGCAGCACGTCGTCGGCGTCGGTCCGGTGAGCGCTGCACCCAGGTGCCGTGGATGGCACCTGTTGGAGCGTCTGCGCCGGTTGGTCCGCTCCATCCTCACCGCGCTCCGCCATTGAGCGCACCCATGAATCGTTGACGAGAACCAGTCGCGTCCAGGCCAGCGTCGCCGTTCGCCGGACCGGGCGGTGAGCGCAGCCCCGTCGGATCGAGGTTCGTCAGCCTGACGACTCGTCGCCGAACGGTCCGACGCGGTCACTGCGGTACCGAGCGAACAGCTGCCAGGTCGAGAGGTTGTCCTCGGCGATCTCGTCGCGCTGAAGAAGATCCGCCTGCCCGCCGACGCGCTCGTCGCCCAGGGGGAGCTCGCTGCTCTCGAGCTGCCGACGGGGCACGCCCGGCGCCTCGCCCGGGCCCTCGCCGGCTTCGCAGCGCCGAGCCCCGTTGTCGACGCGCGCGGCCGCCACCTCGGTGGTGCCCACGGCGAGCCTGCGCGCCCATGCGCGGCGCATCATGGAGGCCTGGGAGGCACAGCCCGAGCTGTCGGGGCCGGGCCTCGCCGCTGCCCTCGAGGCAGCGGTCGGCGCGGTGGCGCGGCTCCGCTCGAGCCAGAGCATCGACCTCGTCTGGACGGGCCCGGCAACCGCGGAGGTGCCCGTGCGCCTCACCGCCGAGGTGCTCGCCGAGGTCATCGGCTCGGCCACCGGGCGCCTCATCGTCGTCTCCTTCGCCGCCTACCGCGTGCCCGAACTCGTGGCCGCGCTCGTCGCCGCGGCACGGCGTGGCGTCGAGGTCCGCCTCGTGCTCGAGGACGGCGACGCGGACGGCGGGACGCTCAAGGTGCCAGCCGCTGCCGCCTTCGGCGAGCTTGAGGGCCCCGTCACTTCTTCTCCTGGCCCCGCGAGCGAGCGCCCCGTGCTCCCCGGCGGGAGCCGGGCCTCCATGCACGCGAAGGCGGCCATCGCGGATGAGCACACGAGCCTCACGACGAGTGCGAACCTCACCGGCCATGGGATCGAGGCGAACACGGAGCTCGGCCTCCTCATCCGGGGCGGTCCCATCCCTAAGCGCCTCGCCCGCCACTTCCGCCAGCTGATGGCGCTCGGCATCTTGCGCCCGGTCGGCGAGTAGGCGCGACCGGAGGTCCCGGTGGAGAGGGCCGACGCGGTGCCGGTGGTCCAGGGACGGAGGCTCAGCGCCCGATAGGCCGATCGCTCTGGGCAGTGGCCACGCTGGGCGAGCTTGCGAGCCTCCACCGCCGGCAGGCGGAAGTCGAGGAGCTCGAGCCCGGCGAGCCGGCCGGCCGCGTTCCTTGCTAGCGCGTCCTCATTTGTCGAGAACCGCGAAGGGACGGCGAGTCGAGCTAGCGGCCAGATCGATCTGACCATCGCCAGAGCCGAGTCCACCATCGGCTCGGCGCCGGGGGAGCAGGTGTTCGTTGAGCTTCGACCGCTCGCTGATCAGCTGCTCGGACCTCGACCATTTCGCCAACGTCGAGTTTGCGATGCCAGTCGATGCCGCCCCGGGTGATGAAGTAGTGAGAGTTGCACGGTAGCCCCGTCGCCGCGACTGACGGCCACAGCGAGACCTCGCCGTCGAAGGTGACCTTCCACCTGACTGGGGACAGCTTGGTGACGACCTCGCATCCGCACCCGCACGGGCAGATGTGCCCGGCCGTCGAGTAGGACGTCGAGACGTAGAGAATGCCCGGCTGCATGGGCGTCGGGAACGACTCCACGAACTCTGCCGTGTAGTGCTCGATGCGGCTCACGCCCCCTCCCCGTTCCGCAGCTCGTTGAGGTAGAGCTTGTACACGGTCTGGTTCTTCTTCTCGTGCGTGGCGTAGAAGCCGAGGTACCGCTTCCATTGGATCACGGCGAGGGCAGCGTTCAGGCCGTTCAGCTCCGCGATCTGGATGTTGCTGCCATAGTCGTCCCCTCCTGGCGTAATGGCCGGAGCGCTAGGCAGAGTGACGTCCTCGCCGGGGAGATAGGCCGTCACCTTGGCGATGCCGGTGAGCCCGCCTTCGCCTTCCCGGAAGCTCATGCCGACGTCGATGAATGGGATGCCCCTCTCCCAGAGCCACTGCATGATCTCCGGGCGTGACTGCGCGTCGGCAGCCGCCAGAAATACAAACGTGGCCCCTTCGAGGAGATGGAGGTTGTTCCGGGTGAGAGCGACCGGGTGAGCAGTAATACCAGTGTGCATCCGGGAGTACTCCTCGGCGAAGTACTCGGCCTTGTTGCGCTTGGCTCTGAGAATCTCGTGGGCGGCAGCGCCGGGAGCACGGTAGGCGTTGTGGTTCTGGAACTCGTCGCCGTCGATGATGATGATCCGGTCCACCCACGTTTTGGCGACTTGGTCGAGGATATAGCTGCCCGTGCCGCCGACGCCGACGATCGCGATGGTATGACCGCGAAAGCGGTTGTTGAGGGTGGTCAGGCCCGCGCGTGTCGTGTTCGTGTCGCGGTAGACGAGGGGCAGGCCGTCCTCGACGACCTGGAAGGCTGCGCCGGGTGTATCCGTGACGGTCGGGTCGACGTGCTGCGCCGCGTCTCTCAGAATGTGAGCGTAGTGGCGGATCTTCCCCAGGAGGTGCGGGTAGCTTCCGCTGGCGGGCTTGAAGGACAGCAGGTAACCGGCGACCCGCCCGCCGCCGTAGTCGTGCTGGTTCGAAGACGCGAGCGCCCTCCCGTTCTCGTCGCGGGGTTCCTCGCCAGCGAACCAGATCCGGTGGTCAGTGGCGTCGGTGATGACGCCGTTCGTGTCGTTGATTGGCAGGATGAGGCAGCCGTCGTGGTGAAGGCCCGATGGCCCGAGGTACGGCAGGCGACGGATGACCAGGTGCCCATGCTCAAGCACCATGTCATAGCCGTCGGCCAAGAGCTCGGCTATCGAGTCATCAGGACCGGTTGGCGGGCTCGACATCGAAGACCATTCCCTCCTTGACCTCGACGCTCCGGCCGGGGCGCAGCGAGTGGTCGGGGCCGTGTCCGCGGCTGTACTCAACCGTCGTGCCCTCCGGGTCGTACGGCTGGCCCGGAAAGGCGAGCTCGACTACCTGCTCGAAGCTGATCTTCTTCTCCTCCCACGGGATCTGCCTGGTGTTGACGATGATCGACACCGTTTCGGCCTTCTCGGCGACCGGTTCGACTGCGGTCATGGAAGCATCCTCCTATCCAGGCTCACGGGCTCTATGCTGGTGTGGCGAGTCCGACGCGCTGTGCCGAGTATAGCGCAGGTGGGTCGACTTTCAAGCAGTGCGCTGGAAGTGCGACACTGGAGCCCCGAGGGCAGAGGAGACCTGTGACAAGAACGAAGATCGACGTCCACGGTTTATACGCCGCTTTGGACGCAGAGCGCACCGCCCGTGGTTGGTCATGGAGGCAGCTGGCGAAGGAGATCGGTGTGAGTCCGTCGCTTCTCTCCCGCCTCGGTAACGAACTACGCCCCGATGCTGACGGGTTCGCGACGCTTGTGCGGTGGCTCAACATGCCAGCCGAACAGTTCATGATCGACGTCGACGGCCAACGCGGGACCCAGACAGAGCCCGATCTCGTCACGCAACTGGCGCCCCTCCTTAGAGCACGGCAAGACCTCGACAAGCGTGACGTCGCCTACCTTGAAGAAGTGATTCGAGCGACAGTGCGGCATGTTCACGCGGCCCGGGATGCAGCCGGGTGACGGGCAGGCGCAGCGTGAATAAGGCAGCGTGCAAGCGCCTTGCGGCTGAGCTGCGCGCCGAGATCGGACTCGGCCCGATGGACGCACTCGACCCCTGGAGGCTGGCGGAACTTTACGGCATCGGGGTCATCGCGCTGAGCGCTCTTGCGCTGAGCAGCGAGGTCCGCGAGCACTTCACAGTCGTCCGGCCGGACGCGTTCTCCGGAGCGCTTGTACCGGTCAGGACCGGTGCTGTGATCATAGAAAACGACTCGCATCTGCTTACTCGTCGTCGGTCCACTATGGCGCACGAGCTTGCTCACGTCTTCGGCGAGCACAAGTTCGGAACGAGCCTGGTCAACGAGCGCGGCTGCCGCTTGGCGAATCAAGCCCAGGAAGACGAGGCCGCCGAGATTGGGAGCGAACTCCTCATCCCATTCGAGGCGGCGAAGCGGCTCGCTTGTCGCAAGGCGACCAACGAGGAGGTCGCCCTCCAGTTTGGCGTGAGCGCCGATCTTGCTCGCTGGCGGATGGACGCAACCGGCGCCCGGCTAATCGCGCGACGACAGGCAGCCGCTCGGCGGGCCAGCGGCACGTAGATCGGGAGAGCGTAATCGTGATATGACGACATCGCGGGGCGACGTCGGCTGGTTCGTCATTTGGTGGACCGCCGCGTCGGCGGTAGGCGCGCCTGACTGGCAAGGACCGCGGGCCGACGACTCGCCTGATTCCCAGTGGGCTCCGTAATCGTCCGTCGTCGCGCCGCCGGCCGGGACGCGTGAGAGAGGTCAGCCGCCCGGTATACGGGAGTCCGACGAGGGCTGCAGCCCGGCCGGTGCAGCCTCGGCAGACCTCCGATGACCTGCCTTGGGAATCTGTTGGGAATCTACTGCGCCGACCTTGGGCCACGAGCGAACGAGCCACCACGCGAACGCCCTGGTCAGGGCCGTCGCGGTGGAGCGGAGCACACGCCATGGACGGTTGGTAAGGGTTTCCTCGACGCGCGTCAACGGATGTTGGGACTGTGAAGCGTCGTCGCAAGGGCGCTGAAGGTCACGATCTCCGCGCCGCGATCCACGCGAACAACTCGACGTCTCACGTCGAGCCAGGCCTTGGCATGCGAGTGTGTCGTGTTCGCGCTTCGGTCGAGCCACCAGGCGTCGTGCCTTCGCGCTGACGCAGGTAGCCGAAAGCCGAGCAGTCGCTCGATGTCGCCGAAGGCCATGGTGAGCGGTTCGCGCACGGCCTCGAGCAAGAACTTCTTGAGAGGTTCGTATTTGGAGGACATGGAGAACACGTTGCGCTATCGCGATGCAAACATTCAAGGTTTACATTTCGGGGCCTGTCGAGCGAACTTCTGCAGCGCCTACGCGCAGAGCTGTTCGGCACCGAGCCCTTCACGTCCTGGGCGAGAGGCAAGGGCTACCGTGGTTGTACATGAGCGTCTGGATCGCTGCCCTGGCGGCCGCAGTCGTGGTGGGGCTGGCCGCGTCGCTCTTGGCCCCGGTGCGACATTGGCTTGTTGACGCATGGAAGCGCCTCATCGGCAGGCCGCATAGTCGGCTCCGCATCCGGCGCGCTGGGCCAATGCAGCTCTACTGGAGCGTCTCGCCAGGGAGCGAACGCCGAGTGGTATGGCAGGGGACACTCCTCGTCACGAACGACGGGAACCGTGTCAACGCCGTGGTGAACGGAACGATTCGCCACTGGCGGCTGCAGGGTGAGTTCGGGGAACTGAGCTTGTCGTCGTCCAACACGCACGTCGAGGAACTCGCTGGCGATGGCCATTCGAGGATGTTCCTTCTCAGCTTCACGGAGAAGACCTACGCGGCCAAGCCCCGCAGGGGAACGATGCACTGTCTCGTGACGTTCCGTGACCGCTATGACCGCAAGTACCGAATGATTCTTCGCTTCGCCGAAGTCCCCGAACCGCCAGCACCTCTGCTCCAAGCGGTCTCCGCCGAAATAGCGGATGGTGCGACGCCAGGGGAGGAGCGGCGGGATTCGGTCCTCCCGGAACGAGCGCCCCCTCAACATGGTCTGTTTCACCGCTCGCTTACTCGCAGACCTTCTCGATCTGACTCCGGAGTTCGTCGAGGCGTCGGGGATGGGCCTTGACCCGGTCGATGAACGGTTGAAGGTGGGTCAATGCGGTGATGGCGGTTCCAGTCATCGGGCTCCGGGCGCTTGAGCTGGACCCTTAGATCCAATGGAGCTGGGCCAACTGTTGGAACCCCCCACGCCGCAACTCAAGCCCCGCAACATCTAGAGTACGTTCTTGCGCTCAGCTGGAAGGGGTGGCGATGGCGGGGCCAGTTGATCTCGTTGACGAGTTCACTCGCGAGCTCGGGCGGAGGACTCTGTCACCTGATGCCAGGTTACTCGTACACAGATTGCTCGACGCCGCTTTTTATCGTGCACAGTCCGAGGAGGGAAGCGCTCGAGAAGAAGAGGAACCTTGGAGTCGGCGCGACATGTCTCGGCTTGAGCGCTTCTACGTCAGGTCTGGCTCAAATGTGACAGAAACGCCGATTCCGTTGTTGCGCGCGGTTTGGACCCTGTCTGCCGCGGTCCGCCATGTCGTCAAGTCTGGAGACGAGGTTCGCCCTCAGCACGTCGAGGTTGCCATGCGAGGTCTTTGTCCACTATGGCCGATCTGCTGATCAACCAGTCGGAGTTTGACGCTGCCCGAGATACCTGCAAGCAGGTACTTACACTGTCAACGGCGATCGTAACCATCACGGTCACCTTCCTGACATCGGTCATAAAGCAAGCCGCACCGTCAACCAGGTTGTGGATACACCTCTCCTGGCTGGGATTCGCGTTGGCCGTGCTCTTCGGCGTCTGGACCTTGCTGGCGCTATCGGGAAGCGTTGCGACGAGGACAGAACGGACGTCGCGGAAATCAGGTGATGCTCGGGGAAACGCCACTGCTGGCGCGGCGGCGTCTGCTGCTCCCTCGATCTATTCCGCCAACGTCCGAATGCCGGCCCTGCTCCAAATGGTCTGCTTTGTTGCCGCGTTAGTATGCACGATTGTCTTCGGTTGGTATGCACTTTCCGCGTGACTCGCGGTCCAAGGTTCTTTGGGAGCGGTCGAGCGCAAACGCCTCGGCCTTCGCGTGAGCTGCAACCACTCGCGAGTGGGTCAGCAGTTACGATCCCGCACCGTGACCGCTGAGCCCGCGCTGGCGAGAAGCGACGGCTGCGATCGGCGATCCTGTTGCCGCCGTATCTCGGATTCGCGTGCGGCCGCCATCGCGGAAACGGGGTGCAGAGGGGGGTGCAGAGGGCGTGCACACGTGCGATGGTCTGGTCATTTGTCGGGCGTGCAACCCGAAGGTCGGGACAGCGACAGGGGCCCCCGCCACCAAGTACGCGTGCTTTCGCGCCCTTTTGCGTATGCACAGGCCGCTGACCAGCATGTCTGGTCGGCGGCTTCTGTGTTTCTGGGGACAGTTTGTGGGGACCTACTCAACCCCTGCGTATGCAGCCTGTGCAGGGTCGCGCAAGAGCGTGCGGCCCTGCGCTGCAGATTCGCGGCCGAGGCACGGTTCGGGAAAGGCGTTGCATACGCATGCCCTGGGCACGCGGATGCAGTTGCCCTGCTCAACTCCGCGCCCGTCGCCCAGCCGCTTGGGCTCGTGGCGCGAAGTCAGTCATCATCTTCTGCGTCCCCGGCTACGGCGAGCGGGTTGCTCGTCAGCTCGGCGAACTCCCACTGGTGTCCCTCCGGGTCGAGGACTGCGTAGCTGCGCACCCCCCATGGTTGGTCCGTTGGTTCCCCGAGTACCGCCGCGCCGTGTTGCGTGGCCCGGCCGAAGTGGGCGTCGACATCGTCCACTACGACGGAGATGGCGTGGGTCAGCAGCGGCCAGGACCGCCCTGTCGCCTCCTCGAAGCGGGGCGCTCGCTCGCGCATCCACTCCTTGAAGTCGTCCTCGGAGCCCGAGATCATCACGACCCCGCCGTCCGGTCCTTTCAACCGCGCAGTGAGGTTGTGATCGCCTCGATCGAATCGACGCGCTTCGGTGAAGCCGAACACCTGGCACAGCCCACTCGAGCGCGGCGAAGGGATCTTCGTAGGAGAGGTGCGGCACCACCCTCTGCTGTTCGCGTCGGACCATGTTCACGACGATACGACTCGCCGACGCCAGGGCGGCACCGAGGCTGGCGTGTGGATACAACGGGCCGCCCGCCGCCTGCTCTGGCGTACTTGTAATCAAGGAGCCGAGATAGCCCTCGGTGCGGATGATCTCGAACACGCTCGTCGACAACAGGCGCGACGGCGGGGCGATCAGGGCGTCGATGCGGGCCGACCAGCGCTCGTCGACGACGCGCTCGGTCTCGTTCACCCGTCGCTTGGCCGGCGGGCCGCCAGCAGCGCGCCACTTCGAGATCGTGGCGGGGTGATAGCCGACCCGCTCGGCGATCTCGGCGACGCTCCAGCCCTGACGGCGGAGCTCGAGCACTTCTTCCACGTACTCCTTGGGCCAACATGGCGGGGGTCCCTCCAGTCCCTCGTGCGTGTGGTGCTCACGAGGCTGGAGGGCCCACCTCTGCCGGTGGTGGATCCCTCAGAGGAACGCGACCGGGTCAGGTCAGAGCGCGAATTCTGTTGATCGCGGAGCGCGAGTCGCGCTGATCATCGAACGCGACTTCTGGTGATCGCCCACAGAAGGCGACGAGCCCACCCACCATCACCTTCTTCGCCCCCGGCGGTCGACGACGGCGCCGAACACCGGCTTCAGGACGACCTCGGCGGCGTCGTAGACGCCGAGGATGAGGCCGAGCTCGAGGAGCGAGTCGTGCCGGCCGAGCGCGTAGGCACCGAGGTTGGCGGCGACGGCGTGCGCCCCGAAGGCGGCGCCGAACCCCGCCCCGTAGACGGGGAGCACCTGGCGGCGCCCGACCGCCGCCGAGGCGGTGCTCACGGGCGCTCGCGGGCCTCGTAGACGCGCTCGGCGAAGTCCTCGAGCAGCTCGCTCACCTCCTTGAGGCGCCGCTCGCCCTGTCCGGCCGAGGGGGCGCCGAAGAGGTCCTTCGCCCGCAGCTCCCGGTACCAGCGCCGCAGCCGGTCGACGTTCTGCTCCTCCTCGTCCAGCTCGGCCAGGGTGAACTTCTGCTTCTCGATCTCTCGGTGCAGCTCGGCCTCGGCCTTGTCGCACTCCGAGCAGAACTCGACCCACTCGGCCTCGCGCTCGGCGGTGTACAGCGCCTCGACGGCGGCGACGGTCTCTTCCGAGGCGGCGACGTCGAAGCACAGCGCCTGTCCGCCCGAGCGCTTGACGAGCGCGGTCGCCCGCTCAAGACCCTCGTCGAAGCGGTCGCCGGTCGGGACCGCCCACGTCGCCGACTGCAGGGCGACTGCCCCCACTCGGCGCAGCTCCCGCCACACCGCCACTCGATGGCGGGACTGGTCACCGGACAGCCGGTAGGTGAGGACGCGCCATCCCATGTAACGCAGGCTACATCTCCATGAGGCTGGTTGTGCTACGTTCCAGTCACTGTCCGTTCACGCTCTGGTCACCAGCCAGTCACCCGAAGAAGCCTTGTGGAACCCTTCGCCGCCGCGCAGACGTCAACTCCGCCGAGCCCGCCAGCCGCCCTCACCGGCGTGCGAGTGCTGCCACCCAAGGGGCTCAACAACTCGCTCTACCTCGACCTCAATCGGTTCTCCCGCCACACCGCATGGGCGCACGGGTTCATGCACGCCTACGCGCTGTGGCTCGGACCGGTGCTGCTGGCCGGCGCCTTCGTCGCCGTCTACGGGATCGCGTGGTGGCGGCGGGCGCCACGAGCCGCAGCGCTCCTGCTCCTGGGAGGCATCGGCACGGTCGTCGCCCTCGGTCTCAACCAGCTCGTCGGCCACGCCGCCAAAGAGCTGCGGCCCTACGTCGCCCATCCGAACGCCCTGGTCCTGGTGGCAAAGGCCAACGACTACTCGTTCCCCTCCGATCATTCGGTCGTCGCCGGCGGCCTCACCATCTCAATCCTCCTGGTGCTCGCCAGCGGAGCGTGGCGGCGTCGCCGGCACGCACGACGCGGTCTTCCCCAAGCAGAGGCGACCGGAGCCAGCGTGCCAGGGGTCGTTCGCATCCTCGCAGCCGCCAGCGTCATGCTCGGCCTCTTCCTGTGCTTAGCCCGGGTCTACGTCGGCGCCCACTACCCCGGCGATGTCGTCGCCGGCTACCTGCTGGCCGCCGTCGCCGTATTCGTCGTCTCGCTCCTTCGCCCCTTCGCCTACTGGGCGGTCGACGTCGTCGAGCCGACCGCCCTCGGGACCCTCCTGCGGCGCCCGGGAGCCGAACCCACCCTCGGCGAACCGGCACCCGAGCCACAGCTTCGGCCGGCCCTGGCCCCCGAGCCGCAACGGCGGAGCGCCCCGTAGGGGCTGGCAACAAGCGGCGCCGGCGATCAACCTAGCGGCCCCCGCGTTGGCCCGCCCGCGCCGCTCGCAGCACCGGGATGAGCCCAGCTCCCTCCGACAGGGGTCGAGCCTCGCTCCGACGCCCGTACGCTGCCGAGCCGGTCCTGGCGCAGCCCCGAGCGACTCGACGCCGCAGGTACGCACACGGACACTCATTCGCCGACGGTGGCTCAGATCAGAGCCCCGTAGTCTGCCGGTGACCCGCCGAGCGACAACCCCTGCGTCCTCGTTGCGAGCCCTCGCTACTCACGGACGTCCCGACTCGGCCGTTCTGCGCTCAAAGACAACCTCGCGAGCGCTTGCCCGCATCATCATACGGACTATAATTCTGGTCGATGACGACGTTGCCGCTGTCCGAGGTCAAAGCCCGGCTGTCCGAGATCGCCGAGGAGGTGGCGACCACTCACGAGCGGGTCCAGATCACCAAGAACGGGCGCGAGTACGTGGTGCTCGTCGCTGCCGAGGACCTCGAGTCGATCGAGGCCACCCTCGAGCTGCTCGCCGACCCCGACGCGCAGGAGCGCCTGCGGGCAGCCGAAGCGGACGTCGCCGCGGGCGAGGTCCTCGATGAACGAGCAGTCCGAGACCTCGTCTCCCGCCACCATCACCAGCAGTAACGGTGAGCTTCCGGGTCGTCGTGGCCCGTAGTGCGGCGCGGCGCCTGGCCGAGCACCTGCCCGAGTCGGTCGCCGCGGCGTGCATCGAGTTCGTCTTCGGCCCGCTCGCGGAGGACCCCCGCCGAGTAGGAGCACCGCTGCGGAAGCCGTTCGAAGGGCAATGGCGGGCCCGTCGGGGCGAGTACCGGGTCCGCTACCGCATCGACGACGAGACCCGGACCGTCTACGTGCTCGACATCGACCACCGTCGGGACGCCTACCGCAGCTGAGAGGCGACTGCGCACACCCCCTCGGCAATCGAGGGCGAGGTGGGGTGTGGCGCGTCACCTGGTGGGTCTCCCGTGGTCGCTCGGCGGGTGGTCTCTCAGGTGACGGCGACGAGCCAGTCGAGTGGCCACAACCATGGGTCGAGGCCTTGGGTCAGGTCACCGGCGCGGTTCCGCTGTCGGTGACCTCGACGCCACGCTCGCGCAGGGCCGCTTCGAAAGCTGCGGGATCGTCGGGGGTTATGAACGGCTTGACCGCCTTCCCAGCGTCGACGAGGAAGGCGACCGCCTTGCGCGGGCGGTTCGGGTCGAAGTTGGCCCAATAGCCGGGGTTGGCGGTTCCCCAGATGCGGCCCCTGCCACGAAGTGCGCCCATGTCGGTCCGGCGGACCGAGCGGATGGCGGCCAGCGGAACGCGCTTGACGGTGCCCGGGAAGTAGTAGCCCTTGATGATGAGGGCATCGTCGGTCACGCTGATGGAACCGTCCTGGTAGGCCAGGGACCCTCCTTCGCTCCTACAGGCAGCAATGCTATTGGTGCCCGCTCCGCCCCCGCAGGCTCGAGGCCGATGCCCTTTCGGCGCCGCTTCCGGAACTCGACCTTCGGGCCGTGAACCCGGAGGTCGATGCGTCCACGCTCGCTCATGAGCCGTTTCTGGGAACCCGAGGCTACGGTTCTCCGTGAAAGCGGCTCTGCCCTGGTCGCCACGGGACGTACCGGTTGATCAAGGCTGCATGGGGCGGCATAGGCGCTTGCCTGGTGCATAGGTGCGAATTTGCTGGTCGGCCCGAGTGCCCGTCGGACCGCACAGCCGGCGAACCTAACGCGTGGCGTGTCCGTCGTTCTCGTTGTCGAGCCCGATGTGGATGGCGCTGGCGATGGGTGGCAGTAGCCGGCCGAGGAGGAGTCCGGCTACTCACCACAGCGCGGACTGCATGCCGTGCGGCGGCGATGCAGGTGGGTTCAGGGGAAGCGCGCTGGCGACCGTGGCCAGCGCCATGCAGGGCGGTCGGCTGAGCGGGCTTCACGCCTTGTCGGTGGGTCCGCCGGTTTGTGCGAGACGGCGGACTCGGGCGCGTAGCTCGGGGGTGTGGTCCCCGGCCCTGATCTGCTCCAAGATGCGGTCGGCTTCTGCTGGGTTGAGGTTGCCTGAGTCCACGGCTGCTCGAAGGCTGGCAGCGGCGTGGCGAGCCCGGATCGAGTTGAGCACGCCCTCGGCTTGGCCGGTGAGCTGCGCTGCACGTAGCTGGTCGGCCTCGTCGGCGGTGAGACGTCCCGACGCGACGAGCTTGTCGAGCCGGCGAGGCAGTCTCCGGTTTCCTTCCGGAGAGCGGCGGTGAGCGTGGTCTGTTGACATGCCGCCACGTTATCGAGACACAATGTTCGAATCAATACGTCGTGTAGCTGCCCATACGATATGTAGGCTGTCGAGGGTGCCGAGGTTGTGGACCCAGACGATCGAGACCCATCGCCGAGAGGTCGGGGATGCCATCTTGGACACGACCGTGGCGCTCGTCGCCGAGCGCGGCATGCGGGGCGTGACCATGTCGGAGATCGCCGAGCAAGCTGGCGTTGGTCGGGCAACGCTCTACAAGTACTTCCCTGACGTGGAGTCGATCCTTCTCGCCTGGCACGAACGGCACGTGGCTGGGCATCTCGCTCACCTCGAGCGGCTCAGCGACGGGACCGACGACCCTCGAAAGGCGCTCGAATCGGTGCTCGGGGCCTACGCGCTGGTCGTCCACGAGCGCGCTCGCGCTCTAGGCGGGACCGACGTCGCCGCCCTGGTCCACCATGGTGAGCAGGTCGGCCCGATCGAGGCGCAGCTCGATCGCTTCCTCTCGGGCCTGCTCGCCGACGCCGGCCGAGCCGGAGCGCTACGGACCGATGTCGCCGTCCCCGAGCTCGCCAGCTACTGCCTGCACGCGCTCGGCGCCGCGGCCAATGCCCCCAGTAGGGCAGCAGTCCGGCGTCTCGTCGCACTCACCCTGGCCGGCCTGGACAAAGAAGCGGAATCGCGCGCCTGATCGGCAAGGACGACCCGCACGTCATGTGCCGTCCTGGCCCGGCATGCCGCTCGGCGTCAGCGACTGCGGTCCGCGGAGCTGACCGGGCGCTGTTCCCTCGGCGTCGAGCCGTGGCTTTCCTGCAGGAGGTCGCGTAGCCGGCGGTACTCCTCGGCGTCGATGTCGCCGCGCGCCAGGCGCTCGTCGAGGATGCGCTGAGGATGCGCTTGGGGTCAGCGGTGCCGGGCCGGTCACCTTCCAGCCGCTGGTCTTGGGGCCGGCTTCCTTCGGATCGGCGCGTGACTGCCGTGACGAAATACCAGACCGCCCAGATGAGGACGCCCCAGAAGGCGACCATGGCGAGCGCGCCGAGCAGCCATCCCCACCAGTGGACTCCTCCTCCCCAGTACCACATCATCGACATCACCTCCTGCGACCCAAGTCCTTCGCGGGCTTGTCCCCATGGTCGTCCCCGATACGCCGGCGGGGTAGGGGCGTTGGTCCTCGGCCGGGAAGGACGAACGGCCCTACCCCCCGGGAGTATCTGGCGCCGAGGATGGGCCTATGTCCTGGGTGGTCGAACTCCCCGTTGCCGCTGCGGTCGTGCTTGGCGGCGGGCTGCTTGCCCGCTCCTGGATCGGCCGGCTCGGCGGTGCCTCTTTCAGCTCATCGGGCGTCTGGTGGTCGCTCTGCGACGGGGTCGCGGGCCGACCGAGAGCGGCTGCCCTGGTACCGGTTCGGAGCGCGCCTGGCCGCCGCGATCCCCGGCGCGCGGAGGAGGTGTGGCGATCATGACGGTCACTTCCGATCGCTCTGTGACGGACCAGCCGCCGAGGCGACCGCGTCGTCGCCGGGTGGTGGTAGCGGTGGTTGCCGGAGTGCTGGCGGCAGCCGGGCTCGGGACGGGGCTTGCCTTGTCGCACGGCGGCTCCGAGCCGACCCCGGGGAGCTCCACCGCGGCCTCCTACGACTACTACCAGTCCGTGATGGGCCGATACGGGCCGGGTTCGATGATGGGCGGCGGCTCCGATGGCTGGATGATGGGCCAGTCGGGCTACGCCTGGATGATGGGGGGCGCCGACGCACCCGAGTGGATGCGTGGCCAGGACCTCCCGGGGTTCATGATGGGCGGCGAGACCGATCCGGGGAAGGTCATGGGTGGGCTCTTCGCCGACGCGCCGGGCCCACGGGTGAGCGCGTCAGAGGCGACCCGCCTGGGCATCGAGGTGCCTGCGGGCGCGACGGCTGATCGGGCGGCCAACCGGCTCACCTTCACCTCCTCGGACGTGCACTTCGCCGTGCTCGCCAGCCCCTCGATGCCGGCGGAGAACTTCCGCATTGCCGGCATGACCAACCCGACCGTCGTGGTGCCCACCGGCGCCACGGTGTCGATCGAGCTCGTCAACGCCGACTCCGACATGGCCCACGGTCTGGTCGTGACCGCCTCGGGGGCGGCGTCGTCACCGATGCCGATGATGACCGCCCCGCCGGCGTTCCCCGGCGCGGCGCTGTGGTTCTTGGGCGAGTCCACCTCCGCCGGCATGCACACCGGCACCCTCGCCTTCACCGCCAGCACCCCGGGCACCTACCAGTACCTCTGCCCGGTCCCTGGTCACGCCCAGGAGGGC
This sequence comes from Actinomycetes bacterium, assembly GCA_021798985.1. GTDB lineage: Bacteria > Actinomycetota > Acidimicrobiia > Acidimicrobiales > Bog-793 > JAKABX01. The sequence goes on from JAJZBI010000008.1 coordinate 127,229, forward strand.
ATGGCGGGCATCTTCGTCGTCTCGAGCGGGAGCTGACGGCGCGATGGCGAGCAGACGAGGAAGAACCGACGCGCCGCGCCCGAAGCGCCCTGCGGCCCCGGCCGCAGGGAAGTCCCGGCTGGCTGCGAACAGGGTCGACCCGCGCCGGTCCCGAAAGGGTGGGTGTGGAGGAGAACGGCTCGCGCACGCCAGACGCCGCCGCCATGTTGCGCTGTGGGGCGGCGGCGGGCTGCTCGGCGTGGGCCTGGCCGTGGCGCTCACCATCGCCCTCACAGGCGCGACGACGCCGAGCGGGCTGCAGTCGGGCGGCGAGGTCGCGGCACCCCCGGTGAGCGCAGGGGCGTCCGACGTCCAGCCCGCTGTGCTCGCAGTGGCGAACACCTCGGGCATCCCCGGCGTGGTTGCTTACGACACGACCGGCTGGCCGACTGACCGCGACGACGGCCCCGCCGCCCAGGCGCTTCGCCGCGAGCACGTCACCGGTCCGGTCGCCTACTCGGTCACCCCGCCGGTGGGAGGCGACCACAGCCCCATCTGGCTGAATTGCGGCGTCTACGACCAGCCGGTGCCCAACGAGCGCGCCGTGCACGACCTCGAGCACGGGGCGGTGTGGATCACCTACCGACCCTCGTTGCCCGCCGCGGAGGTGCACCAGCTCCAGGCGTTCGAGGCTCGCCAGTCGCCCGTGGGCGCGACCGGGTCCCGCTATGTCGATGTGAGCCCCTACCCGGGTCTCTCCTCGCCGATCGTGATCTCGTCGTGGGGCTTTCAGCTGCGGGTCAGCTCGCCCATCGACCCGAGGCTCCAGCGCTTCGTCGACACCTTCCGGGCGAGCAGCACGTATGCACCCGAACCCGGCGGGGAGTGCACGGGGGGCCTCGGCACGCCCCTGCAGCGCTGAGGACCTCGACGGGTCGAGGAGATACCCACCATGGGTACAACCAGATCTCGGCAGGAAGAGCGGGAGGTGGTGGGCCTGCTTGCAGGCGCTCAGCGAGCCTCATATCGCTTTCGAACTGGTGCTGTCCAGCGTTCAGGCCCGCGGCACCCGACCGGCTCAGCGGGGACCAACGGCGTCTTGACAACCTTACCCGATCCGAATAATACCGGGGTAGGGTATAATGAGGACGAGATGAGCAGAGGAGCGTCCGATGGCTGAGACGATGACCTACACCGTTGCGGGGATGACCTGTGACCACTGCACGCACGCCGTGTCGAGCGAGGTCGCCTCGGTGCCCGGCGTGGCCGGCGTCGAGGTGGACCTCGCCACCAAGCTCGTCACGGTGACCGGCGAGGGCCTCGACGACCAGCAGCTGCGCGCCGCGATCGAAGAGGCCGGCTACGAGGCGTCGTGATGGCGACGGCGACTGGCACCGACGCTGCTGCGCCCAAGGCCGTGGGGACCGAGGGCCGCCAGCACGTCGAGCTGGCGATCACGGGCATGACGTGCGCGTCGTGCGCGGCCCGCATCGAGAAGCGGCTCAACAAGGTGGAGGGGGTGACCGCTACGGTCAACTTCGCCAGCGAGCACGCCGCCGTCGCCTTCGACCCGGCCCAGGTCGACATCGACGACCTGATCGGGGCGGTGGAGGCCGCCGGCTACGGTGCGGTGCTTCCCGAGGCGGTGACCGACGAGGACCCCGCCCGCCCCTACCGACGCCGCCTCGTCCTCGCCGTCGCCCTCAGCGTGCCCCTGGCGATCTTCGCCTGGATCTCGGACTCCCGGCCACCGGGATGGGAGTGGGTCTCCCTCGCGCTCGCCACCCCGGTCGTCTTCTACGCCGGTTGGCCCTTCCACCGTGCCGCGGCGGCGAACGCCCGCCACGGGGTGGCCACCATGGACACCCTGATCTCGGTCGGCACCCTCGCCGCCTGGATCTGGTCGACGGTGGTGCTGCTGGCCGGCATGTCGACGAGCGTCTATTTCGACACCGCCGGGGCGATCACCGCCCTGATCCTCCTCGGCCGCTACCTCGAGGCCCGGGCCAAGCGCCGCTCGGGCGAGGCCATCCGAAAGCTCTTGGAGCTCGGGGCCAAGGAAGCCCGGGTGCTGCGCGACGGCACCGAGGTCCTGGTCCCTGTCGAGGATCTGGCTGTGGGGGACCGCTTCGTGGTGCGCCCCGGCGAGAAGATCGCCACCGACGGGGTGGTGGAGTCGGGGACCTCGGCGATCGACCAGTCCATGCTGACCGGCGAGTCGGTGCCTGTCGAGGTCGGCTCCGGCGACACCGTGGCCGGTGCCACCGTCAACACCTCGGGCCGCCTCGTCGTCCAGGCCACGCGGGTCGGGGCCTCGACCGCCCTGGCCCAGATCGCCCGGCTCGTCGCCGACGCCCAGGCCGGCAAGGCCCCCGTCCAGCGGCTCGCCGACCGGGTGTCGGCGGTGTTCGTACCCATCGTCATTGCCATCTCGGCGCTCACCTTGGTGGGCTGGCTGCTGATCGGTGGCGCCGCGACGACGGTCGCCTTCACCGCCGCGGTGGCCGTCATCGTCATCGCCTGCCCCTGCGCCCTGGGCCTGGCCACCCCGACCGCCCTGATGGTCGGGACCGGCCGAGGCGCCCAGCTCGGCATCGTCATCAAGGGTCCCGAGGTGCTGGAGCAGACCCGCCAGGTCACCACCATCGTCTTGGACAAGACCGGCACGCTCACCGAGGGCAAGATGGCCGTGTCCGCCGTCGTCCTGGCCGACGGCGTCGACGAGGAGGAGCTGGTGCGCCTGGCGGCGGGGGCCGAGGACGCCAGCGAGCACCCGATCGCCCAGGCCATCGCCGCCCACGGACGAGACCGGCTCGGCGCCCTGCCCGAGGTCGAGTCGTTCTCGGCCCGGGCCGGCCTCGGGATCGAGGCCGTGGTCGACGGCCACGCGGTGGTGGTCGGCCGTCCGAGCCTGCTGGCCGACTGGGGGGTCCACCTCCCCGACGGGCTCACGGCCGAGGTGGCCCGCCTCGAAGCCGGGGGCTCGACCGTGGTCGCCGTCGCCGCCGACGGAGCAGCGATAGGTCTTGTCGCGGTGGCCGACCGGATCAAGGCGACGAGCCGTCAGGCCGTGGCCGAGCTGCGCGCCCTCGGGCTCACCCCGGTACTGCTCACCGGGGACAACGAGCGGACCGCCCGGGCGGTCGCCACCGAGGTGGGCATCGACCGGGTCTTGGCCGGTGTCCTCCCCGAGGACAAGGCGGCCGAGGTGGCCCGCCTCCAGGAGGCCGGTGAGGTAGTGGCCATGGTCGGCGACGGCGTCAACGACGCCCCGGCCCTGGCCAAGGCGGACCTGGGCCTGTCGATCGGGACCGGCACCGACGTCGCCATCGAGGCCTCCGACATCACCCTCGTCGCCGGGGACCTGCGGGCCGCGGTGGACGCCATCCGCCTGTCGCGCCGCACGCTGTCGACGATCAAGGGCAACCTCGTATGGGCGTTCGGCTACAACGTGGCCGCCATCCCCCTGGCGGTTGCCGGGGTCGTGGACCCGATCATCGCCGCCGCGGCGATGGCATTCTCGAGCGTCTTCGTCGTCACCAACTCGCTGCGCCTGCGACGCTTCCGCCCGACCGAGGAGCCCACATGACCGACGCCGCCAGAGCCGAGGGCCCGCCGCCCGCAGCGGACGGGTCGAAGGAGCCCCAGCCCTATGGCTACGTGGCCGCCAAGAACAAGGACGCGCTCATCAACCGGATGCGGCGCATCGAGGGCCAAGCGCGCGGCATCGAGAGGATGATCACCGAGGACCGCTACTGCATCGACATCCTCACCCAGATCGCGGCGGTGTCGACCGCCTTGGAGACGGTGGCGGGCATCCTGCTCGACGACCACGTCAACCACTGCGTGCGCCACGCTCTCGCTTCGGGCGACGAGGCGGTCGCCGCCGAGAAGACCACCGAGCTGCTCGAAGCCGTCCACCGCTTCACCCGGACCCGGTGACCACCCACGGAGGGCCTCCGTGACGGCCCTCCACGCCCTCGGTCACGCCCTCGAGGTCGCCGGAGGGATGGCCTGGCAGATCGCCTGGTCCCTCATCCTCGGCTTCACCCTCTCCGCCATCGTCCAGGCGCTCGTGCGCAAGGCGACCATCACCCGCCTCCTCGGTGACCGCCGGCCGAGGACCCTGGCCGTCGCCTCGGGGCTCGGGATCGCCAGCTCGTCGTGCTCCTACGCGGCGGTGGCGCTCGCCCGCTCGCTGTTCCGCAAGGGCGCCGACTTCGTCGCCGCCATGACCTTCGAGATCGCCTCCACCAACCTCGTCATCGAGCTCGGCATCATCATGGCGCTGCTGCTCGGCTGGCAGTTCACCGTGGCCGAGTTCGTCGGTGGACCGATCATGATCGTCCTCGTCGCCGTCGGCTTTCGTCTCGTGCTCCGCCAGCGGCTGCTCGACGAGGCCAGCCGACAGGCCGACCGGGGGCTGGCCGGCCAGATGGAGGGCCACGCGGCGATGGACATGTCGATCACCGAAGGCGGCAGCCTGTGGCGGCGGCTGCGCTCAGCGAACGGGCGCACCTCGGTGTCGCACATCTTCGTCATGGAATGGGCGGCGGTGCTGCGTGACGTGGTCGGCGGGCTGCTGCTCGCCGGGGCGCTCGGCGCCTGGGTGCCCGACAGCTTCTGGCGTCACCTGTTCTTCGCCGGCCATCCGCTGGCGGCGAAGATCTGGGGGCCGCTTATCGGGCCGGTCATCTCGATCTTCGCCTTCGTCTGCTCGATTGGCAACGTCCCGCTCGCCGCGGTGCTGTGGAATGGCGGGATCAGCTTCGGGGGCGTCGTGGCCTTCATCTTCGCCGACCTGATCATCATCCCGATCCTGCTCATCTACCGCAAGTACTACGGGACCAAGATGACCCTCGTCATCTTGGGGGTCTTCTACGCCACCATGGTCCTCGCCGGCTACGCCGTCGAGCTCCTCTTCGGCGCCGCCGGGCTGGTGCCCGCCACCCGCAACGCCACGGTCCTGCACCCGAGCATCACCTGGGACTACACGACCATCCTCAACATCGTGTTCTTCCTCCTCGCCGGAGCCCTCGTGTGGCGGTTCTTCAGAACCGGCGGCCGGGCAATGCTGAAGATGATGGGTGGCCCGCCGAGCGGCACGAATGAGCCGCCCCCGGCGGAGGAGCACCGCCACCACCGCCACTGAGATCCTGCCCGCATGCTCGACGGCCGCAGGGAAGTCCTCCTCGCGGGCTCGAACCACCGCTGCCCCCGTCGTCAGTGGCTCGGCGTCCACTGGCGTTGGCCGAAGACGCCTGGCTCTCCTTTTTCCCTCGACACACTCCGGTGTCGCTCCGGTTCGTCCACCAGCGCCGTCCCCACCCGCGAGGAGATCGAGGCAGTTCGCGTCCCCGCAGCTCGTGGCGTCCCCAGCGGGCCGCGTTGATCGGCGGGGGCGCGGCGCGCGACGGTAGGAGCGGGCTGGCCGGCTGACGACAGCAGCTTGAGCGCGGCAGCTTGGCCAGCGAACACGAAGAACCGAAGGGATGACCAGCGCGAGACCAGGAGGCGACACAGTTCCCGCTCCCGAGGAAGGGGCCGGTTCGTCGGCGCCTTCGGGACGTCGTCGGTGGCCGAGGCCGTGGATCCTCGTGGCGGTGGCAATCGTGGTGCTGATCGGCGGCGGGGTGTCCGCGTTCGTGGCGGTGCGCCACCGCAACGAGCAGAGCCCCCTGGTGAGCATCCGTGCCAGCGGGCTGCCGGCCAACATCCCGACCTCTCTCGCCAACCTCATGTCGCTCTCCACGGTGCCGCACCAAAAGGCCCCGGCGTTCGACCTGACCGACCAGCACGGCCAGCCGCTGTCGCTCGCGAACCTGCGCGGACGGGTGGTGGTGCTCGAGTTCATGGACTCGCACTGCCACGACATCTGCCCCCTCGTCTCCCAGGAGTTCGTCGACGCCTACCACTATCTGGGCAAGGCCGCCAAGAAGGTCGCCTTCGTGGCGGTGGACGTGAACCCGTACTTCAAGACGCCCGCCGACCTGGCCGCCTTCTCGAAGGAGCACGGGTTGGACGCCATTCCCTCGTGGCGCTACCTGACCGGGTCGATGGCGGCGTTGAAGAAGACCTGGCTCGACTACAACATCACCATCGAGGCCAACGGACCCACATCGGCGCTCGTCCACACCTCGCTCGTCTACTTCATCGGGCCCCACGGCACCGAGCGCTACCTCGCCTCGCCGACCGACGACCACACCAAGTCCGGGGCTGCGTACCTGCCACCGAGCCAGCTGGCCTCGTGGGGACGCGGCATCGCCCGCGTGGCGCGCGACCTCACCAAGGACGCCGCAGGTTGACCTGCCATGATCGACGGGCGGAGGTGATCTGAGGTCGTGGACTGGACGGTCCTGTCCTACGCCTTCGTGGTCGGCATGGCCTCGACGGTGAACCCGTGTGGGGCGGCCATGCTTCCCGCCTACCTCACGTGGTTCACCGGTGCCGACGACCCGGGGTCGTCCTCGCCGCCGGCGCGGGTGCTGCGAGCCGTCGTTGCCGGCCTGGCGGCGACCGGGGGGTTCCTCGTGGTCTTCGCCGTCGCCGGCGGCCTCGTGTCCGGGGGCCTGGCGGCGTTCATGAGCGTGGTGCCCGAGATCGGTGCGGTCGTCGGGGCGGGCCTGGTGGTGCTGGGGGTTCTCACGGCTGCCGGGCGCCGCCTGAGCCTGCGGCTCCCGGGGACCAGTCGCCCCCTCGGCGGGGGGAGACGCGGTCTGCGGTCCATGGTCGGCTTCGGCATCTCCTACGCCTTGGCGTCGCTCGGCTGCACCCTGCCGGTGTTCTTGGCCGGGGTCTCGGGGACCTTCACCCGGCACGGCATCGCCCAGGGCTTCGGCGCCTTCGTCGCCTACGGCCTGGGCATGGGCGCGGTGCTCACCGCCCTGGCCGTGGCCGTGGCCGTGGCCCCACGGTTCCGGCTCCGGCGCCTGCGTGCCGTCGGCGGGCGCCTGGAGCGCCCGGCCGGCGTGCTGCTGGCGGTCATCGGTGCCTACCTCGTCTACTACTGGGTGGCCGACCTGCTCGGAAGCCAGTCCTCGTCGAGCCTCATCACCGGCATCGACGGGCTCACCGGCCGTGTCGCCAGCGCCATCGGCTCGGCCGGTCCCCTCCTCGGGCTGGTCCTCGGCGGCTTGGTGGTCGCTGCCCTGGTGGCGGCCGTGCTCGTCGGACGAGGGCGGTCCCGTGATGGGGCGGCCCCTTCGCCTTCGGTGGCGCCGGCCTCGTCCGATGTCCCGGTAGTGCGGGGGGCCGAGGGCCCTGAGGGGCGGCGTTCTCGTGAGTGGCCCCTGCGCCGGCTGTGGCCGGTGGCCGTCGCCCTCGGGGTGTCGGTAGCCCTGGTCGAAGGGCTGCTCATCAGCGGCGTCATCGGAGCCAAGCCGGCGTCGCCCTCGACGGCCAGCGCCGAGTCGCTCAGCCCGTCGACCGCCCGGCTGCTCGGCTTCGACTGGCTGCACGGATCGTCGGTGTCACCCCCTCCCCAGTTCACGCTCACCGGCCAGCACGGGCATCCGGTGAGCCTGTCCTCGTTGCGGGGGAAGGCGGTGGTGCTGTCCTTCAACGACAACCACTGCAAGCAGCTCTGCCCGCTCTATGCACAGGACGTGCGCGCCGCGCTGGCCGACCTCGGGCCGCTCGCCCCCCGGGTGGCCTTCGTCGGCGTCAACGTCAACCCCTTCTACCCCCAGGTGGCCGCCGACGTCACCTTCGACCACGAGCACGAGCTGAGCCACCTCCCCGAGTGGCACTTCTTGACCGGGCCGCTCCCCAAGCTCCGCTCGGTGTGGCACGCCTACGGGGCGCAACCGATCACCGGATCGGACAAGAGCGTCTCGCACGCCAGCGTCTTGGAGTTCATCGGCCCCTCCGGGAACCTCCGGGGCCTCGGTTCCTACGGCCCCACGTCGGCCGACGCCACCCGGTGGGGGTACGCGCTGGCGACGGTGGCCCAAGACCTCTTGGGCGCCCACACCCAGGTGGCCGCCCACCGGATCGGGCCGGCACCCCCTTCCCCGTCGAGTACCGCACCGAGCTTCATGCTGCCGGCCCTCGGCTCGGGAACCTCAACCGTCTCGCTGCAGCGCCTGCACGGCCAGGTGGTGGCGCTCAACTTCTTCGCCTCCTGGTGCTCGGCCTGCCAGGCGGAGGCCGCCGGGCTCGAGCAGGCAGCGCAGGCCCTGCCGGGGAACGTGCGCCTGGTCGGGATCGACATCAACGACACCCGCTCCTCGGCGCGGGCGTTCGTGAGGAAGAACCACCTCACCTATCCCATCGGCTTCGACGCCCACGGCGACGTGGCCGCCGCCTACGGGGTGAGCGGTCTCCCAACGACCGTGTTCGTCTCTCCCTCCGGCAAGGTCGTCGCCCGCCACGTGGGCGCCATCTCGAGTGCCGCGCTGAGCCACGAGGTCAGCACCCTGCTCGGCCACCGCTGACCTCGCCCGCTCGTCGGAGACCCTCCAGCAACGACGCTCGACCGCGCTCTGCCGGCGGCTCGCCGAACCGGCAGGTTCGGATGCGGCTCCTGGCCGAGCGTCGCGGGTGTGAGCGTGAACGCTCTCTATGAAGCGGGGCCGGGTGTCAAGGGCATGATCGTTGGCGCCAGTGCGGCGGATGGAGCCGGGGTCAAGGTGGAGCGCCCGCAGCAAGGCGAGGACGAACGACCTTGACGCCGGCGATGT
>JAJZBI010000033.1 GCA_021798985.1 Actinomycetes bacterium
ACCCCCGCTCCGAGCACCGGAACGACGAGCACCCCCGCTCCGAGCACCGGAACGACGAGCACCCCCGCTCCGAGCACCGGAACGACGAGCACCCCCGCTTCGAGCACCGGAACGACGAGCACCGGCAGCACCGGAACGACGAGCACCCCCGCTCCGAGCACCGGAACGACGAGCACCCCCGCTCCGAGCACCGGAACGACGAGCACCCCCGCTCCGAGCACCGGAACGACGAGCACCCCCGCTCCGAGCACCGGAACGACCGGCGGCGCGGTGCAGCCACTTGGTGTCGGTGGCTCGTGGCACTTGATCTTCGACGACGAGTTCAGCAATGACTCGTCGCTCAACACCTCCAAGTGGACGCCCTACTGGTTCTCGAACGGCTCGACGTCAAACGGCACGACGATGGACTCCTCGAACGTGTCGGTCTCGGGCGGCAGCTTGAACCTCGCCCTCAACGGCGGCACGGGCGGTCTCGTCTCCACGAACGGCAAGTTCTCCTACACCTATGGCTTCGCCGAGGCCCGCATTTACTTGCCGCCGACGACGAGCGGCTCGCAGATCGCCAACTGGCCGGCCTTCTGGACCGACGGCCAGTCATGGCCGGCCGACGGCGAGCAGGACATCATGGAAGGCCTCGGCGGCTCTGCCTGTTATCACTTCCACGACCCTTCGGGTGGGCCGGGCAGCTGCGCCAGTGGCAACTACTCGGGCTGGCACACCTTCGGCGCCGACTGGGAGCCGGGATCGGTGACCTACTACTACGACGGCGTCAAGGTCGGCACGATCAGCCAAGGCATCACCTCCTCGCCGATGTACCTCATCTTGGAGAACAGCGATGGCTCGGCTGGTGGCCAGGTCGTGAGCCCGTCGACGATGAAGGTCCAGTACGTGCGGGTCTGGCAGCACTGATCCCGCAGCAAGAAACGCCCTAGCGGCAACGAGTCGGGCCCTCCCTGGTAAGACCGGACCGGGGAGGGCCCGCCGCGCCGGGGCGAGGCTCAGCGTGGCGCCTGCATCGCGACTTCCTCGACGGGGAGGCACGTGCAAAAGAGATTGCGGTCCCCATAGGCGTTGTCGATGCGTGCCACCGGTGGCCAGTACTTGGCAGGATGGGCTCCGCTGCGGGGGAAGGCTGCGTCCTCGCGGCGATAGGGACGGTCCCAGTCGTCTGCACAGATGCGCTGCGCGGTGTGCGGCGCGTTGCGCAGCACGCTCTCGTCGAGCGGCACGCTGCCCGTCTCTACCTCGGCGATTTCCGCGCGGATCGAGAGCATTGCCTCGCAGAAGCGGTCGAGCTCTTCGATCGGCTCGGACTCGGTCGGCTCCACCATCAAGGTGCCCGCGACCGGGAAGGACATCGTCGGGGCGTGGAAGCCGTAGTCGATGAGGCGCTTGGCGACGTCCTCGTTGGTTACCCCACAGCGATGGGTGATCTCGCGCAGATCGAGCACGCACTCGTGCGCGATCAGGGCGTTGCGGCCGCGGTAGAGGACCGGATACGCCTCCTTGAGGCGGTGCGCGACGTAGTTCGCCGACAGGACCGCCGCCTCGGTCGCGGCGAGGATGCCCGCCGCCCCCATCAGGCGGACATAGGCCCACGAGATCGGGAGTACGCCGGGCGAGCCGAAGGGCGCGCCCGCGACTGCCCCCCCGCGCCGCGCCGCCAGGGGGGCGCCAAGTGTGGTGCTGCCCGGCAGGAAATCGGCGAGGTGGGAGCGGACGCCGATCGGCCCGACGCCAGGCCCTCCACCTCCATGGGGGATGCAGAAGGTCTTGTGCAGGTTGAAGTGTGAGACGTCGCCGCCGATCTCGGCGAAGCGCGAGAGACCGACGAGCGCGTTCAGGTTCGCGCCGTCGATGTAGACCTGGCCGCCCGCCGCGTGTACGCGCGCGCAAATCTCGCCCACCCGCTCCTCATAGACGCCATGGGTGGAGGGATAGGTGAGCATGATCGCCGCCACCGCACCGGGATTGGCGGCGATCTTCGCCTCGAGGTCGGCGAGGTCGACGTTGCCCTGTGCGTCGCAGGCGACCGTGACCACGCGCATGCCCGCCATCGCGGCGCTGGCGGCGTTCGTGCCGTGCGCGGAGGTCGGCACGAGGCAGATGCTGCGCTCCTGCTCGCCGATGCTGTCGAGGTAGCCGCGGATCGCGAGCAACCCGGCGAGCTCTCCCTGTGAGCCGGCATTCGGCTGCAAGGAGACCGCGTCGTAGCCGCTCAGCTCGCCGAGCCAGGACTCGAGGTCGGCGATGATCCGCTGGTATCCCGCCGTCTGGTCGATGGGGGCGAAGGGGTGGACGTCGGCAAACTCGGGCCAGCTGATCGCCGCCATCTCGACCGCCGCGTTCAGCTTCATCGTGCAGGACCCGAGCGGGATCATCGTCCGGTCGAGCGCGAGGTCCTTGTCCGCGAGCGAGCGGAGGTAGCGGGCCATCGCCGTCTCGGAGCGGTATCGGTGGAAGACTGGGTGGGTGAGGTACGGGCTGGTGCGCAGCCGCGTGCCCTCGAGGGGGCTCGTCACTTCGCCATCGAGCTCCTCGAGGAGCGCGGCGCCCCCGCCGCTGCTGACAGGGACGCCGAAACAGCGCCACAGCGCACCGACGAGCTCGGGCGTGCTCTTCTCGTCGAGGCTGATGCCGACGCGCTCGCCTTCGAGCCGGCGCAGGTTGAACCCTGCCGTCCGCGCCGCCTCGTGCACCGCCTCGCTGTGGCCCGGCACGTGGACCACGATCGTGTCGAAGAAGTGCTTCGTCTCGACCGCGAGGCCGGCGTCCGACAGCCCGGCGGCCAACAGCGTCGTGAGCCGGTGCGCCCGCTCGGCGATCGCCCGCAGTCCCTCGGGCCCGTGGTAGGCGGCGTAGAAGCCGGCCACCATCGCCAAGAGCGCCTGAGCGGTGCAGATGTTGCTCGTTGCCCGCTCCCGGCGGATGTGCTGCTCGCGGGTCTGCAGCGCCAGGCGGAGCGCGGCGCGGCCCTCGGCGTCGACGGAGGCGCCGACGATCCGTCCCGGCAGCAGCCGCTGGTGTGCCGCCTTCGTGGCGAGATAGGCGGCGTGCGGACCGCCGTACCACAGCGGGACGCCGAAGCGCTGGGTGTTGCCGACGGCGATGTCGGCGCCGGCCTCGCCCGGGGCCTCGAGCATGCTCAGCGCGAGCAGGTCGGCGGCGACGACCACGAGCGCGCCCGCGCCGTGGGCGCGCTCGCACAGCTCGCGCAGGTCGCGGACCTCTCCCGTCGTCGAGGGGTACTGCACGAGCACCCCGAACACGTCGCCCTGGTCGATCACGTCCAGCGGGTCGGCGACGACGACGGGGATCCCTCGCGCCCGCGCCCTCGTCGTGACGACCTCGATGGTCTGAGGGTGACTGTCGCGATCGACCACGAAGGCGGCGCCGTCCGTGCGACGGGCAGCGGCATGGCACATCGACATGGCTTCGGCCGCCGCGCTCGACTCGTCGAGCATCGACGCGTTGGCGATCTCGAGTGCGGTGAGGTCGGCGACCATCGTCTGGAAGTTGAGCAGCGCCTCCAGCCGGCCCTGGCTGATCTCGGCCTGATAGGGCGTGTACGCCGTGTACCACCCCGGGTTCTCGAGCACGTTGCGCTGGATCACCGGCGGGGTGACCGTTCCGGAGAAGCCCATGCCGATGAGCGAGACGAAGCGCTGGTTGGCAGCGGCGATCTCGCGCAGCTCCTCGAGGACCTCGTGCTCGGCGCGCGCCGGTGGCAGCGTGAAGTCCCGCGCGCTGCGAAGTGCCGGCGGCACCGCCGCCGCCAGCAGCGCGGAGGCGCTCGGATAGCCGAGGCGCTCGAGCATGCGCGCCTGGTCGGCTGGGCTCGTGCCGACGTGGCGGTGGGAGAAGTCCGCGCTCGGCGAGAGCGAGTCGAGGCGGGAAAGCATCACAGCTCCTTTTCGGCATCCGCCGCACGGGGCGGCGTCGCCGGTCGTTCGCGTCGGTAGAAGGGGAGCGGGACGACCTCGACGGGAATCGCCCGCCCGCGGGCGGCGACGGCGAGGCTCGTGCCCACCGCGGCGCACTCGGTGCGGACGTAGGCCATCGCGATCGGGTGGCCGAGCGTCGGCGAGGGGGCGCCGCTCGTGACGATGCCGACGGGCTCGCCTGAGTCGCCCTCGGCGCTCGCCTGCACGGCCATCTCGGCCCGGGGCGAGGGTGGCCGGGGACAGCTCAGGCCGACCAGGCGCTCGCCGGTCTCGTGCTGGCGCTCGCTGAGCGCGCCGCGCCCGACAAAGTCGCCGGGCTTGTCGAGGCGCACGACCCGGCCGAGCCCGGCCGCATAGGGCGAGCGGGCGGTGCTCAGCTCGTGGCCATACAGCGGCATCCCCGCCTCGAGCCGCAGCGAGTCACGCGCGGCGAGGCCGGCCGGCACGACGCCGTGGGCCGCCCCGCGCAAAGCGAGCGCTTCGAACAGCGGTGGTGCCTGCTCGGCGCGGACGAAGAGCTCGAATCCGTCCTCACCCGTATAGCCGGTGCGGGCGAGGAGGACTTCGTGGTCGAGCACCGTGGCGGGGACGCAGCGGTAGTTGCCGAGCGCCGAGAGGTCGGCACCGGCGAGCGGGGCGAGGACAGTCGCGGCGACCGGGCCCTGCAGGGCGATGAGCGCGGTCTCGATGCTTGCGTCGCGCACGGTGGCGTCGAAGCGATCGAAGCGCTCGGCGAGCGACGCCCGCACGAGCGCCGTGTTGGCCGCGTTGGCGACGACGAGGAAGTGCTGCTCGGCGAGGCGGTAGACGACGAGGTCGTCGAGGACGCCGCCGTCGGGCGCGCACAGCATCGTGTAGCGCGCCTGGCCGAGCGCAAGCGCAGAGATCGCCCCGACCAGGGCGAAGTCGAGTGCCTCGGCGACCTGTCGGCCGACACAGTGAACCTCGCCCATGTGGGAGAGGTCGAACAGGCCGGCCGCCTGGCGCACGGCGTGATGCTCGACGAGCTCGCTTTGATAGCGGAGCGGCATCGACCAGCCGGCGAAGGGGACCATGGTGGCCCCGAGGCCGAGGTGGTGGGCGTGGAGGGGGGATCGGCGGCTGCCGTCTCGCCCGCTTGCTGGGTCGTCGGCCATCGGGACCTCCGCTCGGTCCCCCTCTGTCTGTCCCGCGCGGCTCGCACGTTCTGTCCAGAGTTCGGCTCCTCCACGGTCCTTCGGCCTGAGAGTTTCCGGGGAGGTTGCCCCTTCGGCGCCCCGCGCGCGGGGACTCTCCCGTGGAGGAGGTGCTGACCGCACCAATCTACCGCGCCCGGCCGGAGCGCTGCTTCGTGGCCGGACGTGACGCGCTTGTCGCGTCGGGTTCACCGGGGCCGCGTGGGGGTGGCGCGTTGGTCATCGTGACCAGCGAGGTGTCCCCAGGCTCGGGACGACCGGTGGACACCTCGGCGCGCGCCGTGTACCGGATCGGGCACAATGCCTCGGTGGCGAGCGACGACCCTACGGCCAGCTACACCCACGTCCGGGTGCTCTGCCTCGACGCCGAGGGGAGCCTGTTGCTGATGAAGTGGCGGGACCCCGTCGACGGCCACGAGACCTGGGAGCCGCCCGGCGGCGGCGTCGAGCCCGGTGAGCGCCTGGTCGACGCGGCACGGCGCGAGCTGCTCGAGGAGACGGGCATCACCTGCACCATCCGCGATCGCTACGTGCTCGCGGAGCGGAGCGACACCTGGAAAGGCGAGCCGCGCGAGCGGCTCGAGCCGGTCTTTTTCGCCGCCATCGGCGATGCCGAGGTCGCCCCCAACATGCCGACCGCCGAGGAGGCGGCCACGCTCGTCGAGTGGCGCTTTTGCCGCCACGCCGACCTCGAGTTGCTCGATGCCCCGGTGTACCCGCCGGACCCCTTCGACCTCGTCGCCGAGCTCGTCAGCTGAACGGCCGCGGCCCCGCGAAGTCGGCGGCCGGAGCGATCGCGATCTTGGGGTCCGCGCCCGGGCGTAGCCACGCCAAGGTGCGCAGCAGGCTCGCCCGTGCAAGCGCGACGCAGCCGTTCGTCGCAGCGCCCGTGCTGACGTGGAGGAAGATGGCAGATCCCCGACCGGGCACGACCGGGTCGGTGTTGTAGGCGATCACCGCGAACGCGTCGTAGGCCGGCAGCTCGGTCCACAGCGCCTCGCTGTCGCCCCCAAAGGGTGGCCGGGCTCCGCAGGCCAGCTCGACAAAGCGGTTGTAGTGCGGCGAGCTCGGGTCCTCGTCCCACCAGTCCCCGCATCGCAGCCGGTGCCAGGCGTAGGCGACCCCCGGGTCGGCGAGGGCCCCGTACATGACGCGGCCAAAGCCGAAGACCCCAATCGGCGTCGTGCCGTCGCCCTCATGGTGGTGGGCGGACAGCCCGTTGCGCCCGAGCTCGGCCGACGCGGTGCCCGAGGCGGCGACGAAGCACGCCCTGTGGCGCTGCCAGCGCTCGAGCGTCGCGGTGCGCGACGCGCCGTTGGGGGCGATCACCGTGATGAGCTGGCGGACCTTGGCGCCGAGCGCGACGCGCTCGGCGGGGTCCGCCGGGCAGTGCGTCGCCGTCTTGGTCGGTACCGAGCTGGCGGCGCGGCCGACCCGGGAACCGGGCGCGAGCGGGAGGGCGGCCAGCGCCAGCGCCAGCACGGTGGCGACGGCGCGGCGCTCCATCAGTTCCCGGTCAAGGAGAAGTGCTGGTAGTCAGGCGTCGTGCTCCAGCGCCCGCCCCAGGACCAGCCGACGGAGGCGAAGGCGCGTACGAGGGTCCCCCCGGGAACCGCCATGCCGGGGCGTCGGCGCGCCCGGTCGAGATAGGCACGACCCGCCGCGGGCTGAACCGTACCGCCTTCGAGGTAGGGGTTCTGGACCGGGTTGACGTCGATCGCCTCGCCGTAGGCATGGGCCGACCACTCCGGCGGCCCGGGCGCGACGGCCCGGCGGCAGTTGAATCCCGAGGAGTTGTCAGCCGCCATGGAGCGGGGATCGCTACCGCCGAAGGCCTCCTCGGGCTCCAGCGAGAAGATCGCAAAGCGCGCCGCGTAGAGCCGGTGGAAGACGGTGACGACCTCGCGCACGACCGCGGCGTTGACGACGATCTCGCCGAGGTGGCGCCGGTGGTCGAAGCCGACGTAGGCGAGCGAGACCCGCCGCAACGACGTCGGGCCCACTGGGCAGCCGGGGTGCCAGGTGGAGCGGACCATCGCCTTGGTCACCCGGCTGACGTGCCAGCTGAAGGGCGGGAGCGCGCCCGGGCCGGGGGTGTGGGCCCCGGCGGCGCCGAGGGCACAGAGCACCGGCGCAAGGAGGCGGGCGTGTCGGTGCCTGGAGGTCATCGCCGCGTCGCCGAGACGACGACGGTCTTGTAGTCGACGACGAGCTCGCCGCCGAGGCGCTCGATCGCCTCGCCGACCGCCGCGATCAGCGCCGCCCGCTGCGCGGGCTCGAGCAGGCGGTGGTCGCTGAAGGTGTCGAGCAAGGCGCACCATTGCGCCGCGTCGTAGCGCTGTGACCAGCCGTGGCGCTGCACCTCCGGCTCGGCGAAGTAGCGGCTCGCGCGCAGCTGCTCGAGCGTCTCGCGGGTGGTCCGCCCGCCGTTGCCGCTGACGCCGCCGGTGATGCTCCCATCGAGGAGCGCCGGGGCGAGGCGGCGGTAGGGGGCACGGAGGACCTGGTCGATCTCTGGATCGAACTGCCGGCGGTAGTTCCAGAACGGGGCCAGGCGCCCGCCTGCCTCCAGCACCGCCCAGGCCCTGGCCGGCCCCTCGCGCGGGTCCACCCAGTGCCACGCCTGCCCCGCGATGACGAGGTCGAAGCTGCGGTCCCCGGCCTCCCAGGTCTCGAAGGTGCCGATCTCGACGCCGAGGCCCTTGCGCCGGGCGACCGCCGCCATGCGCTCGTCGGGCTCGAGGCCGAGCACTGAGCAGCCCGCGGCGCGAAAGGTCTCCGACGCCTTGCCCGTCCCGGCCCCGACATCGAGCACCCGGATGCCTGGCCCGGCGCCGAGCCCCTCGGCGACCGCGGCCGGATAGCCAGGTCGTGCCCGGTCGTAGAGCTCGGCGTCGCTCCCAAAGGACCGGGCGCGCCGCTGCTGGGCGTGCAGCGCGGCCCCGGACCGCTCGACCTCGGCGCTCACGTGCGACTTCCGAGTGAGAGCGGGGTCTCGGCGTCGCCGTCTTGGTCGGTGGCGGGCGGGCGCTTCGCCCCCCGGGCAGCGAGCAACCGCCAGAGCGCGACGCCGGCGCCGAGACCGAAGAGCACGAGACCGCCGACCTCGATCGGCAGGCTCCCGGCGTCATGGGACAGCCACAGGAACTCGTCGAAGAAGCGGCTCAGGCCCCACAGGCCGACGCCGATGGCGGTGACGAGCCCGGTCGGGCGCGCCGCCTCTTCGAGATGGTGCTCGAGGAGCATCAGCACGCCGAAGACCGCCGCGCACTCGAGTGCCTGGAAGATCGGCACGGGCAGGCGTCGCCCGACCTCTCCGGCGTAGTACATGCCGAACCACTGATGGGTGGGCTTGCCGCCGCCGGCGACCATGAGCTGCGGCCCGAGCAGGCGCCCGAGTGCCCAGGAGGCCACGAGGACGGGCGTGACGAGGTCGGCGGCGATCGCGGCGCGCAGCGTGGGGCAGCGTCGCCTGGCGCTCAGCAACCCGGTCGGGATGGCCAGGGCGAGGCCGCCGAAGGAAGAGAGGCCGCCTTGCCAGATGGCGAAGATCGTCAGTGGGTCGGCGGTGTAGTCCGAGAGGTTGGCGAGGACGTGGACGGCGCGGGCGCCGACGATGGCGGTGACGATGATCCAGACGAAGGTCCCCCCGAGCCACCGGTCCGGATAGCCTGCCTTTCTGAGCCGGTACGCGAAGTAGCGGTAGCCGAACCAGAACGTGACGGCCAGCCCGAGCCCGTAGGTGTGCACGGCGAGTGGTCCGATGTGGAACTCGATCGGGATCGGCCTCATGGCGCCTGGCGATGGTCCCGGGCTGGGCTCCGCCCGTGTTGCGTCACCCCTCCAGTATGGCCCCCGGCCTGATCGTCGGTCCCGCGGCCGCCGCCCTGCTGGGGCGTCCTACCATCGCCAGGATGGACCGCCGCCAGTTCCTGCAGCGCCTCGGCGCGCTCGCTGGGGCGGTGGCACTCGGCAGCGGCGGCCTCGGCGGCGAGCGCCTCGGGCCGAGCCGCCACAAGCGCCCGTCACACCAACGCCGGAGGACCCATCTCCTCGACGGCCTACCGGTCGCCGACTGGGTCGTCGAGGAGAACAAGCGCCCCGGCGTCGACCCCAAGCAGTGGGTGATCGCTCCGAGCCCGGCCGCCGGCTGGCCCTCGCCCATCGAGGGCTTCGCCAACTCGGTGAGCTACCAGCAAGGCGACGAGCTGGTGCTGTACGTGAACACCACGGCGCCGCGCTTCAGCGTCGACGTGCTGCGCGTCGGCTACTACCAGGGCAATGGGGCGCGGCTCGTGCACCGCAGCGGCGAGCTGCGGGGGCGCCGCCAGCCGCTGCCGACCCCGAAGGGCTCGGTGAACCTCATCGAATGCACCGACTGGACGCCGTCGCTGCGCCTCGAGGTCGGCAAGCACTGGCCGCCGGGCGACTACCTCATCTTGCTCAGCGCGAGCAACGGCGAGCGGCACTACGTCCCCTTCACCTTGCGTGACGACGCCAGCAAAGCCGCCTTCGTCGTCCAGAACTCGGTCAACACCTGGCAGGCCTACAACCTTTACGGCGGCTACAGCCTCTATGGCGGGGCGCCGACGGGCGCGCTCGCGGATCGCTCGCGCATCGTCTCCTTCGACCGCCCCTACCGCAATCCCGACCCCCAGGGCTCGGGTGACTTCATCGGCAACGAGTTGCCGCTCGTCTACCTCGTCGAGCGCCACGGCCTGGACGTGACCTACTGGACCGACGTGGACCTGCACGCGCGGCCGCACCTGCTCGCCAACCACCGCTGCCTGCTCAGCCTCGGCCACGACGAGTACTGGTCGTGGCAGATGCGTTTCGACGGCGTCGCCGCAGCGCTCGACAAGGGGCTGAACGCCGCGTTCCTCGGGGCGAACGCTTGCTACCGCCAGGTGCGGTTCCAACCCTCCTCGAGGGGCGTCGCGCACCGCCAGATGGTCTGTTACAAGGATGCGCGCGCCGATCCGATCGCCGCCAAGGACCCCAAGCTGGCGACGGGCGTCAGCTGGGCCGAGGACCTCGTGCCCTATCCCGAGAGCGAGCTGATCGGCTCGATGTACCAGTCCTACGGCGCGATCGCGCCGCTCGTCGTCGCCGACGCGTCGTCGTTCCTCTTCGAGGGAACCGGTCTGAAAGACGGCGCCGTCGTGCACGGGGTCCCCGGCCAAGAGGTCGTGGGCTCGGAGTTCGACGGCTTCGAGCCGGCGCTTCCGGGGCCGAAGAACGTCCAGATCCTGGCGCACTCGCCGGTGCAGTCCGTGAGCGGGGCGCTCGCTTCGGACATGACCTATTACTCCCACTCCGGCGGCGGCGCCGTCTTCGCAAGCGGCACCGCACGCTTCGTCCAGCTGCTGTGGGACGGCGCGCCGGCGATCGACAACGCGCTGCGCTTCGGGCACTCGCCGGCGATGGGGGTCGTCACGACGATCATGCTCAATCTGCTGCGCGCCTTTGGCGAGGGGCCCGCCGGCAAGAAGCATCCCTCGAGGGCGAACTGGCGGCACTTCTACTCGCCCGCGGCGCCGCCGGTGCAGAGCGTGGACGTCGCCGGCACCTAACCGGGCGCGGCGAGGCGTCCGGCGAGCGGATCGGGCGCGTCGAGCATCGCGCCGCGGGTCTCGGTGACCGCCCAGGCAAGGACGCCGAGCGCGGGGAGGCCGAGGAGGGTCAACAAGCTGACCGCATCGCCGACGCCGAAGCCGTGGCCGAGCGGCCCGGCGAGCGCCCCGACGAGCGCCGGTCCGGTGAGCTCTCCGGCGTTGGCGAAGACGTTGCCGACGACGCCGGAGGCCTGGGCGCGCAGCTCAGTGGGGAAGGACTCCGCCGAAAGGGCCGAGAGTCCTGGTCCGACCCCGAGGCCGAAGAAGACGGCGACGAGCAACAACACGAAGGTGGCGGCCTCGTTGCCGACCTGGAACAGGGTCGCCCCGGCGACGCAGCCGATCGCGAGGAAGCCCCCGACGACCGGCCGGCGGCCGAAGCGGTCGATGGCGCGCCCGCACACGTAGTAGCCGAGCGTGCCGACGCCGTAGGCGACGCCGAGGTCCAGGGCGACGAGGCCGGTCGACAGGTGGCGCTCGCGCTCGGCGTAGAAGGTCCACCACCCCGCTGCAGCGGCCGTCGGGATCTTCTCGAGGAAATTGACCGCGCCGAGCACATAGAGCCGTCGCCGCCAGGGCGGCGCGAACACGGCGGCGAGGGGCTGGCCGAGCGGGCGGTCCCGCCGGGCGGAGCGGAAGGCTGCGGTCTCGCGCAGCAGGGGGCGGGCCGCCGCGAGGAGGAGCGCGGGCGCCGCGCCGATCAAGAAGAAGGCCCGCCAGCCGAGCGCGCTGTGCTGCAGCCCCGCGGCGAGCAGCGCGGCCGTGGCGACGCCGCCGAGCGGGCTGGCGAGCAGCAGTCGGCCAAGCGCCCGCCCGCGCGCGTCGGGGGAGAGCTCCTCGGCGATCATGAGCACGGCCAGCGCGTACTCGGTACCGATGAAGAGCTGGGCCACGAACTGGAAGGCGGCGAATGCCGCGACGCTCGTAGCGGCGGCCGTCAAGGCGGTGGCCAACGCGTAGCCGACGAGCGACACGAGCAGCAAAGGACGCCTGCCGACGCGATCGGCGCGGCGAACCAAGAAGAACGCGGCCAGCTGACCTAGTCCGATCGGGACGCCGATCAGCCCGGTGGCCGAGAGATGGACGTGAAAGGCGCGCTGCAGCTGGGGGAGCAAAAGGGCGCGCAGCTCGCTGTCGAAGCCGTTGAAGAAGGCGGCCGGAACGAGCAACCACTGGAGGACCTTCAAGTAGCGCCCGTCGACCGGACTTTGGGTCAAGCCAGCTTCGGGGGCGCGCACCAGGCGGCGAGGCTAATCGCTGCACCAATGGTCTCCGGTCGCGGCACGACCCCGGGTAGCCGGGGGCCGAAGCCGCCCGCACTCCCCGGGGCCGATGCCCTCGAGGCGGGATCCCGACCCGGGGCCTTGCGGCCCGGCGAGCCCGGATGGCCCTGCCACCACCTCGCGGCGCCGACAGGACCGACCGCCTTGCGGCGGCCACCGGCAGCACCGCTTCGCCCGAAAGCGAGCCCGGCACCGCCGCCCTACCTCTGCTCCCGGGACGACCCAGCACGACGGCGAGCAGCGGGGGACCTTACGGCCCATCCCAGGCTCCCTTGCGAGAACCTGCGCAACCTGCCCCTTTCGAGGCCGATCCGCCCTGCCCGGCTCCGGATTGCTGCGTCCTTCCCGGTGATGAGCAGTCTGCACGGTGCCCGCGAGCACGTCAACGGGAATTCGCGAGATCCAGAGCTTGTCGACAGGCAAATGTTGCAATCCACCTGTCATCCCCAGCCCAGGCACACCTCGTCCACACCGACCGGCTGGCTCGGGCCGTGCCCGGCGCTCGCGGGGCGCGATCCGGCAAGCCCCGCGCGGCGCACTAGGGTCGCGCCCGACAATGGCGTAGGTGCGCGACGTCCGGAGGCGTCCATGGCTGAGAGCAGCGGATTCGACCTGGTGCGAATGGAGTACGGGGGCCACCCCGTCTTGTTCGTCTACGGCGAGATCGATGTCATGAGCGCGCCGCGCTTGCACGAGGCGCTCGAGGAGTTGATCGGGGAGGCCCCGGGCACCCTCCTTGTGGACCTCGCCAACGTTGCCTTCATCGACTCGACGGGGCTCGGGACCCTCGTGGTCGCCCATCGCCATCTCGAAGAGCGCGGCGGCACGCTGCGCCTCGTCTCGGTTCCGCCGAACGTGGTGCAGCTCCTCGAGGTGACCGGCCTCGTGAACCGTTTCCACCTCTACCCCGACATGGAGGCGGCGGGGAGCTCACCCGAGCCGAGCTGACCGGCGCGCCGGCCGGCGCGGCCAGCGGCCCGGTACGCTTCGCGCCGTGGCCTTCATCCTCCGCAAGCTGCTGAGACTGCTCCGCCGCCGACGCGCGCGCCGGCGCTGAGCCCGTTCGGGCGTTCGGGCGAGGATTGCCCGGTGGCCTGATCGGGCAGTGCCCCGGGCGCAGCGCTACCGGAGCGGAGGAGAAGACCGGCGTGGACTCGTCTTGGTGCAGGCGCAAACGTTCGTGCCGGCGGCGGCCGCGATGAAGGTGGGCCGTGCGTGTGGCGCGGCCGTGCCTCGGGTCGCCGTCCCCTACGACGCCGCGTCCTTCTCGCCCCTCCAGATCGCCGAGGCCGCGGACGGGCGCTGTGAGCTCGTCTGGGTGATCACCCGGCCCCTCGCCGAGCTCGGCTCGATGGGACGGCTGCTCACCCGCCTCGGGCGTGTGGTCGCCGTGGACGGCGAGGACGCCGAGGCCGCCGAGGCCGCCGCATCGACCCTCGCCGAGCACGCCCCGGTGGGCATCGTCACCTTCTCCCACGACCAGCTCGTGTTCAGCGCGGCGCTCGCCGAGCAGCTCGGGTTGGCCTTCAACGATCGCGCCGCGATCCTCAACTGCGTCGACAAACTGGCCCAGCGCCGGGCGATGGCGGCGGCGGGCCTTGACATGCCGGCGGTCTTCGAGCTCACCCTCGACGGCCGAGCGCGCCCCGACCTCGCTCGGCTGGCCGACTTCCCCTTCCCAGCTGTCCTCAAGCCGCGGGCTGGACACGGCAGCCTCGAGACGTTCTTCGCGAGCGATGCGAAAGAGCTCATCCAGCTCGTCGAGCACGGGGGCGCTGACGGCGCGCCCGTCGGCGCGGGCGAGTACGTCCTTGAGCAATTCCTCGATGGCACGCTCGGTGGCTACGGCGCGGTGTGCGGCCAAGTCGCCGACTACGTCTCGGTCGAGAGCGCCGTCTTCGCGGGCGAGTGCCGCCACCTCGCCGTGACGGGGAAGTTTCCGCTGAGCGAGCCGTTCCGGGAGACGGGGAACTTCATGCCGAGCCTGCTCCAGGGCGACGCGCGCGCCGAGGTCGAGGCGCTCGCCACCCGCGCCCTGCAGGCGCTCGGGGTGCGCTTTGGCATCATGCACACCGAGATCAAGCTGACCCCCGCCGGGCCGCGGGTGATCGAGGTCAACCCGCGCGTGGGCGGCGGCAGCATCAGCGAGCTGTTCGAGTTTCGGACCGGTCGCTCGCTCATGCACCTCGCGCTCGGGATCGCGCTCGGCGAGGCGCCCGCGGTGGCCGAGCTCGTGGACGCCGGCATCGCCTACTCGCTCTACCTGCAACCGCCGCCCTGGGCACGCCACCTCGAAGCACTCGAGGGGCTCACCGAGGTCTCGGCGATCCCGGGCGTCCGCCAGGTCGCGCTCAACCGCCAGCCCCCCCATCCCGTCGACTGGCGGAGCGGCAGCCAGGGCTACGTCGCCACCGTGCGCGGCATCGCCGCGAGCCACGAGCAGCTGCTCGCCAACCGCGTGGCGATTCTCGAGCGCCTGCGGCCCCTCTACGCCTGAGTCAGGCTCGGCGATCCCGCCGCCGACACGAGCGCGCCGTCCCAGCCGGCGCGCGGGCATGGGGCCGGTCGAGCTCACCAGCACCCGCCCGAAGGGTGCGACGAGGGCGCAGGGGTCGTGTCGCCAGACGGGCTAGCCAGCGCGCCGGGCGGGTCCCGGGGGCACGGGCCCCGATCGGCAGCTCGGTCCAGCTGGCGCGTCCGACTGAGACGGCGAGTGTCCCCGAGCCGCCCCGCGCTCAGAGGTGCTTTTGCACCACCAACAGCTCGGCGCTCGCCTCGTTGAGCCGGTCGTTGCTCACCATCACGGTCCCGCCGTGAAGATCTCGCACGATGCGGTCGAGGCTGTAGGGGCTCGAGCGGAGGTAGCCGGCGATGCCGCAGATCGCGAGGGCGCGGTTGCCGATCTCGAGCGCCAGCGAGGAGGCGGCGACCTTGACGTTGCGCAGCTCGAGCCCGAAGTCGAGCCCCTCCACCTCGTCGCTGTCCTTCAGCTCCTCATAGCGCCGCGCCGCTGCGGCGACGACCGCCCGAGCTTGTTGCAGCAAGGTGGTGAGCTCGGCGAGGCGCAGCGCGGTCACCGGGCGCGTGCCGGGGCGCTTTCGCGCCTGGGTGCGCACCGCGGCATGCGCCCGCATGGCGGCGGCTTCGGCCAAGCCGACCCACACCGAGCCGAGCAGCACCTGGGTGACCGGCGTCCCGGTCCGGCCGGCGATCCGGGAGAAGGGCTCGGGGAAGATCAGCGCCGCGTCGCCCATCGCCCGCAGCCGGAAGCCGTTCGAACACGTGCCGCGCAGGCCCATCGCGTCCCACTCGCTGAGCGGCTCGAGCTCGAGGCCGGCGCGCGGGCAGAGCACCATGACCTGATCCTCGGGCGCGGCATCGCGGTGACGGCGCGCTGTTGTGAGCACGGCATCGGCGTGGGCGCCGAAGGAGACCGCCATGGCGTCCTTGCACAGTACGAAGCGGTCTCCGCTGACCTCGACGGCACACGCGCTGCGCCCGACGTCGCCGCCCGAGCCGACCTCGCTGTTGGCGTTGGCGAGGAGCAGCTGCTCGCTCGCCACCCGCCCGAGCACCGCCGCCAGCGCCTCGGTGTGCCCGTGACGGGCGAGGTATGCGACCTCGATCTGGTGCATGGCGAAGACGAGCGCGGACGACGCGCAGTGGTTGGCGAGGGCGCGCACCGCTCCGGAGACCTCGGGCAGCGTCGCCGCCTGGCCCCCGAGCTCGACCGGCACCATCGCCGACAACAGCCGCGCCTCGCGCATGGCGGCGACAGTCTCGGCGGGGAAGCGGCCCTGGCGGTCGACGTCGTCGGCAACGGGGCCGGCGACCTTGGCGCCGACGTTCCAGGCGTCGGCCTCGAGCGAGCCATCAACGAACTCGGTGCTCACAATGCTCCTGGCAGTGGGGGCCGCGCCCACCGACGGCCCAGACGGCTAGCTCTTACCCAAACGGGCAGGGGCTACACGGCCCGGTGCGCTCACGTCTCGAACTGCACGGCAAGGCGCGTCTCGATCATCGCCCCGAGGCGCTCGGCGATCAGCCGGTGGTGCGCCGGGTGGTCGAGATAGCCCGCGAGGTGCTCGGCGTCGGCCACCGTGGCGATGATCGCGAAGTCCCCGTTGCCGTCGCGCAGCTGGAGATCCGCGCCGTAGCGATACGACAGGATGGCCGGCACCTCGGCGCGGAACGCGTCGAGATCGGCGCACAGCGCCGCCACATCGCTCGTCCGGATGCCCGGCTTCCAGCGGAACGTCACGACATGGGTGATCATCGCCCCTCCTCGCCGCCGCACCGCCGTCAGCGGCTCTCGTCAAGTGCTGCTACACAGCAGCGGCCCCGGCAGCTCGTCCCGTGCCGCAGCCCGCTAGGTGCCGAGGAGGGATCGATCACCGCTTCCACCGAGAAACTAGTTGACGGGGCTGTGTAGGGTCACGATACTGATTGTGCGCTGACAGTCGACAGCGTGTGGTGTCACTAACCACTCGGGGGTTGGGGGATTTGGTCACCCCGGGCGGCGTGGTGCTCACCATTCAAACAAAGGGGACACTCGTGGCTTCGAAGTTCCGCATCCGACGTCACGGCGCGCTCGCCGTCGCGGCCGCCAGCACGCTTGCCGCCGCCGGCGCCGCGGCCCTCGCCTCGGCGCCAGCCTCGGCTGCCGCGCGGGCCCACGAGAAGAGCGTGCGGGTGGCCTACCTGTCCTTCGCGGTGCAGAACAGCTACGACGCGCCGATGCTCGCGGCGGCCCGGCGGGAAGCCGCCAAGGTGCATGTGCATTTGACCGTGTTCGACGCCAACAACAGCCCGACCAAGCAGTACTCCGAGCTGCAGGACGCGATCACCTCGCACCAGTACCAGGGGATCATCGTCCAGCCGATCTTCGGCACCGGCCTCATCGGCCTCGTGCGGCAGGCGATCGCCCATCATATCCAGGTCGCGAACCTCGACCAGATCCTCGGCCCGAAGCTCAACACCGACCAGCCACAGGTGAAGGGCCTGGCGGCGAACGTCGTCTTCGTCCCCACCGAGATCGGCTCCAAGCTCGGGGGCCTCGTCGACCAGGCGTGCGCCAAGCACAACCCCTGCGACGTCGGCTACATGTACGACATCAAGGCCTCGGCGCTCGACCAGGCCGTCTACCGGGGCTTCGTCTCAGCCACGCACAGCCACCACAACGTCAAGATCGTTGCCGAGGGCCAGTCCTACTTCACGCCGAGCGACGGCCTCACGGCGACGCAGAACATGCTGCAGGCCAACCCGAACCTCACCTTGATCGTGGGTTCGGACCAGGGCATCGAGGGCGCCCAGCAAGCCGTCGCCGCGGCGGGCAAGACCGGCAAGGTCATCCTCGTCGGCTACGGCGCGAGCGCCGCGGCCTTGAAGGGCGTGCGATCGGGCGCCTGGTACGGCGACGTCGCCCAGCTGCCCGCCAGCGAGGGTCGCCTGGTCGTCCAGGACATCGCCAACGCCATCCGCACCGGTGTGTCGAGCGGCGGGGTGGACCCCGTGTCCCAGCTGCCCGGCGGCGGGGTGATCACCAAGGCCAACGTCGCTCAGTTCCACGCGGAGTGGCCGGGCTAGTGCACCGGGTCGTACCGCCCGCCCCCCACGTCGAGCTGCGAGGGATCAGCAAGCAGTTCGGCGGGGTGCGGGCACTCCGCTCGGTGTCGCTGCAGATCCGCGCCGGCACCGTGCACGCGCTCGTGGGCGAGAACGGCGCCGGGAAGTCGACCCTCGGCAAAGTGATCAGCGGGGTGCTGGCGCCCGACAGCGGCGAGATGCAGCTGTCGGGCACGCCCGTCGCATTCCGCTCGCCGCGCCACGCGCTCGAGCACGGCGTGGCGACGATTGCGCAGGAGCTCGCGATCGTCCCCGAGCTCACCGCCGCCGAGAACGTCTTCCTCGGCGCCGAGCCACGCCGCGCCGGATATGTGCGCCGCCGTGACCTCTCTGAGCGCTACCACGCCCTGTGTGAGCACGTGGGCTTCGCCGTGCCGGCCCACCAGCTCGCCGGCCGGTTGCGCACCGCCGATCAGCAAAAGCTCGAGATCCTGCGCGCCGTGGCGCGCGACGCCGCGCTCATCATCATGGACGAGCCGAGCGCGGCGCTCACCCGCGAGGAGACCTTGCACCTGCACGAGGCCATCTGTTCGCTGCGCGCCCGTGGCTGCACCGTGGTGCTCGTGTCGCACTTCCTGCGCGAGGTGCTCGAGCTCGCCGACGCGATCACCGTGCTGCGCGACGGCGCGGTCGTGCGGACGTCGCTCGCAAGCGAGGAGTCCGAGTCGACGCTGATCGAGGCGATGCTCGGTCGCAGCCTGGATGGGACCTTCCCGCCGAAGTCCCCGCCTGGCGCCGACGCTCCCGTGCGCCTCGCCGTCGAGTGGCTCTCGGCACCCGGCGTGCGCGACGCCACCTTCGCGGTGCGCGCGGGCGAGATCGTCGGCCTTGCCGGATTGGTGGGCGCCGGACGCAGCGAGCTCGTGCACGCGATCGTCGGGGCGCGGCGCGCACACGCGGGATCGGTCGCGATCGACGGCCGCCGTGCCACGCGGCGCAGCCCGCGGCGGATGCTGCGCGAAGGCGTGGTGATGATCCCCGAATCGAGAAAGGAGCAGGGGCTGCTCCTCGAGCGCTCTGTTGCCGAGAACACCGCCTTGTCGACCCTCGCCTCGCTGAGCCGGCTCGGTCTCGTGCGCGCCGGCCGCGAGCGCAAGGTGGTCACCGAGGTCCTCGCCAAGGTGGCGGTGCGGCCGGCGCGGCCCGAGGCCCCCGCCGGCGCGCTCTCGGGCGGAAACCAGCAAAAGCTGCTCTTTGCCCGCGCCTTGCTCTGCCAGCCGGCGGTGCTCATCGCAGATGAGCCGACGCGGGGCGTGGACGTCGGCGCCCGGCGGTCGATCTACGACCTCGTCGTCGAGCTCGCCGGACAGGGCCTCGGCGTCCTGCTCGTCTCGTCCGACGTCGAGGAGGTGCTCGGCCTTTCGCACCGCGTGCTCGTGATGCGCGGCGGCGAGATCGTGCGCGAGCTCGATGGCATGGTGGCGACCGAGCACGAGGTGCTCGAGGCTGCGTTCACTGCACGTGGAGTGTCCTGATGAGCCTCATCGACCTCCAAGAGCCGGCGAGCCCGGTGCCCAGCCGGCGCCTTGGCCTCGCGCGCTCGCGCCTGCGCGGCCTCGTCGATGTCCGCCGCGGTGGCATCTTGTTGCCCTTTGTCGCCTTGTTCATCGCCCTCTCGGCAACGAGCGGACCGTTCCTCACCAAGGCCAACCTCCTCAACATCGTCGACCAGCAGGCCTCGACGCTGATCCCCGCCGCCGCGGCGACCCTGGTGCTCGTCTCTGGTGGGATCGACCTATCGATCGGCGCCGTCTACGGCCTCGCCGGCGTGACCGCGGCGCACCTCGCGCTCGTAACCAACCCGGTCATCGCCTGGGTCGCCGGCGTGGGGGTGGGCCTGCTCGTCGGACTCGTCAACGGCTTCGTCGCCACGGTGGCGCGGATCAACGCTCTCATCGCCACGCTGGCGACGTCCTATGTCGTGAGCGGGATCTCGAGCCTCGCGACGGGCGGGAACATCATCACCGACTTCAACCGGCACAGCTTCAACGACCTGGCCGGGACGAGCCTGTTCACGGTGAGGACGTCAACATGGGTGACGCTCGTCGTCGTCGTGGTGCTCGCGTTCCTGCTCGCCCGCTCGACGCTCGGGCGCTACATGTACGCGGCCGGCGGCAACGCCGAGGCGGCGCGGCTCGCCGGCGTGCGCGTCCACAAGGTGCAGATCATCGCGTTCGCCCTCAGCGGGACCGCGGCGGCGCTCGGCGGGGTGATCGACACCTCGCGGGTGCTGAGCGCGCAGTCCTCCTCGGGCGCCGATCTCGCCTTCACCGTGCTCGCCGGGGTCGTCGTCGGCGGGACGAGCATCCTCGGAGGGGTCGGCTCGGTCTGGCGCTCGGTGGTCGGTGTCCTCTTCATCGCCTTGATCGGCAACGGCTTCGACCTGCTCGGGCTGGATCCGCTCTATGAGCAGATCAGCCTCGGGGTGCTGCTGATCCTCGCCGTCGGCCTCGACGCCTGGACGAGGCTCCGGCGAGCATGATCGACGAGGAAGGGCACGCAAAGCGGTGGGACGCGGACGTGACTTGGGGAAGGCGACAATGACAGAGGCTTCGGTGGTCGTGATCGGCGGCACCTCGGGAATCGGCCGGGAGCTCGCCGAGGAGTACCTGCGGCGCGGGAGGCACGTCGTCATCTCCGGGCGCGATCCGGCTCGCGCCGAGAAGATCGCCGCAGAGATCGGTGCCGACGCGATCGGCATCGGCGTCGACCTCGCCGAGCCCGAGACGATTGCCGACGCGCTGGGTGGCATCGGCGAGGTGACGCGCCTTGCGATCACGGCGATCGAGCGCGACGTGAACCGCATCGCCGACTACGATCGCCTCAGCGCGCAGCGCCTCGTGACCCTCAAGCTCGTCGGCTACGCCGAGGTCGTCCACACCTTGACGGCGCGCCTTCGCGACGACGCATCGATCCTGCTCTTCGGCGGCCTGGCCAAGGAGCGGCCCTATGAGGGATCGACGACGGTGAGCACCGTCAACGGTGGCGTCTCCGGCATGGTGCACACGCTCGCCTGCGAGCTCGCGCCGATCCGCGTGAACGCGCTGCATCCCGGCATCGTCGGTGACAGCCCCTATTGGGTGGGCAAGTCGCTGGACGCGGTCGTCGCGCGCACGCCGATCGGAAGGTTGGTGACGATGCGGGAGGTGGTCGAAGCATCGGTATTTCTGCTCGAATGCGGCGGGATGAACGGAGCCGACTTGTTCGTCGACGGCGGCTGGCTCCTGCGATGAGGTTCGGTGAGGGCGCGGCCCGGGTGGTGGGCGACGACGGAGGTTGGGGATGGGACTGAAGAGCTTTGGGCTGAACGCGGTGGACTGGGAGCAGCGGGTCGACTTCGACCGGCTGCGCCGCCAGCGTCTCGAGCGCCTCCGTGCCGAGCTCGAGCGCAGCGACCTCGGGGCGCTGTTGACCTTCGACTTCCACAACATCCGCTACATGACGGCGACCCACATCGGCACGTGGGCGATGGACAAGCTGATCCGCTTCGCCCTCTTGCCCCGCGGCGGCGAGCCGGTGGTGTGGGACTTCGGCTCCGCGGCGCGCCACCACGTCCTCTACAACCCCTGGCTCGACCACGGGTCGGGTGCGCACGGCGACATTGCGCCCGAGCACGGCTCGCGCCCGGGCATCTCGACCCTGCGCGGCGCCTTCAACCCCGCGGCGGGCCGGGCCGAGGAGGTCGCCAAGGCGATCGGGCGCGAGCTCGACAAGTACGGCCTTCGCGGCGAGCCCCTCGGCGTGGATGTCGCCGAGATACCGGTGCTCGCCGCGCTCGCCGAGCAGGGCGTGCGCGTCGTCGATGGCCAACAGGTCTTCATGGAGGCACGGCGCATCAAGACCGAGGACGAGATCTCGCTGCTCGTCGCCTCGACGTCGATGGTGGACGCGGCCTACGACGAGCTGTACGCGTTCTTGCGTCCCGGGGTGCGCGAGAACGAGTGCGTCGGCCTCGTTGCGAAGGCCCTCTACGACCTCGGCAGCGAGCACGTCGAGGGGGTGAACGCGATCTCGGGCGAGCGCTGCGCGCCGCATCCGCACGTCTACAGCGACCGGATCCTTCGCCCCGGCGACCCGGCGTTCTTCGACATCTTGCACTCCTTCAACGGCTACCGCACCTGCTACTACCGGACCTTCGCGATCGGCAGCGCCAGCCCGGCACAGCGCGACGCCTACCGGCGCTGCCGCGCCTACATGGACGAGGCGATCGACCGGGTGAAGCCGGGGGCCACGACCGCCGACATCGTCGAGGTCTGGCCGAGCGCGCAGGAGTTCGGCTTCCCCGACGAGCTGGCGGCCTTCGCGCTGCAGTACGGGCACGGGGTCGGCCTGTCGATCTGGGAGAAGCCGATCTTCAGCCGCCTCGTCTCCCTCGAGCACCCCGAGGTGCTCGAAGAGGGCATGGTCTTCGCCCTCGAGACGTACTGGCCGGCTGCCGACGGTTGGTCGGCGGCGCGCATCGAAGAGGAGCTCGTCGTCACCGCAGACGGCTGCGAGGTGATCACCAAGTTCCCTGCCGAGGAGCTGCTGGTGGCGGGCAAGCGCTACTGGACCGTGGACGGCCCGCTCGCGACCACGCGGGACTCCCAGTCGCATCTCAACACGCGCAGCTGGCGCAACGGCGAGGCCTGAGGGTCGATCGGCACCGACAAGCAAGGGGGCGCGAGATGCGCATTGGGGAGGACGCGCTGGAGCGCCAGCGCGCGAGCGGTGGGCCGGTGCTGCTCCGCGGGGGAACGGTGCTCACCATGGATCGCGCCGGGGTGATCGAGCACGGCGACGTGCTTGTCGAGGGCGAGCGGATCACGGCCGTCGGCCAGGGCCTGCCGGCTCCGGAGTCCGCCCTCGTGATCGACTGTGCCGGCGGCATCGTGATGCCCGGGATGGTCGACACGCACCGGCACATGTGGCAGACCGCGATGCGCGGCTTTGGCGCGGATTGGACGCTCACGCAGTACTTCGTCTTCTACTACCTGCGGTGGGGATCGTGCTTCCGCCCCGAGGACATCTACGCCGGCAACCTCCTGGCGGCGATCGAGGCGCTCGACGCCGGCGTCACGACGACGGTGGACTGGTCGCACGGCCTGCAGAGCCCCGAGTACGGCGACGCTGCCGTCGCGGCCCTGCGCGAGGTGCCGGGACGATTCGTCCTCGCGTACGGCAACCTGCTCGGCGCCCCCTGGGAGTGGACCAAGGCCAAGGAGTTCCGCGACTTCGTCAGCCGCCACTTCTCCTGCCGCGACGACCTGTTGGGCCTGCAGCTCGCCTTCGACGTGACCGGCGACCCGGCCTTTCCCGAGCGCGGCGCCTTCGAGTCCGCCCGCGACCTCGACCTGGCGGTGACCACGCACGCCGGGGTCTGGGGGGCGACCAACGACACCGGCATCCGCCTCATGTCCGAGCACGGCTTCATGACCGACTCGGTCGTCTACGTGCACGCGACCACCTTGTGCGAGGACTCCTACCAGCGGATCGCCGCCTCGGGGGCGCACGCCTCGGTCTCGACCGAGAGCGAGCAGAGCGCCGGGCAGGGCTACCCGCCCACCTGGCAGCTACGACGCCACCGCATCCCGGTGTCGCTCTCGATGGACACGAGCGTGTGGTGGAGCGCCGATTTGTTCGCGGCGATGCGGGCGACGCTCAGCGCGGACCGCTCGCGCGAGCACCTCGAGGCGCACGTCAAGGAGGAGACCGTCGTCTCCAACGCGTTGCGCGCCGAGGACGTGGTCTCCTACGCGACCATGGGCGGCGCCGCCGCGCTCGGCCTGCAGGACCGCATCGGCAGCCTCATCGCCGGCAAGAGGGCCGACATCGTGCTGTTGAAGAACGAGCACTCGCCGGCGATGTTCCCGATCCTGCACCCCTACGGCCACGTCGTCTTCCAGGCCGGCCGGGGCGACGTGCACACCGTGATGGTGAACGGGCGGCTCGTCAAGCACGACCACCGCCTCATCGGCATCGACCTCGACAAGGCGCGCGACGTCGTCGGCCGGACCGTCGAGTACCTGCAGGGCCAGCTCGGCCCCGAGTCCTGGCACGAGGCGATGAACCCCGAGCTGCCCGCCGCCGAGCTGATCCCGAACCCCTATACCTACACCGACTGGGACGGCGGCCGGGCCGCAGCTCGCCAGGCCTGAGCGGCCGTGAGCAGCGCAGGCCGCCGCCTCGCTGGCCACTCGGCTGCCTCCCGCGAGGTCCGTTCGGACGAGCTCGGGCGCCGCCTGCGCGAGGCGCGCATCGCCGCCGGTCTCGGCGTGCGCGAGCTCGCTCGGCGCGTCGCGCTGTCCGCGAGCCTGATCTCCCAGATCGAGCTGAACCGCGTGGCCCCCTCGGTCGGCACGCTGTATGCGATCGCCACCACGCTCGGTATCTCGATGGACAGCCTCTTTGGCGAAGCGGCGCATGTCGCCGCCGCGACGCGAGGCGCCGCGCCGCCGCCGGGCGCCGACGGGGCGGCCTTCGTGCTGCGGGCAGCCGAGCGGCGTCGGATCGTCCTTGCGCGCGGCGTCTGCTGGGAGCTGCTCATGCCACGGCCCGAACCCGGCGTCGAGTTCTTGGAGGTCACCTATCCGATCGGCGCCGGCGCCGGTGCCGCGCACCCGATCTGCCATCGCGGGCGTGACTACTGCGTGATCCTCGCCGGAACGCTCGTGGTGCAGCTCGGCGCCGACGAGCTCGTGCTCGAGCCGGGCGACTCGCTCGCCTTGGACGCCAGCGAACCGCACCGCTTCGCGAATCTGGGCGAGGTGCCGGTGCGATCGGTGTGGATGGTGCTTGATCCCCGCGCCTCGCACTGAGGCGCGCGTCTCAGCGGTCCCGCTCTCGCCCAGACAGCCCCTGCAGCTGGGGCAAGAGGGCCAGGAAGTCGAGGTCCGCATAGCCCTGGCGGCAGGCGTCGTTGACGAGCGCGGCGAGCAAGGTGGAGACCGGCATCGCCACGCCGGCGGCGCCTGCGGCGTCGAGCACGAGGCCGAGATCCTTGCCGAGCATCGCCGTCGTGAAGGTGGCGTCGTAGTCGCGCGCGACCAGCGCGTCGCGCTTGTAGGCGATGAGGGGCGAGCCGACCGCCGAGGCCGACAGGACCTCGAGGTAGCGGGCGCGGCCGATGCCGTTCGCCTCGCACAGCACGATCGTCTCGGCGAGCAGCTCGGTCGTGGCAGCGAGGACCGCGTTCACCGCCAGCTTGACCACGCGTGCCGCCTCGCCCTCGCCCACGAAGAAGACCTTGGCGCCCACGCGCTCGAGTAGCGGGCGCGCCGCCGCGAAGTCGGCCGGATCACCCGAGGCGATGAGCCCGAGGTTCCCGGCGAGCAGGACGCCCGGGTTGCCGCTCACCGGGCAGCGCACGAACCGCCGTGCTCGTCCGGCTGCTGCGGCCGCGATCTGTGCGGAGGCCGCCGGGGAGATCGTGCTCATGTCGATGAGCAGCTGGCCCTCGCGGCCATGTGCGATCAGCCCGTCGGGACCGAGGTAGACGGCGAGCGCCGCGTCGTCATCGCTGAGCAGCGTGCACAGCTGCTCAGCGCCACCGGCGAGCTCGCCGAGGCTGCCGGCGAGGGACGCGCCCGCCTCGATCAGGGGAGCCGCCCGCTCCCTGGTGCGGTTCCACACGGTCACCTCGTGGCCGTCCGAGAGGAGCCGGCGGGCGAGCGCGCTGCCCATCTTGCCGAGCCCGGCGATCCCGACGCGCATGGTTGTCCTCCTCCGTCTCGGTGAGCGGAGCCTTGACGCGCCGGGGGCGGGTGTCAAGCGCCACGCAACGCGAGGCCCTAAAGGGGCGTGCCGCCCTCCGCTACGGTAGTGAGGTGATCGCGCCCGCCGAGCTCGCCAGGCACCAGCGGCCGGGGGTCGTTGCCTCATGAGTGCCAGTTCGAGCGCTGTGCGCGGTGCGACCTCGGGACGTTCGGGCGAGTTCGAGGGGATCGAGCTGCTCGGTGGCCGCCTGCGTGACGAGCGCGTCGCCCGTGGCATCGGTGTGCGCGAGCTCGCCCGTCTCGTCGACTGCTCGGCGAGCCTCATCTCCCAGATCGAGCGCGGCCGCGCCAACCCGTCGGTGAGCACGCTGTACGCGATCTCGAACGCGCTCGGGATCTCTCTCGATGCCCTCTTCGGCGCCGAGACCACCTCCGCCCCCGCCCCCGCCCCGGCGGCCGAGCGCCAGGTCCCGCGGCGGCCACGCACCGGCGCGCTGTCCTCGGTGGTGCTGCGCGCCCCCGATCGGCGCGTCATCAACCTCGAGCGCGGCGTGCAGTGGCAGCTGTTGATGCCGGTTCCCGAACACAACGCCGAGTTCATGGAGGTGACCTACGCCCCGGGGGGCGGGTCGACCGCCGACGACCACGCGATCCGCCACAACGGGCGGGAGTACAGCTTGGTGCTCGAAGGGACGCTCAGCCTCGAGCTCGGCTTCGAGCGCTTCGCGCTTGGGCCGGGGGACTCGATGGCCTTCGACTCGACGATCCCCCACCGACTGTGGAATGAGGGGAACGTCCCGGTTCGAGCCGTCTGGTTCGTGGTCGACCGCTGGAGCACGCCGGCGCCATGAGCGGCGCTGGTGGCAGGTGGCGTCGTCCTTGCGCCAACCTCCGCTCGGGCGTATGTTCGGTGGCACTTCACACCCGCGGTCGGCCGTGCGCACCGCGGGCGCGACCTGGGGGGAGCTCGGAGCGGGCGTGACGCCGCTCGAGCCGCCGAGCGAGGAGGGCGACGTGTTCCACCGCGCCAGCTGGGACTGGGAGTTCGAGGGGGCACCGAGCCACTACCGCGGCCACGCCCGCGGCCTGCACCGCACCAACCTGGTCGACCGCTCGGTCGGGGCGACGCACACGGATCTCGGCCTGTGCCGCCTCGAGCCCGGCGGGGAGGTCCCCCCCCACGTGCACTCCTTCGAGCGCTGCATCTACGTGCTCGGCGGGACGCCCACGCTCGAGCTCGACCACCGGGCCGTCGAGCTCGAGATCGGGAGCTACGCGCTCTTCCCTGTGGGCCTGCCGCACGCGCTCCGCAACGACGCGGCCGACGAGGCGCGCTGGCTCGAGCTGTCAACCCCCCAGCCCGAGCCCGACGGCCCCGCCGGTGCCGACACCTTGTTCCTCGCCGCCACTCCGCCACTCCCCGCGCAGCGGCCCGACGTCGTGGATCCGACGCGGCGCTACCTCGGGCGCTACCTCGGGACCCCGCCCCAGCACGAGGCGCTCGCCGTCGCCGGCCCGGTGCGCGGCCGGGCGACGGCCGGGATGGATAGCGCGCTCCTTGCCTACAGCGGGATCTCGGTGAAGATGATGGTCGATGCCACACTCGGTGCCGACCTGTTGACGATGTTCACCGTCGACTACGAGCCTGGCGGCGCGGCCCAGGTGCACGACCATCCCTTCGAGGAGGCGTACTTCTTCTTGGAGGGCGAGATCGAGGCCGAGATCGAGGGCGCGGCCCAGCGCTTTCGAGCCGGTGAGGTCCTCTTCTGCGGCGTCGGGGTCGACCATGGCTTCTTCAATTCCGGCAGCGGTCGGGTGCGCTGGGTAGAGACCCAGGCGCCACAGCCGCCGCGGCGCCACTCCTACCGGTGGCCGTCACACTGGCAGCAGCTGCGCGGCGAGATCGAGGCCGGCCGCCGCTAGCGGCCGGCGCGGAAAGGGGACCACCATGGCCATGGCGATGGAAAAGGACGAGATCGGCGCCTTGCTGGCGCGCGTCCCCACCCAGTGCTTCATCGGCGGGCGCTGGCGCGAGGCGTCCGACGGCGCCACGATGCCGGTCGGCGATCCGGCGAGCGGCGAGGTGATCGCCGAGGTGGCGAGCGGCTCGGTCGACGACGCCACCGCGGCGGTCGATGCGGCGAGCGCTGCGCTCTCGCCCTTTGCGGCGACGGCGCCGCGCGAGCGCGGGGAGATCTTGCGGCGTGCCTTCGCCTTGATGATCGAGCGCCGCGAGGAGCTCGCCGCGCTCATGGTCCTCGAGAACGGCAAGACCCTCTCCGACGCCCGGGGCGAGGTGACCTATGCCGCCGAGTTCTTCCGCTGGTACTCCGAAGA
Source organism: Actinomycetes bacterium (assembly GCA_021798985.1). Taxonomy (GTDB): domain Bacteria; phylum Actinomycetota; class Acidimicrobiia; order Acidimicrobiales; family Bog-793; genus JAKABX01. Next base: position 27,674 of record JAJZBI010000033.1, read on the forward strand.
GGCGGTGCGCAACGAGGGTGCGATCACGACGGCTCCGGCCGGCACCAACCGGATCCTCGTCGTCCACCAGCCGATCGGTGTTGCCGTGCTCGTCACGCCGTGGAACTTCCCGGCCGCGATGTTGACGCGAAAGATCGGCCCGGCGCTCGCGGCGGGGTGCAGCGTCGTGTGTAAGCCGGCTTCGGAGACCCCGCTCACGGCGCTCGCGATCGCTGGGCTGCTCGCCGAGGCGGGCGTGCCCGAGGGCGTCGTGAACGTCGTGGCCTCCCGCCACTCCTCGGCCTTCGTCGGCGCGCTGCTCGCCGATCCCCGAGTCCGCAAGCTCTCCTTCACCGGCTCGACCGAGGTCGGCCGGCTGCTGCTCGAGGCCGCCGCCCGGCGGATCGTCAACTGCTCGATGGAGCTCGGGGGCAACGCGCCCTTCATCGTCTTTGGCGACGCGGACCTCGACGCCGCCGTGGCCGGCGCCATGGTCGCCAAGATGCGCAACGGCGGCGAGGCGTGCACCGCCGCCAACCGCTTCTACGTCGAGGCGTCGGTGGCCGACGAGTTCTCGCGACGCTTCTCGGCGGCGATGCAGGGGCTGAAGATGGGCTCCGGCCTCGACTCCGAGACGAACCTCGGGCCGCTCGTCAACGAGCCGAGCCGCGACAAGGTGGCCGAGCTCGTCGAGGCGGCGCTCGCCTCGGGCGCCGAGGCGTTGACCGGCGGCGCGCTGCCCCGCGGGCGGGGATGGTTCTACCCCCCGACGGTGCTCGGCGGCGTGGCGGCGACGTCCCCGATCTTGAGCGAGGAGATCTTCGGGCCCGTTGCGCCGATCGTCGCCTTCGGCGACGAGGCGGAGGCGGTCGAGCTGGCGAACGCCACGGATCTCGGCCTCGCCTCCTACGTCTACACCGCCGATCTCGCCCGGGGCCTTCGGGTCGCCGAGGCGCTCGAGTGCGGGATGGTCGGCCTCAACCGAGGGATGGTCTCGGACCCCGCGGCGCCCTTCGGCGGCACCAAGCAGAGCGGGCTCGGCCGGGAGGGCGGCCATGAGGGCGTGGCGGAATACCTCGAGGCGAAGTACATCGCCTGTGACTGGTAGGGCGCACCCCTGCCCCGCCCGGGCGCTGTGCAAAAGCGCGGCGGGCGGGGCGCCCTTAGCGGGCCGGGGGGTGTCCTCGCTCGTGTGCCGCGGACCGCTCTCGGCAATACCGCTCGCCCGTCTTTGGCACTGCTCTTCCTACGGCACGCAGCCGGGCGCGCTGGAGTCCGCGCGTTTCGCGCTGGAGTCCCCGAGAGCTCAGCACCCGCCCGGCGCGCCGGGCACCCCGGCGCCGACGGCGGGTGAGTCGACGATGCCACCGCCGCTCGAGCGCAGGACGGCGCCGAGGTGCACCACGTACCACTCGCCGCGCCAGGAGATCAGCGAGGCGATGCCGATCGAGCGGAGCTGGCCGCCGACGCGGTAGTCGAGTCGTGCACCCGGATCGTGCCAGTAGCCGATGGAGTTGTAGCAGTACCCGGGCGGGATCCATGCCGCCTCACCGGCCGGCACGGTGACCGCAGCGAAGCTGGCTCGCGCCGCTGCCGGTCCGAGGAAGCGGTGTGCGGCCGCAATGTCGGCGTCGTAGTCGGCGACGAGGCGCGAGCGGTAGTCGGCGGCCGGATCGCTGATCGCCTTCAGGCGCAGGTAGGCGCTCTCAGGGAAGAAGGCGACCATCGCCCGTCGCGCCACGCCGGAGCTGATCGCCGAGAACAAGGCGTGCATCGCAGCGACGAACTGCGGGCTGTTCCCGCTTGGGAGCGCAGTCGTCTGCGGCAGGTCGCCGACGGCTTCGGTGGGCGACGCGCTCGGCACGGCCGCCACGCTCGAGGTCGGCGCGCTCTCGGGGCGCGTGGTGCTGGCCGCTGCCACGGCTGCGGTCGTCGAGGTCGGCGCGCTGGTCGACGACGAGGTCGGGCTGGCCGCCGCGGCCGTGCTGGACGGCGAGGTTGAGTTGGCCGCCGCGGCAGTGGGGGACGACGTGCCAGCTGGCCGCCGGCGGCGGGGTGCAACCGCGCTCGGTTGGCCGCCGCAGGAGCTGAGGATCAGGGCCGCGCCAAACAGCGCGACGAGCACGCTGGCGGTGCGGCGGTGGCGGTTCGGCACCGAACGCCTCAGGCAGCGATCGGCGAGACGTAGCCCGACAGCAGTGGCCCGTGCCCGGCGACGTCGGCTCGGTACTCGTCGTGCTCGATCTCGACGACGCTGAAGCCAGTGATGTCGCCGTCCCCGTTCACCGCCGTCGGACCGCGCGCCCCGTGCGGGGTGGCGATGACGACGGCGACGTGCGCCGCGTACAACGCCCGCGGCCGCAGGCCGTAGACGGCGACGTCTCCCGGCTTTGGCCGGTAGCCCGAGCCGACCGGGTGCCAGGTGTGGGTCCGGACTCCCCACTCATAAAAGCTCGCTGAGGATGAGTTCAGGTCCCCATTGATGAACTGGTAGACGACCTTGGCGCCTGCGCGCTGCCATACCCAGGCAGCGAAGTCCGCGCACCACTCCTCGGCGCGAAGCGTCCCCGGGCAGGTCAAGCTGCCAGCGTAGAAGTGGGCGCTGTATTTGTTGCAGTAGCTGTTGCGCGGGTCGGTGCGGTAGCCGACCTGGCTCTTTGCGATCGCGACGATGCGGGCGCGAAGCGGCGAGAGCGGGGGGCCGGTCGGCGCACTCGGCTGGGCCGCCTGCGGGGCGCGGTGGCCTCCCGGCCTGGACAGGACGTAGCCGATTGCGACGGCGAGGAGGACGGCAGTCGCGACGATGGCGAGCCGGCGGCGGCGGATCGCCCGCCGGCGCTGCAGCGCCCGGCGCCGCGCGACCTGGCGCGTCGGCGCCTCTGCCACCTTGGCCATGAAGCCCTCAGGCGGCGAAGAGGGCGACGAAGTCGCGGTTGTAGGCGGGCGAGAAGAAACGCGTCGGGGACTGCTCCATCGTCGCCAAGAGGTCTGTGCCGTTGGCCGGGGTGGCGGCGCCACCGGGCGCGCTCGGCCGGTAGGTCGAAAAGACCGTCCAGTAGGGGTTCATGTCGAGGGGCATGGCGCGTACCGCTCCGGCGTGTTGCAGTTCTCGGGCGAGGTCCAGGATATTCATGACGCCGGCCACATAGACCAGCGCCCCGCTCGCCGTGATCCCGAGCCCCGAGCGCCACTGGTCGGCGATCCCGCCGAGCGATGAGCCCCAGACCGACGTGTCAGACGGCGACAGGCCCGGCACGAGCGCCCCGTGGTCGACCAACAGACGCATGTTCTGGCGCACCGAGGCCACCTGCGCACTCATCGAGAACCCGGATCCCCATGCCCCGAGCGCGACCTTGCCGTCCTTGTAGATGACGAGCGACGCCGCGCCCTTTCGCAGCGGGGCGACGAGCTTGCCCTCGCTGTAGTAGCCGCCCTCGGAGTCCTTCAGCAGGTAGCCGCCGTTGAAGGCACACACGAGCGAGCGCGCCGCGTGCGGCGAGATGGGCGCGGTGTAGCGCCAGGTGAGGCCGCCAGGGCTGAGACTCCCCGAGTACAGCCGGGCGCGCAGGAGCCGCATGTCCATCCAGGCGATCCCGGCGACGCCGGCGGGGTTGTCGGGGAGGGCCAGCGTCGTCTCATAGACCGCCGCTGTCCCTCGGATCACCCGCCCATAGGGTCGCCAGGCCCCGGCGCGCCCGCTCGGGGAGAAGGGCCGGAGCGCGGATGGCGGCCGGAGCACCGCCGGGTGCCGGAGCGGGTGGCGCGACGAGGTCGGCAGATGCCCCAGGTGGCCGGGCGGTCGCCCGAGGGGCAGCGCCACGAGGCTGCCGAGGGCGAGCGCGAGGGCCGAGGCGCGCGATGCGATGGTCATCTCGCCAGCTTGTGCGGGCGAGCTGTCGTGAACCTGAAGCGCTCCGGGCGGCGCGGGCTCGCGTTGCCGCGCGTCTGCTAGCGGGGGCGGCGCTGTACGTTGCGCTGCGGCAGCGTGCCGGGCCGGCGCCTGGCGCTGCCCTTGCCGCTGGCTCGCTCCTGGCGCTGCGCGGCACGGCGCATGTCCCGGCCGACGAGGCGGTCCTGCATCGGCTCGAGCATCCGGGCGACGGCCTTGGCCCGCTCAGGCTTGGGCAGCCCGCGGATGGCGCGCTCGATCATCGGCAGGTTGCCGGTGAGCGGGCGCCGCTTCTTCTTGGAGCGGTCGATGAGCTTCACGAGCCGCCTCGCGTACCAGTTCCGAAAGCGCGGCATGCGGAGCAAGCGGCTGCTCACCCACTGGACGCCCTTCTCCAGCCTCTCTCGTATCACGCGACCGCGCTCCTCCTCGCTGCAAGACTAAGACCCGCCAGTCCACCGGGCTCACCAGCCGGTGGGACCGCCGTTGCCTGGCGGGCCGGACAGCTCGCCACCGGCCACCGCGCCCTGAACGCGCCGGCGCCGCGTGGTTGAGCCCGATCGCCACCGTGGGCCACCGGCTTGGTGCCAAGCGTTGCCAACCGGTGCTATTTCCCTCCGCGAACCATCCGACGCCACGTCCCCCGCTCGAGGACCACACGACCGAGTCCCAAGCCGGCTTCGCGGCGCGCCATGGAGCAGAGGTCCAGGTGACGTGGCACGCCGAGAGGTTAGATGCTCAGCTCGCCGGCCGTCACCCGAGCGCTGGCCGACCTGCCTGGTGGTGATCGGGGCGCCCCTGTTGGCCCCGGTCAGCGGAAGGGGATGGTCGACAGGTCGTAGCGCTCGATGGCCGCTTTGGCGGCGTCGTAGCCGGCGCGCACCATCTGGGGCACGTCGGCGGGCCGGAAGTCGGACATGGTCGAGAAGTCCGGCCGCACGTAGAGATCGGCGCGCTCGGCTTGGGCGCGCTCGAGGCTCTTCGTACCGAGCTCGAGCGAGCGCAGCAGCATCTTGGAGATGGAGGGCGCGACGAGCGCAGGTGCGAGCGGGTTGAGCCTGGCGTTCAGCACCTTCCACCACGGCAGGCTGTCGCGGTAGGTGTAGGTCTCGTCGGCGCTGTAGTAGGGCATGGCGACGTTGCTCGCCACGAGCGTGCCAAGCGCGACGCGCTCGAGGAGGGGGAACACCGGGAGGTTGTTCATCACGCCGCCGTCGGCGAGCAGGTGGCCGTCGACCACGACGGGCGGGAAGACCACCGGGAGGGCGCAGCTCGCCCGGAGCGCGTCGCGCAGCGACCCCGAATCGAGGACGACGAGCTCGGGCGTCGTGAGATCGCTCACCGTGCAGTAGAGCGGGAGCCACAAGTCCTCGATCTGGCGGTTACCGAACAGCTCGTCGAGCAGCTCGTTCAGCCGGGTGCCGGCAAGGAGCGAGGTGACGGGAACGGTGTAGTCGAGCAGGCGCCGGCGTGCCCCGGCGAGGCGCTGGCGGCTGAGCCGCTCGAGCTCGCCGGCGTCCCATCCCATCGCCAGGCCGGCGGCGACGACGGCCCCGGCACTGGTCGCGCAGACGACGTCGATCGGAACGCCGCTGTCCTGCAGGGCGCGCGCGGCGCCGATGTGGGAGAGGCCGCGCAGGCCTCCTCCGCTCAGCACCAGGCCGACCGGCCGGCCGGAGAGGAAGCGGGCCAGGCGCCCGAGATGGGCGCGGCGGGTCGGGTCCACGTGGTGCACGCGCTCGGCCGCGCGGTCCGCGCGCCAAGCGGACGTCCGGCCGGGCGGTGCTCCTGGGCGGTGGAGCAGCACGAGATGGATCGGTGGCGTCCCGACGGTGCCGCGGCGGTGCTCGAGTGCCTGTTCGGCGGCCCCGGGCCGCGGATCGGCATCTGCCGAGCCGACGAGCACGACGAGGTCGGCCTGGCGCACGCACAGCTCGGCCCAATCGCCCGCGTCCCCCTCCGACGATCCGCCCGACGTCCCGTTCGCGGCGCCGTGGCTGGCGTCGGCGACATAGAGCACGAGCTCGTGGGAGGCCTCGAGGTCGTTCAACCAGCGGGCCAGTCCGCTCGACGCCTCCTCCAGGCGATCGAGGTGCAGCGCGGAGAGCGCCTCAGCGCGCTCGACCACGGCGACCTTGGCGCCCGTGGCGATCGCCTCGGCGAGCTGGCTGGCGAAGCCCGCGACGTCCGAGGCGCGCGTCGACCCTGCGGGGAGCAGCGCGACATTGCGAACCGCCGGCGTCGGCACCCGCTCGCCGCCCGAGGCCGCGACGCGCCGGGCGAGGCTCGCCATCACCGAGCGGACGATGGTCGGCTCGCTCAGCAGGTGACGCTCGACCGCGTCGGCGTCGACGCGGTAGAGCTCGCTGTCGCGCAGCGCCGCAACGGTGGCCGAGCGCGGCTCGCCGGTGAGCAGCGAGAGCTCGCCTACGAGCTCGCCGGCTCCGACCTCGTTGACCCGCCGCTCGTTCCCGGGCGGCCCCACCAGCACGGCGGCCCGTCCGGTGACCATCACGTACAGGCTGTCTCCCGGGTCGCCTTGGGCAAAGAGGACCTCGCCGGCCCGGAGCTCCACCCGGGTAAAGCTGGCCTCGAGCGCGAGCAGCTGCTCGACGCGGAGCTGGGAGGCGGGCCGGGCCGGGCGGCGCGCTGGCGCGTCGGCGAGCGCGCGCTCGAGCGGCTCGCCGTAGTGGCGCTCGAAGGCCGCGGCGAGCGCTTGGTCGCCGAGCCCGAGGGCCTCGGCGAGTCGGGGCAGCTCGCCAGCCGGTAGGCCGCAGCGCTCCAAGAGGCGCCCGACCAATACGGCGCGGGTGTCGGCGTCGGCGGGGACGAGCGACTGCCAGGAGGCGATCGCGAGGTCGAGATCATGCGCTGCGAGCGGGGCTTGGTCGTCGTGGGGGGCACCAACCGGCGCCACGAGCGCGGCGACGGCCCGACGCAGCCCGTCCAGGACGGCGCGCGTCCGCCCCTCGATCGCCCCGAGCGCCTCGTCGGCGCGGCGCTCTGCGTCCGCTCGAGTCTGGTGTCTTGTTGGCTGGCCCGATCCCATCGCCTGGTGGTCGGGATCGCTCACGGCCGGGTGAGGAGACGCCGGGCGCCGCGCCGAGGAGTCGGCGTGCGCTCGGTGAACGCGCCGAGGAGGTCGCCGGGGCCGCTGCGAACACCCCCGCGGCGATCGAGCGAATCGGCACGGTGAGTGCAGGCGCCAGGACCGAGAAAAGCTGCGCTGTCGGCGGATTTGGACACTACAGTTCCCACATTCAGATTCGACAACGCGTCCTCTCCTCACTGCCCAATGCGCTGACGATAGCGGGGCTCTTCTTTGGGTGCGAAGCCGTCTTCTCGGCGATCAACGGCCGGCTACTCGCCTCTGCTTACCTCATCACCCTCGCCAGCATCATCGACGTCTTCGACGGCGCGGCCGCCCGGCTGCTCGGTTCCTACAGCAGCATCGGCAAGCAGCTGGACTCGATCGCCGACACGGTCACCGTCGGGATCGCGCCGACGGTCCTGCTCTACGAGGCGTACTTCCGTCCCTGGCACGCGCTCGGTGTCGCCGTCGCGATCTGCTGGACGCTGGCGGTCGCGACCCGCCTCGCCCGCTTCAACGCCGCTCCGCCCGATCCGTCCTACTTCCGGGGACTCCCGTCACCGCCCGCTGCGAACATCTTGAGCGGGTCGGTGCCCTTCAGCCAGGTGGTCTGGCACCACTTCTTCAATCCGTGGATCGCCGTCGCCCTGATGGTCGTGCTCGCCGTGCTGATGCTGTCCAACGTCCGGGTCGAAAAGGGCGGCTTCTTCTCGCCCGAGCAGCTCGTGCGCTCCGGGCGTGGCCGGCTCGCCCTCCTGGCGTGCCTCTACGCGGCGCTGGTGCCCTGGTCGGCGCCGTTCGTCGTCTTCTCCGGCCTCGTCGTGCTCGTCCTCATCCGCGAGGCACGGCGCCGCGTGGCGAGGCGCGTCGTGGTGTCGTGACGCGCATCGCGTAGCAGCCCACGACGAACAAGAAGGCCAAGCCGATCGCGCTGCAGGCGACCGGCTCCCAAAGCCGGACCTCGCCACGCGCGGCGCGCTCGAACAGGTGCACCAGCAGTGCCACGCTCAAGACCAGGTCACCGAGGGTGAACAGCGCCCAGCTGCCGAACTCCACGAGCGACCGCCGGCTGAGCGGCGGCAGCGAGTGTCGGTGTTCGCGCAGCTGGTTCACCCCGAGCGGGAGCGGTGCCCTGCTGTCGACCATCGCTCAGGCCCATTCGCGCGGGTGTCGGATACGGACGAGGGCGCCCGAGACCTCCGCTGGCGCCGGGCCCACGCGGTGGCCGGTGGTCACGCGGCGGGCGAGCATTCCGCCTCCGCGAAGGTGACGTAGCAGCTCTTGTCTTCGTCCCACAGGTTCGTGCGCGGGACGGAGAAGACGGTGCGCAGGGTGAGCGTGCAACCGGCCTGCAGGTCGGGACAGGCCGCTTGCGCTTCCGGCAGCAGGTAGTTGGGGATGCGCGGCGCGAGGTGGTGCACGTGGTGGTAGCCGATGTTGCCGGTCACCCACTGCAAGAAGCGGGGGAGCATGATGCGCGAGCTCCCGGCGAGGGAGGCCTCGACGTAGTCCCACTCTGCGTGGCGGCGCCAGTAGGTGCCCTCGAAGTAGTGCTGGGCGTAGAACAGGCAGACCGCCGGGATTCCGGCGGCGGCCAGCGCGACGAGCTGCGCGACCACGAAGTGCACGGGCCCCATCGCCACCGTCATCATCGCGACGTAGCCGACGATGGCGAGGTTGGTCAGGCGCACCTCACGGCGGATCCGGGGATCGTGCTTTGCACACCCCGTGCTCAGGCGCTCGAAGAAGAGGAACTTGAGCACCGGGCCGATCGAGGCGATGAACGCCGAATGGTGGTACACCCGATACCACCGCCTCGTGCGAGCTGGGGCAGCGAGGAACTCCTCGACGGTCATCATCCAGACGTCGCCGCTGCCGCGGCGGTCGAGATCCCCGACGGTGGCGTGGTGCCGGGCGTGGTCGCGGGTCCAGCGGCGGTAGGGGGTGAAGACGAGCACTCCGAGGAACGAGCCAACGCGCCCGTTGGCCCGGCGCGACGAGCTGAAAGAGCCGTGGCCGCAGTCATGGAACAGGATGAACGCGCGGACCAAGAAGACAGCGATCGCCAGCGATGCGAGGGCGCCGAGCCAGATCGAGACGTGCATCGCGACGGCGGTCAGCAACCAGCTTCCTGCGAGGCCTCCAGTCGTCTGGGCGAGCTGACCCCAGCTGCGCCAGTTCGAGTGCTCGAACTCATGCAAGCGGTCGCGCGCCGTCGTCGCTGCTCTCATGACCTTCCCTGCAAGTCCCCGAGCCTGAAGGTCACCACCGTGCCCCCCGCAAGCAGCGCACCTCGTCGCGCGTACCGTACCACTGGCTCTCAAGCGACGCTCGGTGCCGGGGCGCTGTGGACCCTTAGCGAGCGGGAGCGGTGCAGGGGCCTTTTCTTTGCGTTGGTCGGCCTGCGCGTTGGTCGGCTCGTAGCGCCCGCACAACCGGGCGCGCCAGCTCGTCCGGCGTGGGTGCGATTGCCGCCAGCGACGGTTTAGCCACGAGGCGGTCGAATCATCCGGGTATTGATGCGGTTGTCGGCCAACGGGATGAGCTCACCTGAGGAGCCGCGCGATTCGCAACATCGCGAGGTGATGTCGCCGAGGTGTGAACGACGGCGCTCGTCACGCGGTCGATGGCGAGACGCCGTCGCGCGGGCGACGCTCACAGACAGGAGCGGTGATGTCGAGGTATCCGAGCACGAGCGATACGAAGCTCGCAGGGCACGGCACACGTGCCGGAGCGCTCGCGCTCATTGGTGATCGCTACCACAACGCCGATTACATCCGTCTCCACCTCAAACGACTGTTCGCAGAGGCGGACGCCGAATTCGAGTACACGGTCAACTACGAGTGGTTTACCGACAGCGGCGCTGTAGCGCTCCTCGGGGGCCGCCGTCTGCTTTGCCTGTTCCGCGACGGGCTGACCTTCCCGGGCGGCTACGTCGGGCCGGAGGCCTGCTCGCACTACATCCTCAACTTGATGGATGATCCGCCTGAGTCACCGCGGCAAACCTGGGTGACTGCTGAGTTCAGCTCGGCAGTCAGTGACTTTGTCCTAAATGGCGGTTCGCTGTTCTGCTTCCACAACACGCTCGCTATCGCTTGTTTCGACGAGAAGTTCCGACGCGTCGCTGGCGGTGCTTACGACGGGCATCCGCCCGAGCGCAACTGGAGGGTGGTGCCGGCCCAGTCGGGCCATCCGCTGCTTTCGGGCGTCGAAGAGTTCGTCATCACCGACGAACAGCACTTTCCCCTCTACGACAGACCGCAAGAGAACATCTTGCTCAGGGGGGTCAACTCCGATGGTCTTGCGTTCGAATCGGATTCCGGCCTCCCGGCCTCCTGCGACTCGATCGTGGCGTGGTCGCACGAGTACGGTCGAGGCAAGGTCGTCGTCTGCACGATCGGCCACAATCTCGACGCGTTGCGGAAGCCGAGCGCTCTGCGCTTTCAGCTCAATGCGCTGAGCTGGCTCCTCAAGGAGTAGCAGATCTTCACCGAATCAAGGAGCCGGGCATCGTGCATCTGGTCGAGCTGGTCGTCGCTGAGCCCGACGCCGCGCGTCTCGCCAAGTCGTTTTGCGAGCGGTTCCGACGTGCGATCGTGCAGCAGCCGGGATTCCGCTCCGTGGAAGTTCTCATCGGTCGCAGCGACCACCGACGTTTCGTACTTATCGACTTTGGCAGCGACGCGTCGCGACGGCGGTGGGTTGAACCGGATCTGCATCAGCAGGTGTGGCAGCAGCTGGCGGCGTTTTGTACGCGGTACTCGTCAGCTGACGATGACGCGGTGAACTGTGAGGAGCACGGTGTCGAGCGCCTTTGAGGACCTAGTTGCATCGGGCACCGAGCTTGGGCGCCTGCTCACCGGCTTTGGCTTCACGGGGGGGCGTGGCATGCGGCGCGGGGTTCTCTGGTCTTCAGCCGCCGTCCGGTGCGATGCGATACACCCCGCGCCTCGGCTGAGGCACGGGTCGCGGAACGCCGAAGTACTCCCGGCGGCCATGGGTGGGATCTGATTCAGCCAGCCGGCGTGTTTCGGCGTGTAGTTGGTGACAAAGCGCGGGTGCTCGGCGAACCACGCCGTAGTTGCCTTGGAGGCGTGCGAGGAGCCGTTGTCCAAGACGACGCGGACCTCGAGATCGGCGTCGATCTTTTGGTCGAGGTCCTCCAGGAAGGAGATGAAGTTCACCGAGTTGTCGGGCGATGTCGCGGGCTTCGACCGCACCGGTGCTCACGTCCAAGCAGGCGAGCAGCGAAGCCGTTCCGTGCCGGACGTACTCGAAGTCCTGCCGGACGGGACGGCCGGGCCGGACGGGGGTAGTTGGATGCTTGCGGAACTTGGCCTGGATTTCGGTCTTCTCGTCGATCGACAGCACGACGGCGTTCTCCGGCGGGGATCGGCGATGTGAACTGTGTCACAACGTTTAAGGAGCGAATGCGTGGATGCACTAGCCCGAACGGACCGTGCGGGATCGCCAGCAGTGCAACGTGGTCACGACGTTGGTTTTGCACTGAGTCGCCGAACCGGAGCCGGCCACGGCCTCGCCGGCCGCGACGAAGCCTTCGTTGGCTGAGCGCGCCATCCCTGAGCGCGCCATGTCGTTCGCTGCTGTGCGCCCGGGGATGAAGCGGGTCGCCGCAGTCGAGGCCGCCCGGCCGGTGGAGTAGAAGTCGCGATCATTTCGCCGTACGGTGCACTCGGGTTCCGCTGCCTCGGGACCTCGCCTCGCCCAACCACGGAAGGAATGCCCATGACCACCGTCTCCATCGATCTCCGCCGGCCGCTCGGCGAGCTGGACCGCCGGGTCTTCGGCGGCTTCGTCGAGCACCTCGGGCGCTGCATCTACGGGGGCCTGTATGAG
>JAJZBI010000009.1:0-9821 GCA_021798985.1 Actinomycetes bacterium
CGATCTTTGGCTCTCTCATCTCCGCGAAGGGGCGTGACTGGGTCCGATCACCGCGAATTGTGTTGATCGCAGAACGCGAGGATCCCTGATCCTCCACACCTGCGACCTCTTCGGCGTAATAGCGCCAAGAGGACGGCGACATCTTGGCGAGGCTCAGCACGACCGGGAGCCTCCCGAACCCGAAGCGCCCACGGCCGGTGCAGAGGAAACCGTTGACCGTCCTGGTCGCGCGTCTCCCCGGATAGATGCAGGGTGCGCCCCTTCGGGGGCGAAGGTGCGGCCGTCCCGTCCCCGCGCACCTCGACCGTATGATCCGAGCGTGGCAAGGACTCGCAGCCCCTGGCTCGGGCCGGCATCGCGCCCGGTGGCGATTCCCGACGACATCGACGACCCGTCTCTTGCCAAGGCGTCCGGCCTCGTCGAGTTGCCCCTCCACATCGCCTGGAGCGAGCCATCCCTCACCTATGACCTGAGCCGGCGAGCCGATCGACTGCGCGTCTACGAGCAGGTGCTCCGCGAGGGGATCGAAGACGACGTCCGCTACTACATCGACGCCGACGAGCTGGCGCGCATCATCGACGAGCTCGTCCTCCCCCCCTACGTCCGCGCCGCGTGGTCGGAGTGGTTTCGCCGGCGCGGTCAGGGTCGATCCTGAGTGCTGAGTCCCCTCCAGGAACGGGTCGCGCACATCGTCGTTGAACTGGCCGAGTCCGACGATTTCGCCTTGGCTGGCGGCGCGGCGCTGATCGTCAGGGGCGAGGTCGACCGCCGGACCCACGACCTCGACTTCTTCGGGCCGAGCGCTGCCGCCGTCGACCGACTCGTGCCCGCCGCCGAACAAGCACTGGTGAGCCATGGGCTGCAGGTGACACGGGTGATCGACCATCCCGGCTTCGCCCGTCTCCTGGTTAGCGGCGGCGACGAGCAGACCGAAGTCGACTTCGGCAGCGATGCTCGGTTGTTTCCGGTCGAGGAACGCCTCGGCATCCGCGTGCTCTCGGGCGAGGAGCTCGCCGTCGACAAACTCCTCGCGTTGTTCGAGGCGCACTTCGAAGCGCTCCAGGTAGCCGTCAGCACGTGGAAGGAACGCGCGCTCGACTACGCGCGTGAGCGAGAGCGAAGCCGGAGCATCTCTCACGATCACGGTCCCGATCTCGGGTTTGGTCGATAGCAACTCGAGAGCGGTTCGAGTCCACTACGGATTCTCCTGACGTCGCCGCTCGGCTCTCGCGACCCGGCTTCGGCGACGTCCTCGTCAAGGACTGGCGCGCCGCAGGGCTCCTGCGCCCCTCGGTCGTCCGTGCCGGGCGGATCCTTGTCATCGAGCGGCCGCTGCTGTCCGGTCCGCTCGGGTCTCTCACTGCCAGCGACCTGCGCGCCGTGGAGGAGGGGCCTGCGCGCGGTGCTCGACCTCTCCTGATCCAGCGAGAGCAGCGAAGCGCTACGAGGCCGGCAACTCGTCGTAGGCGGCGTCCTCGTCCGAGAACCAGTAGGCGACGAGTCCTGCGCCGGGCGCCCACAGCGGGCGAACCAATCCGAGGAGCTCCTGCCGCAGGCGCCACAGCTCGTCCTCGGCGGCCTCCACCTCGGCATGCCGCATTGGCTTGCACACTGCGATGTCGGGTGGCGCGAGATCTACCCGTCGGCTCGAACGCCTCGACCAAGCATCCACGCTATAAAGACAAACTGCTCTACAACCGATGACACCAGCGACAAATAGAGCCAATGGGAAGCATGTTTTGCGATAACCAGAGAGGCCATGGCCGCGACAGCGAGCGCCAGGTTCATTACGAGCCCGACGCCCTGAAACTGAGCCATTCCTCGGCGTCGGCCTCGACTGGTTTGCGCCATTGCCGCCACGAGCCTTGGGGAAACAATCAAAGCTCCAAGCCAGCCCAGAGCGAAGGCGTTCGCCGCGCCGAAGAGCGCGGGAGACGCAGCGTGGGTGTTCCAGGCGGCGCCAACAGCAACTAGTCCTACGATGCCGGCCACGATCACGATCCCCGAAAGCGCGTGATGTCGCTTCACGGCACTCGTTGCCGAAGAATTAGGACTATTTGAGTCCATGTTCCCCTCTAAACCGTCGCAGTCGCGACGCGCTCAAACTCTGCGAGAGCGAAGGACGCTGCCAAGACCAACGCTGCGGGCGAGAGCGGCCAGAGCTTCCCGAGAGAGGCGACCGGCGGCCCGTTGTCATAGGAGTTCGTGACATTGCCCCACGGACCATACGCACACTGCGCCGTCGGGCTCGCACCGCGCCGGCCTCAGCGAGGGAGGTGACCTCGTTGTCGGCGTTGTAGCCGTAGGTGACGCTGCCCGCGCCGTCGCAGTAGCTCGTGAGGTTCGGCGCCGCGTCGTAGCCAAGGGTGATGCCCGAGGGGCTCGAGCCAGAACAGGCGTCGACGCCGCCGTTGATCGACTCGTTCACGAGGCGGTTGAGCGCGTCGTAGGTGTAGTCGACGCTCCCGTGCGGGTCGGTCATCTGGGTCAGGTTGCCGTCCTTCTCGTAGGTGTAGGTGACGGCGAGGTGATCGTGGTCGGCCGGGAGAGGTTCCCCGAGGCCGGATACGACAGCGTCGTCGCGCCCTGTGGGGAGGGCGGGGTGATCGATTCGAGATCGCCGTCGCCAAAGTAGGCATAGGTGGTCTCATGCCGTTGCCGTCCGTCGTCGAACAGAGCTCGCCGGGCTTTCCGCCACAGCTGGTCGACCCGTCGCCCTCGTAGGTGTTGGTGGTCTTGGTGCCACCGCTCAGCCAGGTATAGGCCGTGCAGTTGGACTCGGCGTTCCGGTCGCTCGCGGCGACAGCGCTCGTCGCTACGGGAGGCGATCTGAAGACTGCGCAGCGTCGCCTCGGGCACTCTTCGGCAAACGCTCGACATCTACGCCCGCGCGACCGCCACAGCGGACCGCCGAGCGGCCGAGCTCATCGGCGACTACCTCCGGCCGTCGCGCGCGAACTCCTCGCCGCTTCGCGCACGCAGCGCGCACGACGGTCCGCGGTCGCGGTAAGGGCCGGTCCGAAAACCGGCCCTGAGCTGGGACTTCGCTGGTGGGCGCTGAGGGACTCGAACCCCCGACCTCAGCCGTGTGAAGGCTGCGCTCTAACCACCTGAGCCAAGCGCCCGACGGGATCGAGGCTAGCAGAGCAGGACTCCACCACCAGAGTGACCCTCGTTGCCGAACCGAGTCGGCAGGTGCAGCCGGCGTGACCCGATGCGCGCCGAGCTCTCGCGGAGCGAGCACGTGCGGTTGGACTACGCCGGTGACGCCGGCGGGTGATTCAGCGGTGGCTCCTCGGGGTCGTGGGCAGTTCGGGCAAGACGAGATGGCGGAGTTGGGTCCATCCTCGAAAGTTGCCCCTCACCGGCTCGTCGTGGTGGCGCGGCCGGGCGACGTGCTCAAGCGGAGAGGCATGGGGAGGATCGGCGGCGACGAGGCGGTCGTAGAGCGCGAGGTCTGCCGCGAGGTCGCGTCGGCCGTCGTGGGTGAGATACGACACCCGGGCGCAGCGAGCCGCCGCGACGCGCTTTGCGACGTCGAGGTCGAGGGACTCATCGGCCTGAAGATACGGCAGGTGCCACTCCTCGGCTCCAAGGTCTCGGGGAGTCGAGGCACAGTAGGCCGTGCGCATGGCTTCGGCGGCCGCACGGATCTCGGGCTGAGCGAGCGGCGAGCAGCGCTGGATGAAGAAGCCATCCCAGTCGGTTGCCGAAACGATGATGGTCTGCCACATGAACGGTTCGAGGAGCCGATTGGTCACGGACTTGTGGACGCCGAGCGCCTGGAGACGCTCGGCCGCGGCGATCGCCGCTTGTCGTGCCTCGTCCCAGATCATGATTGCGGCTGCCTGCTCGGGGGGAGTCAAGGCCGCGCCGCCCTGCATCCCGCGCCGCTCAGCGGGCCACTCAAGGGGGTAGGCGGGAGTGGAACGGACGCGGTCGATCTCCCGGCGCACGGGGATCGCGCGACTGCTCGCACTATTGCGGCTAAACGCCCGGTGCGTGTTGAACTCCGCCAGGACGAATCGGTGGAGTTGCACCTCGAGGGTGGTCAACCGCTCTCCGCCCTCGGAGATGCTGTCGGCGATGACGCGAGCGGTCGGGGAACGCTGCTCGCTATTCATGGGCGCGTCCCTTCAGGCATCGGCTGGCTCGAGCCCGCGGTGCGCGGGCGGCGACGAGGCTAGTGGCCGCTCCGGTGGTGCCGGAGGTGCGAAACGGCGCTAGGCGCCTGATCCGGATCCCGTTGACGAGCTCGTCGAGCTCGAGGTCGATGACGGTGCCGTCGTCGTGGTACTCGTCGAGCTCGTGGTGGTGCTACTTGAGCTCGTGGTGGTGCTGCTCGGCGTCGTGGAGGTCGTGGACGTTGAGGTGGGCGGCGGTCTCGTCGTGGTGGTGCTCGTGCTTGACGGCTGAGTTGTCGTGGTGCTCGAGGTAGTGGGCGATGTCGTGGTCGAGCTCGTGGTCGTGCTGGACGAGGTCGTCGTGGACGGGGCCGGCTCAGTGGTGCTCGTCGAGCTCGGCGGCGGCGGACGGTGAGGTCGCGGCGGCGGGGGAGCCGGCGGGCGTGGCTGGGTGGTGGTGGTCGACGGCAAGGAGGTGCTCGAGCTCGTGCTGGAGGAGGTGCTCGTCGAGCTCGTGCTCGAGCTCGTGCTGGAGGAGGACGTCGTCGAGGAGCTGGCACCCGCCGGGCGCCGCGGGCGGCGGTGACGATGGCGGTCGTCGCGCTCGCGGTGGCGAGTGCGAGCAGGGCGGGTAGTTGTCGTGGTCGTCGTTGACTCGTTCCGCCGGGTCGGGGTCTTGCTGGCAGCACGCGTCGTCGAAGTGCTGGTGCGGCGCCTGTTCCGTTTCCGGCCGTCTGCCTTATGCCGTTTGCGGATCGCTATTCGATGAGTGCCCGAACGGTGATGGCGCGTCGCGCGGTGGGTTCGAGGTGCCGTTGGTGCGCTTCGTGTCGTCGCGCTCGAGCTGCTCGTCGATCCAGCTTGAACCAGAGGTGCTGGCTGCGTCGTTGGAACGACAGTGGTCGTTGTTCTCAGGTGCAAAGCCGGACGAGTCGCCCGGTGCGGTCGCGACGTGGTGGTACTCGAGGTCGTGCTTGAGCTGCTCGTTGACGAGCTCGAGGACGTGCTGGTCGGGCTGATGGTGCTCGATGTGGAGCTCGGGATCGGGCGAGACGTCTGTGGCGGGGTCTTCGGCGCCCGTGGTGCGCGTCCAGACGATGCGGACACGGTTCGTAGTGCGCCACCGGTCGTGTAGATGGCGACGCCAGCACCGAGGGGGACGACGGTCGTCAAGATCCCGAGCGCGAGGGACAGCGCGGTCGCTTTGCCGTGCAGCACGCAGTTGCTCCTGTGGTCGGACCCGAACGGCATCGCTCCTGTTCAGGGTGCCTGTCTTGTCGACAGTTACCCTCCAGCGGGCGGGGGCAACCGAACCAGTCCTCAGCGGCGACGGGCGATGATCACGAGCTGGGTCTCGACCTGGAGCTGGTGGAACGAGGGCGCGTCGAGAAAGCGCTGGAGCAGCTCGTCGATCTCGCCGTCGCGAAGCGCACCGCAGGCGACGATGGCGTCAGCGGCGGCGGCGACCCGGCCCGCCACGCTCATGCGACCCAGATCGCGCGGTTCGCTCAGTGCGAACCGGGCGTTCGGCACGGCGATGGTGGACTCGATCTCGAGACCGGCTTCGGCGAGAAGGGACGGGAGCTTGCGGCCGATCGTGCGATCGCCGCCACGCCCGCGCTGGGTCGCGGCGTACGCCGCTTCGAGCGCCTGTTGGGCCTCACCGAGCGGTGGCCAGGTCAGCCCGAGGCCGTCGTCGACGTCGAAGATGTGGACCGCACCGCCGGGGCGCAGGACCCGGGAGATCTCTTGAGCGACGACGGCCGGGTCGGGGAGGTGCTGGAAGAGGAGCCGTGCCGTGACGAGGTCAACGCTGTTGGCCCCGAGGTCGAGCGCGGCGGCATCTCCGGCGGCGAAGTCCACCACAGCGCCGGGCGACAGCCAGGCCGACAGCTCGTCGCGCACGGTCGCGGCGTCGCGGAGCACGTCGGGGTCGGTGTCGATGCCGAGCGCGTCGATCGGGGCGAGGTGGGCGAGCTCGAGCGGCATGACGCCGAAGCCCGTCCCGAGATCAAGATGACGCACCCCTCGCTGCAGTGGCACCGTCGCGAGCACGGCGCGACGGGCCGCGGCCGTGCCAACGGTCTGGGCGAGGAGGACTCCGCCCGGGGGCGGCCCGGGACGCGCCAGCAGGCGCCGGTAGGCGGCATCGAGAGGCTCCCAGTCCGCCCCCGAAGGATCGCTCGTGTCCATCTCGAGATCAGCTCGCGGAAGTGCCAGCGGGCTGAGGCTCCCGGTGGCTCTTGCCGTAGCGGACGAGAGACGGCGGAATCGGGAGGCGCTCGCTCTCCTTGGAGGGCCGGGGGGCCTGCGGCACGACCGGAAGCGGGAGTTCGCCGGCCCAAACGGCGAGCTCCGCGTCCTCCGCGTCATCGTTCGGCCCGCCGCTGCGCGTCTTCAGGGAGGCCTCTTCGATGTCGAAGCGCACGAGCCGGGTGGCACGCAGCTCGCGGTCATTCGGCGGCCGGGCCTCGGTGGCCCTGGTGGCGATGATGTGCTCGACGATCGCCGCAAGGCCGGTGCGTTTCTCCTCGGGATCGACGACCGACCGGGCGCGCCCAATCGCCACGACCGAGCGATAGTTGATCGAGTGGTGGAACGTCGACTTGGCGAGCACCAACGCGTCGAGCAGGGTGACCGTCACCGCGCAGCGCTGCCCGTCGATCGCGCGCAGCGCGGCGTTTGCCACGGCGCCGTGCAAGTAGAGGGCTTCGCCGACCCGGCCGTAAGTCATCGGCATGGCGATCGCCAAACCATTCACGTCGACAGCGAGGTGGCAGATCAGCCCTTCGTCGAGCACGGCAGCGATGGCGCCACGGTCGTAGCGGGCGCGCTCGGGGAGTCGACGGACCTTGGTGTGCGGCCCGGGGCCGAGGGCCGCCCGATCGGGCGCCTCAAGCTGATCGCGTGGGTCCATCGCCCGACGCTAGCAAGGCCCCGAGTTGCCGCCCGGATTGGTATCAATCCGGTACCATTTGGGCGCGATGGCATTCACCGTGCGACCCGACGCGCAGCTCGAGGAGGCCTTGGGCACCCTCGCGCGCGAGGAGGGGGTCTCGAGGCAAGAGGTCATCCGGCGAGCCGTCTTGGACCGCTACGAGCGCGCCGGGCACCGCGCCCGGGTCGAGGAGAGCGC
Organism: Actinomycetes bacterium; assembly: GCA_021798985.1. Taxonomy (GTDB): domain Bacteria; phylum Actinomycetota; class Acidimicrobiia; order Acidimicrobiales; family Bog-793; genus JAKABX01. The sequence continues at coordinate 7,261 of JAJZBI010000009.1, forward strand.
TGAGCGCCTCTCCGAGCGGTGGCAGGCCGTGCTCGATCGCCTGCACAGCTGATGGAGGAAGTGGTCGAGTATCTCGGCCTCGAAGACCTCGTCGAACTCGCCAAGCGGCTCGGGGTCGGCCCCGTGCGCGATCCCGGCCTGCTTGGTGCGGCCGCGGCGCGTCCCGCGGCGCGGCTCGGCGGCGAGGACATCTATCCGTCGCTCGCCTTGAAGGCGGCGGCGCTGCTTCATGGCCTGGTCGGAGCGGGCGCCTTCGTCGCGGGAAACGCACGTCTGGCCTGGCTGGCGACGACCGTCTTCATGGACCTGAACGGCCGGAAGCTCTCGGTGAGCGACGAGGCCGCGCGGAGTCTCATCGAGCGCGCGAGCGGCGACCCGGTGGACCTGGTGGCGATCGCCTCGGTGCTCGAGTCCTCTTCCAGCTGAGCCCGCCCCCCGGAGTCAGGCCTGGTCGTGGAGCGCGGCGTTGAGCCCCGCCGCCCATTCGCCGCCGCGCGCGAGCACCTCGATGTTGCCGCGCACGCTGTTGCGACGAAACAACAGGCGGTCGCGCCCAGATAGGTCGCGGGCCTTGCAGTTCGTCCCGTCGGGCAAGGTCACGACGGCGCCCGCGGTGAGGTAGAGGCCCGCCTCGACGACGCACTCGTCGCCAAGCGAGATGCCGAGACCCGCGTTGGCGCCGAGCAGGCAGTTCTTCCCGATGCGGATGACCTCGGTTCCCCCTCCCGACAAGGTGCCCATGATCGACGCGCCGCCCCCGATGTCGGTGCCGTCGTCGAGGACCACGCCTTGGCTGACCCGCCCTTCGATCATCGCCGCGCCGAGGGTTCCGGCGTTGAAGTTGACGAAGCCTTCGTGCATGACGACGGTCCCGCTCGCAAGGTGCGCGCCGAGACGGACCCGTCGTGCGTCTGCGATCCGCACGCCCGCCGGGACGACGTAGTCGCTCATCTTGGGGAACTTGTCGATCGCCTCGACGGAGAGCACGGTGCCGTCTCGGCGGCAGCGCTCGCGTAGCGCGTCGAGGCGGCCGAGAGGGACCGGGCCGAGGTTGGTCCACGCGACATTGCCGAGCACGCCAAAGAGGCCGGTGAGGTTGATTGTGTTCGGCTGGACGAGGCGATGGGAGAGCAGATGCAGGCGGAGATAGGCGTCGGCGGCGTCGCCAGGCGGTGCCTCGAGGTCGGCGATGACGACGCGCCGCGCGCGGATTTCGACGCCACGGCGTGCATCGACACGCACCGGGGGATCGCCCGCGGCGGGAGCCGGCGTGGTCGGCGCGCCAAGGCGCGGCACGGCGAAGAAGACCTCCAGGACCTCGCCGCTGTCCGTGGCAATGCTCGCCAGGCCATCGGCCCAGGCAGCGAGGGGGTTGGGCGTGCTCACGGGCGGTCCTCCGGGGCCGGGGCGGGAGTGAAAGTCCTGTGGCACAAGTTTGTTCCATCGCCGCCCGGCATCGCAAAACTACGCTGTTGTCATTCACCCGCGCTCCGCAAAACCTACTCGGGGGAACTTGCGTGGTGCGTTGACAAAGCGTTGCCCGATAGCGCATGGGCGTCGCGAAGACGGAGCGTTAAGTCGCGCGGGCACCGCTCGTCGCGTCGTGCGCCGGGACCTTTTCCCCGGGCCATTAGACCCGAGTGCTCTGCCCTGGTCGTAGCGGTGTGCTTGGGCGCATCATCTCCGAGGCGTTTTAAAATCGACCCGTAGCGATCTCTTTTTTTAAGCATTTAGTTTGCGCGCCGCGACGGCCTAGCATTCGTCAATCACTGAGCGTGGCCAGACGACAGCACGGAGTGCGTCATTGATGCTCGGTGCGATAAAAAAAGTGCACCAAAAGCAGCGCGCTAAACACGCTCAGTGGCAGGTCCCGAGCGCCGGTCCGGGGATTGGCGATGCGCTGTGGGCGGCCTCGGTGGGCGACGTCACCGGGTCGTGCCTGACCCGTGGCGCACTCCGTGCCGTGTCGACCGCGTAGCGCGGTTGACCTGCACGTTCCGTGGTCAAGTGGCCCGCGCACGTGATCGATCGCGAGGTGGTCGGCACGGCACCGGGCAGACGAACATTCAAGCGGAATAATCGGGCAATGTTCGAAGGCGCAGCTCCCGATCCGCCCGCTTGCATTCAGCACCGAACAGTCGCGTTCTCGCGAAAGAAATTTGTCTATTCGTTAGCCGGATGCACTTGAGTCCAGGCTAAAGGTGTTCCAAAATGTCGCCGGCCAGTACGACACCGCTCAGCTTTGCGGTGAGCTTAAAAACGACATGCCTACGTCGCGTGGGTAGAGGGAAAGGGCACAGACATGAGCATGCAGTGGACGGATGGGGCCCGCACCGTGACGGTCCGCAAGGCGGCGAGCCGCTGGTCGCGGATGGTGAGCTCGGTTTTCGGCGAGGCGATCGCGAGTGACGGGGTCTGCTGGAACAAGGCGGACGGCGTGTGCTGGAACCACGCCGATGACGGCGTGTGCTGGAACCACGCCGATGACGGCGTGTGCTGGAACCACGCCGATGACGGCGTGTGCTGGAACCACGCCGATGACGGCGTGTGCTGGAACCACG